>NZ_JAQIOZ010000044.1 GCF_028023675.1 Primorskyibacter aestuariivivens | reverse complement strand
TGATGGTGTGATTTTTTCTCAGGAATTGAAGGAAGCATTATGGGACAAGTTCGTCACGGGAGCGCCACGACCACGTACGCCGTCAGAGCTGCAATACAGCGATCGCAAGCTTCGCTCGCGCAGCTGAGCAAGGAGCTGGGCATCAATCCCAAGACCGTCGCGAAGTGGCGCAAGCGGGCGACGGTGGAGGACTTGAAGACTGGGCCGAGGGAGCCGCGTTCGACCGTTCTCACCGAAGCGGAGGAGGCCATGGTTGTCGCATTCCGGCGTCATACGCTACTGCCGTTGGATGATTGCCTCTATGCGCTTCGGCCGTCGCTTCCGCACCTGACACGCTCGGCGCTACATCGATGCCTGCAACGGAATGGCATCTCGCGCCTGCCGGACGTCGAGGGTGACAAGCCAAAGCGGCAGCGGTTCAAGCGATACCCTATCGGCTTCTTTCATATCGACATCGCTGAGGTTCAGACGGCGGAGGGCAAGCTCTACCTCTTCGTGGGTATTGACCGGACCAGCAAATTCGCAGTCACCCAACTCGGGGACAAGGCAGATCGTAAGACCGCATGGGAGTTCCTCGAACACCTGCTCAAGGCCGTCCCCTATCGCATCCACACGATCCTCACTGACAACGGCATCCAGTTCGCCGAGCAGCCCCGCAACCGGAACACAGCATATTCACGGCAGATGCGGTTCGACATGATCTGTGAGGCAAATGAGATCGAGCACCGACTGACCAAGCCAAACCATCCGTGGACCAATGGCCAGGTCGAACGAATGAACCGCACCATCAAGGAGGCGACCGTCAAACGCTTCCACTACGAAAACCACGACCAGTTGAGAACACACCTTGCCGACTTCATGGCAGCCTACAACTTCGCCCGCAGG
>NZ_JAQIOZ010000043.1 GCF_028023675.1 Primorskyibacter aestuariivivens | reverse complement strand
TGGAAGCTTGCGCTTCGTCGCACTATTGGGGTCGTGAGATTTCAAAATTGGGCCATGAGATACGCCTGATCCCGCCAATCTATGTAAAGCCATTTGTCAAACGGCAAAAGAACGACGCGAATGATGCGGAGGCGATCACAGAGGCTGCGATGCGCCCAACCATGCGGTTTGTGCCGGTGAAAACAGCTGAGCAACAATCTCGCTCGATGGTCTTTAAGACGCGTGATCTCCTTGTGCGCCAACGTAACGCGACCATCAATGCGTTGCGTGGTCACCTTATGGAATATGGGATTGTTGCCCCTGCAGGCCGTCTCAACGTCAAGAAGTTGGTTGCCAATATCGAAGCGCCAGATCATGGGCTGCCGCCGCTCGTGGTCGAATGCTGTCAAGTCCACCTTGATCAACTCGAAACTTTGACGAAGAAAATCACTGAGATTGAAAAACACCTGCGGGAGGCCGCAAAGAGCGACCCGGACAGCATCCGTATGCAAACGGCACCGGGGATCGGGCCGATCACTGCTATGGCAATCAAAGCCTATGCACCCGATTTTGGAGGCTTCAAACGCGGCAGAGACTTCGCGGCCTGGCTCGGATTGGTTCCCGTTCAATACTCGACCGGAGGCAAGCAGGTCCTTGGCCGAACCTCCAAAATGGGGCAACGCGATATCCGACGACTATTGATTATCGGTGCCATGGGGCGGGTCCGTTGGGCTTTGAAAAACGGGGCCCCCAAAGGGTCCTGGTTGGCGAAGATGCTTGAACGCAAGCCTCGCATGCTGGTCGCCATCGCTCTGGCAAACAAAACTGCACGGGTCATCTGGGCCATGGTGAGCCGAAACGAAGATTACCGAGATCCCTGCGCAGCATAATTGGCGGCAAAGGGTAACGATGTGAGAAGGACCCTGAGACAGTAAGGACAAATTGATCGGCCAGATCGAGGTTGGGAAAACCAGGGTGTTCCAGAGAGCTTCGCGCTCGTTTTATTTATTTGGACCCGGCCTTCGCATCGCCATACCGGCCCTCGGCATGTGAAACGCCCAACTTCAGAGGCCTGACACATGACCGTACCCGATCACATGCCCGAACCGATCAAGAAAGCTCTTGCATCAAACGAGGTATCCACACATGG
>NZ_JAQIOZ010000042.1 GCF_028023675.1 Primorskyibacter aestuariivivens | reverse complement strand
GCGCTGGTGGACCGGGCTGCCAAGGCCGCGGAAGAGGCGTTCTGGTCCTATGGCCATTCCTCGCGCGAAGACCGCGCGGCGTTTCTGAACGCCATCGCCGACGAGATCGAGGCGCGTGGTGACGCGATCACCGCCATCGGCACCTCGGAGACCGGCCTGCCCGAGGCACGGCTTCAGGGCGAGCGCGGGCGCACCACCGGACAGTTGCGGCTCTTTGCCGAGCATATTCTCAAGGGCGACTACCTCGACCGGCGTCACGACGCGGCCCTGCCCGACCGCGCGCCCCTGCCTCGGCCCGATCTGAAGATGGTGCAGCGTCCCATCGGCCCGGTGGCGGTGTTCGGCGCGTCGAACTTTCCGCTGGCCTTTTCCACGGCGGGCGGCGACACGGCAAGCGCGCTGGCGGCGGGCTGCCCTGTCGTGGTCAAGGGGCATTCGGCCCATCCCGGCACGGGCGAGATCGTGGCCGAGGCGATTCATGCGGCGATCAAATCATGCAACCTCCATCCTGGTGTGTTCAGCCTGATTCAGGGCGGCAAGCGCGATGTTGGCACGGCACTGGTTACACATCCGTTAATCCGCGCGGTCGGATTCACCGGATCGCTGGGCGGCGGGCGCGCGCTCTTTGATCTTTGCGCGCAGCGGCCCGATCCGATCCCGTTTTTCGGCGAGCTGGGCTCGGTTAACCCGATGTTCATCCTTCCCGGGGCATTGTCGGCCCGTGGCGCGGGAATCGCCGAAGGCTGGGCCGGATCGCTGACCATGGGCGCGGGTCAGTTCTGTACCAACCCCGGGATTGCCGTTGTCATTGACGGGCCAGAGGCCGACGCTTTCATCGAGGCGGCGACGAAAGCGCTGGAACCGATGGGCGCGCAGACCATGCTGACCGACGGCATTGCCGCAGCCTATCGCGCCGGACGTGAGCGCGTGGCGGGGACGGCGGGCGTGCAGGAGCTGCTGAGCTCGACCTGCGACCTGCGCAATGCCACGCCCTATCTCTTTGCCACGACGGGCAAGGAATGGCTGGCCAATGAGGCGCTGGGCGAAGAGGTGTTCGGCCCGCTCGGCCTGATCGTGCGGGTGGCGGACGAAGAGGAGATGGCGGAGATGGCCAAATCGCTCCAGGGGCAGCTGACCTGCACGCTGCATATGGATGAGGGCGATACG
>NZ_JAQIOZ010000041.1 GCF_028023675.1 Primorskyibacter aestuariivivens | reverse complement strand
ATGGCAAAGGAAAAGTTTGAGCGTTCCAAACCGCACGTGAACATCGGCACGATTGGTCACGTTGACCACGGCAAGACGACGCTGACGGCGGCGATCACCAAGCAATTTGGTGACTTCAAGGCCTATGACGAGATTGACGGCGCGCCGGAAGAGAAAGCCCGCGGCATCACCATCTCGACCGCGCACGTGGAATATGAAACCGACGCGCGTCACTACGCCCATGTCGACTGCCCCGGCCACGCTGACTATGTGAAGAACATGATCACCGGCGCGGCGCAGATGGACGGCGCGATCCTGGTTGTGAACGCAGCCGACGGCCCGATGCCCCAGACCCGCGAGCACATCCTGCTCGGCCGTCAGGTGGGTATCCCGAAGATGGTCGTGTTCATGAACAAGGTGGACCAGGTCGACGACGAAGAGCTGCTTGAGCTGGTTGAAATGGAAATCCGTGAACTGCTCTCCGAGTATGACTACCCGGGCGATGATATCCCGATCGTTGCAGGGTCGGCGCTGGCCGCTCTGGAAGGCCGCGACGACAATATCGGTTCGGAAAAAATCGCCGAGCTGATGGCCGCTGTGGACGAATATATCGACACGCCGCCGCGCGCGATCGACGAGCCGTTCCTGATGCCGATCGAAGACGTGTTCTCGATCTCCGGCCGCGGTACTGTTGTGACCGGTCGTATCGAGCGTGGCGTGATCAATGTGGGTGACGAAATCGAGATCGTGGGCATCCGCGACACCTCGAAAACCACCTGTACCGGTGTGGAAATGTTCCGCAAGCTCTTGGATCGCGGTGAAGCGGGCGACAACATCGGCGCCCTGCTGCGCGGTGTGGACCGTGAAGGCGTTGAGCGTGGCCAGGTTCTGTGTAAGCCGGGCTCGGTGAACCCGCACACCAAGTTCGAAGCCGAGGTCTACATCCTGACCAAGGAAGAGGGTGGCCGTCACACGCCGTTCTTTGCGAACTACCGTCCGCAGTTCTACTTCCGGACCACCGACGTGACCGGCACCTGCATCCTGCCCGAGGGCACGGAGATGGTGATGCCGGGCGACAACCTGAAGCTGTCGGCGGAACTGATCGCGCCGATCGCAATGGAAGAAGGCCTGCGCTTCGCCATCCGCGAAGGCGGCCGCACCGTCGGCTCCGGCGTCGTGTCGAAAATCCTCGCGTAAGCGACACCGCCAAAACAAGCGTGAGGTGCGCAGATAATGCGCACCTTA
>NZ_JAQIOZ010000040.1 GCF_028023675.1 Primorskyibacter aestuariivivens | reverse complement strand
TGAGCTACCCCCTGAAATTCGGACACTGACGTAAGCTACGATTTGTTGTCTGCTGGTCTTCGACGATAAGGAGATTAGAGATGTCGAAACGGAAGAACCATTCGCCGGAGTTCAAGGCGAAGGTGGCGCTTGAGTCGCTGAGGGGTGAGAAGACTGTGGCCGAGCTTGCGAGCCGGTTTGGCGTTCACCCGACGATGATCCACAGCTGGAAGCGGGCGCTCTTGGAAGGTGCGTCCGGCGTATTTGAGCGCGGCAGCAAGAAAGCCCCTGAGATTGACGAGGAGCAGGTCAAGGAATTGCACGCGAAGATCGGGGAGCTGGCCGTGGCCAATGATTTTTTGTCACGAAAGCTCAAGCCGTGGATCGGCAAGTGAGACGGAAGATGGTTGAGCCCGCCAATCCCGACCTGTCCATCGGCAAGCAGTGCAATTTGCTGTCGATCTCGCGGTCGTCGTTCTACTACACGCCTAAGGGCGAGACAGCGCTGAACCTGATGCTGATGCGCCAGATCGACGAGCAGTTCCTGGAAACGCCGTTCTTCGGGGTTCGGCAGATGACCTGGCACCTGCGCAATGAAGGTCATCTGGTCAACGAAAAGCGGATTAGGCGGCTGATGCGCCTCATGAGCCTGATGCCGATCTACCAGAAACCCAACACGAGCAAGGCGGCGAAGGGGCACAAAACATACCCCTATCTGTTGCGCGGTTTGCGGGTGGATCGGCCCAACCAGGTCTGGGCCGCAGACATCACCTATCTGCCGATGCGGCGCGGGTTCCTGTATCTGGTCGCCATCATGGACTGGCACACGCGCAAGGTTCTGGCCTGGCGCATCTCGAACACGCTGGAAGCCGACTTCTGCGTCGAGGCGCTGAACGAAGCCATCCACAAGTTCGGCCCGCCCGAGATCATGAACACCGATCAAGGCTCGCAGTTCACGTCCTTCGCCTGGACCGATTGCTTGCGGCGATCCGGCGTCCGTATCTCAATGGATGGCAAGGGCCGGTTCCTCGACAACATCTTCGTCGAGCGACTGTGGCGATCCCTGAAATACGAATGCGTCTACCTGCACGCATGGGAGACCGGATCAGAGGCCAAGGCCGGTGTCGGCAAATGGATCGAATTCTATAATCGAAAGCGCCCACACTCCGCCCTTGGCGGCAAACCCCCAGCCGTGGTCTACTGGCTAAGAAAAGACGAAACCCAATCAGGTCAGCAGGAGCAAAGAGTAGCTTAATTTACGCTGAACACTGTCCAAACACTGGGGAGTAGCTCA
>NZ_JAQIOZ010000039.1 GCF_028023675.1 Primorskyibacter aestuariivivens | reverse complement strand
TTGAAGTGGTCCCAGTTTTTCGGACAGGTTTGCAGCGCATCTAAGGTGTATCGGGTTTAGGTTTCATGCTGCTTTTTGCTCTTCCAAGCCCGCCCATTATGCGTCGTCGGGCGTCTGCCGATCAAGCGCGGAATGGGGCCGCTCGGTGTTGTAGAATGCCATCCAATCCTTGATGACGCGTCGGGCCTGGAACCCGTCGCTGATTTCTTCGAGGTAGATGGCTTCCTGCTTCAAGGACCGCCAGAGCCGTTCGATAAAGATGTTGTCCAGATAGCGGCCGCGCCCATCCATAGAGATGCGCACCCCGGCTTCGGTCAGCGTGGTGATCCAGGCCAACCCGGTGAACTGTGATCCTTGATCTGTATTCATAATCTCGGGTGGACCGTGTTTGGCGATGGCCTCGTTCAGAGCGTCCACACAGAAGTCCGCGTGCATCGTGTTGCTCAACCGCCAACTCAGCACCTTGCGCGTGGCCCAATCCATGATCGCGACCAGATACAAGAACCCGTTCCGCACCGGCACGAAGGTGATATCGGCGCACCCACTGCCCGGCAGGCGATGTTTACATCGCCGAAAGGAGAACCTGGTTGGGGCGGTCTATCGCCATCTTTCTCAGCAAGTACGGATAGACGGGATGCTGCGGAAGCGGCTGGCTGGTTCTGGGGCGTTTGTAGATTGCCTCCAGCCCCATCCTCGCCATCAACCGCCTGACACGATGACGGCCTACGACAACGCCTTCCCGGCGCAGATAGGCCGCAATCTGGCGACTGCCGAAGAACGGGTATTTGGTGAACACCCGGTCGATCTCTTTCATCACCGCCAACGTGTCCGCGTCGATCCCGACCGGCGTGTAGTAGAAGGCCGAACGCGACAGCTGCACTAGCTTGCACTGTTGGCTGATACTCAATTCGGGGTGGTCACGCTGGATCATGGCCCGCTTCTTTGCCGGGCTCACCTTTTGAGCCCTTCCGACAAAAAATCGTTCTCGACCGCCAACCTCCCGATCTTGGCGTGCAGCTCTTTGACCTCCGCTTCCGTCGGGCCGCTCTGCTTGCCGCCGGAAAACACATCCGCCATCCCGTCGATGGCTTGCCGTTTCCATGTGCTGACCTGGTTCGGATGAAGTTGGTGCTTCGCCGCGATCTCCTGCACGGTCTTGTCGCCACGCAACGCTTCCAACGCCACCTTGGCTTTAAACTGATCCGTAAAATTCCGGCGCTTCGCCATTCTCGTATCCCTTCAAAGGTTTGGGATACACCTTAGCTGACTGTCCA
>NZ_JAQIOZ010000038.1 GCF_028023675.1 Primorskyibacter aestuariivivens | reverse complement strand
GGGCACGCTTTGTATGTAAGCCAGATCACATAACGCTAGGTTTACTAGAGGTATGCAGGTCGATCTGGCCGATCAGCTCCGGGCTTTTCGCTCCCAGTAGCTGTTAAAGTTCAGGTTTGCGTAGTTGTAGAGGTTTGTGGCCTCGTTGTCGATGGCAACGAACACGCCGGCCGTCTGTGCATCAGCCAGAGCAGCGATCCCATTCGCCGCGATGTTGCTGCCAGCTGCTACTTGCCGGAACGTGTCAGGGGTCGTTATGTCAACCCCATAGACGTATACCTTGAAACGTCGGCCGCCTACCGAACGGCCACCCCATTCGATTTCACGTGGCGCGAATACGGCAGGCATCGTGCCTGAGCCATAGGTGCTGGCGCCTGTCCAGAGCACCGGAACGGTGATGTTACTCCCAGGATCGGAGAAGTCGGCGCCGAGCACGCTGAGCAGGTACAGATCGGTGGCAATGGCTGTCAGGAAGGCGTCAACCTTGTCCATCACCGTCGGAAGCGATGCAGTGTTGTTGAAGCGTGCCAGCAGCGTGTGAGCGTGCAAGCCGTCGCTGTAGTGGAGGTGAAAACGGCCAGTGTTGTCAGGCGGTAGAGCACTCATAGCCACCTCAAGCCATATCAAGTAAACCAAGCCGAACGTAGGAGGATATGGTGCTCGCTTCGCTCGGCCTAACCGCTTCGCGGCTTCTTAAATTTTACAAGACCCATTCTGAACTGTCAAGGGTTATATGCGGCCCTTGACAGTTCAGAATGGGTCTTTTTAGAACCTAGAAGCCGCTTAAGCGTTCTTGGCCTCGCTGGGCCCGTTCTCGCTCAGCCTCTGAGCAGCGCGCGTCAAGCTCAAGGACAAGTCTGAGGACGAGGGCTGCGAGGGTGGTCGATCGGTGATCCGGCCAAATACCGCTTGTGCCGCGTTCATCAACCCACTCACCAGGTTCTCCAACTCGTCGTCTGAGACGGACCCGAACGTCAACAGCGTGCTGTAAGTCTGGCCGCACTGGCACTGATACCAGAACATCACAGACGCCGTTGTGGGCTCCTCCAACGCTTCTGAGTGCGGTACGAATATCATACCAGCTGACTCCAGTCCGTGTCTCTTCGTGCCCCACAATGTACACCTCCTATAAATAAATGGCCTTGCTCCGACTCGAGCAAGGCCATTGTAGCGTGTGGGGCACGCTTTGTATGTAAGCCAGATCACATAACGCTAGGTTTACTAGAGGTATGCAGGTCGATCTGGCCGATCAGCTCCGGGCTTTTCGCTCCCAGTAGCTGTTAAAGTTCAGGTTTG
>NZ_JAQIOZ010000037.1 GCF_028023675.1 Primorskyibacter aestuariivivens | reverse complement strand
CACGACCTCATCCTCGTCAACGCGCACCCGTTGCTGCCCGCTCGCGGTGCACCGGGCTCCCCCGGCGCGCGCCCCGAGATTCCCGCGTCGTGGTATGACGTGGTTTCCATTCGCGTGAACACAATTGTGACGGGGCTGCGGAGCCGGAAGGCGGGAGTCGGCGGCTAAGAAGTCTGCTAGCTGCTACTCGTGTCGAGCGGCGCTTGACGTTGTTTGCTGCACCCGCTGGTAGAAAGCAGTCGAGCCTAGGTATACTCTCCTAGGCTCGACTTTTCTCACCTCGTCGCGGAGTCCTTCCGCAATGCGATCCACTGGCGGCAGCCAGTGTCTTTGGAAAAGTGGGGAGGGTACTGTATCACCCTCCCCATGCTCTTGCTTCACTTTCTCGCTAACCTCGGCAAAGGTAGGCGGTTATGCAACGTACCCTAAGAACGCGTGGCAGGGAAGTCAGTCTCCAAAAGTGGACAGGGGGCATTGACTGGTTCCGATGGATGACAACCGAGTTCAGCGATACCAAGCCGCTCCTAGAGGCCATCTGGGGAATTCAGGACAGGGATCGGGCAAGAGCTAGCAACACTCGCCGATGGTCCTTTCAGGGCTACCAGGGGTGGCAAACAGACACCATTCGGTGGGGTCAGCGAAACGGGAGGGTGCTATGGGAGTCATCTGGTTCACGGGCAGCAGCTACGTTGGACCTTTCGGCGCTGTGTACTGGTTACGCCTCACGAATCGACACGCACTGCACACTCGCCCTCTCGACACCGCTGCCTTCCTTTGGAACCTGCCTACTCGGGTCAATTACCCCGACCTCTCAATCCCGATCGAGCCGGTCAACCCTGGTTGGGCAGGCTACGGCAACGAACGGGTTATGGCTTGGAACGGTGGGAAAGCGGACAGCCCCTAGCTACATCAGGGTGTACGACAAGGGAGTGGAGGCGCGGTGCGCAGCCCCTGGTGTTCTGTGGAGGATCGAGGTGGAAGCGAAACACCATCACGCGAGGAACCTATGGGAAGCGAGCAGCCGGAACCTCCGACAGTCAGCATGGTGCGCCTCGTACTCCGTGCAGTCGTTGACCTCGCGGGGGTTCTCGTGGCCTTTTGGACCGCTCGACGACACCTCACACGACACAAGCGCCGGCCCCAAAGAAAAATCGACAATCCAAAGCCTCGCGGCGTGGATGGCGCTATCG
Organism: Primorskyibacter aestuariivivens; assembly: GCF_028023675.1. GTDB lineage: Bacteria > Pseudomonadota > Alphaproteobacteria > Rhodobacterales > Rhodobacteraceae > Marinovum > Marinovum aestuariivivens. Next base: position 474 of record NZ_JAQIOZ010000037.1, on the reverse strand, counting down.
GTCCGCCCGGCGATTTCCCGCTTACGCACTGTATTTACTGTGGCCGAGACGCTGGAGCTATTAGGGCTCTCGGATGTGGCGGCACCTCGAGGAAAGGACAATGCTTAGCGCGCACGCTCTAGGCTTCATGGAGCCGAGTGAGTTCAACGATCCGGTCACCTTCCGTTACGAGATGCGAACCGGCTGGGGCCTTTTCACGTTCAGCCTATCGTTCGATATCCTGATCGACCTCACCGACTCCGCCTACTATGGGACGATAGCGAGCTCCATTTGGAATGCAGCAATAGCAACTGCTATTTGCAGAACTGTAAGTTTGGACCTCGTGTGGCTCTATCGGTGGAGGGGAACCGGCGCACCGTTCCCCTACGTACCAGCGGGGCTCAATATCGGCCGGCGCGGGGGGACGCCGGCGAACAAGGCCCATAGCGCCCATGTGATGATGCACACTGGGAACAGCGATGACTTCGGCGCGCG
>NZ_JAQIOZ010000036.1 GCF_028023675.1 Primorskyibacter aestuariivivens | reverse complement strand
GCCTGCGCTTCGCCATCCGCGAAGGCGGCCGCACCGTCGGCTCCGGCGTCGTGTCGAAAATCCTCGCGTAAGCGACACCGCCAAAACAAGCGTGAGGTGCGCAGATAATGCGCACCTTATCCTTTCGGGCCCGATGAAGGGGCAGGGTGGTCCTGTTTCTTCCTCTCGGCTCCAATGCCAAATCTTGGCGCCAATAAAGGCTAAGACCAATGCAAAGCCAAAATATTCGCATTCGGCTCAAGGCGTTTGACTATCGTGTGCTGGACGCGTCCACACAAGAGATCGTCAACACCGCCAAACGCACCGGTGCAGATGTGCGCGGGCCGATCCCGCTGCCGAACAAGATCGAGAAATTCACCGTTCTGCGTGGCCCCCACGTGAACAAGAAATCCCGCGATCAGTTCGAAATCCGGACGCATAAGCGTCTGCTCGACATCGTTGATCCGACCCCCCAGACCGTGGACGCGCTGATGAAGCTCGACCTCGCCGCTGGTGTGGATGTCGAGATCAAGCTGCAAGCGTAAGGAGGGCACGAACAGATGCGCTCTGGTATCATTGCAAAGAAAGTGGGCATGACCCGTGTGTTCCAGGAAGACGGCAAGCAGATCCCTGTGACCGTTCTTCAGCTGGAAAACCTGCAGGTTGTGGCTCAGCGTACCGCAGACAGCCACGGCTACACCGCCGTTCAGCTGGGTGCAGGCACCGCCAAAACCAACCGTGTGTCCAAGGCGATGCGCGGCCATTTCGCCACGGCCAATGTTGCGCCCAAGCGCAAGGTGGCTGAATTCCGCGTGTCCGAGGACAACCTCATCGCCGTTGGTGAAGAGATCTCGGCGGAGCATTTCGTCGAAGGCCAAAAGGTCGACGTGTCCGGCACGTCCATCGGTAAAGGTTTTGCCGGTGCGATGAAGCGGCACAATTTCGGCGGTCTGCGGGCCTCGCACGGTGTGTCGATCTCGCACCGTTCGCACGGCTCCACCGGTCAGTGTCAGGATCCCGGCAAGGTGTTCAAGGGCAAGAAAATGGCTGGTCACATGGGCGCCGTCCGCGTGACCACGCAGAACCTCGAAGTCGTGAAAACCGACGCCGATCGTGGCCTGATCATGATCAAGGGCGCGGTTCCGGGCTCCAAGGGTGGCTGGGTCACCGTCAAGGACGCGGTCAAGAAAGCGCTGCCCGAGAACGTGCCGTTCCCGGCCGGTCTGAAGGCTGCAGCCGCAACCGAAGCTCCCGCAGAAGAAGCACCTGCGGAAGGGGGTGACGCATGAAACTCGACGTGATCAAACTCGACGGCGGTTCTGCCGGTTCGGTTGAGCTGGATGATGCGCTGTTCGGTCTTGAGCCGCGCGCCGATATACTGCACCGCGTGGTCCGCTGGCAGCGTAACAACGCGCAGGCCGGTACGCACAAGGTCAAGACGCGCTCGGAAACCAGCTACTCGACCAAGAAGATCTATCGCCAGAAGGGCACCGGCGGCGCACGCCACGGTGACCGTAATGCGCCGATCTTCCGCAAGGGTGGTATCTACAAGGGTCCGACCCCGCGTAGCCACGGCCACGATCTGCCCAAGAAGGTCCGCAAGCTGGGCCTGATGCACGCGCTCTCCGCCAAGGCGAAAGCCGGTCAGCTCGTGGTGATCGAATCCGCCGCAGCCGAAGGCAAAACCAGCGCCCTGGCCAAACAGGTCAAGGAACTGGGCTGGAAGCGCGCGCTGATCATCGACGGGGCCGAGGTCAACGAAGGTTTCGCGCAGGCCGCGCGCAACATCGACGGTCTCGACATCCTGCCGTCCATGGGCGCAAACGTTTATGACATCCTCAAGCGTGACACCCTGGTGATCACCAAGGCGGGTGTCGAAGCACTGGAGGCTCGTCTGAAATGAGTGCCAAGGCAGAACATTACGATGTGATCCGCAAGCCGATCATCACCGAGAAATCCACCATGGCGTCTGAAAACGGCGCGGTGGTGTTCGAAGTGTCGATCGACGCCGCCAAACCGCAGATCAAGGAAGCCGTTGAGGCGCTCTTTGGTGTGAAGGTCAAAGCGGTGAACACCACGATCACCAAGGGCAAAGTCAAGCGTTTCCGCGGCCAGTTGGGCAAGCGGAAAGACGTGAAGAAAGCCTATGTGACGCTCGAAGAGGGCAACACGATCGACGTGACCACCGGTCTCTGATCGGGCTTACGCCTACGAACATGGGAAACCCCGGGCTGGCAACAGTCCGGGGTTTTTCTTTTGCACTGGGATCAAAGCGGCACGTCGTCATAGCTCCGCTTGGTGCCCATGGGGTTGGCCATCCGTTTCATCATGCGGGCGGCCTCTTCGGTATATTGCTGCACGGCCTTTTGGTAGAATTCCGTCTGCACCTGCAAAAGCTCCATCGGGGTTTTGCAGTTCATCATGGCCTGCTGGGCTTCCATGTCCTGTTGCAGACGCTCCGAGACGAAGCGCGCACTTTCGGTCATGATCTCCTGCCAGACGGCGGGGGCCATGGGGGTGAAGGCCATCATCGCGTCGGTCAGGGCGGAGGCGTCGGTCTTGGATTGCTTGGCTTTGGCCATGTCATTGGCTCCTTTTCATGCGTGTGGCCCCGAGAAGGGGGCTTGATGGCGGGAGACTAGCATGTGGCAGGGCGGGGGGCTTTGATCTGGATCGTGTGGGGTGGCTCAAACCGAGAGCAGAGCACCCTGAGCTACTCCCCAGTGTTTGGACAGTGTTCAGCGTAAATTAAGCTACTCTTTGCTCCTGCTGACCTGATTGGGTTTCGTCTTTTCTTAGCCAGTAGACCACGGCTGGGGGTTTGCC
>NZ_JAQIOZ010000035.1 GCF_028023675.1 Primorskyibacter aestuariivivens | reverse complement strand
GGCTCAAGACCCTCAGCGGGCTGACGCCTTACGAATACATCTGCAAGATCTGGACTTCAGAGCCAGATCGTTTCATCCTAAATCCGATCCACCAAATGCCGGGACTGAACACCTAGGCACGATGACCACGGTTGGCACGATCATCTGGCTCATCGTGGGGGCGGTGTCCTTCGTGGGCATTTTCAACCTTGTGGGCGGCGGCGATTTTATCCGCTCGCTGTTCCTCAACCTCGGGCTTTCGGCCATGGGGACAGTGATCGTGATGATGCTCATCCTGATGGTGCTGGGCACCTTCATGGAATGGATCGCCATCGTGCTGATCACAGTGCCGGTCTTTGCGCCGGTCGTGATGACGCTGGCACCAGAACTGGGCATGACCGAGGATCAGGCCAAGATCTGGTTTGGCATCCTGTTCGTGATGAACATCCAGATCTACTTCCTGTCGCCGCCCTTTGGCCCGGCTTGCTTCTGGTTGAAGTCGGTGGCACCCAAAGATGTGACTTTGCAGGAAATCTTCCTGTCCGTTCTGCCCTTCATCGCGCTTCAGATCACAGGTCTGATCCTCGTGATGATGTTCCCGCAGATCGCGCTGTTCCTGCCTGAACTGTTGAACTGAGGAGCCTGACCCATGATTGGACGCGATTCACATGACGACATCAACGGCTATGGGATCTGGCCCTGGATTCTGGGGGTTGCTCTTGCTGCAGTGATCATCATCGTGATGTTCACCTTTGCCCAGCCGATTTCCTGAGAGGCCTGACATGACCAAGAAACCCGAAGACCTGCGCTCTGCACGGTGGTTTGCACCGGATGACCTGCGCTCCATGGGCCACCGTTCCCGCGCCATGCAGATGGGGCTGGACGGGGCCGATTGGGAAGGCAAGCCGGTGATCGCCGTGATCAACACATGGTCGGATCTTTCGCCTTGCCACCACCACCTGCGCGACCGCGCGGAATACGTGAAAAAGGGCGTCTACCAGGCGGGCGGCATGCCGGTGGAAATGCCGGTGCATTCGTTCTCCGAGCAGTTCCTCAAACCCACCTCGATGCTCTATCGCAACATGGGCGCGCTGGAGGTGGAGGAAACGCTCCGCGCCCACCCCATTGACGGCGTGGTGCTGATGGGCGGCTGTGACAAATCCACCCCGGCGCTGGTGATGGGCGCGGTCTCCATGGGGCTGCCGTTCATCTATATGCCCGCGGGCGCGATGCTGCGCGGCAATTATGCCGGGCAAAAGCTCGGCTCCGGAACCGATGTCTGGAAATACTGGGACGAGCGGCGCGCAGGCAATATCACCAAGGAGCAATGGGATGGCGTGCAGGGCGGTATCGCCCGGAGCTATGGCACCTGCATGACCATGGGCACAGCCTCGACCATGATGTCCATCGCTGATGGCTGGGGGCTGACACTCCCCGGAGCGTCCTCGATCCCGGCCCCCGATGCGGGCCATAAACGCATGGCCGCCGCCTGTGGCCGCCGCGCGGTGGACATGGTCTGGGAGGACCTGACCCCGGACAAGATCATGACATGGGAGAGCACCCGCAACGCGGTGACAGTGGCCATGGCCACCGGCTGTTCGACCAATGCGATCATCCACCTGATCGCCATGGCGCGCCGGGCGGGCATTGACCTGACGCTAGATCATCTGGACGAGATCGGCCGCACGACACCGGTGATCGCCAATATCCGCCCCTCGGGCAGCGAATACCTGATGGAGGATTTTTACTATGCCGGCGGGTTGCCCGCGCTGATGAAGGAGCTGGGAGACAAGCTCGACCTGTCCGTCATGACCGCCAATGGTCGCACCATGGGCGACAACATCGCCGATGCGGTGAACTACAACGATGACGTGATCCGACCGCTGTCGAACCCGGTCTATCACGAAGGCTCGCTTGCCGTGCTGCGCGGCAATCTCGCCCCGGACGGCGCGGTGATCAAACCCGCCGCGATGGACGCGAAATTCCAGCAGCATTCCGGCCCCGCCATTGTCGCCGACAGCTATGCCGAGTTGAAGGAAATCATCAATGACGAGGATTACCCGATGACGCCGGATCACGTTCTGGTCCTTCGCAATGCCGGGCCTTTGGGCGGGCCGGGGATGCCGGAATGGGGCATGATCCCGATGCCCAAGGCGCTGTTGAAACAGGGGCACCGCGATATGCTGCGCATGTCGGACTCGCGCATGTCGGGCACGTCCTTTGGGGCCTGCATCCTGCATGTGGCACCGGAATCCTTTGTCGGCGGTCCACTGGCGCTGCTGAAAACCGGCGATATCGTCGAGATCGACGTGCCCAACCGCAAACTGCACATGCAGGTGTCCGACGAAGAGCTGGCGGAACGTCGCGCCGCCTGGACCGCACCCGAACCGCGCTATGAGCGTGGCTATGGCAAGATGTTCAGCCAGCATGTGGAACAGGCTGACAAGGGCTGTGACTTCGACTTCCTGCGCACCGATTTCGGTGCGCAGGTGCCGGAACCGGAGATCAATTGATGGACCTGACCACTGCCCTGACCGGTGTGTCCGGCATTCTCGTCACCCCCTTTGGCGCCGCCGGTGGCATCGCACCCGACCGCCAGAAACCGATTGTCGACCGGGCCGTCGCCGCGGGCGTTCCGGTGCTGACGGCCAATGGCAATACCGGCGAATTCTATGGGCTGACCACTGACGAGGCGATTGCAATGGTCGACGCCGCCAGCCGCCATATCGACGGGCGCGCCAAGCTGGTGGCAGGGGTCGGACGTGGCATCCGCGACGCGCAGAAACTGGCCGAGGCCTCTGCCGCCGCCGGGGCCGACGCGCTGATGATCCACCAGCCGCCCGATCCCTTCGTCGCGCCGCGTGGCATCGCCGACTATATCCGCGCCGTGCAGGACGCGGGCGGCGGTCTGCCTCTCATCCTCTACCTGCGCAACGACGCCATCGGCATAGACGCGATTGCCGATCTTTGCCGCATCGACGGTGTCACCGGCGTCAAATGGGCCACGCCCAATCCTATGAAACTCAAGGCCGCGATCGAGGCCGCGCCAGATCACATCACCTGGACAGGCGGATTGGCCGAGGTCTGGGCACCCACATTCTATGCCGTGGGCGCGCGGGGTTTCACCTCGGGCTTGATCAATGTCTGGCCCGAACGCTCGGTCGCGATCAACACCGCGCTGGAGGCAGGCGATTACGCACAGGCCCGCCGCCTCATCGCCGAGATGCAGGTCTTCGAGGATATCCGCGCCGAGGAGCAAGGCGGTGCCAATGTACCCGGCGTCAAGGCCGCGTTGCAGCTCATGGGCGAAGACTGCGGCGGTGCCCGTCCGCCTGCCGCCTGGCCGCTCTCCGACAGCCAGATGCAGCGTCTCCGAGACTTCATGCGCGCCAATTCCCTTATCTCTTAGGGTGGGTTCCGACCCACCACACCCCAAGGACCGATCCCATGACAGACCACCCGCTCAAACCCGAGACCAAAGCCAAGCTTGAACAGGTCTCCGTCGCCACTCTCGCAACTGCGCTTTTCAAACGGGGCCTGCGCAATCAGGTCATTCAGGACGTGCGCCCTCTCAGCCAAAAAGGCCGCAACATGGTCGGCCCCGCCTTTACCCTGCGCTACATGCCCGCCCGTGAAGACCGAAACCAATTGATCGAGTTCCGCAACCCGGACCACCCCCAGCGCAAGGCGATCGAGACCTGCCCTCCCGGGCATGTTATGGTTATGGACAGCCGCAAGTCGGCTATTGCGGCCAGCGCAGGCGACATCCTGATCACCCGGCTGATGAAGCGCGGCGGCGCAGGCGTTGTGACCGATGGCGGCTTTCGCGACGCGATGAACATCGCCAAACTTGATATCCCGGCCTATCACAACCGCCCCTCAAGCCCGACCAACCTCACCACCAATGAGGCCATCGATATCAACGTGCCCATTGGCTGCGGCGACGCACCGGTATTTCCGGGCGATATCGTGGTGGGCGACGATGACAGTATCATCGTCATTCCCGCCCATCTCGCCGACGAGGTGGCCGAGGAAGCCATGGAAATGACAGCCTACGAGGATTTCGCATTGGAGCAGGTTCAGGCGGGAGAAACCATCATCGGGCTTTATCCTGCGACCAAAGAAGAAAACCTCGAGAAATTCGCTGAATGGCGCAAAGCCAACAAACGCTGATCCCGGAGGCCCCTATGCTAGATGACACCGTATTCACCCCACATGGCCATCACCTGATCGCAGGCAACTGGGTTGCCGGTGAGACGACCTTTGCGTCGTCGCCCGCGCATGGTCAGGCGTTTGACTATGCCGTCGGGACCCCAGCGCTGGTGGACCGGGCTGCCAAGGCCGCGGAAGAGGCGTTCTGGTCCTATGGCCATTCCTCGCGCGAAGACCGCGCGGCGTTTCTGAACGCCATCGCCGACGAGATCGAGGCGCGTGG
>NZ_JAQIOZ010000034.1 GCF_028023675.1 Primorskyibacter aestuariivivens | reverse complement strand
CTGGAGCTGAGCCATGTCGCAGGCACCCCTGACCGCGACCAGATATGACGCGCGGAGCTGCGAACTTGGTGAAGGTCCGCTTTGGCATCCCGAACGGAAACAGCTTTTCTGGTTCGATATCCTTGGCAACAAATTGCTGTCGCGGAGGAACGGAACGGAACTGGAATGGCAGTTTGACGAACACGTGTCGGCTGCGGGCTGGGTGGATCGCGATACGCTTTTGATCGCGTCTGAAACTGGTCTTTTCAGGTTTGTCTTGGACTCCGGTTCCCGCGAACTGATCCACCCTTTGGAAGCAGACAAACCGCAGACACGGTCAAATGACGGGCGCGCGGATCGTCAGGGCGGGTTCTGGATCGGCACGATGGGCAAACGAGCGGAACGACACGCTGGCGCGATCTATCGGTATTTCAGAGGCGAAGTGAGAAAACTGTTCGACGGGATCACGATTCCGAACGCGATATGCTTTGCTCCGGATGGTCGTACCGCTTATTTCTGTGACACGCCAAAGGCGCAGATCATGCGCCAACCGCTCGACTCCTCTGGCTGGCCGCTAGGCAGCCCCGAGGTGTTCATCGATCTCCGCGAAGTCGGGCTCAATCCCGACGGTGCCGTCTGTGACGCTGAGGGCGGGATCTGGAACGCGCAATGGGGCGCGGGACGTGTCGCGCGCTATCATCCCGACGGTACGTTCGACAGGGCGGTTTCGGTTGATGGCCGACATAGCTCTTGCCCGGCTTTTGGCGGTAAAGATTTCACGCAGCTTTTCGTTACAACGGCGCGAGAAGACCTGCCGGACGCGACCCCGTCAGATGGATGCGTTTATCAGGCAACGCTTTCCACCGCTGGACTGCCCGAGGCGCAGGTTATGGTTTAAGCGGGACGTATTCCGACGTCGCCGATCTGCAATTGCCGCAACCAGAGTTGCGATGCGGAAGTTGCTCATCCAAAGTCTGAAATGTCGGCGGCGTTCAGGGTCCGGACCGGTAGGTTGCCTTGTTCGAGGGACAGGATGTCGGTGAAGACCATTTCATTCATTCGGGCGATGGACTCTACTGTGTCGGCCCCGGAAAGTGGGGAAAACAACACATTTGGCGCAGAAAAGACCGGGTGGGCTATATCGGGCGGTTCCTGCGTATCAGCGTCGATGGCCGCCCCCCCCAGAGCGCCGGTCGTCAAGGCTGCTGCCACCGCGTCGAGATCCACGAGACTACGTCGCGCGAAATTCAGCAAAAGAGCGCCGGGCTTCATCGCGCCAAGTTGCGCCGCGCTGATCAGCCCCTGCGTGTCGGGCGTTGCTGCAAGATGCAGGCTGAGCGCGTCGGCGTTGGCCACGACCTCATCGAACCCGGTAAGGCGCACGCCGATCGACTCGGCCGCCGCGTGATCCGGATAAGGGTCATGGGCAATTACTGTCATTCCGACCCCGCTCGCCAGACGTGTAAGGCACTGGCCGATACGGCCCAAGCCAAGGATGCCCAGCGTTGTGTCGGTCACCTCGCGCCCGCGTCGCCGCTGCCATTTTCCGGACGTCACGGTCTGGTGGCCCAAGACCGTATTCCGGCACATGGCAAAGATCGCTCCAAGCGCCATTTCGGCCACTGCCTGAGCATTGGCACCCGGCGTGGAGCAGACGGGAATTCTTGCATGACTGGCCGCATGAATGTCTATGGAATCCACGCCGACCCCGTGTTTCAGAATACCCTTCAATCGCGGTGCGCCGGACAGTGTATCGGCGTTGACGGGGGGTAGGCCCGCCACGAGGTAGTCCGCCTTGGCCAATGCGGTCGCATATGCCTCATCCTCCGGCCCGAGGCGGGAAAGGGAAAAACCGGCATCGGAAAGGCGGGTTTGCATCGTGCCGACGGTGGCGAAAGTTGGCGAAGTTGTCAGGATGGTCGGCATTTCAATCTCTGCTCCAGATCGCGGTACTTTCGCGCATCATGTCACGGTGCGGGTCAGGGTCCTGTAAACGCGGTTGAGGCAGACGAAAGCGTGCACAGCCAGCGGACCGCGGGCAACATGTCGCTCAGTGTTCCGCCGCTTCAACAGGCAGGTCATAGACCGGTGTCAGCAGTGGTTTCCCCGCGAAACAGGCGGCGAGGTTGTCGACCACAAGCTGCGCCATGGCGTCCCGCGTCTCGACCGTGCCGCTGGCATGATGGGGATAGAGCGTGACGTTGGGCAGGCTGGTCAGGGGCGGCAGAAATGCAAGGTGCCATTCAGGTTGATGTCGAGCACCCGCTGCCAATCCTCTTGCGCCACGTCCAGCGTCGCACCGCGCAGGTTGATCCCGGCATTGTTGACCAGAATGTCGATCCGCCCAAAGCGTTCCCTGGCAATCTCTACGGCTTTTGACGCGACCTCCGGGTCGCTGAGGTCACCGGTGGAGGGCACCGCAACGCGCCCCATCCCGGCAATCTCTGCGGCCAGGTCATCAAGCAACCCGGCATTGGTGCCATTGATGACGAGATCAGCACCGGACCGCGCCAGCAGCAAAGCCGTCGCGCGACCAATCCCGCGGCTGGCGCCGGTGACGATGGCGCATTGCCCTGACAGCATGCCCATCCGCTCAGCCCCGGCCATCGATCAGCTTTTGCATCATGTCCCGTTCCTCGTCACTCAGATCCGTCAGGGGGCTGCGCACCGGGCCGGTCGCGAAACCGCGCAGGCTCACACCGGCCTTGATGGCGGATACGGCATAGCCGGTCTTGCGGTCACGGATCGCCGCGAAAGGATAGTAAAAGTCGCGCAGCATATCTTCGCATGTGGCATCGTCCCCCGCGCCAAAGGCGGCGTGAAAAGCCAACGCGGTCTCCGGCACAAAGTTGAACACGGCCGAAGAATAGGTGTCCACCCCCGCGCCGCGATGGGCCTGGGCGAACAGCTCATGGGTGGGCATCCCGCCGATATAGGCCAGCCGCTCACCCAGCCCCACAGTGATGCGCTTGACCGTGTCGATATCGCCCGTGCCGTCCTTGAACCCGATCAGGTTCGGGCAATCATCGGTCAGCTGCCTGAGCGTGTCAGCAGAGGCCACCGACTGCCCACGATTGTAGACGATGACCCCCATGCGCGTGGCGTTGCAGACGGCTCGGATATGCGCCTCGATCCCGTCCTGCGGCGCCCCGATCAGGTAATGCGGCAAGAGCAGGATACCGTCACCGCCTGCCGCCTCGATCGCACGGGCCAGATCACAGGCCATGTGCGTGCCATAACCACAGCCCGAGATGATCGGCGCGTCGGGCTGTGCGGTGCTCACTACCTCGACGATTTCGTCCGGGGTCAACGAAAACATCTCGCCGGTTCCACCCGCCACGATCAACCCGGCCACCGGATGCGCCGAAAGCCATTCCAGATGCGCTGCAAATGCCTTCGGGTTGAACCTGTCTTCGGCATCAAACGGGGTGACGGGAAAGGACAGCAACCCGGATCGGATGATGTCACGCAGGTCATTGGGGGCAATCATGGCAAGGCTCCTTTTTAATGGCCCCCGGTCAACAGGTAGAAGACCGGGAAAAGCAGGGCGGCGGCAATCAGTGTGAAGCCAAGGCTCCAGCCCCATGTAAGGGTGCGGGCGGGGATGCCGGACCCGCGCGAAACGATCAGTACGACCGTCGCAAAGGGCGAAAAGGTCATCGACAACGCCCAACCGCAGGAAATTGAAAAGGCGATGAGCGTTGCATCGGCGGGGAGTTCCGGCAGAGCAGCAAAAAACGATCCCATGAACACCGCCATCATCGTGGGCGACAGGGCCAGCAGGCTGAAAAGGGTCAGGAAAACGGGCATGCCGGCGAGCAGCAGCCAATCGGGCATCCCGGCAAGACCCAGCGCCTGCGCCACCTCCGCCGCCGGGGTCAACCCGGCCGCGGCCCGTCCGATATAGCCGGACGCAGCAAGGGTAATGGCTACATTCACGGATCCGGGCAGTTCCGTTGTCACCATCTGCCCAAATCGGTGCGGCAGGGTCCGCAATGAGGCTCTCATCGGCCCTTCTTCTTGTGCGACCAGCCACCCGGCGACCATAAAGGGGCAGGCGGCCAGCACACCGAACACGGCGCTTTCGTCAAACAACCAGATGAAAAAGACCACCAGCATCAGGAACCAAAGTGTCGTCGCGGCAAAGCGCAAAGCGGCGTTGCTGGGAAAAGCCATGAGGGAGCGGACACCTTTGGGGCGGTAATGGCGGAAGCGGACCCTGTCCTCCAGCCACCCGACCGCCATCAGGCAGACAAAAAGCGCAAAGCCGTAGCCAATCCACGCGCCCCGTTCCACACCGGGCAGCAAATCGGCCACGATCAGCGGGGCAAAGGCCGTGGGCGACCACGTCACGCTCCAGGCAAAACCGCGAAGCAGTGCCGAGATTTGTCGCTGTTCACGGATCTTGTTCAGAGGGTCACCCGGCGCGGCCTGATGAATACCGCGCTGGATCAGCGGGACAAGGAAGCTGACCACCCCGACATTGAACAGGATTGCCAGAAGCGATGTGCCACCATTGAGCGCAAGGTAACGCCGCCCGGGCGGTTGGCGGGTCAGATAGGCACCAACCGTCGCCACTGAAGGCGAGCGCCCGGCGGTGGCCTGCAACAGCGACAGAAGCAGGATAAAGGCCATGAGGAAGGCCGCCTGATCCAGCGCGCTGCGCAACAAAGCGCCCGGGGCAGGATCGCTCAGCAGGATCATGACGCTGAGACCCGCCGAGGCGGCAACAAGGTAAATCTCGCGCAGGGACAGGCGGCGTGCCGCCAGTAAGAGCACCGCAAGCATGGCGGCCCAGGCCATGTCCTGTACCACGCGCAGCCCGCTGAAACGGGCGACAAGCTCCAGTATCGAGACGGCAACTAGGGTGAATGCCAGGGCAGGCGCGGCAGAAACCGCCCCGGTCCGGGGCGGTCTCCTGTCCTGTTGCGACAGGTCGCCTATGCGAGA
>NZ_JAQIOZ010000033.1 GCF_028023675.1 Primorskyibacter aestuariivivens | reverse complement strand
GGCAAACCCCCAGCCGTGGTCTACTGGCTAAGAAAAGACGAAACCCAATCAGGTCAGCAGGAGCAAAGAGTAGCTTAATTTACGCTGAACACTGTCCAAACACTGGGGAGTAGCTCAGAATTCCGCGATCTGGACCGCGAATTGCCGGTGATCCGCGATGACCGCAAAGTGTCCGGCTACATTCGCATGGAGCAGAAAAAGGGCCTGATCGGGATCTATGAAAAGGCCAATCCAAACACGGTTTGGGAGGATCATTGCCCTTGGGAAGCTGAGAACGAATTGTTCGAGGCAGATTATGACCGGGTCATGCCGTGGCTGGAAGAAGCGATGGTCCGCATGCCGATCTTTGCCGAACTGGGGATCACCCGCGATGTGCACGGTGCGATCTCGCATCCACCCGATGGCAACCCGCTGATCGGCCCGGCGCCCGGCGTGCGCAACTACTGGTGCTGCTGCGGCACGCAGATCGGCATCGGCTGGGGGCCGGGGCTGACCCGGGAACTGGCGCGCTGGATGGTTTATGGGGCGGCGGATATTTCGATGCGCGACTACGATCCGCGCCGCTTTGGCAGCTACGCCACAAAGGACTGGCAAGTGGTCAAGGCCAAGGAGGATTACTGCCTGCGCCATGAAATCCCGTTTCCGCATTTCAACCGCCTTGCCGGACGTCCCGTCAAGCCCTCGCCCCTCTATGATGTGCTCAAGGCCAAGGGCGCGGTGTTTGAGGAGGTCTACGGGGTTGAGCGGTCCCGCTGGTTCGCCCGCGATGGCGTGGCGCAGGAAGATCATTACGCGTTCCGCCGCACGGTGGTCGATGACATGGTCGCCGCCGACGTCAAGGCGGTGCGCGAGCGCGTCGGGATCATGGATGTGACCGCCTTTACCAAGGTGTTGGTCGAAGGGCCGGGCGCCTATGATTTGCTGGATGGGCTGACCGCGAACCGCATGCCGCAAAAGGATGGTTCGATAACGCTGACCCATATGCTGAACCGTCGCGGGCGGATCGAGCTGGAAACGACGATTGTGCGCTTGGCCGAAGACCGGTTCTATCTGGTCTGCGCAGCCTTCTTCGAACAGCGCCTGCTGGATCACCTCGCGCAGAACCGGGAGGCCGAGGGTGCGACTATCACGGCTCGCTCCGACAGTTGGGGTGCCTTGTCGCTCAACGGTCCGCGCTCGCGCGATGTTCTGGCCGCCTGCACCGACGCGCGGCTCGATAATACAGCGTTCCGCTGGCTTTCCGCACAGGAGATCACCATCGCCGGACATGATGTCTGGGCTTTCCGCATGTCTTATGCCGGGGAGCTTGGCTGGGAGTTGCACATGCCCTTTGCCGCCATGCGCGATGTCTATGACGCGCTTTGGGCAGCGGGTGAGGCCCATGGCATGGCCGATTATGGCAGCTTTGCCATGAACGTGATGCGCATGGAAAAGGGCTTCAAAGGCGCGGGCGAGTTGACCAACGAGGTCACGCTGGCCGAAGCCGATGTGCTTCGATTTGCCCGCACGGACAAGGACTATCTGGCCGGGACAAGACGCTCAACACTGACCTGCCATGGGTTTGCGCCTATCTGGAGATCGATCCGGATGGAGAGAACGACGGCCACGGCGGCGAAGCGGTGACGCTGGACGGCAAAGTTGTCGGTTCCACGGCGTCGGTCGCTTATGGCCATACGATCGGCAAAATTCTCGCCTTTGCCTATATCAAACCCTATGCCGCCGTACCCGGCACGGCGCTCGAAGTGATCATCCACGGCAAACCCCGCGCCGGCCGCGTGCTTGGCGAACCGGCCTATGATCCGCAGAGCCTCCTGCCGCGCACCGATGCCCTGACGGAACCCGCCCTATGACCCCGGTGGATATTGCCTTTGCCCGGGCCTATCACGCGCTGACGATTTTGGTGGCCGCCCCACGCCCGTCCTGTCGGGCTTTGCCGGGTGGTCGCTGGCGCTGCCTGCCGTGAAACCGTCCCGCACGGTCCCGGCGGCGCAACTGCTCAAATCCTGGTCCGAGGGGCATATCAATGCCACCGTGCACCTGCGCGACGCGATCCGCGAGTTGAGCGATTTTGCCGATTGGCAACAGACCTATTCCGTGGACGAGGTCGGTCAGGACTTTCTCGACCGCTATGGCTGGTTCGAACTGGTCGGCCCCGAGGGGCATTTCCGCTCGGACGAAGTGCGGGCCTTTATCGCCTATTGGGGCGAGCGGCTGTACTACCCCTGGCACCTGCACGAGGCGGAAGAGCTCTATTTCATTCTCGCAGGTGAAGCGCTTTTTGAGGCTGAAGGCGCGCCTCCGGTGACATTGAAGGCGGGCGAAGCATGCCTTCACAAAGCAAACCAGCCGCATCAGATGACCACCGGTGACAGCCCCGTATTGGCGCTGGTGCTGTGGCGTGGCGCGGGCCTTTCTGGTGTTCCGCGCATGGGGGTGTCATGAAGATCGTCCGTATCTCACTTTGGCACTTGCCGCTGACCAGCCACACGGCCTATCACATGGCCTCTGGCAAAAGCTGTGAGACGGTCGAGACAGCGGTCATTGCCGTGGAGACCGATACCGGCCTCACCGGTTGGGGCGAGGTTTGTCCCATACCGCATTACCTGCCCGCATATGCGCGGGGGGTTGGACCGGCACTGGCCGAATTGGCGCCGGTGCTGATCGGCGGGGACCCGCTGGGGGCCGAGGCGCTGATCGCGCGCGCGGAGGCCTGGCTGCCCGATCACCGTTATGCCAAATCGGCGCTCGACATTGCGTTTTGGGACCTGACGGGACAGGCCGCCGGGCTGCCGCTATTCGCGCTTTTGGGTGGGCAGAGGCAGGCCGACTTGCCGCTCTATCATTCGATCACCTGCATCGCCCCGGACGAGATGGTCCGCATCGCGCGTGAGGCGCAGGCCAGCGGCATCACCCAGTTTCAGGCCAAGCTGGGCGCGTCGGGCGATTGGGCCACAGATGTCGAGCGGCTGACCAAACTGTGCGAAACGATCGGTCCCGGGCCGCTGATTTATGGCGACTGGAATTGCGGGGCCACGTCGCTGGATGCGATCCGCGTGGGCCGCGCCGTGGCGCATCTGGATGTCATGCTGGAACAACCCTGCGCCACCCTGGCCGATTGTGCCCGGGTGCAGCGCGCCACCGGGTTGCCCATGAAACTGGACGAGTTGGCGCATGACGCCGGCACGCTTCTTGAGGCGCATCGCCTTGGCATAATGGACGCGGTCGCGCTGAAACTGTCGAAATTCGGCGGGCTGTCCGCGCTGCGCCGGGCGCGTGATCTTTGCCTGCATCTGGGGGCCAGGATGTGCATCGAGGACACCTGGGGCAGTGATATCGCCACCGCCGCTGCCCTGCATCTGGGCGCGGCGACCGACCCGGCGCGCGTGCTCAATGTCTGTGACCTATCGGGCTATGTTGCGCCGCGTCTTGCCCCCGATGCGCCCACGCGGAGCAATGGCCGTATCGCGCCGCCCACCGGACCGGGGCTTGGCATCACCATCGACCGGGCAGCGCTGGGGCAGCCCGACCTCATACTGGACTGACATCGTGAACCGCATTCACACCCAAGCCGATTGGATCGCCCGCGCCCGTGCCGTCCTGCCCGCTGCGGGCTTCGGCAATTTCGACGCCTCTATCGTGATCGCGCGGGGCGAGGGGGGCCGCGTCTGGGACGAGGACGGGACCGAATATGTGGACTACCTGATCGGCTCCGGACCCATGCTTCTGGGCCATGGTCATCCGGAGGTGATGGAGGCCGTGCTGGAGCAACTGCCGCTTGGCATGACCTTCTTCGCCAATAATGCGCGGGGCATCGAACTGGCCGAGGCCATTTGCGATGCCGTGCCCTGCTGCGAACAGGTCCGGTTCGTGACCTCGGGGGGCGAGGCCGACATGTATGCGATACGCCTGGCGCGCGCCTATACCGGCAAGCCGAAACTCCTGAAATTCGAAGGTGGCTATCATGGCATGTCGGCGGAGGCGCAAATGAGCCTCGCGCCCGCGCAACAGGTCAATTTCCCGACCCCGGTCCCGGACAGCGCGGGCATTCCCCAAGGCGTGGCGGATGAGATGCTGATCGCGCCGTTCAACGATCTTGACGCCGTCAGCACTCTATTGGCTGAACATGACGATATCGCCGCCATCATCGTGGAGCCGTTACAGCGGATCATCCCCGCACAGTCCGGCTTCCTGCAGGGTTTGCGCGATCTTTGTGACCGGCATGGCGTTTTGCTGATCTTCGACGAGATCGTCACCGGTTTCCGCCTTGCCTATGGTGGCGCGCAGGAACGCTACGGGGTGGTGCCGGATATCGTGACGCTGGGCAAGATCATTGGCGGGGGCTTCCCTCTGGCCGCATTGGGGGCCAGCGCCGAGATCATGGCGCATTTCGACAAGGCAGCGGTGGGGCCGGAGAAGTGGCTGATGCAGCTTGGCACCCTGTCCGGCAATCCGGTGGCCGCGGCGGCAGGGCTCAAAACCATGGAAATCCTGCGCCGTACTGGGCAATACGAGCAATTGCGCGCATCCGGCGAACGGTTGATGGAGATGCAATCCGGGGCGCTGAACGCGCAGGGCATTGCCCACCGGATCTGTGGCGATCCAACGCTGTTTGACATCTATTTCACAGATGCTGATCCGCTCGATTACCGCAGCGCCCGGCACAGTGATCCAAGGCGAAACGAGGTCTGGAACTGCACGCTGCGCGCCAACGGCGTCTTCAAAAGTCCGGGGAAACTCTACCCGTCGCTGGCCCTGACCGATGCGGATATGGTGCTGACGCAGCGGGCGGTGACACGCGCCGCGCAAGCGGTTGCCGATATGTCAGGTTAGGTGTTCAGTCCCGGCATTTGGTGGATCGGATTTAGGATGAAACGATCTGGCTCTGAAGTCCAGATCTTGCAGATGTATTCGTAAGGCGTCAGCCCGCTGAGGGTCTTGAGCCTGCG
>NZ_JAQIOZ010000032.1:2500-6810 GCF_028023675.1 Primorskyibacter aestuariivivens | reverse complement strand
TTTGGTTGCGGGAGTAGGATTTGAACCTACGACCTTCAGGTTATGAGCCTGACGAGCTACCGGGCTGCTCCATCCCGCGACACTTTTTGTGTGCTACGGCCTATTCGGCTGTTAGAGCACATTGTTTGGCCTGGCGCGTGGAACGCTGCTTGAGGCCGGGGTCGCATGTTATCGTTTATGAGAGATATGTTATTGATCTTTATTAGGTTTGGCGGTGACCTACTCTCCCACGTCTTAAGACGCAGTACCATCGGCGCGACGGCACTTAACGACCGGGTTCGGGATGGGACCGGGTGTTTTGCTCGTGCTATGACCACCAAACCGAATAAAGATCAATCAGGTTGTTCCGAAGGAACAAGCGGTGTCAGGCAGCGTTTCGCCGGAGGCGATAACGCGTTGCCGCACCGTTGTTTTCCGGGTGCAACCTATCAACTGTTGTCCAAGTGAAGTTTTTTATGGGGTTGTATGCTCTTGGATCCAGTTTTTCTTGCGCTACCGCGTTCGCTATTTGAGCGCGGTATGAGCTTTGCTGTTACTGGATCAAATCAAGCCTATCGGACCATTAGTACCGGTCAACTGAACGCATTACTGCGCTTACATCTCCGGCCTATCGACGTGGTGGTCTACCACGGTCCTCAGGGATACCTTGTTTTGAGGGGGGCTTCCCGCTTAGATGCCTTCAGCGGTTATCCTGTCCGATCATAGCTACCCTGCACTGCTGCTGGCGCAACAACAGGTCCACCAGTGGATCGTTCACCCCGGTCCTCTCGTACTAGGGGCAACTCCTCTCAAGTATCCTACACCCACGGCAGATAGGGACCGAACTGTCTCACGACGTTCTAAACCCAGCTCACGTACCTCTTTAAACGGCGAACAGCCGTACCCTTGGGACCTGCTCCAGCCCCAGGATGAGATGAGCCGACATCGAGGTGCCAAACACTGCCGTCGATATGGACTCTTGGGCAGTATCAGCCTGTTATCCCCGGCGTACCTTTTATCCGTTGAGCGATGGCCCTTCCACTCGGGACCACCGGATCACTATGGCCGTCTTTCGACTCTGCTCGACTTGTCAGTCTTGCAGTCAGGCTGGCTTCTGCCATTGCACTCAACGAGCGATTTCCGACCGCTCTGAGCCAACCTTCGCGCGCCTCCGTTACGCTTTAGGAGGCGACCGCCCCAGTCAAACTACCCGCCACGCAGGGTCCCGGATCCGGATAACGGACCGCGGTTAGACATCAAGCAGAATAAGGGTGGTATCTCAAGGGAGGCTCCACAGGGACTGGCGTCCCTGCTTCAAAGCCCACCACCTATCCTGCACATATTGTGCCTGATGCCAGTGCGAAGCTGTAGTAAAGGTGCACGGGGTCTTTCCGTCTAACCGCGGGAAGCCTGCATCTTGACAGGCAATTCAATTTCGCTGAGTCGATGTTGGAGACAGCGGGGAAGTCGTTACGCCATTCGTGCAGGTCGGAACTTACCCGACAAGGAATTTCGCTACCTTAGGACCGTTATAGTTACGGCCGCCGTTTACCTGGGCTTCAATTCAGAGCTCTCACCCCTCCTTTTAACCTTCAGGCACCGGGCAGGCGTCAGACCCTATACGTCGTCTTGCGACTTCGCAGAGCCCTGTGTTTTTAGTAAACAGTCGCCACCCCCTGGTTTGTGCCCCCAGCCCCTAGTTGCCTAGGAACCGGGCCTCCTTCTCGCGAACTTACGGAGGTATTTTGCCGAGTTCCTTCAACATCGTTCTCTCAAGCGCCTTGGTATGCTCTACCAGTCCACCTGTGTCGGTTTAGGGTACGGTCTGATGGAGGGCTATTTCCAGGGACTTGTTGGCTGCTCACCCAATCCGATAAGGGCAAACAACGTCTCAAATCCGTCACATCCTCCTGGCTCAGGAATATTAACCTGATTCCCATCGCCTACGCCTTTCGGCCTCGGCTTAGGGGCCGGCTTACCCTGCTCAGATTAGCTTTAAGCAGGAACCCTTGGACTTTCGGCGAGAGTGTCTCTCACACTCTTTGTCGCTACTCATGTCATCATTCTCACTAGTGATCTCTCCACCGGATCGCTCACGCGCCGACTTCACAGAAAGAACCAAAATCCTCCAGAACACCCCGAAGGGTGCTAAAGAGGAATGGTCCTATGTCACACTACGCTCTGCTACCATGCCTTACGGCATCCTAAGCTTCGGCTCATGGCTTGAGCCCCGTTACATCTTCGCCGCAGGACAACTTGTTTAGACCAGTGAGCTGTTACGCTATCTTTAAAGGATGGCTGCTTCTAAGCCAACCTCCTGGTTGTTTTGGTCGTCCCACCTGCTTTCCCACTTAGCCATGAATTGGGGGCCTTAGCTGTAGGTCAGGGTTGTTTCCCTCTCCACTACGGACGTTAGCATCCGCAGTGTGTCTGCCATCTAGTACTCCCGGGTATTCGGAGTTTGGTTAGGATCAGTAAGCCTGTGGGGCCCCATTACCCATCCAGTGCTCTACCCCCCGGGGTATTCGGATGACGCTCTACCTAAATAGATTTCGCAGAGAACCAGCTATCTCCGAGTTTGATTGGCCTTTCACCCCTAGGCACAACTCATCCCGATCTTTTTCAACAGATGTGGGTTCGGCCCTCCAGTAAGTGTTACCTTACCTTCAGCCTGGTCATGCCTAGATCACTCGGTTTCGGGTCTGATCCATCTAACTCGACGCCCTATTAAGACTCGCTTTCGCTGCGCCTACACCTAACGGCTTAAGCTTGCTAGATAGACCAAGTCGATGACCCATTATACAAAAGGTACGCCGTCACAAGACTGGACACTGATAACAATCTTATTCGCTCCGCGCCGGCTCAGCGCCGGTACACCGATCCATGCCGGATCGGCACTGGAACCCGCTCAAACCGCAGGTCCTAGTTCGTGGGGATGCTCACCCGGAATTGTACGGTTTCCATGCCGGGGTTGTGGCCGCCGAAGACCCCCGCATGCGAGCGGTGATCATAGCTCAGCCCAAACCGCCATCCACGGCGGTTTTCCCAGCCTACCTCCGCCCCCGATCTGAAGATGATCGGACCGCCAAGGTCGAACCCGCCATTATCCAGGTAAACCCCGGTCATGGCGTGCAATTCCGCAAAGAACGGAGAGCGCTCAAGAACTGAGACGTCGTAGGTCTGCCCTACGCCGAACCAGCTCTCGCCATGCTCACCCAGCGAAAGACCGACCGCATGTCCGAAAGGCCCGTTCTTGTGCCCCAGATCATACCGAAGGTAGATTTCACCGACCGCGCTGGCCCGCCGTTCCAGAACCTGTCCCGCAGAGACCGCGAGCCGTGGCGTCGTCTCCGACCGCCCGAGGCATCCCGTCCCGCTGCCGCAATGGTTGACGCTCATATCGGCCAATCCGGCCACGAACATCAAAATCGCGAAGGTTCCATCAGCCATGTTTAGTGCCCTATCGCCTTGCGGCTACTTGAGGGCGATTGCCGCTCAATTCCGCGTGTTTCGATTAGGCCTCACATGGCATGAGATTGTCATTAGAGTCCAGTCAAGCTCCGACTGATTGTAGGCGTTCGGTTTCAGGTACTGTTTCACTCCCCTCGTCGGGGTGCTTTTCACCTTTCCCTCACGGTACTGGTTCGCTATCGGTCAGTAAGGAGTACTTAGCCTTCGAGGGTGGTCCCCCGATCTTCAGACAGGATTTCACGTGTCCCGCCCTACTTAATACGTCCAATCATGCTTCATATACGGGACTGTCACCCACTATGGTTGGCCTTTCCAGACCATTCTATTCACATTCAAGGCTCGGCTGGTCCCCGTTCGCTCGCCGCTACTAGGGGAGTATCAATTGATTTCCTTTCCTCCGGGTACTTAGATGTTTCAGTTCCCCGGGTTTGCTCTTAAAGACCTATGTATTCAGTCCTTAAGTACCTGGTTAAGACCATTATTGATTACCCAAGGGTAACAATAACAATCTTTCAGGTGGGTTCCCCCATTCAGAAATCCATGGATCAAAGCTTATTCTCAGCTCCCCATGGCTTATCGCAGAGTATCACGTCTTTCATCGCCTCTTACTGCCAAGGCATCCACCAAACGCCCTTCTCGCGCTTGATTTGATCCAGAAAGAGCAAAGCCTCTTTAGTGCCCTACCGCCTTGCGGCGACTTGAGGGCGGACGCTTCACAGACCCTTGCAGCTGGTAACTAGACAAGGGCCATACCTTCTGAACCAAAAGCATACTATCCCGCTCCCATTCAAAGAATGGGAACATGTGCGATCCCGAAGGATCGCGATTTGGTTAGTGTACTTGACTTGGACAACTCTGTT
>NZ_JAQIOZ010000031.1 GCF_028023675.1 Primorskyibacter aestuariivivens | reverse complement strand
GGCAAACCCCCAGCCGTGGTCTACTGGCTAAGAAAAGACGAAACCCAATCAGGTCAGCAGGAGCAAAGAGTAGCTTAATTTACGCTGAACACTGTCCAAACACTGGGGAGTAGCTCATTGCGCAGATCACGCCATTCGACAGTGCATCGCCAAGCCAGGCAGCAATGCAGGGGGAGAGGGCTCTATAAAGGGGTGACCTGAAACCCGACTTCCCTCCATCTTTGCGGAGAATCCGTCGGTTGATTTCTGGCCTCATGCGGCCTTTGATTCCAAGGCTGTGCAAAGTTTGACTAGGCTTGCCCCGACTCGCCGCCGCGTACGGCAACAAATCCGGTTCCCGTCGCCGGGATCAGCGTAACGCCTCCTGTCGACCCACGCCGCCATCGCAAATCAATTGAACGTCCAACGTCACCTCATCTCCCGCCGTGCGCTGACGCTGTTGCGTGCCGAAGCTGCAGCCCGTCCCGTTGGCGTAAGCTTGTGGCGACCTAATCCCCATACACAAAGGCCGTAACGGACATGGCAAGTTAACGTGACAGCGCCTTCGCGTGTCTTCACATGCTCTGGTGAGCTGTTCCCGACAGGATCACATCGCCATCGCCCTCGGCCATGCTGCCCTGACTCTTGCCCGGACCGATGAGAGAACCGTTGGCATCCGTCCCGGTCGTGCAACTATCGTCATCCACCAATCCGTACAAGAAGCGTCAGAACGTGACTGCGGTGCAGCAACCCGACAACACGTGAATCGTCGACCACCGGGAAAACGCGGTGCGGATGGTCAAGGAACATCTCTGCGGCGCGGATGAGTTCGTCGCCTCCGTTGATCGTGATGACCGTTCTCGACATGTGGTCCGCGACTTTGCCAGTCCATTCATGGTGATAGCTGGCATGCACGGCGGAACGGAAACAGTCTTTCTGGGTCAATATGCCAATCAGCTCACCGTCATCGCCCAGGACCGGCGCGGCGGGTGTCTTGCCATCGACCAGAACGGCCGCGGCACGCCGGATCGGGGTTTCGGGGGACAGAGTTGCTATGTCGGTTCGCATGAGCGTGCGCACGCGGTATTGGTTCATGTCGTTTCCTTCCATCGGTGGCGCCGCCGCAAGCGGCAATCCTCGCGACGGTCCCACCCGGTCATAGGATGAAATCGGCGATCGGGCCGGTATAGACCCGCCGCTCCGTGCCAGGGTCATCGATAAGGAACAGGGCGGCAATATCGTGCCGCGTCGCGAGCTCCGGTCCCGCTTGCTCGCCCGCAGCGCAGAGCGCTGTCGCCCTGGCGTCAGCAGACATTGCGTCCCCTGCGATCACGCTCACCGAGCGCAGGTGTCCCGGCACTGGGACGCCAATCATTGGGTCGATGATGTGGTTATAGACCCGGCCGTTCAGGGCATAGCTCTGCGCGCTGGTGCCGGAGGTGGCCACCGCGATCCCCGAAGGCAGCCGGAGCACGGCAGCGGCGGGCCGGGTCCTGCCGGGTGAGGCCACCGCAGCGTGCCATCCGGTGCCGAACGCGCGGCCCGAAAGCTGCTCGACCTCGCCAGTATGGCCCGGATAGTGCCAGAGGGTCGCGACTCCGATCAGTCCCGGGACTTTGCGGCGCGTCGGAAGAAAGGCATCGGCTTTCATCGGTCAGGCTCCAAAATCATCGTGGAAGATCGAAGCCGGTTCGACGCCGAGCCGTGCCAATGTGGCCAGCACGGCCGAGATCATCGCCGGCGGACCGCAGAGATAGTATTCACAATCTTCGGGCGCGAGGTGAGCTTGCATTTCGGCAAACAGGATCTCATGAACAAAGCCCGTCGCCCCGGTCCAACGGTCACCCGGCGCAGGGTCGGACAGTGCCGGGATAAAGCCAAAGTTCTGCTGACGCTTGGCCAATGCGTCGAATTCCCCGGCATAGAACAGATCGACCGCCGAGCGTGCGCCATAGAAATAACGGATACGGCGCTCGGTGCCGCGCGCCAATTCCTGATGGATCATCGCGCGCAACGGCGCCATGCCCACGCCGCCGCCGACAAAGATCATTTCGCGCCCGGTCGGTTGGACGTGGAAATCGCCGAAGGGGCCGGACAGCGCAATCTCGTCGCCGGGCCGGACGGAAAACAGCCAGGACGACACCACGCCGGGCGGCACCTCATCTTCGCGACCCGCGGGCGGAACGGCAAGGCGGATGTTGAACACCGCCAGCCCGATATCCTCGGGTCGCGTTGCCAGTGAATAGGCCCGCGTGACCGGCGCAGGCGAGAGCGCCTTGAGCGCGCGCCAGCCGGCGATCTCCCAGGTGTCGGAGATCTCCGGTGGCAGGTCGAGCGTTGCGAAATCCAGCGTATAGGGCGGGGCGGTGATCTGCATGAAATCCCCGGCGCGGAACTCCGATGATCGATCCGGCGGCAGATCCACGACGATTTCGCGGATCAGCGGCGCCAGCATGCGAACCGAGGCAACCTTGCCGGTGAAACCGGCCCCGGCGGTCAACATGTCCTCGGGCACCCGAACCGCACAATCGCCGCGCAGACTGGTCTGGCAGGCCAGCCGGACACCCGCGCGCCGGTCCTTTGCCGACAGGACACCGCGCTCGGTCGCCTGCGGTTGACCTGCGCCGCCACCGGTCACCGTCACGCGGCACAGCCCGCAGGTGCCGGTGCCGCCACAGGCCGCCGGAATACCGATGCCAGCGCCATGCAGCACGCCGAGCAGCCTGTCACCTCGCCGTGCCGCCAAGTGCAGGCTGTCGTTCACTGTCACGTCAAGGCCTGTGTCGGGGATCAGCCGCCGCCTGAGGCTCACAAGACCCAGGCTGAGCCCGACGACAAGCGCCAGGATGATCCCGGTTGCAAAGGCGATCTCGGTCATTGCGCCGCCGCCATCTGGGAAAAGGCGGCAAAGCCGAGCGACATCAGCCCCGCCAGGACAAAAGCAATGCCGAGGCCGCGCAGGCTTGCCGGGAGATCGGAATAGGCCAGCCGCGTGCGGATGGCGCCCAGCATGGCCACGGCAATGGCAAAGCCCACCCCGCTGCCAAGACCGAAGACGGCAGATTGCAAGAAATCATAACTGCGCTCTACCATAAAGAGCGACCCGGCGAGGATCGCGCATTGCACCGTAAGCAGCGGCAGGAAAACGCCAAAGGCCGCATGGGTGGCGGGAAAGAACCGGTCAAGCAGCATTTCGAGCAATTGCACCGAGGCCGCGATCACGCCGATAAAAGCGATCAGCGCCAGATAGGACAGGTCGATATCGGGCAGCCCCGCCCAGGCCCAGGTGCCAGGGGTCAGAAACGCCTGGTAGATGAGATAGTTGAGCGGGACAGTCACGCCGAGAACTCCGGTCATCGCAATGCCAAGCCCGATCGCCGCCTCGGGTCGCCGCGACAGGGCCAGAAAGGTGCAGAGACCAAGAAATAGGGTCAGCGGCATATTGTCGACGAAAGCGGCGCTGAGGAAGAGATGCCAGAGCTCGCTCATTCCGCAGGCTCCGTCGAAAGCGGCGGGGTATGCTCGCGCGCTTCTGCCTGTTCCGGCAACACTGCGCGCACGGCCCAGACCAGCAGGCCCAGAAGAAAAAAGGCCGAGGGCGCCAGCAGCATCAGGCTGAGCGGCGTGAACCAGCCGCCCTGATCGACCAGCGGCAGGACCTGAAAACCGAACAGTTCGCCCTTGCCGAACAGCTCGCGCAGCCCGCCGACTATCATGAGCACCAGCGAGTAGCCCAGACCGTTACCGAAGGCGTCCACCATGGCGGGTAAAGGAGTATGGTGGCGGGCATAGGCCTCGGTCCGGCCCAGCACGAGACAATTGGTGGTGATCAGCCCGACATAAACTGAAAGCGCCTTGCTGATTTCGGAAAAATACGCCTGCAACACCTGGTCGATGACGATCACCAGTGAGGCGACGATCACGATCTGCAAGATCAGGCGGATGGTGTCGGGGATGTGGCGGCGAATCAGGCTGATCACGCCAGCCGCCAGTGTCAGCACGACAGTCAGCGAGATCGACATGGTCAGCGCCGTAGCGAGACCGGTGGTGACCGCCAATGCCGAGCAGAGCCCGAGGATCTGCAGGGTCACCGGATTCTGCCGGATCAGCGGATCGGTGAGCGTGTTCCAGAGGTTTGGGGGCTGCGCCATGACTCAGAACTCCCCGCGGGCAATGGCGCCGATCAGCGGGCCGTAGCCGTCCGGTCCCATCCAGAACCGAACCATGTTGGTCACGCCCCGCCCGGTACGTGTGGCACCGGTTATGCCATCGACCTCATGCACGCCCGAGGCCGCTCCGCGTGCCACGCGGAAGCGCAGGGTCCCGGCGCCGTCGCGCAGCTCGGTGCCGGGAAAGCTCGCTTGCCACGACGCCTCGTCGATCCGCCCGCCCAGCCCCGGGGTCTCGGAATGGCCGGTGACGGCAAGCCCGGCGATCGTGTTGGTGTCCCCGCGCAGCGCCAGGATCGCGTCGATCCGCCCGCCATAGCCCAGACCGCTGAGCGGCAGCAGGATCAGCGAGACCCGATCCGCCTCGCGCAGCAGGTAGACCTGTACGAAATCCGGGCGCTGGCCAAGACCGGCAAGGTCCTGCGCCGCGGACAGCGCCGTCCAGTTGCCGGGATCTTCCAGCGCGGTTTCCAGCGTCGCGGGTGTCACCTCTGTCGCAGCGCGGCCGGTCGCAAGATCGACGACCACGGTCGACAGCGCGCCGCCGGATTGTTCGAGCAGAGCGGTCATGCCGGGAATACCCTGAACCAGCGCTTCGATCCGGGCTTGTTCCTCGGCGGCGCGGTTGGCTTTCTGGATCGGGCGCAGCACCACGGTCGCGCTGCTGACCAGCGCGGCACAGATGCCGGACACGAGAAAGGCCATGAGGATTGTCTTGGTACGGCTCTCGTTGGGCAGCGCGAACAGGCGCCGCAGGGGGTTCGGGTCACGTCCGGCCATGTCGTCTCCTGCGTCGGGCAATCCAGAGGGCGAGCGCGGCCTCGTCCAGAAGCGGCGCGGCCAGCGAGGCAAGTAGCGCGGCCGAGACCGCCACCTGCACTGGTGCCGCCCCGGTCCAGTAGGTCGCAAACAGGATCACGAGACAACCGTAAAGCGCGCCGTTGATCCAGCGGCCAACCGTGGTGGCGGCGCTGGCGACGGGATCGGCGACCAGCAGAACCAGCACGATCCCGGCCGCGAACAGCACCGGGTCCGAAAGCAGCCCGGCCGCAACCCCCAGCGCCCCGACGCCCACCGCCCCGGCGACAAGCGCTGCCGGCAGGACACCGAGCGCCACGCCGATCCCTGCTGCCGGGAGCGCCGCCCAGGCGACCGGCGCGTCAAATCCGGGCCAGTCGAAAGTCGGGAATCCGAAACCGAGGAAAGCCAGCGCCACTGTGGCCGGATTCACCACATTGCGACCCCAGCCGCCAAAGACCAGCTCGCCCATGACCACGCCGAAACTGACCCCCAGGCTCAGGCGGAACACGCCCAGATTCTCTGGTGCCAGCATGGCGATGGCCAGCGCCGTCACCAGGGCGGCAAGCGACGGCGGCTGCGCGCGCAACAGCATGAAGACCAGATGCCAGATGCCGATCACCAGTGCCACGAGCCCTAGCTGCCCCAAAGCCGCGACACCGCCCATCCAGAGCCAGAAGGCCGCCAGCGGCAGGTAAGCAGCCAGCAACAGCGCGGCAACGGTTTCGCGGGTCCACAATCCACGCATCATGCGGCATATTCCCTGCGGATACGGTCGAGCATAGCGCGCAATTGGGCCATCAGCTGTCCGCCGTGGCACAGTACGTAATCGGCCAGTGCTACATCTTCCTCCAGAAGCGACAACAGGCCCAAGTTCATCGCTGTCTCGTCGTCTCCGGCTTCAAGCGCGCGTATGAAGGGCGCGGCAGGCAAAACGGCGCCGAAGGCCTGTGTCAGCGCGGCAGTCGGAATGGCCGGTCCGGCACCGGCGGTTTCGGTCAGCGCCGAGACCAGCCAGTGTTGCCTGCGGGGGGCCTCGTACCGGGGCAGGACGGTGACCTGGCGGTGGCGCGGAGCCAGCCAATGCGCGGCATGACCGTCGAGCGGCGAGCCTGACAGGATCACATGCGCGCCGGGCGCCGCGATCCTGCGGGTCAATTGCCGCAGATCGGCGCCGGGATGGGTGCGGAGCCGCCGCGCTTCGCGCAGGCCCGCACCGGCGATGCGCACCAGCCGGTTCATCGGCAGGATACCGGTCCTCAGCAGCGTGCCGAGCGCCGCGACATCTTCTGCGTGGATGTCCCAGACCGGCGTATCGAGACCGGCGGGACAGAGGCCGTGGACGCAAATGCCCGCAGAGGCCTGTGGATGGCGGGTGCCCCGTTCCGCGATCTGGATACGCCCGGATGCAAACGAGCGCCACGGCGCGGCATCGCCATGAGTGCAAAACACGACGGGGCCGTTGGTTAACCGGGCAAGCGCGCCGAAGCCACGCGCCAGATCCTCTTCCCTGCCGCCGAGTGCCTCAACCGGGTCGGGGGACAGAGGCCTTGTGTCGGCCGCCATGACGAGGATCGCGGACGGGGTTTCCCCTTGCGCCGGCATGCCTCCGAAAGGCCGGCGCCTCAGCCACGGCCAGACTCCCGCCGATTGCATCAGCCGACGCAGGCCGGCATCTGTCTCGGCCAGCTTCGGGTCATGTGTCTCGACCCCGGCGCCGTCATCTCGGAACAGCACAATCTCGGACAGCAGCCGACCAGGCTGCAGCGTGATCCGGGCCACACGTCCGGCAATCGGTGCGGTGAAGCAGATTTCGGGATTGTGCCGCAGGCAGGCCACAGCACTGCCACGGGCCACCACCTCGTCTTCCTGGACCAGCGGCGTGACACGCACGGCGGGGCCGACAGGCGGGCACAGCGCCGCCTCTTCGGTGATCACGTCGGTGGTCCCCGAAACCTCGAGCGGAGACTGGAACTCCGGGTTCAATCCTGCACCGGTACTGAGAAATGCCATTCCGCCTCCGACAGACCAGATTGCCCCCTAAGCGTTCACGCCTTCAGCGACGCCTTCACTCTCTTGAAATCTAGCCGGTGGATTCGGGGTCAAACATGAGCTAGATCAAGGATAGCATCGCCGCCGGGAAACTAAACTCCTAGGCAAGAGTCGCGCGGAAGATAAGGGGATTTCCCCGGAACAGCTGGTCACCCGAATCTGAAGTTCGCCTCACTGAAAACGGCGCGGGGCGCGAGCTGCAGGTTCTGCCCGGGTGACTATAAAAATTTGATTTTATTATGGTTTAAGGATTTGAAATTCGCTCCCGCGCTCAACCAGACAATATGGCGAATTTAAAATCCACCATACGAGGCTAAGGTCAACCGAATTCTTGAGGAGTGCAAAATGTCCAAGACGACCGCAGTGGATTACTTGAGCAAACTCATGACTGCAGGGCTCATCGCCGGTTTGCTTGCCGGACCGGCGATCGCCCAGAGCACCGATTCGGATGCCGGTGCGGAAGAAGGGGCGGTGGTGCCCTTTGCCCTGCCCAAGTCCGGGCCGTTTACCCCTGCCGAGATCGAGATCGATAATGATAAGGCCATCTCTGACTGGTTCCGTTCGGCCCATGCCAACGCGGCAGCCGAAGCCTTCAGTCACTGGGACGACGATGGCGAGATTCGTGCGGCTTGTGCCACCTGTCACTCCGGGGAAGGGTTCCGGGATTTCCACGGGCTGGACGGCACCGAGCCGGGCAAGGTTGACGGCACGATCAATATCGGCGGCGTTGTCGATTGCGGCACCTGCCACAATGCCGGGCTGGCCGAGATCAGCGAGGTCACTTTTCCCAGCGGGCTGGTCCATCCGGTGCGCGGTGTCGAAGCGTCCTGCCTGACCTGCCACCAGGGGCGCGCCGCTGGGACCACCGTGGCCAAGGCCATCGCCGGTCTGCCAGACGACGAGATCAATCCCGAACTGCGTTTCATAAATCCGCACTACGCCACCGCCGCCGCCACCTGGCTGGGCGGTTACGGCGCGGCAGGCTATCATTATGACGGGCGCGACTATTCCGGCCGGTTCTTCCATGCCCGCCCAGTTGCGAGCTGCAATTCCTGCCACGAGCCGCATACGCTGGAAGTGGAATTCGAACCCTGCACCACCTGCCACCTGGAAGACAGTGCCCGGAATATCCGCATCGCGCGGCAAAGCTATGACGGCAGCGGCGACACGTCGAAAGGTATCCGAGAGGATATTGCCGCCAACGCGGCGCTGCTGCTCGACACGCTCACCCGCTACGCCGCCGAGGTGGCCGGGGCTCCGGTGATCTATGACGGCAACCGCTACCCCTATTTCTTTGCCGATGCCAATGGCGACGGTGCCGCGGATATGAATGGGGACCGTCCGGTTGCCTATGCTTCCTGGACCCCGCGCAGCCTGCGCGCCGCATTCAACTGGAAGCTGGTGACCGCCGATCCCGGCACCTATGCCCATAACCCGCAATATGCGCTGCAACTGCTCTACGACGCGATTGAGGATCTGAGCGGGCCATTGGGCATCGACATGGACCGGCTTGACCTGCTGCGCTGAGTCGCGCTCGCCGGGCGCCCGAAACATGGACCGGCCCGCCGGTCCGGTAACGTCGGGCGTCCTTACTTGGGTGCTGCGGTCCGGCCCCTGCAGCGTTGCGAGGAGGATTCTGCATCGCGTGTTCGCCGCCGCCCGGTCGGGAAAGCGATCCTGCTGTTCCAACCAAAACTCGAAACGCGTTATTCCATCAGAACTCAATGACGGGGTGCCGGATCCCGGCCTTGCCCGTGGCGTCCGGGCGCGCACGGCTCACTGACCAGGCCGCGTGACTGATCCGTGAGCCAATTGGCACGCGCCTTCCACCACGATCCCTTGACCCTTGCCAAGGACCCGAAAGCCCCTCTGGCAAAGTTCGAAAAAGCGATCGATGGAGTGCCTGATGGCACCTAAAATGTGATCCTGGGGTGCTCCGGTGTTGATTTCTGCTGAGAAGTGACCCGTTATTTTCACCGAGATTTGACCCACCTTTGATTATTTCGCAGCGGTCATGTTGTGGTCTATGCTGGTGCCTCCTTTCTCTTTTTCTTTGCGGCTTCTGAGCTGGCTTTGTAGCGGTAGCTGTCGTTGCCGGTTTCCAGGATGTGGCAGCGGTGTGTGAGACGGTCGAGCAGCGCGGTGGTCATCTTTGCGTAGCCGAAAACCTGGGCCCATTCTCAGAAGCTGAGGTTGGTGGTGATGACCACGCTGGTGCGCTCATAGAGTTTGCTCAACAGATTGAAGAGAAGCGCGCCGCCGGATGAAGTTGCATTACTTCGTCGTACAGACCCTGCGAGTCCTTGATCAGCGACACAAGATCTGAGCTACTCCCCAACGTTTGGACAGGTTTCGGCGTAATTTAAGCTACTCTTTGGTCCTGCTGATCGGTTTGGGTTTCTTCATTTCTCAGCCAATAGACCACGGCTGGGGGTTTGCCGCCAAGGGCGGAGTGTGGGCGTTTGCGGTTGTAGAAATCGATCCATTTCCCAACGCCCGCCTTCGCTTCTGATCCGGTCTCCCAAGCGTGGAGGTAGACGCATTGGTACTTCGACGACCGCCAGAGCCGCTCGACGAAGATGTTATCGAGGAACCGGCCTTTGCCATCCATCGAGATACGCACTCCCGATCTGCGCAGCCGCTCGGTCCAGGCAAACGAGGTGAACTGGCTGCCCTGGACGCCCTTCTAAGAGTCAAGCGGCGATCTGAGACTGATTGATCTGCTTCTGGCGTCGCATGATGATGCCGAAGACTTCTCGGGCGATATAGCGCTTGAGGCTGCGAATGGCTTCCAGCTTCGAGTTTCCGGCAGCGATGCGTTTGGTAACGTAGGCTTGGGTTCGCGGGTCCAATCGCAACCGGCCGATCGCGATAATGTGGATGGCACTGTTGGCCGCGCGATCACCGCCTCTGTTCAACCTGTGCCGGATCGTTTTTCCGGAAGATGCGGGTACCGGACTAACACCGCAAAGGGCGGCAAAGCTCGCTTCGGATTTCAGGCGCTCGGGATTGTCGCCAGCCGTCAGCAATAGTTGCGCCGCGCTGTTCAAGCCGATCGCCGTCTGGTCGAGCAGTTCAGGGGCCAGTTCCTTGACGATGGCTTCGATCATGCCATCCAGGTCGGCGATCTCATCATGCAGTTCCAGATGGCGCCGCGCCAAGGATTTGAGCGAGATGCGATAAGCTTCTTCGACTTCCCGATATGCAGTGAGATCAGGCCGCCAAGCTGCCAATGTGCGGATCAGTTGCATGCGGGTCATCTGCCGCAGCGGGTCTCGCAATCTGTCGGGAGCGCAGACAATTGTCGTCTGGATCATCTGTAGGGCGATGCGGCGCGCCTGGACGGCCGTCTTGCGACAAACCCTTAGAACACGGAGGCTTTCGACCATCCCATCCCGGCTTCTCGGTGTCACCGTGTGCCGTTCCGCAAAGGCGGCATGGGCAGCGCTTTCCGCATCGAAGTGGTCGTTCTTTCCGCGGCGGCGTCGGTCATGCTTGTCGGGGGCAGTAACCTCCAGAACCTCGACGCCAGCCGCCTGCATGTAACGCAACAATCCTGCGCCATAGCTGCCCGAGCATTCGATGCCAACGCGTTGCAGATCGCCGAAAGACCGCATCCAGGCAAGCATCAAGCGGTACCCATGTCGTGTCGTGGGAAAGCTCTCGACACCGAGAACGCGGTCCTGGTGATCGACGACCGCAGCCACGTGCAAGTCCTTGTGGGTATCGACGCCGCCTACGACGTGAGATGCTTGTGAGTGTTCGGCCATCCTATGATCCTTTCCTGCGGCACGTGAATGAGCATCGCTCAGAAGAATGCAGGGACAGGACAGTCATGAGACCGGATGGTCAGGCCCTTCTTGGGTCACAGCGCACCTTTGAGACAAGCTCGCCGCAGGGCGTTCCCGGATGATCGACAGGTCCAGGGAAAGACACGTGTCAGGTCGATCGGAGTGAGAGTCAGATCACACCGGAAAGCCATGCGGCACCAACCCAGCGAATGGTCGATCTGTGTTTGAGTCAAACCACCCGAGAACTGGCACCAATCGTATGACTATCTGTATTCATAATCTCGGGTGGACCGTGTTTGGCGATGGCCTCGTTCAGTGCCGCGACGCAGAAGTCGGCTTCCAGCGTATTCGATATCCGCCAGGCCAGCACCTCGCGGGTGTGCCAGTCCATGATGGCGACCAGATACAGAAAGCCCCTGCGCATCGGCAGATACGTGATGTCGGCACACCAGACCTGATTGGGGCGCTCCACCCGTAGGCCACGCAGCAGATAGGGATAGGTCTTGTGCCCTTTCGCCGCTTTGCTTGTGTTCGGCTTCTGGTAGATCGGCATCAAACCCATCAGCCGCATCAGGCGCCGGATCCGTTTCTCGTTCACCAGATGGCCTTCGTTGCGCAAGTGTCAGGTCATCTGCCGGACACCAAAGAACGGCGTTTCCAGAAACTGCTCATCGATCTGGCGCATCAACATCAGATTCATCGCGGTCTCACCCTTGGGCATGTAGTAAAACGACGAGCGCGAGATCGATAGCAGCCTGCACTGTTTGCCAATCGACGGGTTGGTATTGGCTGGCTCAACCATCTTGCGCCTCACTTGCCGATCCACGGCTTGAGCTTTCGTGACAAAAGATCGTTGGCGACGGCCAGCTCCCCGATCTTCGCGTGCAATTCTTTGACTTGCTCCTCGTCGATCTCCGGAGGCTTCTTTCCGCCCCGCTCGAACACGCCCGACGCGCCTTCCAGAAGCGCCCGTTTCCAGCTGTGGATCATCGTTGGGTGAACTGTTCAGTCCCGGCATATGGTGGATCGGATTTAGGATGAAACGATCTGGCTCTGAAGTCCAGATCTTGCAGATGTATTCGTAAGGCGTCAGCCCGCTGAGGGTCTTGAGCCTGC
Organism: Primorskyibacter aestuariivivens; assembly: GCF_028023675.1. GTDB lineage: Bacteria > Pseudomonadota > Alphaproteobacteria > Rhodobacterales > Rhodobacteraceae > Marinovum > Marinovum aestuariivivens. Next base: position 5 of record NZ_JAQIOZ010000031.1, on the reverse strand, counting down.
GGGCG
>NZ_JAQIOZ010000030.1 GCF_028023675.1 Primorskyibacter aestuariivivens | reverse complement strand
GGCAAACCCCCAGCCGTGGTCTACTGGCTAAGAAAAGACGAAACCCAATCAGGTCAGCAGGAGCAAAGAGTAGCTTAATTTACGCTGAACACTGTCCAAACACTGGGGAGTAGCTCACTGGGCATTTATTCGGTTTCGCCGTTTGAAATACTGTTGCGGGAAACCTGAGCCTGCGGGAATGCGGGCCTATAGGCGGCGGACAGGTGAAGGGCGCTGATATGAATGGCGTTCAGTAATCCCGCTCAAAAAACACGCCAATCCCGGTTTCGCCCTCCGAGGAGGCCCGCCCGCGCACCGTGACGTTGGGCGACACGTCGATATTGAGCCGGATTTCTCTGTTCCCGGTACTGCTCAATGTGACATCGGTGTAGATCCGATCAGAGATATATTTGCCGATCTGAGCTTGAGAATTGCCCTCCGCATCGGTTCCGACATCGAGATTGTCGACGCCAAGCCCCTGTCTCAGCCGTTCCGAAAGCCCCAGCCCACCGCGGCCCGACAGCGTGCGGATCGCGGCTGCGAGTTGCACGGCCTGAAGGGCGGAAATCTGGGTGGGATCCCTGCCAAACAGGAACAGCGACAGCGCCTCGTCCTGCGGCAGGTCGGGGGAGGCGGTGACCGTGAGATCCGGTGCCGAGGCCACGCCCGCCAAGCCAAGCGAGATATCTGTCCCTTCCACCATGCTTGTGGCGGCAAAATCAATCACGGGATCGAAGCTGCCGCGCAGGCTCAGCGCACCGCGCGTCAGAGTCAAACGCCGCCCCAACAGATCAAGACGCCCGCGGATCAGGTCAAACTGGCCTTGCGGTACCACGTTCGCGGTTGTTCCGGTCAGGCGCAGGCGACCGCCCATTTCCGCATCCAGCCCGCGCCCCCGAATGAAAAGTCGCGAAGGGGCTTGAACGGTGATATCAATCGGGAAAACCGCGGTTGAGCTGGCTTGCGTTTGCGCGTGGCCCAGCAGATCCGCATATTCAAGCGTGCGCCGGACATCGGGCGGCAGGTCCTGATGCTTCAGACCGTCCAGCGCGGCGTAGCTTGGCCCGATATCGGGAATACGCATATCCAGCCGTGAGACCAGTATATCGCCTGCGATCCGCGCGCGTCCCGTCAGCGGGCCACGAAGCGTCAGCCGTCCGTCCAGTGCAGCGGTCAGGAAATCATCTTCGCGAATGGTAACATCGGTCAGCTGCGCGACCAGATCGCTGGAATAGGGCGGATTCAGTTGCACCGGCCCGGTCAGGCGCAGGCGTCCGCCACTGGAGAGATCCCCGGTCAAAGCCACGGTCGCGGCCCCGTTGGTCAACACCACCTCGCCGCGCAGGGGGGACAGGCTCAGACCACGATCTGGGATGAACAACCGTCCGTCCGCGCTCTGCAACCGCCCCCTGAGCGAGGACAGGGCCGGGGGGCCGTTCACGGCAAGGTCAAACCCCACCCGACCCGTCAGGCTCTGACCACTCAGATAAGGGTTGGCAAGGCTCAACGGCGCGTTGCCCCGTGCCACAAGGTCCAGTCGCTGACCGTCCGCAGCCACTGTGCCATCGGTCGTCAGGGTAAGACCGCCCGGCCCCTGTCCCTGCGCCGACACCCGCCATGCTCCGCCATCTTCCCGGTGCGCAGTGCCTTGAAGGGTCGCAGGGCCGCTCAGGTCCGAAACCACCCGGTTCAGATCCGGCAGAGAAACGCGGTATTGCAGATCACTTGCTCCTGACGGCGCAATGGTCCCGGCCAGGTTTGCAGCCAGCCCCGGGCCATTCACTGTCGCTTCCGAGAGGGAGACACGCCCCGTGGCGTCCCCGCTTGCCGATAGCGCCATGTCCACGGTGCCGGACAACAGCGGGTCCAGCGTCGTGATCCCAACCGTCAAACTCCGGGTTTGCCCCGTCGCCTCGATCGAAAAGCTCTGATCTGACAGGTCGGTGCTGCCCGTAGCGTCAAAGCGCGCGCCGCCAGAGAGCGGCTGGCCCAGAAGCCCGGAAAAGACCGCCAGTTGCCCGACCTCTACCGTCCCGCGCCCGGCCAATGTAAGCGCGCCCTGATCCCCGGATTGAACCGTGCCGCGATAGGTGGCGTTCGTTTCGCCGGGCAACGTCCCGTCTGCGCTGACCTGCCATTGGTCGCCGGTTTGTGTGGCGTCCAGCGTGACGCGACCATTGCCGCGAAGGCCGGGATCCACAAGGGCGAGGTCAAACACCTCAACCTCAGCCACCACGCGCGACGCGCCGGTTTTCAGATCGCCGGTGGCCTCGATGCGCGCCTGTTCCGTCGCAATGCGCAGCGGCGACAACCGCAGGCCGGATTGATCACGCAGAATGGCCGCCGAAAGCGTTCCGCGCCCGCCAATCAGCGGGTCAAGCCGGGGGATACCGCTGCCCAGATCCCGGGTTTCCCCGGACAGTTTCACGTCGAACATCTGTGATAACGGCGAAATCTGGCCCGCTACAGTCAGGTCTGCCGCGCCCTCAAGCGCCACGCCCGCCAGCCCGGAAAACCGGCCAAGATCCTCGGCACGAAGTTTGATATCGGGACGCAGCACAAGGTCAAAGGCCCCGTCGAGACCCCGGATCGACATGGTCCCGCTCAGACCGAAATCCGCCCCTGCCAGAGACAGGTTCCGCAACTCGACCGGCGTGCCGCGCTGCCATTGCCCGTCAAACCCGCCTTCGATGCTCGTGCCCACGGCGCGCGACAGGGCGGCATCGGACAGGCGAAGCCCGGTGGCGGCAAAACCGACGGTTCCCGACATCGCGTCTTGCTCGGGCGACAGCGTTCCCCGGCCGGTCAGTTCTACGCGCTCTGCCGCATCGTCGCCGCGTTCCGGCGCGCGCAGCCGGGTGGTGAGCGTCCAGAGATCGCTTTGCGCCGCATCAAAGCTCACAGTCAGGTCGGCGGAGCGGATCGAAACCGGCTCCCCGGGAAGGGGCAGGATCACCCGGTCGCCCTCGGACGGGGTAATCGCGCCGGAGAGGCTCACGGTTTCAGGCCAGTAATCCGCCTGCAAAACTGCGTTGCCTTCCAGTTCAAGCGCGGCTGCTACGACACGCAGCCGTTCCAACTCCAGCACGCCTTCGCCGCTGCGCGCGCCGCGTGCCGACAACCGGACGTCTGATCCAAGAAACGCGCGGTAGTCCGGAGCCACAAGCGGGGCGATATCGCCGCCAAGATCGGCCTCGAACCGGGTGCCGTTCCCGTCCGTGCCGGTCAGGTCCAGTTGCCCTGCCAGCCGCGTTTGACCATCGGTTGACAGGTCCAGCGTGGCGGCGAAATCATCCAGCGGGCCCTCGCCCTGGACAATCAGCGCGACCGAGGGCGCGCCGGGCAGTGAAAGCAGCCGCGCGGCGATCCCGCTTTGCGGCTCTCTCAGGTCAAGAGACAGTTCAAGATCGCGGGTATAGTTGCGAAATGCGCCTTCAAGCGTGAGCGCCCCGGCCCGGTCGAGTCGTTTGATCTCCAGATCGGCAGTGCCCGAGCCCGCCACCAGTTCGGCAGAGCCGGTAATGGCCAGTTCCACCGTCTCGCCCAGAAACGCCTTGCCCAGCCGGACGCGGGCAAGGTCCAGTTTGGCAAGCCGCAGCGACACCGGCAGTTCCGGCAACATGAAAGGTCCGGACGCTTCGGGCGCGGGCAGGTCGGTGTCATCATCGGAGCTGCTGTTCGGCGGGCGGGGAATGTCGATGCGTTTGACGGAAATCTCGTCGATCTCGACCGCGCCGCGCAACAGCGCCGAACGCGACCACGTCAACGCCACATCGCTCATGCTCAGCCAGGTTCCCGCATCGTCGGCGATGGTGATCTTGTCCACCGTCGCCCGCGAGCTGAGCGCGCCCTCGAACCCCTCCAGCCGGACGGTCTGACCGGGGCCGGACAGGTTATCCTCTAACAACCCCTGTATATAGCCGCGATCGTCTTCTGCGCTTTGCGCCACGAGATGTATCGGCCAGAGCATCACGGCAAGTAAAAGGGCGGGGAACAGTCGCATCAGAATGCCTGCCCGATGCCAATATAAAACTGAACACCGTCGCTCGTGTTGTCGGTCAGAGGGGCCGCGATATCGAGCCGGATCGGCCCCACCGGTGTTTTGTAGCGAAGGCCAAGACCGCCGCCACCGTGCCAGTTGCTGTCGCCATCTCCGAAGCTCCCTGTGGCCACGGCACCCGCATCGGCAAAGGCGACAATGCCAATCGTGTCCGTCACGCCAAACCGCATTTCCCCGGACAAGCCCGCAAAACTACGCCCGCCCAACCGCATGTCACCGTAATCGGCATCCAGCGCATTATAGGGCTGTCCACGCACCGTACCCCCGCCGCCGGAGTAAAACAGGTATCCCGGCGGGGCATGCTGTGCCTCCGGCCCGACAAGCGACCCCAGTTGCAACCGCCCGGCAAGCACCATACGCGCCTCTTCATCCAGGGCTCGATAGGCCCGAGCATCCAGCGTGAACCGCGCGCCGGGGTCTGATCGGACAGTTTCAAAGAACGGGGTGGCCTCTGCCCGCAGGTAAAACCCACTGGTCGCATCCAGCGCCGAGTTGCGCGTGTCAAAGGTCAGCGCGGTGGGCAAAGTCACTAGGATCATCTCCCGGTGGCGGTTGCCACCGTCAAGGAACTGATCGGTGATCTCGGAATAGGCAAGCCCAATGCCGATCTCGCCGGTCAGCTTGTCTGAAAATTCGCGTGAGACCCCAAGTGACAGCCCGGCGCGGCGTTCGACAAAGTCGGGCTCATCCAGATAGGCGAACTCAAGCTCGCCCGTAAAATCCGTGTTTGGCCCGTAGACGGCGGGTTTCTCAAAGCCAAAAGACAGACGAACATCGGTCTCTTCTGCGGTGCCGGTGATCTGGGCAATCTCCGTTTCGATCCGAAGCCGCTCCGCACCGCCGAACAGGTTGCGATGCAGCCAATGCGCCGACAGCGTCAACCCATCGAGGCTCGACAGTTCCGCACCGGCCCCAAGCTGGCGGATCTTCTGATCCACCACGGAGATCTCCATCTCCATCTCGCCCGCGGCATCGATCCGGTCCGTCTCGGTCAGGGTGACCGACCGGAACGTCCCGGTGCGGCGCAGCCGCGTTGCGGCCTTTTCGACCGTATCGGGGTCAAATGTCTCGCCCCTTGGGATGCCCGCGATCTGGCGGATGCGAGCATCACGCACACCGCTGTCGCTGGTGATCACAACCTGTCCAAAACGCAGCCTCGGGCCGGGCTCAAGCCCCACCGTGACATCCAGTTGCGCCTCGGCATGGCGCGCGACAACCGATTGATCGGCCAGCTTCGCCTTGGCATGCCCGGCCTGCCGCCAGTCGGTGATGGCTGCGGCCACAGCGTCGCGCACCACATCCGCGCGCGCCGGGGCGTTGCTTGAAAACCCGTCATAGCGCTCTGAGCCGGGTGCGCGCGGGTCGATGCGGGCCGTGCCGAACGTGAAACGCGGCCCCGGATCGACCACCACCCGCGCAGTACGGATGACCGGCGCCGGCGCAAATGGGTCGAACCCCGCCGCTTCGCGCCCGTCCAGCCGGATGTTCACGACGGGGGAATAGTGGCCATTGGCATACAGGACTTCGACGATGCGGGTGTAATCCCCCTGCGCCTGGGCAAGGATATCTTCGGGCGCAGTTGAGGTGCTGCTCAGCAGAACGGATGCGGCCCGGATCTCGGTTTCCAGGGTACTGTCCCCGGCGACACCATCGACGCGCAGCTCAGCCGAGTCCAAGGCCAGCGACGGCCATGGGAACGACAATACGATAACAAGAAAAAGTGTGCGCAGATACATCCCAGCCCAAGATATACCAAGAGTTGCCTAGACCTCATGTCTATCAGAGAGGTTCGAGCCCGTCACGGCGAAAACCTTGGGCGGTCGGGAATAAGCGTAGTCCGGCCCAAAGAAAGCGGGCGGCTCCGAAGAACCGCCCGTCCTGCTCGATTATTTGTCGCCTTTGCGCTCGGGCATGGTCGGCGGGGCCGAGGGGGTGCGCTTGCGGCGCGACCGGCGCGAGGTCGGCGTGGCGGATGTTTTCGGCGCTTTTGCCTCGGCGGGTTTGGGCGCGGCTGCAGCCGGGTTGGATGCGGCTGGGGCGTCTGCTTTCACCGCGTTGACCTCGGGCGCCTTTTGCGGCGCTGCGGGTTTGGGGGTTGCATCAACGGGCTTTGCAGCGGGTGCCGCCTTGGCGACCGGGGCTGCCGCCGCTTTGGGCTCAGGCTTGGCTGCGACGGCTTTTGCCGGTTGCGGCTTGGGTGCCGGTTTGGCCTCGGCCGCGGGTTTCGCCGCCTTCTTGGCCGCCGGTTTCGCAACTGCCTTGTCCGAAGGCTTTTCTTCAGCCTTGGGTGCCGCCTTGGTCACCGGGGCAACCTTCGGCTTGGTGTCGGTTTTCGCGCGCGTCGCAGATTTGAACGCGGGCGCGGTTGGGCCGGACAGGCCCGCGCCATTGGCCCCTTTGAACGGTGTTTTGTAACCAAACATCGCGGCATGTTGCTGCAACGCGGACGACATCAGAACTTCGGCCACGCGAAGATTGTTTTCCAGCGTCTTGTTGGCCAGCGCCACACAGGCGGCGGACATTTCGATTTGTTTGAGTATCAGGTTCATTAAGCGCTCCCACGACTTATCTGAAAGGTTTGTACATCGCCCCGAAAACGGCCGGGCCGTTCTGCGCAAGTCGGGTACGGTTGGATTGCACCGCGCCTGTCACGGGCGTCAGCCAGGCATGGGTCACCTGGTTGGCGTCCTGACCGGAAAGCAGGGCCTGAGCAGCGGCCCGGTTGGCTTCCATCAAGGCAATCGGTTTTTCCACGAGCATGCGATGCGGCTCATCGGTTGGCACCACCCAGCCACCGGAGAGCCCCAAGAGCCGGTAGACGATCACGTGATGTGCCTCGGTCGCCAAAGACCCCAGTGCCAGCAGCAAGCGCCACCCCCCAAGGGCATTGTCCAGTGGATGTATCATGACCCTCCCTCCGCTTGGGAAGGATGGGACATGCCATCCGGCGCGGCCAATATGGCTACGCGGCTTATCCGTATTCTCGTATCACCGGGCATGTATCGCCCCTCGCAAAAAACGCAACGCTACCATAGCACGAATTTCTGCGGTTGCATCCGGTTTTTCTGCGCTGCGGCAATTGCGCGGAGAGCCGCGCGCTTTGTGCCGCTGAGAAGGGTCGCGGGATCAGAAACCAGGGGTTCCCTTGTCCTGCGGATGATGGTCGAGATGCCGGCTTTTGATCCCTTCCGAGGTGAGCCGCGATCCATCATGGCTCCAGCCCGGCGGTGCCACGGCATACATCAGGCGTTCGCGCCATGACAGCCCCGGTTGGGTCATGTCGCGGAAAATGCCAACCCACTCATGAAACGCCACGCGGATCGGGTTGAATGTGCCAAGGTTATGAACCAGCCCGTAATCGGGCTTTTCGCTCTCCAATTCGGGCACAAAGGTGCCGAACATCTTGTCCCAAATGATAAAAACCCCGGCATAGTTGGCATCGAGATAGCGCGGATTGCGCCCGTGATGGACCCGGTGATGGGACGGCGTGTTCATCACCGCCTCGAACCAGCGGGGCATCCGGCCAATCGCCTCGGTGTGAATCCAGAACTGGTAGATCAGGTTCAGACCGCCCACGAACAGCACCATCGCCGGGTGAAATCCCAAAAGGATCAGCGGCGCGCGCACAACCATCATGAAGGTAAAGGTGCCTGTCCAGGTCTGTCGTAGGGCAGTGGTCAGGTTATAGTGCTGGCTGGAATGGTGATTCACGTGGCTGGCCCAGACCCAGCGGATGCGATGCCCGAACCGGTGCACCCAGTAGTAGCGCAGATCATCCAGCACGAAGCACAGGAGAATCACCCACCAGGAAACGCCCAGATCCAGCGGTGTCAGCGCCCAGAGAAACATGAAGAACCCGTAGGCGACGAACCCCAGCAGGATGCCCGAGGCCACGTTGCCCGCCCCCATGATCAGCGAGGTAAGCGCATCGCGCGTTTCATACCGCCCGCCGCGTCCCTTCACGACAATCCAGGTCAGTTCGATCAGGATTGCCGCGATAAAGAGCGGCACGGCAAGCTGTACCACATCCGGGAAGCTGACATTGGCGGTCATGAACTGTGCTCCTTGATGTCACGGGCCCAGAGGTCGGCCTCTTCCGGGGCCAGCCGCAACCGGATGCGCGGGGCCGTGTAATCGGGCAGACGGATCACGAGACCCTCCTGTGTCCGGTCGATCCGCGCCCCGTCCAGGTATCTCGCCGTGCTGTCTGCGCCCATGGGCCAGACAATGCCTTCGCGCTCAGAGGTTTCGATCAATGCGGCGTGGTGGTCATGGCTGAGCACGACGCGGCTGGGCGGCGCATCGGGAAATTCATTGAGCCATGCGGCGCGCGCCGCATTCTCGTCGGGAAAGGCGAGGGGACGGGACAGACCAAGCAGATGCAGGATCACGGCAATCCCCGCAATCCCGCCGATCACCAGCATCAGAAGCAGCGGCAATGGCATCCCAATCCTCCCGTCCGGGAGTTATCCGTCAACTATTGGTGACGCGCAACATCTTGATCCGGGATGTATCAGGACGCCTCCTGTGCGATGACCTCGGTCATCGGGCGCGACAGCATATCATCCAGTATAGGCGTCACTTCGGTCCAGAACGCGGTGTCATCTGCAATGGCCCGGTCGATGAAATCGGCTGTGCGCATCACTTGGACGATTTCGGCGGCGGTGCGGTTAAAACCTATCGCAGTCAGGGTTTCCTTGCGTGGGTCCCGCGAGTCGTAGGGCACGCAATCATGCGTCGACAACGACAGGTGCCGCAACCACGCGGCAGTGGCAAAAGCAAAGGCACGAATGTCGACAGCCTTTTGTCGGGCGTCGGGGATCGCGGAGAAGAGGCGTTGCGGCATGTTCTCAGATCCGTCCATCGCGATCTGACATGTCCCATGTGCCAGATGCGGGTTGCGGAACCAGTCTTCCAGTTGGGCGGTATAGCCGCGAAAATCGACGCCGGGCAGCGTCGGCAGTGTTGCCGCCGCTGCGCCGAGGTGACGTCGCACAAGGCGGGCCAGAGCCATATCGGCCATGACATCGCGGACGTATCTGTGCCCGGCTGCAAACCCTGCATAAGCCAGCATCGAATGGGCCCCGTTCAGCATGCGCAGCTTCATTGTCTCATAGGGGCGCACATCATCGACAAAGATCGCGTCGCCCGCTTCCCATTCGGGACGACCGGTGGGGAAATGATCCTCGATGACCCATTGGCTGAAGGCCTCGGTCTCAATGGCGGCCGCATCGACATGGCCCATCATCTGGCGCGCCAGCGCTCCGGTTTGAGCTCGGCGCGTTGGCGTGATGCGATCCACCATGGTCGACGGAAAGGCCACGTCGGTCAGGATGTGATTCACGAGATCCGGTGCCGCATGGCGCGCAAGATCGGCAATCAGGTCGCGTGTGAGCGGGCCGTTTTCCGGCAGGTTGTCACAGGAGAGGATTGTAAAGGGCGGCACTCCGGCTGCGCGTCGCTGTCTCAGCGCCAAGACCAACAAACCTGCCAGCCCTTGGGGTGTCTCCGGGGTGGCCAGATCGGCGGTAATCGCTGGGTGGTTTGTGTCGATCCCGCCAGTTGCACGGTCGAGCCCATAGCCCTTTTCCGTAACCGTGATTGACACGATCCAGGTATGTGGTGCGCATAGCGCGTCCAGCACCGGTTGCCGCTGTGTTTTCAAGCAATATGCACCTGGCATCGCTCCAATAACGCGCGCCCGGCTGCCCGCTGCGTCGCGCGCGATGACAGTATAGAGCCCGTTTTGCGGGGCAAGCTCGGCAGCCGGTTCGGCGCTGCGCAGGCTGACACCGATGATGCGCCAATAGCCCCCGGAGGCCGCCAATGCATCGTCGGTATAGACCGCCTGATGTGCCTTGTGGAATGCGCCAAGACCGATATGCACGATTCCGGTCCCACGTGCGTCGCGCACATATCCGGGGCGCTGCACGCTTTCCGGCAGCCCCTCAGTCGTGGTCAGCCTGTCCGTCATTGGGCCGCCATGCCATGCCGCAACCCGGCGATCACACCGCGCAGTTCGGCCAGCCCTTTGAGCCGCCCGATCGACGGGTATCCGGGCTGTGCCTTGCGGCCAAGATCGTCAAGAATGTCCTGCCCATGATTCGGCCGGAACGGGATGGACCAATCTTCGCGGCCCTCCGACTTGCGCCGGGCTTCTTCGCGCAGGCAGGCCGCGACAAGGGCCACCATGTCCGTATCTCCGGCCAGATGCTCGTCTTCGAAAAACGATCCGCGGATTTCCGGCGTCTCCCTCTTGACGTTGCGCAGATGCAGGAAATGCACCCGGTCGCCCAACCGCTCCATCATGCCGGGCAGGTCATTGTCGGGGCGCGCGCCAAGCGAGCCGGAACACAGCGTAATTCCATTCGCGGGCCGGTCCACCGCTCGCATGACCGCGGCATAGTCCGCCTCTGTCGACATGATGCGCGGCAGTCCAAGCAGCGGCACGGGCGGATCGTCCGGATGACAGCACAGGCGCAGGCCCAGGTCTTCGGACAAGGGTGTCACTTCGGACAGGAAATCCACCAGATTCTGGCGTAGTTGGGCTTCGTCGATCTTGGCGTATTCCGAGATGTGCAGCCGCACATCTTCGAGGCTGAAATTCTCCGCCGCACCGGGCAGCCCGAACACCACGTTTTTGGCAAGTTCCGCGCGGCGCGCATCGCCCATCTCGCTGAACCGTTTGGCCGCCGCGGCGCGCAGACCCTCATCGAAATCTTCTTCGGCGCCGGGACGGGCGAGGATATGCAGGTCAAAGGCCGCGAAATCCGTCAGGTCAAAGCGCATGTAGGTCGCCCACGAGGGACGACGCCACGCCAGATCGGTACGGGTCCAGTCCAGAACCGGCATGAAGTTGTAGCAGATGATCTCGATCCATCCGTGGCGATCTCGCCCCAGATTTACACGCATTTGCGCGATGCCATCATCCGCAACCGTTTTGCTCCGGGGGACCGGATTTCAGAAAGCGAGATTGCGCGCGCCTGCAATGTGAGTCGTCAGCCGGTGCGCGAGGCCTTCATCAAGCTTGCCAGCGAGGGGCTTTTGGCCATCCTGCCGCAGCGTGGCACGGTGACTACCAAGATCGGATACAGCGCGGTTCTCGATGCGCGTTTCCTGCGCGAAGCAATCGAGGCCGATATTGTGGCCATTCTTGCTGCCAGTCCTGACCCGGCCGTGATCCGGGAGCTTCGCGCGCAGCTCAAGGCGCAAGTCGCTGTGATCCAGACAAAGCCGCAGGATTTCATCAGCCTCGACGAGCGTTTCCATCGCACCCTTGCCGACGCCGCCGGGAAGGGTGGCGCTTGGCGGCTGATCGAGGGCCTGAAATCACAAATGGACCGGGTGCGGTTCCTGTCGCTGGGTCGTTTTCCGCTGAAAAAGCTCATCGAACAGCACACAGCGGTCGTTGATCGCATCGAGATTGGCGACACCAAAGGCGCCTATGCGGCCATCCGCGGCCATTTGCGAGAAGTCCTCAGCGACCTGCCGCAGATCCTCGGAGCCAACCCTGACTTTTTCGACGTTCCGGAGGGCGGTGTCGCCGCGCCGGTCAACGCACCCATTCAAGGAGGAGAGAACGAATGACATTCAACTGGAAAAAGACCGTTGCCGCCGCAACCGTCGCTGCACTGGCCGCCGTCCCGGCGCTGGCGCAGGAAATGACGCTCAAGCTGGGTCACCTCGCCAATGAGGACAATCCGTGGCACCTCGCCTCGGTCAAGTTTGGCGATGAACTGTAGGCTCTGACCGACGGCCGCATTGCCGTGGAAGTCTTCCCGAACGAGAGCCTGGGTAAGGAAATCGACCTGATCAACGGTATGCAGCTGGGCACAGTGGACATGACGATCACCGGCGAAAGCCTGCAAAACTGGGCGCCTATGGTGGCGCTTCTGGCCGTGCCTTACGCGTAAAAATCCATTGAACATATGGACGAGGTCGCCTCGGGCGAAATCGGCGATCAGATCAAGGCGCAAATCATCGAAAAGGCACAGATCCGTCCCATCGCGCATTTTGCCCGTGGTCCGCGTAACCTGACCTTGAACCGCGCCATCGCGCATCCCGATGAGCTGAACGGCCTGAAAATGCGCGTGCCGAACGTGCCGCTGTTCGTGGATACCTGGAAAGCGCTGGGCGCAAACCCCGGTCCGATGGCGTTCTCCGAAGTCTTTACCTCGCTGCAAAACGGCACCATCGAAAGCCAGGAAAACCCGTTGGTGCTGATCCGCTCGGCCAGCTTTTACGAGGTGCAGAGCCATGTGAACATGACCGAGCATGTTCGCTCCTGGATCTATCTGACCATCGCGGAATCCACCTGGAACAAGCTGAGCGCAGATGATCAGGCCGCCGTCATGGAAGCCGCTGCCCGCGCGCAAGCTTACGAGCGTGGCTTGTTCAATGACACGATTGCAGCCGACCGGGCCTTCCTTGAAGAAAAGGGTATGACCTTTGTCGAGGTGGATGGGGCTGCGTTCCAGGCCGCAGCCAAGGACGCTGTTCTTATGAACGTCAACGACGAGATCAAGCCGATCGTCGAGGGACTGTTCGCGGAATAATCCGAAATGAACCCCAATCCGGTGTCGTAGCTTTGCGGCGCCGGACACTTTTCACCGTTGCCGAGGCCCGCTGTGAAACACGCAGACAAGATCATTCACCTGATCACCCGGGTCGCCCAATGGGGCACCGGGATTTCCTTTGCCGTGCTGATCACCGCGGTGTTGATTCAGGTGATCGGACGTCTGACCGGTACGGCGGTAGTGTGGACCGAGGAATTGACGCGCCACGCGTTGCTTTTCACGGTCGCGTTCGGGGCGGGACTGGCCTTTCGCTCGGGTGATCTGGTGAATGTTGACGTGATCTGTGAATCCCTGCCCGGTCGAGCGCCCTGGGCTCTCCGGCTGGGCTCGGCCATCGCAACGGCAGGGTTGGCGATTTACCTTCTGCCGCATACGTGGCGCTACGTGTCCATTGGCAAGATGCAGACCTCGCCCGCGCTCGGCGTGCGGATGGATTTTATCCATGTGACAGTGTGGCTGATGCTGGTGTTTCTGGCGACCTTTGCCGCGTTGCGGGTGCTGGGCATGCTCACCGGTGCCGAGGACGGCAAACCCGTCAAAGCAGACGAGGAACCCTGAAGCATGGAAGTTGCCGTTCTCTTTTCGGTTTTTGTCGGCGGGCTTGTGCTTGGCATTCCTGTCGCCATCACGCTGGGCCTGTCTTCGCTGGCCTATCTCTTGCTGGCGGGCATTCCGCCGGTCGTCATGCCGCAAAAGATGTATGCGGGCATGGATGTTTTTGTGCTGCTCTCCATCCCGGGCTTCATCCTTGCGGGGAACCTGATGAACCGCGGCGGTATCACCCAACGGATCATCCGCTTTGCGAATTCCCTGGTCGGCTGGATCAAAGGCGGGCTGGGCCTCACCAATATCGCGGCCTCCATGCTCTTTGTCGGTATGTTCATGGAGGCCATTGCCGCGCTGATCATCCTGTTTGTGCCGCTGTTGTCGCTGGCGCAGGCGGTGGGGATCGAGCCGCTGCATTTCGCAACCTTCGCGGTGCTCAACCTCATGATCGGGCTGACCACGCCCCCGGTGGGCGTTTGCCTTTTCGTCTGCGCCGGGATCGCGCGGCTGCCGCTGATGCCGGTTGTCGTGGCGATCCTGCCCTTCCTGTTGACCAATATCGCCGTGCTGCTTGCCGTGTCCTACATCCCGGCACTGGCGACATGGCTTCCGTCCCTGCTGACCAAGTGAGCTCTGCCATGGAAACCCGCGTCTGCCGCCTTTACGGTCAAAATGACCTGCGTATCGAAACCGAAGACGTACCCGAACCCGGTAAGGGCCAGGTTCTGCTTGCGATTGCAGCGGGCGGGATTTGCGGATCGGACATGCACTACCTGTCCGAAGGTGGGATCGGTACGATTCGGGTCCGGGAACCGAGCATCCTTGGCCACGAGGCGTCGGGCCGGGTGGTGAAAGTCGGCTCTGGGATAACCAATCTCGCCGAGGGCGATGCCGTTGCGATCAACCCAAGCCGTCCCTGCGGCACCTGTCGGTATTGCTCCGAAGGGCTGGCGATGCATTGTATCGATATGCGGTTCAACGGCTCGGCAATGCGCCTGCCACACGAACAGGGACTGTTCCGCGACCGGATCGTGGTCGATGCGGCGCAATGCATGAAAATCCCTTTAGAAGCCGACCCTGGAGCCGTTGCCTGCGCCGAACCGCTGGCAGTCTGCCTGCACGCGGCGAAGATCGCGGGCGATGTCGCCGGAAAACGCGTGCTGGTCACGGGGGCCGGCCCCATCGGCGTGCTGTGCACCGCCATCGCCATGCGAGAAGGGGCAGCGGACATCGTCGTGACAGATTTGCAAGACGCCGTTTTGGACATCGCTGCGCAGATGGGCGCAACGCGTTGCATCAACGTAGCCAGCCAAGGTGATACGCTCGCAGAGTACGAGGCGGATACAGGCCAGTTCGACATTGCCTTTGAGTGTTCAGCAGCTGAGCCCGCCATCCGTACGGCTATCGCCACTTTGCGCCCGCGCGGCATCTTGGTTCAGGTTGGCGTTGCCGGTGACACGCCGATGCCGTTGAACGCCATCGTGGCAAAAGAGCTGAAGCTGCAAGGGACATTCCGCTTCGGCGAAGAGTTTGCGCAAGCGGTCGACGCCATCGTTTCCGGTTGCATCGATGTTCGGCCGATGATCACGCATCGCTTTTCGCTCAACGATGCGGCGGAAGCCTTTCGGATTGCGGCGGATCGGTCTCAGTCGGTCAAGGTGCATTTGAGCTTTGAACACTAAGGCGTCGGGGCTTTGGGGGCATTGGAAGCAAACATGGCATACTGAACAAGGCAACCGTCCAGAACACTCGGGGCACCTCAACGCGCCCGTTCAGGCCCATGATCGTAGCATTCACCCCAACCTGTGATGCCTTCTGCCGTATCGACGGCGACAATGACGCGCGGGCGGTTGCCGTTGCGGGTGATGAAGGACCGCAGGCCGGTGATCGTCACCCCAGAAACCTAGCCTGGGCAACGCCGGTGACGCCAAGGCCGGTAATCGCAAAGAGACTGCCCGCCTCCGGCTGCGGATTGTCTGGATCAAGCCCGAGACTGAGCGAGGTAACAAAAAGGATATCCAGATTTTCACCGCCAAACTGCGGTTTGGTCGGTTTCTCAACCGGCATGTCGATCGTCATCAAGACCTCGCCCTGCGGTGAAAGGCGGTATAACTGCCAGCCGGACACGCCCGCTTGCCAATAACACCCCTCGGCATCGACAGTGCCTCCATCGGGGCGCCCCGGAAGGGCGCTGGTGTCAAAGAACACCCGCCCATTCGAAGGCGCGCCAGTATTGAGATCGTAGTCATAGGCCCAGATGGTACGGACCGTCGGGTTGCTGTCCGAGCAATACATGGTCTTCCCATCGGGCGAAAACGCCAGTCCGTTGGTGGTGAAAAAATCGTTTCGCCATGCTGTCAGGCTCAGGTCGGGGTCCAGCCGATAGAATGTCCCGGCCTTTTCAGGCTCACCGCCATCCTTCATCGTCCCTGCCCAGAACCGGCCCTGCATATCGGTTCCGCCATCATTGAAGCGGTTGTCAGGTAGCGCTTCTTCCGGATCCACGATCTTTTCACGCTCACCTGATGCCGGGTCGTAGAACCAGAATCCCGACTTGGCGGCGAGAACCAGTCCACCCTTTTCGCGCCGGGCAAGGCAGCCAACAGGTTCGCCGAAGTCGAATGTCTCGTTGTCCCGCGTGACAGGGTCATAGCAGTGGATCAACCCTGCCATGATATCGACCCACCAGAGGCGCTGATCGCCAACGTCCCACACAGCGCCTTCACCCAAAATACTGCGGGTTGGCGCAACGCATTCGATGTTCATGTTCATATCTGCCTCTTGAATACCCGTTTCTCGAACCCGTCGACATGGTTCAGCATGGACTGCCTCGCCGCTCTTTGTGAAGGAACCGGTGCCTTGTCACGAGACAATAAGACCGCAATCCCCAAGTTTTGCGAGAGCTCCACGAACGACAGGTCGTGAAACGCCGTGCTCTTCACATAGATCCTATCCGCTCGGAAGACGCTGTCCCAGCCTGTGGGGCCCGAACCGGATTTTGTCCAACAGAGTGCGATAGACGTGGCCATCAAGTCGATTGCCGACCGTGATGGGGAAATCGGCGGTGTCTGGGGAGCGTTGCTTGGCATCTGCGGTTCCTTGGGTCAAGTTGGCAGACAGGTTAGGCAGATTTGTTTTTTGGTTGAATACTAAGTGCAGGCTGAAACGGTGTGCTCGATCCGGTTCGGTCGCGGCACCTTCTTACCTCAGTGGATACCGTACAATCCGGCGCTGCATCTTCAATCGGATCATCTTTCGCCACAAGCTGCCCAGCCTCAGCAGGCATGTCATCGTGACGGTGACGTCGTCGATCCTGCTGATGATCCGCGCGGAAAACGGATTCTGAAGGCGCTGGCAAAGGTCGCCCCGCAGGCAGGTAATCAGGGCGGTGCCACTCCGGGGTTGATCAAGGGGGCCAGGATGGGAAACTCTGGGTCACGTCTGCCGATCATCCCGTCAGGCACGCAACAGGGAACTTTGCCATCATGCTCTACCTCCGTTCGCTACGCCCTGTTCAGTTGCGCCTTGTCGATGCCGTTGCGCGTCTTGGCAAGCTGCGTCTTGCAGCGGACGCATGTTCCATGACCACGCCTGCCGCGTCGCGCATGTTGGCCGATATCGAGACGCAGCTTGGCACCGCGCTGTTCGAACGTACGCCCAAGGGTATGCTGACCACCCCGGCGGGCAGCGTTCTGGCCACGCATACTCGCAAACTTGTGCATGACATTGACCAGATGGCGAATGACTTTGCGGCCCATATGGATGGCACGGGCGGCAGCGTCCGCGTTGGCGCGGTGACCGGCGGAGCGCTGGCCGCGCTGATCCCGGCGATCCTTGATCTCAAACAGGATGCGCCGCTGGTTGATGTATCGCTTGATGTTGCGTCCTCGGCGCAGCTGATGCGTGGGCTTGAAGCCGGTGAATATGATTTCACTCTGAGCCGCGTCGGTCCGCATGACTATTCCCGCGACTTCGAGATTCATCCCGCGCGTAACGAATCCGTCCTGTTGATGGTCCGGCGTGGACATCCGATGGCCACGACCAGCAAGGTTCAATTGCGAGATTTGCTGGGCTGTCTCTGGACCATGCAGGATCGCGGCGCACCCATCCGCCACGCGATCGAAATCGCATTCCACGAAGAAGGTATAGATATTCCCGCCAGCCTGATCAAAACGGCGTCTGTGGTGGCGATCATGGCCCTGCTTCGCGATTCCGATGTGATTGCGGTTGTAACCGAGGAGGTGGCCGATCTCCTGCTTTCTCCGCCCTTTAGCGCCGATCTCGTTCTGCTGAACACCGCCAAACCCATTTCCATTGAACCCTATTACATCCTGTGTCCACGCGACCGGCTTTTGTCTGCGGCGGCTCAGCGCCTGCTGGACCTTGTACAGGCCCGGATCAGAAATTGATGAGTTGCCAATTCTGTCAACGCGATAAGCTGAAAAGTAAATTGTTTGTAAAGACGTGCTGACCCTACGGTGATTGTCAAAACGACACATGCCACTGGGAGGGGACATGAAAGCTCGCGCCACGATTCACCGGGATTTCGCGCTCGCGCAGATTGATGACCGGCTTTATTCGGCCTTCATCGAGCATATGGGGCGCGCAATCTACAGCGGTATCTATGAGCCCGACCACCCGACCGCCAACGCGCATGGTTTCCGCGAGGACGTTCTCGAGCTTGTTCGTGGCCTGAAGATCCCGGCCATCCGCTACCCCGGCGGCAACTTCGTGTCGGCCTACAAATGGGAAGACGGCATCGGGCCCAAGGAGGACCGCCCCATGCGGCTGGATCTGGCTTGGCGCTCGCGCGAAACCAATCAGGTAGGCATCAACGAATTCGCGCAATGGGCCAAGGATGCCGATATCGAAATGATGCTGGCCGTCAATCTCGGGACCCGAGGCATCGAAGAGGCGCGCAATTTTGTCGAATACTGCAATCACCCCTCCGGAACTTATTGGAGCGACCTGCGTCGCAGCCACGGGGTGGCTGACCCGTATGGCGTCAAGATGTGGTGTCTTGGCAACGAGATGGACGGCCCATGGCAGATCGGCCATATGGAGGCCAAGGAGTACGGGCGGTTGGCGGATGAGACATCTAAGGCCGTCAAGGCGTTTGGTGGCGGTATCGAGACCGTTGTCTGCGGTTCCTCCAATGACGAAATGCCGACCTATCCGGATTGGGAGCGTCAGGTTCTCGAAGAGTGTTACGAGAATGTCGATTTCATCTCGTTGCACAAATATTTCGGCAACAGCAGCCACAACAGCCTGAACTACTTTGCCAAAATCGACGAAACAGGCCGCTATATTCAGGCCATCGGCGGCGTGATCGATTTCATCAAGGCAAAGAAACGTGCCAAGAATGATGTCTATATCTGCTTTGACGAATGGAATGTCTGGTATCACAACCGCGAGCAGGACAGCAAAAACTGGCATTCCTGGGACTGGCCCGAGGCCCCCGCGCTGCTCGAAGAGGATTACAACCTCGAAGACGCGATCTTTGTCGGCGGTTTACTGAATGAATTCATCCGCCGCTCGGACAGGGTCAGGATCGCCTGTATCGCGCAGCTTGTGAATGTGATTGCGCCGATCCGCGCCGAACGGGGCGGTCCCGCATGGGCCACGTCGATCTATTATCCCTACCAGTTCGCCAGCCTGCATGGCCGGGGAACCGCACTGAATGTTGCCGTGGATGGACCACGGTATGACGCGGATGCCGCGCAGGATGTGCATTACCTGGATGTGGCGGCGGTTTTGGCACGTGACGGGGCGTCGATCACGATCTTTGCCATCAATCGGAACCTTGAAGAGGAGATGGAGTTAGATCTGGCGTTGCAGGGGTTCGAGAACCTCAAGCTGATCGAGCACAAGGTGATGGGCGGCAACAACGCCGAGGCGCGGGTCGCCAATACCAGCGTTGCGCCGGACCGGATCAAACCGCGCGAGGGGGACAAGCTGGCCGTCGATGGCAATGGCGTCAGGGGCGCGCTTCCCGCTTTTTCATACAACATGATCCGGCTTTCGGTCGGATGAACGGTTAATGGGCGACACGGGGGGAACCACCATGAAAGCCACCGGCGTTCATCTCAAGTCCGTCAAGAAGAGTTTTGGCGCGGTCGATGTCATTCGCGGCGTCGATATGGATGTCGACCGGGGCCAGTTCGCCGTGTTCGTCGGGCCATCGGGATGTGGGAAATCCACCTTGCTGCGCATGATCGCCGGCCTGGAAGAGACCAGCGGCGGCGAGATTTTCATCGGCGACCGCGATGTGACCCACGAGGATCCGGCGGACCGTGGCGTAGCCATGGTGTTTCAATCCTATGCGCTTTATCCGCATTTGTCGGTCTATGAGAACATGGCGTTCAGTCTGCGTTTGGCCAAACGCCCCAAAGCGGAGATCGACGAGCAGGTCCGCCAGGCCGCGGGCATCCTGCAGCTGACCGAGCATCTCGACAAGAAACCCGCACAGCTTTCGGGCGGCCAGCGGCAGCGCGTCGCCATTGGCCGGGCGATCGTGCGGGCACCAGATGTGTTTCTGTTTGACGAACCCTTGTCCAATCTCGATGCAGAACTGCGCGTTCAGATGCGTCTGGAACTGGCGCGGCTGCATCAGAAACTCGGCGCCACCATGATCTATGTGACACATGATCAGGTCGAGGCAATGACGCTGGCCGATACGATCTTTGTCCTTCAGGGCGGGTATGTGCAGCAATCTGGCGCGCCGCTGGACCTGTATGACGACCCGTCCAACCGCTTCGTCGCAGGGTTTATCGGCTCGCCCTCGATGAATTTTTTCAATGCGTCGGTCGATGACCAAACCCGGGATGGCATTCTCGCGCGGCTCACCGGCCAGCCCGACCTGACCTTGAACGTTCCGCTCTCGCAGCCGCCCGCAAAGGGCGCAACCGTGGTGCTCGGCATGCGGCCCGAGCATCTGATCGTGACCGAGGCGGACGGTTTGCGCGTGACCGTGGATGTCGCCGAGGAGTTGGGTGGCGTTTCCTATCAGCATGGCACGCTGGAAGGCGGCGACGCAGTAATTTTCCAACAGACCGGCGCACGACACGGCATGCATGGCACCGTGCAGACTGTCACGCCCGAACCGGGGCGCATCTTTGTCTTTGACGCAGATGGCGAACGCATCCGGTGAATTGACTGACAACAAGGAGGAGGACTGAAATGAAACGAGTAATGACAAAACTGGCGGCGACAACAGCGCTTGTCATGGGGCTATCCAGCCCGGCATGGGCGCAGGTTGAAATCGAATGGTGGGATTTTCTCGCTGGCGGTGACGGCGTGCGTATGAAGGCGCTGATCGACCAGTTCAACGAAGAGCACCCCGACATCCAGATCGAGGGCACGACGCTGGAATGGGGCCTGCCGTTCTATACCAAGGTGCGGACTTCAGTCGCGGTCGGCGAAGGCCCAGACATCATGACCTATCACTTGTCGCGCTTGCCGTTGGCGCTGGAAGAAGATGTGCTCTCGCCAATCTCCGCTGAGGACATGGAGACAGCTGGGCTGTCGACGGGTGATTTCTTTGACGCGTCGATCACCGCTGCGTCCACGGATGACGGTCAGCTGATGGCGATCCCATTCGATATCCACGC
The DNA here is from genome assembly GCF_028023675.1 of Primorskyibacter aestuariivivens. Lineage (GTDB taxonomy): Bacteria > Pseudomonadota > Alphaproteobacteria > Rhodobacterales > Rhodobacteraceae > Marinovum > Marinovum aestuariivivens. Next base: position 11,483 of record NZ_JAQIOZ010000030.1, on the reverse strand, counting down.
CGTGGTTGTGCATTACAACCGCACCGCGCTGGAGGGAACCAAGTGGCTGGGCGAGGATGGCAACCTGACCAACCTGGGCTCCATCGAGGCGATGACCGAATTGCTGACCTGGGCCAAGGAAAACGGGTTCTCTGATCCGCTGAGCTTTCAGACCGTGGGTGGCGGCGGCACCTGGCGCATGTTCTACACCCTGCTCAGCCAGCAGGGCGGTGAGATCCTGACCAATGGTGAGGTCCTGGCCGGGGACAACATGGACAAGGCCGTGACCGCCATTCAAACGCTCGCGGACTGGCGCTCTTCAGGCCTGATACCGGAACAGGCCGAATACGAAGCGTCTGTCGCGCTGTTTTCCGGGCAGAAGGCCGTGCTGCACATCAACGGTGTTTGGGAGGTGCCCACCTTCAAGGACCAATCCGAGGCGGGCACGCTGGGCTTTGAATGGTTCGCTAACGAGGTTCCGCAAATGATGGACCAACCGGCGACGTGGGCGGATTCCCATGCCTTTGCGATCCCGAATGATCCCGAGATGACAGACGAAAAACGTGACGCGGTCCTGACCGTGATCGGCTGGATGCAAAAGCATTCGCTGGCCTGGGCTGGCGCGGGCCACATCCCCGCCTACAAGCCGACGGTTGAAAGCGATGCCTATGCCGCGCTTGAGCCAAACGCTACCTATGCGTCACTGGCTGCCAATGCGGCCTTTGATCCGCGCTCTAAAATCGCCGGGGTTGCCTCGCCGATCTATGACGCGGTTGACAACCTGATCGCCCCGGCTGTGCATGGCTTCCTCAGCGCCGAGGATGCCGCCGCGCAAATGAAGGATCAGCTGCAGGATCTGCTGAACTGATCACTACAGGTGGGGGCGTCCAACCGACGCCCCCACCTACACCCGGAACGTCCGCAAGACGGGAGGCCGACATGTCGAAAATGAAACGCCGCCGCCGCGAGCTTCGGGATGCGGTCCTGTTGATCTCGCCTTTCGTTTTTGTCTTTGCGGTCTTCTTTCTTTACCCGACCTACAAGGTCATCGCGCTGAGCTTTACAGACGCGCCGCTGATCGGTGAGGGGCAATGGATTGGTTTGGCCAACTATGCCAAGCTGTTGAATGACCGGCTGTTTTACACGTCGCTCTGGAATAACCTGTATTTCGTGCTGCTAACCGTCGTTCCGACCACGGTGATTGCACTGCTCATCGCGCTCGCGGTGAGCAAGCTCAAGGGCCGCATGCAGGCGCTTGTGCTGACGCTGTTCTTCCTGCCTTATGTTTTACCGGTCTCGGTGGTGACGATGATCTGGGCCTGGATGCTGGATTTCCAATTCGGGATTCTGCAACCGCTGATCGCCGCCGTGACGGGCAAGCCTGTGCCGGTTTTCAAGAACCCCTATTGGGTCATGCCCATGATCGCGGTTGTTACGATCTGGTGGACGAACGGGTTCAATGTGCTTTTGCTCATTGCGGGGCTGCGCAACATTCCCGAGGACCTGTACGAGGCCGCCGCGCTTGACGGGGCTACGCCGTGGCAACGGTTCTGGCGCGTCACCTGGCCGTTGCTCTGGCCGGTAACGGCGCTGGTGCTGACCTTGCAGCTCATCTTGCAGCTCAAGCTGTTTGATCAGGTCTATCTGCTGTCCAACGGCGGCCCGTTCAATTCGTCTTACGTCGTGCTCATGCAGATGTATCGCGAGGCGTTTCAGCTGAACAACGGCGGCTATGCCTCGGCCATCGCGATGGTGCTGTTCCTGGTGATCGTGATCGTCTCTGTCCTGCAATTTCAGCTGCTGCGGATCGGAGGCCGGAAATGACTGCCAAACGCGCCCGCAACATTGCTTTTTTCGGCATCGTCCTGATTGCGGCGATGATCTGGATCTTTCCGCTCTATTGGGCGTTGACCACGTCCCTGCGAACCGAGAACCGCATTGTGTCAGACGCGGGCGTGCTGATCGACGAACTGAATTTCGCGGCCTATATCGAGGTCCTGTCAACGTCGAAGCTGCCCATCTGGTATCTCAATTCGGTCGGCACCTCGGTGATCACAACGGTCATCGTGCTCCTGACCGGCATGATGTGCGCCTATGCGCTGTCCCAGTTGCGCTTTCCCGGGCGCAAGGCGCTTTACCTGCTCGTTGTGGCCAGTTTCATGGTTCCGGTGCCCGCGCTTTACGTGGCGCAGTTCATCCTGATGAGCGATCTGGGATTGGTGAACACATGGTGGGGCATCATCCTGCCACAGCTGATCGTGCCTGTCGTGGTGATCGTCTACAAACAGTTCTTTGACGCCATCCCCAAGGAAATGCGCGAAGCGGTGCTGCTTGACGGGGGCGGTGAATTCACACTGCTCTTCAAGCTCTACCTGCCGCTCAACTGGGGGATCACGGCGGCACTGGCGATTATCACCTTCATCAGCACATGGAACAATTTCTTCTGGCCATTCCTGATCGTGACCAGCGAAAGCATGATGACGATCCCGGTAGGTATCACACAGGTCAACGACTCTTTCGGTGTGGCGTATGCCCGGATGATGGCGCTGGCGTTGCTGGCGGCGGCACCGGTGATCGTCGGTTATCTCATCTTTCAGAAACGGGTGACAGAAGCGGTTATGATCTCGGCCGGTGTTAAAGGGTAGGGCGCCGCGCCAGCATTCACAGCCGCCGCAACACCTCGTCCAAAAGCCTCTGTGCCACCGGAGAAAGTTGCCTGTGACGCGTCTGAAGCACCAGATACGGCGAGACGACGATGCTTTCCGTGGTTTCAATGATCGCAAGATTGGCGTTGGTCCGGCTCAGCACCTGTGCCACCTCGCGTGTCTGTGGCGCGATAGTGTCCGCCTCGCTGATGAGGCTCAGCGCCACCAGAAGAGACGAGCTGTTGGTCACCCGTGCCGGTATTTCAAGGCGATGTTCCAGAAAGCTGTGTTCGAGCGCCGCGCGAATGGGTGACCCCGGTTCCTGAATCACGAAATCATAGGGCAGGGTGTCGGACAGCGACACGGTCCGCCCGACAAGCGGATGCGCGGCGCGCGCGACAAGGCTCACGACCTCGGTTCGGCCCGGATGCGCCATGAAATCACGTGCATGATGTGCTGATCCGAGCCGCGCCAGAACGAAATCGAAATGCCCTTCTTCCAGCCCCCGGATCAGGGTGACCGAAGGGGCAACCTCGATGGTCGGTTGGAGGCCCGGGATCTCTTCGCGCACCGCCTTGAGCGCCGGGACCAGCACCCCCACCGCGGGCCCCGTAACCGCGCCGATCCGCACCGCACCTGCATTTCCACCGCGAAGCTGCGCGACCTCGTTGGCCAATGTATCCAACTCCGACAGGATGACCTGTGCATGGCGGACAAAGGCCATGCCGATTTCGGTCGCAGCCATGCCGCGCGGCAGGCGCTCAAAGAGCGGCGCGCCAACATTCGTTTCAATCTCCGAAAGCATGCGCGAGGCGGCGGGCTGGGACATGCCGACGGTCTCGGCCGCCAGTTGCAGTTTGCCACAATCCTGGATCGCGCGGATCAGTTTCAACTGCGACGGTTTCAACCGTTGGGGAAGGGTTCTGTGCATGGTCATGGCATAACATAATTGATATGCCAGCCAATCATATTCGCATTAGATCGTTATACATACCCGCGATACGCTCCTGCCCGGTAGGTGCCTCGCCAGAGTGTGGGGACCTCAGGAGGAGGAAAACATGACATTGAAATCCATTCTCGTCAGCACTGCGCTGGCGACCACGCTTGCGACCGGTGCCCTTGCAGAGGGTCTTGTCGGTATCGCGATGCCCACCAAGTCTTCCGCGCGCTGGATCTCGGATGGCGAATCCATGGTGCAGCAGTTCGAGGACGCTGGATACGAGACCATCCTGCAATATGCCGAGGACGACATTCCCAACCAGCTGGCGCAGATCGAAAACATGATCACCAATGGCGTGGACGCGCTGGTGATTGCGGCCATCGACGGCACGACCCTGTCAAATGCGTTGGAAAACGCGCATTTTGCCGGGATCGAGGTCATCGCCTATGACCGTCTGATCCGCGACAGTGAGCATGTCAGCTATTACGCGACCTTCGACAACTTCAAGGTTGGTGTGCAACAGGCGGAAACGCTGGTGGACGGGCTGAAAGAGCGCTTTGGCGACGGCCCCTACAACGTGGAACTGTTCGGCGGCTCCCCCGACGACAACAACGCCTATTTCTTCTATGATGGCGCCATGTCTGTCCTGCAGCCGATGATCGACGCGGGCACCGTGAACATCGTGTCAGGCCAGATGGGCATGGACACGGTCGGCACCCTGCGCTGGGATGGTGCGGTGGCACAGGCCCGGATGGATAACCTGTTGTCGGCCCATTACACCGATGCCACTGTGCATGGTGTCCTGTCGCCCTATGACGGCCTGTCCATCGGCATCCTGTCGTCGCTCAAGGGCGTGGGATATGGCTCTGGCGACACGCCGATGCCGATCGTCACCGGTCAGGACGCCGAAGTGCCGTCCGTCAAATCGATGCTCGCGGGCGAGCAATACTCGACGATCTTCAAGGACACCCGTGAACTGGCGCGCGTGACCGTGGGCATGGTCGAGGCGGTGCTTGAAGGTGGCGAACCCGAGATCAACGACACGTCGACATATGACAACGGCGTCAAGGTTGTGCCCTCCTACCTGCTCGAGCCGCTCAAGGTGACGGCAGAAAACTGGGAAGAGCGCCTGATCGACAGCGGCTATTATACCATGGACCAGATCAAGTAAGCGCCCCGGCGCTTACCGCTCCCTGTTATACTGGTCCGGCGGATCGGCTTGCCCTGTGCGGTGCCGGTCCGCCATCATCCCACAATCCACCATGCACCACGAGGTCGCCGCCATGCAGGACACGCTGCTGGAAATGCGTTCCATCATCAAGACGTTCCCGGGTGTGAAAGCGCTCGACGATGTCTCGCTCAAGGTGAAGAGCGGTGAAATTCACGCCATTTGCGGTGAAAACGGTGCGGGTAAATCCACCCTGATGAAGGTGCTGTCCGGCGTTTACCCGGCGGGCAGCTATGACGGGGAAATCCACTATGACGGTGCGCTGGCGGAGTTCCGCGACATTGCGGACAGCGAAGCGCAGGGCATCATCATCATTCACCAGGAGCTTGCGCTGGTGCCGCTCTTGTCGATTGCCGAGAACCTGTTTCTGGGCAATGAAAACGCCCGCGGCGGCGTGATCGACTGGCGCGAGACCAACCAGAAGACAGAAGAGCTCTTGCGCAAGGTCGGCTTGCGTGACGCGCCCACAACGCTTGTCGAGAAACTGGGCGTCGGCAAACAGCAACTGGTCGAGATCGCCAAGGCATTGGCCAAGGATGTGCGCCTGCTGATCCTTGACGAGCCCACTTCGGCCCTGTCGGAAAGCGACAGCCAGGCGCTTCTGGATCTCATGCTTGAACTCAAGGCGCAGGGCATGACGCAAATCATCATCAGCCACAAGCTGAACGAGGTGCGCCGCGTGGCCGACACCGTCACCGTCATTCGTGACGGGCATTCGGTCTCCAGTTTCAGCGCCAGCGACGGCATCACCGAGGACCGCATCGTGCGCGACATGGTGGGGCGGTCAATGGAAAACCGCTATCCGGAACGCACACCCAATATCGGCGAACGGATCATGCGCATCTCCGACTGGTCGGTCTATCACCCTGAACACGCGGACCGGCAGGTCATCCGCAACGTCGGTTTTGACGTGCGTGCGGGTGAGGTTGTGGGCATCGCCGGGCTGATGGGCGCTGGGCGCACTGAACTGGCCATGTCGATTTTCGGCCAGAGCTGGGGGCAGCACATCACCGGCACGGTCGAAATGCACGGGCAACCGGTGGACGTGTCCGACGTCAACCGCGCGATCAAGGCCGGGCTGGCTTATGTGACCGAGGACCGCAAGAGCCTTGGGCTGATCCTCGATGACACGATCACCCGGAATATCACGCTGGCCAACCTGCCCGAAGTGGCGCGCGGCGCGGTGCTCAATGAGCATGCGGAGACCCGGGTGGCCGAGAAATACCGCAAGGACCTGGGCATCCGAACCCCGGGCGTGCACCAGAAGGTGGTGAACCTGTCAGGCGGTAACCAGCAAAAAGTCGTCCTGTCAAAATGGCTGTTTGCGGGCCCCGAGGTTCTGATCCTTGATGAGCCGACACGCGGCATCGACGTGGGTGCGAAATACGAGATTTACGGGTTGATCAACGATCTGGCCGCCGCCGGAAAGGGCGTGGTCATGATCTCGTCGGAACTTCCCGAGTTGCTGGGCATGTGCGACCGGATCTACGTGATGAACGAAGGGGCCTTTGTTGGCGAAATGCCAGCGGCAGAGGCAAGTCAGGAGCGCATCATGTCGCTCATCGTGAACGAATAGGAGACAGGCATGTCTGTTGCGGAAACCTCGTCTGACGGCGCGGCCCAGCCCAAAGGGATCGGCGCATATCTGGCTGCGCACCTGCGCGAATATGGTCTGCTCTTTGCGCTGATTGCGGTCATGGCGTTCTTTCAGATCGTGACCGGGGGCACGCTTCTGAAACCGATCAACCTGACCAACCTGCTGTTGCAGAACAGCTATATCATCATCATGGCGCTGGGCATGCTGATCGTCATCGTGGCCGGTCATATCGACCTGAGCGTCGGATCGGTCATGGGCTTTATCGGGGCGCTGGCCGCCGTCATGGTAGTCAATCTCGATATGCCCATCTGGCTGACCATGATCGCCTGCGTCGCGATGGGCGCGCTGATTGGCGCGGCCCAGGGATATTGGGTGGCCTATTGGGGGATTCCGTCCTTTATCGTGACGCTGGCGGGCATGCTGGTCTTTCGCGGCCTGTCGCTCTGGCTGCTTGAGGGGCAGTCCGTGGGGCCTTTCCCACGTGAATTTCAGGTCATCGCAACCGGCTTTGTGCCCGATATCCTACCGGGTGGCGACGCGATGAAAGGGATCGTTGGCACGCGCAATTTCAACGTTTTGGCCTTTGGCACCGGGCTGATTGCGGCGGCTTGGGTGATCTGGTCCGGGATGCGCAAACGCGCCCGCAACAAGGCCTACGGGATCGAGGACGAGCCCAAGGCGTTTTTCGTCGTCCGGACCGCGATCATCTCGCTGGCGCTGATCTTCATTCTCTACAAACTCGCCACCTTCCGTGGCCTGCCCAATGTGCTCTTGACCATGGGTGTGCTGACTATCGTCTATGCCTTCATCACCGAACGCACGGTACTGGGCCGACGTATCTATGCGCTGGGGGGCAACCAGAAGGCCGCCAAGCTGTCCGGGATCAAGACCGAGCGGCTGACCTTCCTTGCCTTTGTCAATATGGGCATGCTGGCCGCTGTGGCCGGGCTGGTCTTTGCCGCGCGGCTCAACACGGCGACGCCCAAGGCTGGCTTTGCGCTGGAACTTGACGTGATCGCCGCCGTGTTCATCGGTGGTGCGTCCATGTCGGGCGGCGTGGGCAAGATCGTCGGTGCGGTGGTCGGCGCTTTCCTGATGGGGGTGCTCAACAACGGCATGTCGATCATGGGCATCGGCATCGATTATCAGCAGATGATCAAGGGTCTTGTGCTGCTCGCGGCTGTCATTTTCGACGTCTACAACAAGCAGAAGGGCTGAGAGCATGACCTTCAAACCCGCCAAATGGCCCCGCAAGCTGCGCTCTGCCGAGTGGTACGAAGGCAGCACCAAGGACGTGATCTATCACCGCGGCTGGATGAAGAACCAGGGCTATCCGGATGATCTGTTCGATGGCCGTCCGGTGATTGGTATTCTCAACACCTGGTCCGATATGACGCCCTGCAACGGGCATCTGCGCGAGCTGGCCGAAAAGGTAAAGGCCGGCATCTGGGAAGCGGGTGGTTTCCCGATGGAAGTGCCGGTCTTTTCGGCCTCGGAAAACACGTTCCGGCCCACGGCAATGATGTTCCGCAATCTCGCGGCGCTGAGCATCGAGGAACAGATCAGGGGCCAGCCCATGGATGGCTGCGTGCTGATGGTGGGCTGTGACAAGACCACGCCGTCGCTCCTGATGGCCGCGGCGTCGTGCGACCTGCCCTCGATCGTGGTGACCGGCGGACCGATGCTCAATGGCTGGTTTCAGGGCGAACGCGTGGGCGCGGGCACCCATCTGTGGCGATTTTCCGAAGCCGTGAAGGCCGGGGAAATGACCCAGGAGGAATTTCTGGATGCGGAATCCGCCGTGACCCGCTCCTCGGGCACCTGCAACACAATGGGCACCGCATCGTCCATGGCCTCGATGTCCGAAGCATTGGGCATGGCGCTCTCCGGCAATGCGGCGATCCCGGCGGTGGATGCGCGCCGCCGCGTCATGGCGCAGCTGTCGGGCCGCAGGATCGTGCAGATGGTCAAGGACGACCTGAAGCCCTCGGACATTCTCACCCGCGAGGCATTTGAAAATGCGATCCGCACCAATGGCGCGGTCGGCGGATCGACCAATACGGTGGTGCATTTGCTGGCCATTGCGGGCCGGGTCGGGGTGGATATCACGCTGGATGACTGGGACCGCTGCGGGCGCGACATCGCCACCATCCTGAACCTGCAACCCTCGGGCAAATACCTGATGGAAGAGTTCTTTTATGCAGGCGGGCTGCCCGTCGTGCTCAAGCGGTTGGCCGAGGCGGGCAAACTGCACCGCGACGCGCTGACCGTGTCGGGCGAAACCATATGGGATGAGGTCAAGGATGCGGTCAACTGGAACGAGGACGTGATCCGCCCAGTGGACATGCCGCTGACCGAAAAGGGCGGCATCGCCGTGCTCAAGGGCAATCTTGCCCCCAAGGGAGCCATCCTGAAACCCTCTGCGGCGTCACCCGAATTGATGCAACACCGGGGCAGGGCGGTCGTGTTCGAGGATATCGACGACTACAAGGCGCGGATCAATGACGATGCGCTCGACATCGACGAGACCTGCATCATGGTGCTGAAGAACTGCGGGCCCAAGGGCTATCCCGGCATGGCCGAGGTGGGCAATATGGGCCTGCCGCCAAAGGTGCTGAAAAAGGGCATCAAGGACATGATCCGTATCTCGGACGCTCGCATGTCGGGCACCGCCTATGGCACGGTGATCCTGCATACCTCGCCCGAGGCGGCGGCGGGCGGACCGCTGGCCGTCGTGCAATCCGGGGACATGATCGAGGTCGACGTGGAAAACCGCCGCCTCCATCTGGAGATTTCCGATGCGGAACTGGCAGATCGGCTGGCGCAATGGAAACCTGTCCACGCGCAACCAGCCAGTGGATATGCCTGGTTGCATCAAAACCATGTCGAGGGCGCGGATACCGGCGCCGATCTCGATTTCCTCAAGGGATGCCGGGGCGCACCGGTCGGAAAGGACAGTCACTGATGAAAGTCGCGCTTGTCGGAATTGGGAAGATTGCGCTGGACCAGCATGTCCCGGCCATTTCAAACAGCCCTGATTGGGATCTCGCCGCCACGGTGAGCCGTCACGGGTCGATCGACGGGATCGAGGCCTTTACGGACCTTGGGACTCTGCTCGACACCCGGCCAGACATCAGGGTCATTTCGCTGTGCGTGCCGCCCGTGCCGCGCTTTGATTACGCCATGCAAGCCCTCGCGGCGGGGCGTCATGTGATGCTGGAAAAACCTCCCGGCGCGACACTTGCCGAATGCCATGCCCTTGAAAGGGCCGCGCAGGAGGCGGGGCTCTCGATCTATGCGACATGGCATTCGCGTGAGGCGGATATGGTTGGTGCCGCTAAGGCATGGCTGGCGGATAAGACATTGCGCAAACTCACGGTGACGTGGAAAGAGGATGTGCGCCGTTGGCATCCCGGTCAGGCCTGGATCTGGGAGCCGGGCGGGCTTGGTGTTTTCGATCCGGGCATCAATGCACTGTCCATCGTGACCGAAATCCTGCCCGTTGATATCCACGTAACCGGCGCAATGCTGGAAATCCCGCAGAACTGTCAGACGCCAATTGCCGCCGAGCTCCGCTTTCACCATCCGGCGGGGGCCGATGTGTCCGGCGTATTCGACTGGCGTCAGGACGGAGACCAGATCTGGGAGATCGAAGCCATCACCGATGCAGGCACGCTGACCCTGCGCGACGGCGGCGCGCTGATGGAGATCGACGGGGTCATATCGGGAGAGGCTGCGCCGCTGGCCGGTGAATATCCGCGTCTCTATGCCAAGATGGCCGAACTCGTGTCGCGCGGCGGACGGGATATGGACCTGCGCCCCATGACTCTGGTTACCGATGCGCTGGCGCTCGGCCACCGGGTCCAGACCGACCCGTTCAACGACTAGGGCAGACCGCGCCCCGCGACCCGAAAGATAGGACAAAACATGATAAAACCGCTGACCGGTATCCTTCCCGTGGCCCCGACACCGTTTCTGGATGATGGTACGGTCGACACCGATGGCATGAAAAATGTGCTCGATTGCATGATTGATCAGGGGGTCGACGCGATCTGCATCCTTGCCAATTATTCCGAGCAATTCGTGTTGTCCGATGCAGAGCGCGCCGCGTTGACTAGGCTGTCACTGGAACATGTGGCCGACCGCGTGCCGGTGATTGTCACCGTGAGCCATTTCAGCACGCAGATCGTCGTGGACCGTGCGCGCGAGGCCGAGGCCATGGGGGCCGCGATGCTGATGATGATGCCGCCCTATCACGGCGTGGGGCTGGTGCCTGCAGAAACCGGGATTTTTGAGCATTTTTCAGCCGTCTCGGACGCGATTTCGATCCCGATCATGGTTCAGGACGCGCCGCTGTCGGGGGTGTCTTTGCCGGTGCCGCTGTTGTCGCGCATGGCTCGCGAGATCGAAAATGTCAGCTATTTCAAGATGGAAACGCCCTTTGCGGCGGACAAGCTGGCGGCGCTGATCGAGGCGGGCGGTGAGCACATCATTGGTCCCTTCGATGGCGAAGAGGCGGTGACCCTGCTGGCCGATCTGGACGCCGGCTGTACCGGGACGATGACATCGGGACTGCAACCCGAGCGGATCAAACCGATCGTGACCGAATACCTGGCTGGCAATGTCGAGTCAGCACTCGCGCATTGGCGCAACTGTTTGCCGCTGATCAATCATGAGAACCGGCAATGCGGGCTGCGCGCAACCAAAGTTGTGATGAAAGAGGGTGGTGTGATCCGGTCGGACCATGTGCGCCACCCGTTGAAACCGATGAGCGAACGTACCAGGGCACGGTTGTTGCAATTGGCAGGCGAGCTTGATCTGATCGCCCTGAAATGGGGCAAGTAGGGAGATTTGAACAATGACATTTGAACCACATGGAAACCACCTGATCGCAGGCAACTGGGTTGCCGGTGAGACGACCTTTGCGTCGTCGCCCGCGCATGGGCCGGCGTTTGACTATGCCGTCGGGACCCCGGCGCTGGTGGACCGGGCTGCCAAGGCCGCGGAAGAGGCGTTCTGGTCCTATGGCCATTCCTCGCGCGAAGACCGCGCGGCGTTTCTGAACGCCATCGCCGACGAGATCGAGGCGCGTGG
>NZ_JAQIOZ010000029.1 GCF_028023675.1 Primorskyibacter aestuariivivens | reverse complement strand
CCTTGAACTCCGGCGAATGGTTCTTCCGTTTCGACATCTCTAATCTCCTTATCGTCGAAGACCAGCAGACAACAAATCGTAGCTTACGTCAGTGTCCGAATTTCAGGGGGTAGCTCAAAGCGATATCCAAAAGCTGATGTGATAGCTTGGGCGGAGGTAATCATAGGCTAAGATGCTTTGCCAGTCATCTTCAGTATGAAGATCACCATCGGTCAGGATTGGCGCATAGAAATGAGTTTCCAGCCACCTCGCACGGGCACGCCAGACATTATAGTACCGGTAGCGGCGTGCCTCCAACGCCATGAATAGGAATACAAGTACTCCGACGATCAAAAGGGGTATCGGAGAGGCTTCTGGAGAGGAGAAGGCAATTGATAGAGAAACTCCAAGACTCACAACCGCCCAGTTTGTTGTTGTATCAAGCCGCGTTCGCCAAATAGTGCTTCGATAAACTTCCCCTCGATACAAATGTGCCAAAGCACCTATTTCTGCGGAACTAAATTCTTGTGGAGCATCAGGTTTGCGTTTCTCGGGCATAAAGGGCCTCGTGATTTTATTAGTTGGAGATCATGTCTTTGCGTCGTTGCCGACCGTGGGTGAATGAAAGCCGGGTCGTTCAAATTACTCCAAGGCACACGCTCTTGATTTCCAGATACTCGTCGATCCCGTATTTGGAACCCTCGCGGCCCAACCCAGATTGTTTCACACCGCCAAAAGGTGACACTTCAGTCGAAATCAGGCCTGTGTTAACGCCAACCATACCCGTTTCTAGATCTTCAATAAGTCGCCAAACTCGGTGAGTATCGCTTGAATAGAAATAGGCTGCCAAACCAAAGTCCGTATCATTGCTGAGTTCGACAACCTCTCGTTCGTCTTCAAACCGAATGATCGGGGCAAGGGGGCCAAATGTCTCTTCCTTTGACACGCGCGCTTCAGCTGGAACTTCAACTAGGACTGTAGGTTCAAAGAAATTCCCGCCTAGTTCATGGCTTTTACCACCGGTGAGAACCCTCGCCCCTAACTTGATAGCGTCTTCAATATGTTCCCGCACCTTGTTGGTGGCCGCGTCATTGATCAGAGGCCCAATGCTGATGCCTTCGAGCAAACCATCTCCAACGCCCAATGCTTCAACCTTCGTGGCAAATTTTTCGCAAAATTCTTCATAGGCCTTGGACTGAACATAGATTCGATTTGCGCAAACACATGTTTGTCCGGCATTGCGGAATTTTGCCGCTACAGCGCCGTCGACAGCTGCATCAATATCAGCGTCATTGAATACTATGAACGGTGCGTTTCCGCCTAATTCCAAGGATACTCGTTTTACGGTTTGGGCGCATTGACCCAATAGTATTTTGCCTACCTTCGTCGAGCCGGTGAATGTCAGTTTTGCGACTTTAGAGTTGTGACAAAGCTCTTTACCAATTGCCGGAGCATCGAGGCTTGGAACGACGCTGAACACAGCTTTTGGCAGGCCTGCGCGTTCTCCAAGAACGGCCAGTGCGAGAGCCGATAAGGGTGTGAATTCAGAAGGTCTGGCGACAAAGGAGCACCCAACAGCAAGGGCCGGGGCGACCTTTCGTGCAATCATAGCTACTGGAAAATTCCAGGGCGTGATTGAGCCAACGACCCCCACTGGCTGCTTGAGAACCATAAGCCTTTTGTCGCGTTGGTGCCCTGGAATTACATCGCCGTATACACGTTTGGCCTCTTCCGCGAACCATTCAATAAATGAGGCGCCGTAGAGCACTTCGCCCCGCGCTTCGGACAAGGGCTTGCCCATTTCTGCAGTCAGGATTCGGGCTAAGTCGTCGACGTTTTCAACGATAAGTTCATGCCAACGTTTCAGAATGGCGGCACGCTCCTTACTGGTTTGACGCGCCCAAGCTTTTTGCGCTTCGAACGCCGCATCGATTGCCAGCGAAACGTCGTCAACAGAAACGTCTGTTACATTTGCGATCAAGTTGCCCGACGCAGGGTTGTGGACTTCGAATGTGTCGCAAGTTTTCACCCAATGTCCGCAGATATACGCGCGCGTCTCGAGAAGAGATGGATCCTTTAGATTAAGCATCGTTCTCCTCCCGGGCTGCGAGTACCGACGCTTCGAGAATATCGAGAGCGTCGCGGAAGGTGCTTTCTTCAATGGTCAATGGCGCGAGGAATCGGATGACATTTCCACGCACTCCGCAGCTCAGCAAGATCAATCCTCTTGCCAATGCTTCAGATTTGACACGATTAGTCATTTCCGGATTGGGTTTTTGGCCATCTGGCGAATTCAGTTCGATGGCTACCATGAACCCTGGGCCGCGAATATCCGCGATTTCAGGTACTACTTCGCTGATCTTTTTTAACCTCTGTTTGAGCGCTGAACCGAGTTCAGACGCCCGTGCGCAGAGGTTTTCTTCCCTGATGATATCCAAAACAGCATGAGCTGCGGCGATCCCCAACGGATTACCGCCATATGTTCCGCCAAGTCCCCCCGGCTCTGCCGCGTCCATCAAGTCTGCGCGACCAGTCACGGCCGCCAGCGGGAGCCCGCCAGCAAGCCCTTTCGCCATTGTCGTGAGATCAGCTGTGACTTCGTAAGCTTCCATCGCAAACAGGTGACCAGTCCGAGCAAAACCCGTTTGTACCTCGTCAGCAATCAGAACAATGCCATACCTGTCACAGATTGATCTCAGTTCGTTCATTAGCTCCGCAGGCGCAGGATAGAATCCACCTTCGCCTTGAACGGGCTCAATGATTATTGCTGCGACCCTGTTTGGGTCCAAATCCGTAGCGAACAAACGGTCGAGGCTGGAGAGAGACGCATTCGTTGAAGTTTCATGCAATTCTACTGGGAACGGTATATGAAAGACATCGGGCATCATTGACCCAAATCCCTTTTTATAAGGGGCGACTTTTCCCGTGAGTGACATCCCCATAAACGTGCGACCGTGGAAACCACCTCCGAAGGCGACGATAGCTTCTCTTCCTGTAGCAGCTCTGGCAATTTTTACCGCGTTTTCGACTGCTTCAGCTCCGGTGGTTACAAAAATCGTCTTTTTGTCAAAATCACCGGGAACTGCATGGTTCAACCTTTCTGCTAAATGAATGTAGTTCTCGTAGGGAAGCACCTGGTGGCAGGTGTGTGTGAAATCCTGCAATTGACTGGCTACGGCTTGGACAAGTTTAGGATGGCAATGGCCAGTATTTACAACGGCAATTCCTGAAGCGAAGTCGATGTATTTCGCCCCTTCGGAATCCCAGACTTCCGCATTAGAAGCGCGGGTCGCGTACACATTTGTTTGCATGCCGACACCTCTGGCGACAGCATTGTTACGACGGGTTAGGAGATCAGCATTGGTCATGTATGCCTCTTTTCATAGAAATGTTACGGAGGTTGTTTTTCCGATCGGCTACAGAGAGATAGATTGCGCGATCGAAACATCGGTTTCGGCAGGTAGTCTCACTAGGCGTGAGCCTTCTGTGAATGCGGCTAAGGATTGAGGCCACACTGTGCCTGGCCAACGAATTTCCAGCTCACCTTTGCGTGGCCTGTAGACCGCCGTGTAGAGCGTTCCAAAACCTCGCGAAAAAGCCGTCGAATACAAAGGGGGTTTGAGAAAAGCTCCGATGAACTTTTCTTCTGTATCTCGGTGTAATCGAAGTCTTTGCAATAGAAACCGCTCGCGTTCGACTGTGGCGGTAAATCGTGCATGGCTGAGCCACTCCACCGTTTCCTGGTGGTTTGTAGCGACTGCGGACGACGAAACTATGGCCGGTCGATCAGGTGCCAACATTACCGTTCGAAACCGACGCCTAGAGTCTAGTACGGTCACGTTGTAGCTCATGTGGCAAGGCAATCGCGCCAAGGTTTCAGACGCTTCCTCGACCGTTTCGCAGATCTGAAGAACATATCGCAGCAGAAGGGGGACGCCAAACCCATCTCCAACAATCCGCCGGCCACCAAATGTCAGTGAGACGGCGAGACCAGCGTCATTGACGCCATCGACGAGTCCAAACAACCCGTCGGTTACTCCCATGATAGAACGACCCATCCATCGGGTTCTAAGAACGAGGCAATCAAAAGCTTCGGGGCTATAGTCATAGTTGCGCACCAATACAGGCTCGCGACCCGCCCATACTGCTTGAGAGCAACCAGAGAGATAAGGTGGCGGGCAATAAAAGCTCAAAAACCTCGCGGTTTGGTCACTGCCGCCCGACAGTTCACACAGTTCATCATAGACTGGCACGATTTCAGGCATATGCTTGATTAGGGCTTGCCTGCTCTCTCGGAAATTTGGACGGCAGCCCAAACCCTCTTTCGTCCACCACTTCTGATAGTGCGGCCAGTACTGCCGAAACAAGTCTGACCACACTTCACCCGGAGTGTCTTCTGAGATCGCGCGCCAGATCATTGCGTTGGTTGTGTCAAAGGGCTTTGAATGCCCGATCCGAGAGCTCCGGCCCTGCCGTTGCCGCTGGCAGTGGAGACCCTTTTACTGCTTGCTCGATACCGTGAATCCAACGTTTGGCCCGGCTATTTAGTTGAAAGTTGCGGGTCATAGAACGGCCGCGCGTCACGAGAATGCCGATGTCCGCCCCTTCATAGCGATAATCGCCGGGTTGCATGATGCGCAGGAAAAAGGCCTCGTTTTCGGTTTCGACCGCGCGCCGGTGATAATCAAACCGGTCAAATTCGACCCGCCCGTCTTCGTGCATCCTGTAGATGCCGGTTTCAGGCACTTCGGAACACAGGTCCACGGTGTCTTCTGTGTGTTTGATCACCATTTGGGACCAGCCATCGATCATCGATGGATCGGCCCAACGGTTGTTCAACTCGTCAGTATCGAGGTTGAATTTACGACGGGAGAATTCCAACAGGTGGAATAAGAACAGTGGTGCATCCGCGTGGGCGAAAGCAGCGTGGTTGGTCATAGAGGAGGCCCCCGTGATCCTTGGGTTCAGTTCACCCAGCCAAAGCTCGCCAGTGGACTTGTCTACTAAGAAATCCAACTCAAAATAGCCGCGATAGCCTTCTTTGCGCAGCTGTTCGCCAAACCTAAAGGTCATCTCGCGCGCTTTCTGGCGAGTTTCCTTGGAAAAGGCGGTTGCGAAAATTTCGTTGCCGCACCATCCGCCGCGATAGGGGGTCAGTTCTTTGAAGCCGACCAGTTCTGTCATCAACGGTCCAACGATTGTTCCCTCTTTTGTTGCGCAGGCTTCAATGGCCGATCCACGGCAATTGATGCGCTTCATGACTTTGATTTCGTCCTCGCCGACGATTTCGTGTTCGTGGCGACGGAAATCAGCCGCGGATTTGATGAAGAAAGTTGTGTGACCAGAATCCCCAAAGGCGGATTGTAGTACCAGATCGTTGCCCAGCCCGGCCTTTTCGGCCTTTTTGGTCAGATCTGCGTAATCTTTGATTTCGGTCAGCACATTCGGCACCGAAGGCACGCCTGCCTTGTTGCCGATGCGCACGGTTTCAATCTTGTTATCCATCTTGGTACGCAGCTTAGCCTTGGGGAACCAGATCTCGCCGCCCAGATCCTTGACCAGGCTTTCGGTTTCTTCGTCAAACATCAGAAAGACGAATTTGGGTTTGCCGCCCCGGCGTTTCACAAAATCGATTACCTCTTTGTGTTGCAGCAGGTAGTTGTTTATTTCTTCGATCGACTGAAACTCTACATGGGGCAGTTTTGATGGACAAAAAACATTGGGATGCCGCCCGTCAAAACAGTCATAGTAGCTGATATATTTGAAGTTTTTCACCCATTCATCCAGGCCAAGCAGATTGAAGTTGGTAGCAGAGACGAAATAGATAGGGCTTTCATTACGGTGAAAAAAGCGACGAATTTCAGAGATGTTGCTCAGCGTGGATACGGTCATTTCTTGTCTCCATTTTGCGAAACAGTTTGAACAGAATGTTTTGCGGAATGAGCTTCCAGCGCGTCTTTTGTGAAAACCCGCAACCCGAGATCAGCCCGGTAGCCATGTATTTCGCTGACATCGAGCGCCAGCATGAATTCCAATATTTCCCGGCTGACGACCTGTCCGGGGACAAGGATCGGGAAGCCAGGAGGGTAGGGGATGATAAAACTTGCTGAGACCACTTCGACATCGTTCTCAAGGGCGTTCCTAAGAGACCCGGTCAAATCCATGTAGTCGCAGTTTTGTTCGTCGTAACTAAGGAAAAACGCTGAACGAATGTCGCCTTCGGGGGTTTCGTCGCTGTCGCGGAAAGCATCGTGGAAGCGGCTGAAGTCCGGCAGGGGCGGCAGGTTGTCGGTCAGATTGGCCACGCGATGGGAAAACGCCAGCCGTTCCATTTTGGACGCGTCGTCTAGCAGATCGTCTAGGTCTTTGGCGATTTCGACCAAAACTTCGATCAGATAGGCGACCGATGATCGGGTGGTGCCAATGTTGGTCATGAACAAGACGGTGTTCCGGGACGTCTTGTTGATTTGGATGCCATACTTGTCCATCAGGATTTTGGTTTTGAAGGTATCCCCATCCCAACCGGTGCCGCCCACAAGCAATGTGATGCGGGTCGGGTCCATGACGAATTCATCCTGCTGCCAGCAATCCCAGATGTCGATCCCTTCTTGCTCTGAATCGACGTAGCTGGTGACGCCGCTTTCCCGATAGGCGTCGGGGATCATGTCGGCCGCGCTTACGATGCGGAAATATTTCTTCAGATTGGGATGTTCAGTGATTGCGCGCCTTAGCGCCAGCGCCGCTTCGATCTGGCGCTGCACGAATTCATAACCCTCAAGTTCGACCTGTCGGCGGCCAACGTCGAGGCTGGCGATAATCTGGTAGTTTGGCGAGGTCGAGGTGTGGGTCATATAGGCTTCGAGGAAGCTTTGTTCGATTTCGCCTTTGAAATCCTGGTCATAGACATGGATCATTGAACCCTGGCGCAGGCTTGTCAGGGTCTTATGCGTGGACTGCGTGGAATAGGCGCGGACCCGGGCGGTGGGCGGCGGGATCAAACGCGTGGCCAGAAGGTCATCTTGGCTGGCGTCTTTCAGCGCCTCTTGTTGTTGTTCATAGGCCTCTTTATGCGCGTCCGAACGCAATTGATCGCGCAGCGTGCCTGCGGCACTCATTGCGGTGCGTGTCCGGTAGACAGGGTTGAACCGGGCAAAGGCAAACCAGGCCTCGTCCCAAAGGAAGATCAGGTCGGGTTTGATGGCCAGACATTCCTCCATCACCCTTTGCACGTTGTAGACGATGCCATCAAATGTGCAGTTCGTCAGCAACAGCATGCGCACGCGATCCAGCTTGCCGGCGGCTTTCAAATCCAGCAGCTGCTTTTTGATCTCCATGAGGGGAACAGCGCCATACATCGAGTATTTGTTCAGCGGGTAGCTGTCCAAATAGCAGACCTCTGCGCCCGATAGCACCATGCCGTAGTGGTGGGATTTGTGGCAATCCCGGTCCACCAAAACGATATCGCCTGGCTGCACCAGGGCCTGAACCACAATTTTGTTGCAGGTCGAGGTGCCATTGGTGGCAAAAAACGTCTGCTTTGATCCAAAGGCGCGGGCTGCCAGTTCCTGAGCTTCTTTGATTGGGCCCTGCGGTTCCAAAAGACTGTCCAGACCGCCTGAGGTGGCAGAGGTTTCCGCCAGGAATATGTTCGGCCCGTAAAAGGCGCCCATATCCTGAATCCAGTGGCTGCGGGTGATCGATTTACCCCGGCTGATGGGCATCGCGTGGAATACGCCGGTGGGTTGTTTGGAATAATCCACCAAGGCTGAAAAGAACGGGGTTCGGTAGCGTGATTGAACGCCGCGTATGATGTTCAGGTGCAGTTCCAGGAAATCTTCCTGATTGTAGAAAACCCGGCGGCAAATCCCCAGGTCCAATCCGGCAATGTCTTCAACGGATCGGTCGGTGATCAGATAGGCATCCAATTCTGGACGTTCCGCAGCCACAAGCCGACAAAGTTCAGGGCCATAGTCCTCGGCTGCCACATCGGAGAATTCACCTTGCAGCGCCCGGTTCAGATACCGGCGCAAGATCGGGTTGCGCACGTCAGAGCGCAGCGTCAATCCGGGGCGCACAACGATGGCCTGGATATTGTGGTTGAACAGGATTGCGATCAATGCGTCTTCGACGCTTTTGACCACCACGGGTTCGTAAATGAACGGGTCTTCCGGCCGCCGCATGGTGTTGATGTTAGAGCGCAGCCAGCGATCCTGTTGTTCGCTCAGATCATCGACGATCAGCACTTCGAAATAGGGTTTGGTCAACGCCCGTGCTTCTGGCGTCAGGGTGGCCTCGTCTTCGTGCTCTTCCGCTTCGACCTTTTCCCAATCAAGCGGGATCTGCCTCCGCCGATATGCCCCAGTGATCAGCGCGCGGGATATGCGATGGGAAAGAAAGGCTGCCTCTTTGTAGTTGCCATGATGGAATTGGCGACGAAGGTGCTCGAAAGCCGCGACCCCAGGGAATGCCCAATAAGGTTCGATAACGGACAGAGCCTCGCATAATTCTTCAAACCGGTTTTTGTTTTTGGCCAACTGCTGTTTTGGCCGGGCCTTGTTTAGATTTGCGGATACTTCGCGCAGCGAGCTCCAGCAGTCGGCCCTAAGCTGTATAGCTGAATGATAGTCATTTAAGTTCTGCATCCGCCCAGCCTTTCCTAGTCGTTTAGGGGAGTGGATGGGTTCGCCATGGGCAAGTCTCCCAAACCGGTGCTCAGCAAACCGTCCCGAGCCCCTTGAGCAGGCATCTCAAGCGGTCCAAGCGTTTGAAGGTAGTGGGCGTCTGCGCTGTTCTTTTCGTACGCAGAAAACTCAACTGACCGATCTCGAAAGCTCTTTAGTACTTGACCCAGTCCGCGTATCCCGGTTTCTCGCTGGCGGCGAACTTGATCCAGATCTATTTCGACTGGGAACATGTCCTCTTGTCCCCCAGATTGGTGCAATACCATGGACGCTGGGTCGACAACGCAGGACTTGCCGACCCCACCCGCCCCAAGTCCGTTCACGTCAAAGACGTAGCACTGAAACTGTGCTGCTGTTGCACGTGCAATGGCCAGCTCGGCATCGCGATCCGTAGTTCCCGTTAGAACTGGGTGGAGCAAAACCTCGGCACCTGCACTGGTCAGCTGTCTCGTCGTCTCTGGGAACCAAATGTCGTAGCAGATCGATAAACCAAACCTGCCAACGCCGGGGACGTCGAAAGTACAAAAATCAGTTCCAGCGTCGACACCGGCTTCATAAGGCAGAAAGGGAAACATCTTTCGATAGCGACGAACCACATTGCCGTCCGGGTCAATCACGGCAGAAGTATTGAACACTCTACCGTCATCCGTTTTTTCAAACATCGATCCAGGAATGATCCAAACACGGTGCTTCCTTGCGGCCTCACAAAAGCGATCAAGCGCATCATTGGATGTTGGCTGGGCAAACCGGTGAAGGGGGCCAAAGGGAGCGAGTTCACTGAATAGTACCATTTGGGTCCAAGGAAACCGGATCATCAGAACATCCAGCTTGCTCAGCATCTCATCAACATTCGATCGTAGGGCGTCGATGTGCATTTGGATTCCGGCGATTGCAAAAGGAGTCATTGAGTGACCCCCTCAACCAGACTGGTGACGCCTTGCGTATTTGGATCGCCGAGATCCCAAAAAAACCCAGTCATGACAGCCAAACCTTGCTCAACGACCGATGTTAACAAGTGTTCATCTGGTGAATGCTGAAGACAGTCAGGGTAGGAGTGAGGGATCCAAACAGTTGGGATATTGAGAATTTCTGTGAAGCAATCATTTGGAAGTGAACCACCCAAATTGGGAAGCAGTATTGGAGCGACTCCCAAGGTCCTACTGACAGAGGTGGACGCAAACTTTACTAACGGGTGGTCCGGGTCCACGCGAGTGGCCCGGAAATACTCAGCTTTTCGGGGCTGAATAGACACATCAAAAAAGTCATTGTTATCCAGATGATCACGTAGCGCAGCTAAGGCCTCTTCGGGTTCTGTTCCGACGACATAGCGGAGTTGGCAAACGGCCTTTGCATGGGGCTGAATCGCATTGACAGGGTGGTTCGTGTCTCCACTGGAAATCCCAACCACGGAAAAGCTGTTTCCGGCAAAAACGCGTTCCGCAGGCGTGAAGTCTGCTGTTCCCCAGTCTCGGTCGATTTCCGCCTTTTGAAATACATCGGAGATAGAGGGATGCGCCAAGGCCTTCTTCACGCTTTGGTTTAGGGAAGTAACTTCCCAACCAGGAACGGTGATCCGTCCTTTTCCATCTACGATCAATGACAGCGCATTCGCTAGTCGGACAATGGGATCTTTTAGAAGTCCCCCCCAGTTGCCCGAGTGCATCGGGCTCTCGCGATAGCTTACCTCCAAATCAAACGTCATATTTCCACGCGAGCCCATAAAGAGCGTGGGAAGTTCGGCAGACAGTCTTGGCCCGTCAGAGCCCACGAGAAAGTCGGCTCTCAACAGATCTCCGTTCTCGCGGCAGAATTCACGTAGACCTTTCGATCCAATTTCCTCACTTGTCTCCAGTAACAGTCTGATGTTGAAACCAAGCTGTTTGCGTTCTTCCAAAATTGCTTTCCAGGCAAAGAAACTGACGAGGTGTTGCCCTTTGTTGTCAGCGACACCTCGGCCAAAAATCTTGTTGCCTTCGGATTTCAGCTTCCACGGATCCAGTCCCTCGGTCCATTGCCCCTCCATTCCGGAAACAACATCGCCGTGGCCATAAAAAAGCACAGTAGGTTGCTTTGGGTTTTCGATCCTTTCGGCTATCAGGATCGGTCCGCCGTCTTCGACGGGGTTGTCGAAAATTCGACACCGAAACCCAAGTGGATCGAGGTGTTTTGAGGAAACATGCTCCAAATACTCAAAAAGGTATTCGATCTTGTCAGGATCTTGGCTTTCGGATGAGATTTCGACCAACTCTGACAGGCTCCTTAAAAAGTCGCCTTCATTGATCGTGGACACAGCTCTATCTATTGCGGCCTCGCGGGCCGCAGCACATTTATCCGTCATTTTGATTGTATGAGGCCCCCTGACGAGGGCTCTCACCCCTTATTCATACAGATGACATTCGACCTTGCTGCGATTGATTTGTTGCAGCATGGGGGCATTCGATTTGCAGATATCCATCGCCTTCGCACATCGCGGGTGAAACCGGCATCCTGATGGTGGGTTAATAGGGTTCGGATAACTGGCACCCAAGTTGGTGTCTGGAACGCCTTGGCCAGGCTCCGGAGTTAGTACAGAGCCAAGCAAGGCTTCTGTATAAGGATGCCGAGGTTCATCGAATATCCTATCCGGGGGGGCTTGTTCGCAAATGCGACCCAGGTACATAACGATCACCCGGTCAGCCAAATGCTCAACCACCGACAAATCATGACTGATAAACAAATAGGTCAGCTGCAATTCGTCCTTGAGGTCCATCAACAGATTCAAGATTTGCGATTGCACCGACACATCCAAAGCTGAGGTTGGTTCATCGCAAATCACGATTTCAGGTTTCATGATCAGAGCACGAGCGATTGCGACCCGTTGCCGTTGTCCGCCAGACATCTGGTTGGGGTAATTGTTCAGAACCCGTTTTGGGAGACCGACCAAATCAAGGATTTCGATGACTTTGCGCTCATGCTCGGCAGGATCGCCAATGCCATGTACCCTCAACGGTAGCGAAATAATATCGCCAATCCGCTTGCGCGGATTGAGAGACGAATAGGGGTCTTGGAAGATTGGCTGAACACGGCGGGAGATATCTAGCTGTTTGTGTCCTTTGAGAGACTGGCCATCGATCAGCACCTCGCCAGAAGTTGGCTCCATCAGGCCAAGAAGGATCTTGGCCAAGGTACTTTTACCGCAGCCAGATTCCCCTACTATACCCAGCACTTCGCCTTTGTTCAGCTGCACGCTAATGTCGTTCAGCGCATAGAGTGGCTTAGTGCCTTTCATCAGTCCCTGGCTGATCATAAAGGTTTTCTTTATGCCGTTCAGTTCCAGCACCGGCGTATCTGAATGTGTCATCAGGCGATTGCCTCCTTGGCGATGGATGTTAGAGCCGTGTCGTCCAACACGCAGCGTTTGAAATGGTCATCAGACCATTTTTCCAATGGAACATTATTGTGACAGGCGCCATTTGCGTGTGGGCATCGGGAGCGGAAGGCACAACCGCGCATATCGCCGATCAGCGACGGTACGATCCCTGGAATTGAGCCCAAACGCGATCCGCGTGCAGTTTTTCCGGGGACAGGAATGCAACTCAGCAAGCCCTGCGTGTAGGGATGAACAGGCTGTTTGAAAACCTGTTCAGCAGTCCCAGTTTCCACGAACTCACCCGCATACATCACGGCCACGCGGTCGGCCATACGCGCCACAACCCCCAAATCATGGGTGATCAGCAAGATCGCCATTTCAAACTCTTCCTGCAATTCTTTCAAGAGATGCAGGATTTGCGCTTGAATGGTCACATCCAATGCCGTTGTAGGTTCATCGGCGATGATGAGATCCGGGCCACACATCAGCGCCATGGCGATGACCACCCGCTGCCGCAAACCGCCGGATAGTTGGTGGGGATATTGGCTTAGGCGACTGGCAGCCGCTGTGATCCCGACCTTTTCCAACAGGTAAATCGCCCGTTCGGTGGCCTCTTTGACCGACACATTTTGGTGGCGACGCAGGACTTCAACCAATTGATTGCCAATCGTGTAGGACGGGTTGAGTGCTGTCATCGGTTCTTGAAAGATCATCGCCATGCGGTTGCCGCGCATGTTTTGCAGTTCCGAGGGGGACATTTTCAGAATGTCCCGCCCCATGAATTGCATTTTGTCGGCGGAAATATCCGCGATCTTGGGCAGAAGTTTCATCAAGGAAAAGGCCGAAAGGGATTTGCCGCTGCCGGATTCCCCGACGACGCAAAGCGTTTCACCTTTTTTGATTTCAAAGGTCAGCCCACGAACCGGGTTTAGCATGCCGGCAGAGACCGGGATTTTGACGCGCAGATTTTCGACTTCGACAATGTTTGTCATGATGCGCTCCTTCAGTTTTTGCCGGCAGGGGCGGTGACATCACGCACACCGTCGCCCATCAGGTTGATTGACAGGATCAAGATGAACAGCGCTGCGCCAGGGATCATGATCAGCCAAGGTTCAAAGAACAGCATCTCTTTGCCTTCCGCGACCATCAGGCCCCAAGATGGTAAGGGTGGCTGTACGCCTAGGCCAAGGAATGACAGCCCTGCTTCCAATAGAATGGCATGTGCCATTTCCAGCGTTGCCACAACGATCAGGTTGTTCATGATATTGGGCATGATTTCCGTCAGGACGATGCGCAGCGTAGAGCAGCCGACCGCTTGTGCGGACTGTACGTAATCCATGTTGCGGACCTGCATGGTCGACGACCGCATGACGACGGCAAATCGATCCCACAGCAGGAAGCCCAAGACCATAATCACGATGTTCAGAGATCCGCCAAAGATGGCCACAATCGCCAGAGCGACCAGAACCACCGGCATAGAAAGACGCACGGTGATTAGATAGTTCACGACCATATCGACGCGGCCGCCAAAGTAACCCGCACAAACGCCAAGCGTCGTGCCGATTGTACCAGAGATCAGCACCGCGCCGATCCCAATGGTCAGTGAGATGCGCGCGCCATACAGCAGACGTGACAGGTAATCGCGGCCCAGATGGTCGGTGCCAAGGATATGTTCCCAGCTACCACCATCTTGCCATACTGGCGGAGTGAATCGGATCGACAGATCTTGCAAGTAGGGATCATGGGGTGCCAAGACAGGAGCCAACAGGGCGGCCAAGACGATGATGACAATGGCCCCGAACCCTAGCAAAAGGCTACGATGTGCCAGGATGCTCTTCTTCAGGATTTCTCGCGGTGAGGGCCCGAAGTCTTCTTCTTCGATTGAGTGAGTTACATCAGTCATATCAACCAATCCTGATTTTTGGATCCAGCCAAGCGTTCAGAACATCCGCGAGGAAGGTCAAAACGATGTAGATCAGTGCAAAGACGAGTATGAGCCCTTGAACAGTTGGAAAATCATTCCGTCCAATGGATTCCCAGGCAAGAGAGCCGGCCCCATTTAGGGCAAAGATGCTTTCGACAATCACGGAGCCACCAAGCATAAAGCCGAATTGTACGGCTGCGAGGCTGACAACTGGGATGATGGCGTTGCGCAGAGCGTGCTTAAGGAAAACAGATTTCGTAGTCAGGCCTTTAGCGCGTGCTGTCCGAATGTAATCGGATCCAAGCACATCCAACATTCCTGCGCGGGTCAAGCGCATGAAGGCAGGAGCGGCATAGTATGACAGGACAACTGTAGGCATCAGGAAATGTAGCCAGGTGTCTGAACCGGATGCTGGGAGCCATCCCAATGTGACAGTGAAGATCACGACAAGAACCAAGGCAAACCAAAAACTGGGCAACGCCTGACCTGAAACCGAGATCAACAGCGCGATACGGTCGATGATGCTGTTGGGGCGAATGGCCGCCAGAACACCCAAAGGCACTGCAAGCGACAGAGCAAATGTGATCCCCATGGCACCCAATGTCATGGTTACCGGCATGTGTTCCGCAATCAGGTGTACAACGGGGGTTTTGAAGTAAAAGCTTTCGCCCAAGTTTCCACCGATGGCCCGCAACAGCCAGTCAAAGTACTGAACAAGAACGGGTTTGTCGAAGCCATAGAGCTGACGGATGTTTTCAATGTCCTGATCTGTCGCACCTTCGCCAGCCATTGCGATCGCGGGGTCCCCGGCTAGGAACAATAGGCTGAAACTGATGAATGAAACGGTGATCGCCACCAGTATCGCGAGCAGCAGGCGCTTCAAGCTATAGATAAGCATGAGGGTCCTTTCTGAGAATTAAAAGAGGCGTCGGGTCGGAAACCAACCCGACGCCCAGTTGGCTCAGTCTTTCAGGGAGGATTTACTTCCACCGAGCCTGGAAGAAGCGGGGAACTTCATCCGGATAAGGTGTGAACTCGAGCTCGTCGCTGTAGACGTAGTTCACGTTATAGGAAAACAGCGGCAGCCAGTAGACCTCGTCAGCAATCTTACTCAGCGCTTTTGCGTAGTTTTCCTTGCGAACAGCTGGGTCAATCGATGTGTCGGCCGTGGTCAACCATGTCTTCACATCAGCATCCAATGCATAGTCATCCTTGCCGTGGCTAAAGAAGTGACTGGTAATGGCCGATACATCATTCACCGAGTTCGATCCCCAGGTCATGAACTGGAACGGAACTTCACCGCCTTGGACCTTGTCGCGCAGGGCTGCATATTTCAGGTAACCAAAGTCAACGCTGATCCCCACAGCCGCCAGATCGCCAATAATGGCTTCTGCGTAGCCGCGGTCACGATAGGCAAAGAACGGAACGGTGAACCCATCAGGATACCCGGCTTCGGCTAGAAGCTCTTTGGCTCTCGCTGGGTCGTAGTCATATTTGGCAACGTCCTGGAAGCAGCCGAATTGGCTTGGGAAACAGGCCGAATGCACAACTTTGGACGCACCTTTCAGCAGCGCGTTGACGATCGCTTCGCGGTTGATTGCATGCGCGATGGCCTTGCGAACGCGGATGTCAGACATTGGCGTCTCGCCGGTGCGGCCTGCGGAGTCAAAACTAACATAACCGATCCGCATTGTGGACTCATTGGACACGGAGAATTTTTTACCCAGTTTTTCCGCCTGATCTGGCGGAACTTGCCAAACCCAGTCAACGCCACCGGACAACAACTCAGCGAATTGGGTGTTACGTTCAGGAATGGTGCGCCAAACGATTTTGCCAATTTCTGCAGTACCTTTTGGCCCAGCAAAATAGCCGTCGTTTTTCTCGAAAACATAGCGTTTGCCGGCCTCGACCGATGTTACTTTATAAGGACCGGTGCCAACCGGGTTGCTGCCCATGCCTGCAGTACCGACTTCGGCGTGATATTCGTTCGGATACATCACCACGGGTCCCGACAGATATTCCAGTGCCGCCGGGAAGGGTTCTTTCAAGTGCAGGCGCAGTGAATAGGGGCCAGTTTTCTCTGCGCTGGCAATCCAGTTGACGTTGCCTTGGTTTGATACGCCGTTCTCAGGTTTGGATACCCAGTTCAGAGTATAGACCGCGTCATCCGCATCGAAAGCTTCGCCGTTGTGGAATGTGACGCCTTCGCGTAGCACGAAGTCAATAGTTGTCGCGTCAACCCACTCAAAAGACTCGGCTAGGTTGCCAAGGTATTCACCTGTCGCTGGGTCACGATACAGCAATCCATCCCAGACATGGCGAGCGATGACGATCATCTCGCGGGCAGTCGCGGAGTAAGCGTCTAGATTTTCAAGTTGTTTGGCAAAGGCGACAGTCAAAGTGTCGTCTGACTTGCCCGCTAGTGCCGGAACACCGCTCGTGGCCAAGCATGCCGCCAAAGCTGCCCCGGTGAGAAGTGATTTCTTGCGCATGATTTCCTCCCATGATCCGCAATACGATTACGTTATCCGTTAAAAGAGCACAGCATCCGGCAAAAAGTCAACAACTTAATCGAATGAAAGCTTGCGTAATCGCATCGCGGAGTATACTGAGTTATTTGAGGAGATAATACAAAATGGCAGAATCGAGGAAGACAGTAGGTGTGTTTGACAAAGCGCTTAACGTGCTTTCGTGCTTTTCTGCGGACATGCCAGACTTGACAATTGAAGAGATTTCACAGGTTACAAAGATAAATCGCAGCTCAGTACAGCGTGTTGTTTTCACTTTAAACGCAATGGGTTACTTGGAATTTGAAGAGCAGGGCAGGGCATATCGAATTAGTCAGAAACTGCTTGGCCTTTCGTTCTCGTATCTAAAGAATAGCCAGTTACTTCGAATGGGAATGCCTGTTCTCGTTCGCCTGGCCAACACATCCAACCTTCGGGCGGACCTCGTGGTATTGGACGGCAACGAGGTCGTGTATCTTGCTAGGATCCCAAGCAGGGCAGAGGCATTTTCGGTATCTCCTGCTGGCAGGAGGTGGACAGCCGTATCAAGTGCCTACGGGCGAGCGATTTTGAGCACGATGCCGGATGAGCAGTGTGAACGCATCTTGCAGTCTTCGAAAATACCCACACCAACTTCGCGAACCATAACTGACATGGACGTGATCAGGTCCAAAATCAGGCAAGCAAGCAGTGATGGGTTCGCCTTTCAATTGGGGGAGGTTATTGAAGGGTCAGCAGCCATTGGTGCGCCGGTTTTTTCCCCGTCTGGAAAGGCGATCGCGGCCGTCGGATTGGGTACAACAGTAGGTGAGATGGAGGCACCGGAGAACCGAAGTTTGCTTTCTAAGATGGCTATGGAAACGGCGCTTACACTTTCTCGTATGAATATTTCTGTTTAGGTCTTGGATATGCCTTCACTTTCGGAAAAACGCGAAAACCCATTGTTTGTAGACTCTATCGAAAGAGCGTTTGGTGTGTTGAATTGCTTTCTGGCAAATGGGCATGAGCTAACAAACAAGCAGATTCAAACTGAGACGGGCTTGACATTTCAAACTGTCGATCGCGCAATTAAAACGTTGGAATCTCACGGCTATATTGAGAAAAATGAACGTAAGAAGACTTATCAGCTTGCATTGAGAGCCCTGGATTTTCAGTATAAATTCTTGATCACTGACCCGTTGGTCAAGATGATTTGGCCTCTTCTCGTCGATATCCGGGACAAGACAAAAGGCCGAGTGTCGTATTGTGAACTCGACGGAACGGAGATCGTTTATCTAGCAAGAATCGCCGGTGACGAAACTGATTTTCTCACTTCCCTTGTTGGACGTAGGAGACCAGCGTTCGCTACTGCAGGAGGAAGAGTCATCCTTTCCGGACTCGCACCTAAAGATCGGGATGGAGTGTTGATGGCCTCGAGTTTTGATCCAATAACGCCAAAAACAGAAACTGACCCGCGCGCAGTGATTGAAAGCATAGAAGCCATCGCCAACGATGGATACGCAATGACTGCAGAAGAGACGATCTTGGGAGAAGTGAGTTATGCTGCGCCAGTTCTCGGAAATGACGACAATGTTCGAGGGGCAATCGTAGTTTCGATTCGGGACGACGAAGCGGGAAAAGGCATCTCACAATCTGAATTGATAGCATTACTGCTGGCAGTTGCACGAAGCGTGTCCACTTAAGAAAAACGTGTGTGAACTCAGTGATGGCTCAAGGGTCGTTGCGACGGTTTCCGCTATCTCAGTTTCATCAGTTCGTCTCTGAAGGCTTCGGTTGGGGTACGCCATCCGAGGCACTTTCTGGGCGTGCCGTTCAGGCGGTCGCAAATCGCCTTCATATTGCGATTTGAGAGCGCCGCGAGTTGGGTGTCTCGAGGTAGATACCGACGCGCGCGTTTGTTCAGGTTCTCGACCGATCCCTTCTGCCAGGGCGCCTGCGGATCACAGAACCAGCTATCGGTGCCGATGCCCGACTTCAGCTTGCGCCACGCGCGGAACTCGAAGCCTCGATCAAAAGTGATCGACTTTCGGGCTGGCTGGGGCAGGGGTTCCATCACATCCATCAGCTTGTTGATGAAGTGGGTCGAGCTGCGGTCGTTGTTGCAGAACAGGACGGCAAAGCGGGTCTTCCGCTCGACCAGAGAGGCGACATTCATCGTTCCCTGAGAGCGCTCAAAGATCATCAAGTCGCCCTCCCAATCGCCGAACGTCTCGCGCGTCTTCACATGGTCTGGGCGTTGGTGGACGGATCGATCTGGCGGAAATACCTGGCCCCTGGGACGCCTGGCATAGCGCGGCCTGCGTTTCTTGCGCCGACTGGGCAAGTGGCGGGCCAGCTGCTCAGACTGGCCTTCGGGGCTGTAGACATAAGCATAGATCGTCTCGTGGCTCACTCGAATGGGCTGAGCGTCGTAGCCAAGCCGACCCGCGATCTGTTCCGGCGTCCAACCGACCTTCAATTGAGCGATGACATGGGCGCGCAAGTCTTCCAGGCGGATCAGCTTACGCCGACGCGCGCGCCGATCTGACGCGTACTTCTGCGCATTCATGCCGTAGTAACCGTTCAGATATGGCAGCTCATCATCGATGAAAAAGTTCCGCTTGAACTCGCGATAGACAGTTGAGCGGTGCCTGTCGATCTCAGCTGCGATCTTGCTCACCGGCACTTTCGCGTTCAGCATGTCTTCAATTGCGCGTCTCTCTCGCAAATCCAGCTCTGTGTGGGCCATGTCCGTTCTCCTTGCCTTTCAGCAAGATAGGGATTTTGTCGCAACCCAGTTTAGAATGTGCCAGGCTGAAGCGCAATTTCTGATAAGGTTTATTATGTTAAACAAAAAGGCAATTCACCTTGCGTGATATCCAGATTTCAGGTTCCCGTTTTCCCAAATGCGGAATGGACATCGCGCGATCGCTGCGTAAGCATGTTTAAACGCAACCGTCGTAGTTCTTCCGTCTAAAAGGTGCTTGTTCAAGAACATTTGTACAAACAATGAAGAGTCTGCGCCGTGAACCGCCGAATATGGAGCTATGTAAGATTCACAAACGGGGCTCGTTGATATCTCTCTTGCGATGGGCGCCTTTCCTGTTTCGCAGGCGAGGAACAGAATCGTCTTTGGTTGCACTCCTTCGACTTCCAATGCTGCTAAAAGCTGTTCGGAATTTGCGGGTTCTCCGAGGCCAAATGCAATAGAATCAGGCGAGCCGTGGCCAATGAAAATTAGGTGACTGTAGACCGCGTGGTTCAAAGCCCAGTAGCTGCCGAGTTCGTCGATTGTTCTAATGTCAATCCGCCTGACAAATTCGTCTGTCACCAAAATTCTTGAAAACTGCAGGACTGATTTTGCAAGAGGGTCTAGAAGGCTGTCTTCCGTCCTGAAATCTCCAATCCTTACAATCAAGAAGCCAAGGCCTCGGTGAGCTGCAGAAGAACCCACGGAGACATTGTTGCCATCATTGTCCACCAAGTCGATCGTGATTGTCCTGTCCGCGACGGCAACCACACGACTCTGCCGAAACGCAGAACCTTCGACGTTTTCAATGCCAATCTTCGACTTGGGGATAAAGACCTGCTCATCCACTTGCAGATTTCTGGCCATTACTTCCTCAGGATTGATCAATTGTTCGGACAGCTTCGCGCCTTGGAAGCGTCACGGTCAACAAGTTTTGGCGTTTGGACCTAAAGGCCTAGGACAGCTGCTTCGATGAACGATGCTTCGACGTGAAATCGCTTGATCAAAGATACCACAACAATCCGCTGGCGCCCTTCGACTTACCTTCCCCAAGCCTAACCGATCATTGCATCAGTGAAGCCGGGATTCATGTGTGCAGGCTCGCCATTTTGTCCGCTTTCCACAATGTGACGATGATCTATGCTCAAAAGATCTAGATCGGCAAGCTGACACCGGCGCCCACCGTGCAGAAGGCGCAGAATCTCGCTAACCGCGAGGCAGGAGGCTACCATTCCAACGAAGGGGGCTCCGACAGCTTTGCCCGCCAGGAGCGTAGCACCGCATTGATCAAGCGTCCCGGCTTTCACCAGTTTTTCATAGGCAACTGGCATGGCGTGGCCAGTTGAATAGTCTGCAGCTCGCCAAATATCGTCGGCCGGCCGGAGACCTGGTAAGACATGCATTCTGATTTTCTGGAAGTCGTGGTGACCCCGCCCCAGCCCGGCCTCGACAACCAAGTCAAAGCCGGCTTTGTCGAGTGCTCTGCGCCCAAGTGCATTATCGAGGCCGCACAAGGCGATGGCGGGTTCCGTAGGCTGGCGCAAAAAGTCGTCTGTAAAATACCGCTCCATCAGTGAGACCGAATATCCCCGGCCTTCTGCCCAATCGGCGAGAACACGGGTTTTTTTCTGGCCGACCATGGACGGTGCGGTCAAAATAGAGGTGCTATGTGTCGAGGTGGTGACGTCGTCGATATCCTGCAGAACGAGGGACAGAGCCGAGGGGTCTGCATAAGGTAACAGGCCCACATTCCAAAGATAGGCCTGTCCTAAGTGGCCGAGACCGATCAGCCAAAGTCGATTTGGTAAATACTTGAGCGTGGGTTCAGACGGATCTTCAGCGCGCCAATCGATGTCTGGATTGAGCTTCCAAAGAGACAGCCCTAGAGTGCGCCGACCAGCGATTGGCAAGGCTTTACTTACGTGAAAATATGCTTCGGCCACGGCGAGGGCAGCACTTAAAGTTGCCGCGGTCGCAATTGGAGCTTTTTGGGGAACTCCAAGTGCAGAATACGCTGGCATAATACCGCCTCGCCACCCCGCAGCTTGTGTGCGAATGGCAAACCCGTCGCGTCTGGGACGCGCGCCTCCCCCGATATAAATGACGGGGTCCTCACTCAAGTCTGACGCTATTACACCACCGTGCTTAATGATCTCATCAGCCAATGACTTGCTGCCCTTGTGCCCAGTTAACAGCGGCGCACTCGAGGCACCCGATACATGAACCCCACCCAGAAACACTCGGCTTGCAAGAGCAACGACCGTGAGTAACGCGGTTTGATGTTCAGGGCTGTCGGCATCGGCTGGATCAATTGATACTGAAAGTCGGTAGCCTTCAAACAGGCGTTTGGCGTCCTCGACGCTCTCAACGGTGCCGCTATCCAGAGCCTGTTTCATCAGGCGGTGAAGGGTGTCACCAGTTACTGGCATATCCATAAGGGCCTCCCTAGAATCCAACATGAAAAAACGATTTGCGCTTCGATTTCGGTACGCTTTCCCAATCCTTGTTTCCGAGGTAGCGATAGATCCCGACGGTCGATCGCTTTGCGCGTTTTGCGAAATTGGGGACGATGAGTGCCAGGTGCCCTGATCGGGAAATCATTGGATGTGCACGATCTGATTTGCTTTGTTGCTCTCCACCGGGATGGACGTGTACATCCGCCACGACGGTCAGTTTCCGCGCTTTGCAGATTGCCCACAGTTCACTGAAATACCGTCCGTCGAAGCGCACGATGCCTGACTCCAGACAATGCGGGTCAAGATCGTCATAAAGAACGAAATCCACAATCCGGGCTTGGCCACCGGCCTTGTAGCCAAGAAGAAATGCACCGCTTTCGCGGCTGCTATTGGCGCCGCGCTGACGCAGGCTGGCCATCAGCTTCCGCCATACCAACCATGAGCATGACAATTCATGCCGCGGTGCGAATAGGTGGCGTATAGTCCGCGCAATTGAGAAGTTCATGAACCAGCTCCAGATATTGATTGATCCCGATTTTCGGGTTCCAGATTTTCGACGGCATTTCCTGACGCCAGTTTTCGTGGCCTTCGAAGCTTGTACGATCGCAAGGCAGGTAAAGAGCTGAACCGTTCTTCCAGTCGGTCCTGAAGACCGATGACAGTCGACCGCCCCTGCCCCGTGGCCACATATCCAAGCCCAGTTGAGAGTTCTTGGACATGTCCCAAAGGCCGGCTGTCGGCGCGCGCTCTGGATAACCTGCGCAATGAAACCGAAGGACATATTCTCTGCCGTCCGACGCGGTGACAGCGATGAAGACATAAGGCCAACTCATCTCGGCGAGACGCCACCGCCCTTCAAGTGCAGCGAGCTTGAAGGACGGCTTGGCGAGATCGGCGGACAATGCCCTTTCGTCAGGACTGCTCATTGACCCAACTCGGTGTGACCGTTGACACGCTGATCAGGGACGAGATCAAACTCCAGCTTGGTACAGCCACATTTGGCAAGCGCGCCGATATGGGTGCCGGGGTGAGGCCGTTCGTGGGTGCCGGAAATCTGAAGCAGATGTTCCCCCGCCTCCTCCTTGGCCATGCCAAACTTGTTCTTCGCGAACCAGCGTTTGACACGCTTGATCGTGGCCGATGGCGGAAACAGGCGACATTCATCTTCACCGTTATAGGTGACGCACACTTCGATCCGACGCTGACGATGATAGTGAAGTTTGAGGCCAGTCGGGTCCCCGAGATCGGCCAGACAGGCATCGTCAGAAGACGGATCTTCAGCATCTTCGATGAACACGTGGACGTCAACATTGGCGCCATGACGCTCGCTGATCAGCTTTTTGAAGTCGCCGATGGTTGCCGCATCTTCAAGTTCCAGGTGTTGGATGTCGTCAAGGTCCTCGCCTTGATAAAATACGTCAATTTGGGTCATTACTCATTCTCCAGGGAACTGAAGAGTGAAGCACCATTGCCCACCTACGTCCCTTCGAATGGTTAATCGTTTTCTGGTGGCCCGATCCGGAAGCGCGGGTCGAAAAAAGTTAAGATTGCTTTATACGTCCGCGCGGCGTCGCGGCGCATATGAAAAAGTGAGGACACCTTGGGCAGGAAATCGGATCTGT
This sequence comes from Primorskyibacter aestuariivivens, assembly GCF_028023675.1. Taxonomy (GTDB): domain Bacteria; phylum Pseudomonadota; class Alphaproteobacteria; order Rhodobacterales; family Rhodobacteraceae; genus Marinovum; species Marinovum aestuariivivens. The sequence continues at coordinate 13,150 of NZ_JAQIOZ010000029.1, read as the reverse complement.
GTCTGCCGGAAACTGTCCCGCAGCGATCTGATCCAGCATCTTATTGGAAGATTTGGAGCGGTTTAAAATGACGCGGTCGGTTGTTGGAACTGGCTCGCTAATGTTGTCGGTGAGATGTAGCGCCTCGACGAGCACACCTGCACCATATTCAGCTTGCGCTGCCAATTTGTAGAGGGCGTATTCTAGGCGTGAGTATTCATCACTACGACAATAGCCAGTGCGAACTCTGCGAACTGAAATGGTTCCATCTTGTTGCCTGGATATTTCGCTTGGCTCGACAAATACCGTTCCACTGGAAAGTTCAACCGGCAAGCGCTTGGCTTCAAGAAACTCTCTTCCGTCACCGGCGGCGAGAAGATTACGAATGAAGCGGGATGCAAGCTGACGGTATGCGGCTGCATAGGCATGGCCGACAGGACCCCGTCGCTGCCAGATGTCATCAAATGCGCTTTCTGCCGCCGCGAGCGAAGGCGCCTCCGACAGACGTTCCACCTTGAGCCAGCGAATTAGATCGTAGATACAGTCATGTGTTTTTGAGAACGCTGTCATTTTTCGGGCGCTGCCAAGGCCCATCACATGCGTGTAGAAGAAGCGGCGCGGACATCGTTCATAGGCAGTCAAACGGCTTTCCGTCATTCTCCAAGTATCCGACCAGCAGACCTCAATCGTGTTTGGATCGTCGGTGATAGATGGGCCGCTCAATTGGTCCGGGTTTTCTATTTGGGTTACCAGATGCGGCGGAAGCCAGCTGAGAAATTTGGATTCACTGCGATTGTTTCCGTTCGGCTGCTTTTTCGGCAAATAGAGATTGAGGTATTTTTGAGCGCGCGAAATCGCGACAAAAAACAAGCACTCTTCTTCTGTGGCATGGGCTTGTTTGGCGAACTCTTTTGCGGAGAGAATATCAGACCCTTCAACCATGCCATCCGGTGGCGGACAGCGTTGGCCGCGATTGCTGGATGGGAAACTGGCGACCGTCAGCCCGGGAACGTGGACGGCCTCAAACTCAAGACCTTTACTGCCGTGGACCGTCATCAATCGGACGGCATTCATGTGCAATGCGGCATCGGGAACTTGCCGGAGGTCCCGTTCCTCGGCAAGTAAAACCATCTGTCGGATTCGGGCGAGCGTTCGCTCGATTGGCAACCCGTCCTTAATGGGGACTTCGTCCCGCAAGAAGTTCAGAAACTGCCAGATCGCGACACCCTTCATCTGTCCTGAAATCGTCTTCGAGGTCGCGATGTCGCGGGCGTGGTTTGTTTTATCCAGCAGATATGATGCGAGAAACTCCCATGCCGTGCTGGTGTTTTTAAGATCAGTCAGATCTTCAACAAGCTGTGCTAACCCGGCGCGACCACAAACGGAGAGCGCAACGTCGGCCTGAAGTGCCGCAAGACCTTCGAGTGTGGAGATATCGTCATCTCTGATGGTTTTGGCGATCTGATAGATGTCCTGAAGGGTCAACGCATAGCGAGGCAAGGTGCCAACACGCACCATGGCGTCACCAAAAGGGTCTATCGCAAGGTTGAGCAAAGCCAGGAGGTCGCGAACTTCTTCGCGCTCAAAAAGGCTTCCAAGGTGAAGGACCGGTATACCGCGTGCTTCCAGGCCGGCCGCGATTTCGTTTAACCTTTTGTTTGTCCGGCACAGCACCGCTTGATCGCGATAAGTGACTCCTGAGGCCTTCAGATCTTCGATGCAGGCAGCGATCCCCTCAATTTCGTCGTGGGGCTTTCAAACCGACGGATTTCCGTCGCCGCCGGTCCGGGACCGTTGTTCGCGGAAAGACTTAAGGGCAACATGCCCTGTGAAGCGCCCATTTTCGGGGCTGTAGCCACAAAGCTATCAACTATCTGTTCACTGGACCGATAATTGATTTCGAGCTTATCGATCACTGGCTTGTCGTAATCCACAGCAAACTTCGTCATGTTCGCCGAAGACGCGCCACGAAATCGATAGATGGACTGTCTTGCATCACCGACGACCCACAGCCGTTTTGCATCCCCTGAGACGAGCTTAACGAGCTTTGCACTGGCCCGGTTTACGTCCTGGTACTCGTCGACGAGTACGTGCCTATGCCGAAGCTGTAGCTCGGCATTCACGGCCGTATTGGCGTCGAGCAATAGTGCTGGCCGCATGACTAGATCACCGAAATCTATCGCGCCTCGCTCGGAGAGCGTCTTTTCGTAGAGATCGTAGACATCCGCGACTTCAAGGCATTTTTCGGCGGCCTCAATCTTCTCATCATCGCCCGCGGCCTTCGCTTTACTGAGCATGGCGTCTGAAAGCGCGCGGTAGCGATCGGGCGTGACCAACTCATCCTTGGCGCGCGAAATCGCGTCCAGAATATCACGTAAGACAAGAGTTGGATCCCACAGATTACGATAGTGCACCAATGGAAGGGTTGGTAGAAGTTCTTCCAAGACCTCGATCGCATCGCTTCTATCGAAGAGAATGGGATTATCCGGAAGGTTTAACTCGCGATAAAACCGCCGTACAATGTCCAGTCCAAATGCATGAAAAGTTCCGACCCAAACCTTGGCAGCGCCTTCAGGAACAGCATGTTCGAGACGCTCTGACAACTCTCCTGCAGCCCGGTTCGAGAATGTAAGAACCAGAATGGAGGCAGGATCGACGCCCTCTTCGATCAAGGCGACTATTCGCTTGATCAGCGTTCTCGTCTTACCAGTGCCCGGGCCTGCCTGAAGAAGATAGGGTGAATCGCGATGCGCGACAGCCCTGTCTTGGGACTTGTCCGGCTTGGGAATGTAACTCGCGGAGTTATTCTCGTTCGCCGGCTGACCGGGAGGGAGCAAGAGCGCGTCGAACAACTGTTGGCGAACGACCGCGAGAGGAAGACCCGTCGCTTCGACGATTGCCACGGCAGACATTTTTTCCTCGACGAAGAGATGTCGCGCAAATTGCCGGGGAAAGACGAACTCTCTGGCAAAGACATTGGCCTGCAACTCCTGCCGTTCCCGCACGCCATAGCTCTCTACACGCTGCAATCCGACTGCCGCTGCTTCTGTTGTTTGTGAGACATCCACATCTGCTGAGTTGCAGTTCAGGGAACCCGCATGCAGCTGATCGTGTCCGATTTCGTGTGCAACAAGAAGTGCGCGGCTTGCTGGCTCACCCGCATTTTCACAACTGATCAGGCCGGCTTGGTCATCAAATCGAGCTCTTGCGCCCTTCAACCCAGGATCGTCCGGTTCAAGCCAGACTAGATCCAGGTCAAGATCGTCCAAGGCCTCAATCGCATGCGTCACAAATGCAAGCGGATTGAGCGGATCGCCCCCTGCATCCAGTGTAGCCCGATGCAGCTCGTGTGCAGCCCTGCGTATCGGTTCGAATCCGTCCATTCTACTTCAAACTCTTTAGATATCGTTTCTGATCGTCGGTCAGACCAGAGCTTTCGACCGCTTCATCGAAGCTCTGTTGAAGGTCGTGATTTGGTCTGTCATCTGCCTTGAAAAACTGTGTGCCCATAGCCGGCCGGCGGTCTTGCCCGTTGAGATAAGTTAACAGCTGATCAAGTCTGATTTTCAAACACTCAGAAATGAGTTCCAAATACCTATACGGAATCGTATCAAGCCGGATCTGCCGGTCTCTCAATTTCAGAGCAAATACCTTATTCGCATGAATGGAACGTGCAAACCGGCCAAAACTCTTCCGATCCATGTCTGCGAAGGGGTCAATCGAGTCTACCTCCGGAACTACCCGTGCGATGACGTCATCTGATTTCAATGAATCGTCACGCAAAAAGAGTTCGTTTTCGAAGTTGCTGAGTGCGCGGGAAACCATTGGCGACACATCGTCTTGAACAACTACAGCGTCTTCATTCCGATCAGAGTTTACGAGCATGTCGATTGCCAGCTCTACGGCGAACTCGGTGATTTCTGCGGCGAAATCTGGATATTCGCTGACGATATCTTCGACAAGTTGCGCGTCAGGAAGTCTGTTCGCCTCCATCAATTCAAGGATGGCATCCTGCAGGAACAATTCAGATTGGGCTGCGTTCGGGGTCATGTGCTTTCCTTTAGGCTTTTCAGTCTTGCTATCGCATTTTTTTTGCGCGTTCTGATGGTACGAGACGAAACGCCTAGTTTGCTCCCAGCCTCCTCTTCGGTCAGGCCAATGATCTTGGTTTCAATCAATGCGTTTCGTTCATCCTTTGGCAACTTGTAGAGTTGTCTATAGATGTCTCGTGCCATCATCTGGTCTTCGGGAGATGGCACATATATGCCATTTGCGTCAGACGTTGTCTGGCAACTGGCGACTTTGTCGAAGGCGGCTTCCAAATCGGCAACATCAACCGCGGTAGCATCGCTTGGAAGAGAGGCATTGCGATTGACGGCATTTGTCTCGCGCCGGATCGCGTCGATCCGTAGCGATTGAAACTGCAAATTGAAGCGCCATTCAAAGAGATCGAGACGATCCGGCACCTTTCCGGTTCCATCTCGCGCCAACAGTTTGCCAAGTTCTGCCAACGTGTCTTCGCGTATTTTGTCTGCATTAGGCAGAGAGTTATCAACCGTCCTGAGCAGGTTGGCTTCACATCTCCTGAACAGGGCTTTGACAGCAGCATCGAGGACCGGTCTGTTCTTTTCCCTGCGGGCTTTGCGGATCAAGTGGACCAAGGTCTCCGATGCCAGATACGCTGTATCCTTCCAATTGAAGACGTTCAGGCGTGTCTTTAGATCCCCCAGTTCAAGGTTAATCACATCGTCGATTTGGCATTCGACCTGAGGCAACCGAGCATACAGCTCACCAAGCTCTCCCGCTTTGTCAGGTTTTTTCCTTTTTGTCAGCGGTATTGCCATACTGCCCCCTCAAGATTTGCCCGATGTCCCGTCGCGCGTGTTTGTTTACCTTCTTCCCTTTAATCGTTTGCAGTTAGGCAAATCCGGAAAAATTTTTCTGCCGAACTGAAGCTTTTCGGCTTTACCATGTGCTGCAGTCAGGCTCAGCGGTTGGAAGTCAAAGCTGATCAGTGCTTCCAACGCGCTATCCTGACTGTTGGACGGAGGCGGCTGAATAAGATAGCCGCATGTTAGTTTCTGTTTGACCAGATCGGTAAGGGCAGATTCAGCCTCAGATTCTGTCGCATACCAATCATGGCGATGCCGCCCCCAAGTCCCAAAGCGACCCCACTGCCGATGGACGCCGTGGTGGCCAAACAGGTCTTTGGTCAGTTCCACGGAATAGAACCGGTTCATGTTGAGGGAGGGATCTATGCGGCGCATGTCAATTTGCATCGATCTCCTCCTCACTCATCGGAACATAGTCGATAGAGACCCGTTCTAGACGAGGCTCCTTTTGCTCAAGACCCCATCGGCGTTCCGTGTAGAACTCAAGTGCTTTCCGGGTTCTGGCCTCCAGTACGTCTGAGGTGAACCCAAATTCGATGCGGACCACGCGTTGCTGCGCCTCAGTCAATCTTGAATGCGGTTTGAGTTTCAGGATGGCCCAGGTGAACCAATCGTCATCTCGGGGCACCGCATCGGCTGGCTTGGTTTTTGCGAAAGACTGGTCAGGGTCTATGCGAGCAGGATGGAAGTCACGGAAACCCTCACGTTCAAAACACCAGGCTCGTACGTGAAGCCTAACGCCATCAGAAGCAAACCGAACAGGTGCAATCCAGCGAGTCATCGGTTCAGGATCTCGCATCGACTGATAAACGATCCTCGTTGCCTCTTTCGCCCTGAAGGCACGGTAGAGCGGCCGTAAGACACGCAGGTCCTGAGTGCGTTGCAAATCTGGCAATCTATCGAATGCGGGGGATGGTGCGCCGACCAAGAGTTGCTCCAATTCCATCGAGGATGCCTTGCCACTAAGCCGTTCAAAGCTGTCATGGGCAAGGTATTGGCGCGACGACGCATCATAGTGCAGTGCGTCTTTTGGCGCTTCGGCGAGGTAAGTCCGAAAATCGAGAGCGGCCTGCGCATTCGAAATACCAAATCGCTTGATCAAGGAGGCACGAGTCGCTGCACCATCCCAGAAAAACAGTCTGTCGAGGTATTCCAGGCGCGCACGCTGGGCATGTTTGAGGTCTTCGAAGGGCATGGGGGAAGGATATCTTGACTCCCTACCATTGTCCATATAGTTTTTACATGTGTAATAATTGACGGTGCGAAATGAGAATACTTCATACTGCAGATCTGCACTTGGGGCGTCAGTTCATGGGGTTGAGCCTCGAGGAGGATCATGAAGTCGTCCTAAGCCAGATTCTCGAGGCGCTCTTGGTCGAACGGGTCGATGTTCTTGTGATCGCCGGGGACGTTTTTGATCGTGCCTCACCGCCCAACTCGTCTATCCGGCAGTTCAACCGCTTCCTTAAGCGTGTGACAGAAGAGACAGAAGCCGAGGTGGTGATGATCTCGGGAAACCACGATTCCGGTGACCGGATCGAGGCAATGTCTGTCTTCTCCACCGCGTCGAGGGTGCTGGTGCGCGGAATCGCCGACGCGGTCGAGACTCCGCTTGTGCTGAGTGACGAGCATGGCGAGATCGCCTTTTCCGCGCTGCCCTTTTCCTATGAATACGCCGCGCGGGAAGTGTTTGGGGATGAGGGTATAAGCACGCCAGCAGATGTCATCGCAGCCCAAATCTCCGCAGCGAGGGGTCAGGTGCCTGAAGGAGCGCGTTGGGTCGTAGTGGCTCATGCCTTCGTTGCAGGCGGCGCGGTCGGTGAGACCGAGCGCGCCCTGACACGGGTCGGCGGGATCGAAACTGTGCCCTCTGAAGTCTTCGACGGGGCGGATTATGTGGCACTGGGGCATTTGCACAAGCCGCAGGAAGTAGGCGCGAGCCATATTCGGTATTCCGGCGCACCGCTCGCCTTCGGTTTCGACGAGGCGGGAAGTGAAAAATCCATGACTGTCGTCGATCTCAAAGCTGAAGGAGTCGAGATCCGTACCGTAGCTTTCCGTCCGATCCGGCAAGTGCGCTCGTTGACCGGGGCATTCTCGGATCTTCTGGCAGGAACGCCGTCTGAAGACTTCATCCAGGCCAATCTAACGGATGAAAACCCTCTGATAGATCCGATGAAGCGGTTGCGCGCGATCTACCCCAATGCCTGCCATCTGGCCTACGACCGACAGGGTCGCGCCCCAGAGACCAAAATGCTTAGCGGTGGTCGGGTCGCGGTCACGCCGATCGAGATGGTCGGCGACTTCATGAAGATTGTACGCGGCCGGGAACTAAGTGCTGCCGAAGTCGAGATCGTCGCGGACAAGCTCCACGCCTCAGCCTCCGGGGAGGAGCAGACATGAGACCCATTCGCCTATCGCTTCAGGCCTTTGGGCCGTTCGCGACAACCGAGGTCGTAGATTTCCGCTCCGCGCTGGAAACAGGGCTGTTCGGAATATACGGCCAAACAGGGGCTGGGAAGTCGACGTTGTTTTCGGCGATGTCCTTCGCGCTTTTCGGAGCACCAACCAAGACCGATCAGGAGCCACGTTCGCTGCGTTCGGATCACTCTGCGCCCGATCTACCCACTGAAGTCGAATTTGTTTTTGAACTCGGAACCAAAACCTACCTGATCCGTCGTCGTCCGGCGCAAGAGCGCCCGAAGGCGCGAGGCGAAGGGATGACAGAAGACGCGGCGGAAGCTTCGCTTTTCGACGTCACCGGAATCTCGGTGGATACACTTGACTCAAGTCAGTCTGGCCGCGTCATTGCTGAAAAGAAGGTCTCGGTCGTGGGTCAACAGGTCGAGGCGCTGTTGGGCTACGGGGCAGATCAGTTTCGCCAGATCGTGCTCTTGCCGCAAGGCAAGTTCGAGACGTTTCTTGCTGCAAAAACTGATGCACGGGTCGAGATATTGCGAGATCTCTTCGACGTGAAGATCTATCGCGACCTGGCCGCCCGGCTGAAGGAAGAAGCCTCAGAGGCAGAGCGAGCGTTGCGCGACCAGCGTGCACTCTATGTAGCCCGGCTTGAGGAACGTGGCTTCGAGAGCGCCGAGGCACTGGAACTAGGAATTTCTGCGGCGGAAGCCAGGGTAGCAGAGAAGCAGAGAATTCAGCAGATTGCAGAGGCGGCGAACGAAGCCGCGCGCAAGGCTTTGACTGAAGGCGAACAGATCGAAAAGGCTTTTGCTGCCGTCGATACGGCGCAACAGGCGCTTGACGATCTAGAAGCGAAATCGGGTGAGATCGATGCTCTGGCCATGCGAGTTGAGGTAGTCAAGAATGCCCTGCAAGCCCGTGATCTTGAGACGGCTTTGCACGATGCGGAGTACGACAGACGGATTGCGGAAAATGCCGTCACCGAGGCCGAAGCGGAACTCAACACCGCCACTGGGGCGAAGAAGGAGGCGGCGCAAAAACTGATCGAGGTGCAGTCGGGCGAGGAGCGACGGCAGCAGGTTCAGGCCGACCTGACAAAGCTGGAGGCGATCGAGAACCAGGTCGGGCAGGCAGCGGAGCTACAGAAAGCGCTTGATGAAGCTGCGAAGGACGAAGCGTCGGCCAAGAAGGCGCTGACCGAGGCCGTAGAAGCACGCGAATGGCTCCAGTCTAAGCGCGACGCGACCGATTTGGAGCTTGAACAGGCGCGAAAGACCGAGGCGGAGCGAGGTAAGCTGACTGGCGAACTGGCCGAGGTCAATCGGGAACTGGTCAAGGCAGCGGCGCATGCAAAGGCGCAGGGAGCCGTCGCGGATGCCGAACAAAAGGTCGAAGCCGCATCGAGCGAACTGGCGACAAAGACCGAAGTGGCGGAAGCCGCCGATGCGGCCCTGATTGAGGCCGAGGCACGGCTTTCGCGCACGCAGGCGATCATTCTGGCCGAAAAGTTGATCGAAGGGGTGCCCTGCCCGGTCTGTGGTTCCCACGATCATCCTACGCCGGCCCATGGCACGCCCGAACAATCTGGTTTGACCGAAGCGTTTCGTAGCGCGCAGGCTCAGGCGAGAACCGCAACCGAAGCTAGGGTTCGGGCAGAAAGCGAACTCGGCAATTGCCGAACGCGGCTCGACGAAAAGAAACGGGCACTGGACGAACAGGAACGACCTGAGCGCACGTTGGCGGAACTCGAATCTGAAATCGTACGGCTGGAAGGCACTGTCGCCGAGCTTGGTGAGGCCGTCGATATTGACGCGATGGCGGAGCGGTTGGCCGATCTCAAGCGGAAAGTGACCGAGGCCGAAGCCGCCGAGGCTAAGGCGCGCACGGTCGCAGGCCGGGCTGAGACCGCTTTGGCCGGTGCGCGAGCCAAGCGTGATACAGTTGTTGGGACCCTGCCGGAAGGTCTTCGTACGCCCGAGGCGGTTGTCGCACGGCGGGAGGCTTTGCAAGGCGAGCAAAGACAGCTCTCCAAAGCGCTGGAACTGGCGATGCAGGGGGATCGAGTAGCGAGCGAGACGCTCACCCGTGCGCAGGAGCAGCTCGAAGCAGCGAAGCGGGCGCGCCAGGTGCAGACGCGGCGCGTGGAAAAGGCGCAAGGTGATTTTCGCGCTCGGCTGGATGAGGTCGGGCTGGACGATGCGAGATACGATGCTTGCAAGGCGCATTTCCCGACTCTCGACGCCGACCGTAAGACGGTGACCGATCATCGTGAGGGCCTGATCGCGGCGCGTACGACATGGCAGAACGCCAAAGCCGCTTGTGCGGATCACGAGCGCCCGGATCTAGCCCCGCTTCAATCAGCATTGGCCGACGCTACCCACCTTTCGGACGCGGCCAATGCGGCGCTCGCCACAGACAAAACGGATGTAACGTCACTTACCAGATTTAAAGAATCGCTGGCCGAGGCCTTGGCCGAAACCGAGCGGCTTGAATCCGAAACCGGTCCTCTTCGGGGGCTGGCCGATCTGGCCAATGGCAAGAACGATTTCAAGATGACGCTCGAGACCTTCGCGATTGGCGCTATGTTCGACCAGGTGCTCGACGCGGCGAACATGCGACTCGACCCGATGACGCGCGGACGCTACCGGCTTGCACGCGGGCTCGAAGCATCGGGTGGGCGCGGCAAGCGCGGACTCGAAATCGAGGTCTTCGACATTAACACCGGAAAAGCGCGTCCAACGGCTACTCTGTCCGGTGGCGAGACATTCATCGCGGCACTAGCCTTGGCGCTCGGGCTCGCCGATGTGGTCGAGAGCCTGTCTGGCAAAATCCGGATGGATACGATCTTCATCGACGAAGGCTTCGGTAGCCTCGACACCGAGAATGGGGCGGGCACGCTGGACCAAGTGATCCAGGTTCTTGCTGCGTTGACAGAGGGTAGTCGGGCTGTGGGTCTGATCTCGCATGTCGGTCTGGTGCAGGAGGCCATACCCCAAGGCTTCTACGTACGTTCGACACCGAGCGGCAGTAGAGTTGAGGAAAGAAGGGGGCTCGGATGACGGAACGGTGGTGTTATCGAAAAGCCCACAACCGCCGACTGGTGACGGGGCGGACAATCTCTGTCCGCGGCGGTTGGGTGCTGCAGAATAGTCAAGGAAGCAGGAAGGGCGCGTCATTCAAGCGGACTTGTCCGATATGCGGGGCCCCGATCCTAAGTGTTGGCATGCCCAGAGGTGGATGGGTCCACTTCGAGGGCGGCAAAGGCTTGACGCGTATTAAACACCCTTGTCTGCATCTTGGTGAGGGTTTGAGTAGCCGTCGCGACGAGGATACACCGGATCTTTTCGGGAAGCCCTGAAGAGGCCGTAAGGCTTCTGGAAACTTGACCTACTCCCCTAGGAGCCCGCGTTTGTAAGTTTGCTCTGTCAAAAATGTTTATGAGCTTCGGCTCAGCATTTTGGAATTCTGTCTTTTCTTCGCTCTTTGGGTCACCTCAATAGAATGTCTGACTTACAGACCGCTGCCCGCCGTTCCAGATGGCCATGGATACGCACCCTCCAACATTGACTTTCAGAAAAACATATATTATTTTCTAACAAGGAGATTAGTTATGATCACGTCGAAGATCAAACAACGCATCATCGGAAAAGGCCGCGGCGCAATCTTTGCACCCTCGGATTTTCTGGACATCGGGTCCCGCGCCAGCGTGGATCAGGCGTTGTCGCGTCTGGCGGATCAGGGAGTGGTCCGACGCCTGACGCGGGGGCTCTATGATTATCCCAAGAAAAGCCCGCGCTTTGGCTATCTGTCGCCATCCGCGGACGATATCGCGCAGGCGGTGGCCCGCAAGGACAACCAGGTTCTGCAGCCCTCCCCTGCTATGGCGGCCAACCAGTTGGGGCTCTCCACCCAGGTGCCGTCCAGACCGACCTATATGACCGATGGCCCAACACGGGTCAAAACAATCGGTCGGCAGGTGATCCAGTTCCGCAATGCCTCCTCCAAGACGCTAGTTGGTGCCGGCCAGAAAACCGGTACCGTGTTTCAGGCGCTGCGCTATGTCGGCAAGGACCGGGTCGATGATCAGGTGATTGGCAAGTTGGCACGCTTACTTGATGACAAGGATAGAGCTTTGCTTTCCAAGCAAAGCAAGCATGTGCCTGCTTGGATGCATCCTGTCGTGCAGCAGATCGTTGCACACGCCTGAGCATGGATCAGTTTGCCAACGACACCCCTGAACAACGAGACGAAGCCTTCCAGGAGGCAGCGGCGCAGCTCGGGATGTCCAAGGCTATCATTGAGAAAGATTTCTGGGTCTGCTGGTCCCTGAAACAGCTCTTCGCCCTGCCCTCCTTTGGCGATCACATGATTTTCAAGGGAGGGACGTCTCTTTCCAAAGCCTATGACGTGATCCACCGCTTCTCAGAAGATGTGGATCTATCCCTCGATCGCGCACAGTTGGGTTTTGAAGGCGACCGCGATCCTGAAAACCCCGAACTGTCCGGCGGAAAGCGCAAATCCTTGCTTCAGGAGCTCCAGGATGCGGCCGAGACGGAAGTCTCTGGACCGCTTTTGGCTGAGATTCAGGCTGCATTCGATGCCAGTCTGGATCAGGGTTTTTCCCTGACAGTTGATCCAGGAGATGCACAAACCCTGCTCTTCACCTATCCATCCTTGTCGGACAGTGTCGCTGGTTACGTCAAACCCATTGTTCGTTTCGAGTTTGGAGCACGGGGCGTCCATCTGCCTGCCGAGGTTCGCGAGATATCGCCATATGTTCATCAGGCCTTTCCAGGTCTGCTGGGATCAGGTGGGGTGGATGTGAAAGTGCTGGGTGTTGAGCGGACCTTCTGGGAAAAGGCCACAATCCTGCACATGCTATATTATCAAGACCCCGCCAAACCCCTCGCGGATCGGATGTCACGCCACTACTACGACATGGCCCAGCTCATCGGCCACAAGGCCAAGGAGCGTGCTGTCAGCAGCGTCGACCTGCTGGAACAGGTCGCTCATCACAAGTCGGTTTTCTTCAAAGCCGCTTGGGCCAACTACGAAAGGGCGAAGCCTGGGTCTTTGAGATTGATGCCGAATGAGGATCTGACTGCCGCCTTGCGACGGGACTATTCCGGCATGCGGGAGATGATCATCGGGGACGCGCCGGACTTCGATGATATCCTCGGGGCAATTGAAGCTTTCGAGGCTGAAATTAATAGCTGATATAGCAGTCCGAATGCTTGTCTGGATTACACCGCTCTGGCAATTCTGAACTAAACCGAGAAAACCCAATCGGAAAGCGAAAAATGGGCAGAGCCAAAGCACTCATGATGGAAATGGAAGAGGCCCAGTGGGAAGAAGCTGACGTCTCATTTTTCTGTCCCAATTGCCAAGACGACGTTGATGGCCTCACAGAGCTGCCCGTTGTGTACCACGAGGCGGACGGCCACCATTTGCCGGTAAGTGTTAGGTGCTCTGCTTGCAGCATGAGTTTCGAGGGATGGGTGAAAACTGATTGGGATAGCTGCGAGATTGAGTTTGATGATCACCCAGAAATCGAAATCAACGCAAGCCCTGTGCAAGGTTCGTCCTATGACTATGAGGACGAATACGACCAAGATTATTTCGAATGGCTGGAACAGCAAGAACGGTTCTCACGGCCAGTTTATCACGCGTTCTATACTACGATCGGGGAAGTAAAATCATTGGCGTCGGATCTATCGGATGATCCACGTTCCCAAATGCTTGAGCTACCCCCTGAAATTCGGACACTGACGTAAGCTACGATTTGTTGTCTGCTGGTCTTCGACGATAAGGAGATTAGAGATGTCGAAACGGAAGAACCATTCGCCGGAGTTCAAGGC
>NZ_JAQIOZ010000028.1 GCF_028023675.1 Primorskyibacter aestuariivivens | reverse complement strand
TAATACATAAAATTGCAAACGGCCCGATTTTATGCCCCTGATAGGCTACGCCCGTGTTTCCACAGAGGATCAGACCCCCCTGCCCCAGTCTGAGGCCCTGCAAACTGCGGGTTGCGTCGAGATCTTTGAAGAGCACGCCTCGGGCGGCAATCGCGCGCGACCGGTGCTGGCACGCGTGCTCGAACGCGTCCAGAGCGGCGATACGCTGGTCGTTGTGCGGATCGACCGGCTTGCGCGGTCTCTGTCGCACTTGCTGGAGGTGATCGAACGTCTGGAGGCCAAGGGAGCTTTCTTCCGCTCCCTGCAGGACCCCATCGACACCGCTTCCCCACAGGGCAAGTTCACATTGCAGGTTCTAGGCGCCGCGGCCGAGTTCGAGCGGGCGCTGATCCGCGAACGTACCAAGGCGGGGCTGGCAAGTGCCCGTACTAAGGGCCGGGTCGGCGGGAACCCGGGCCTACGCGCCCGCGATCCAGCGGCGCTACGCAAAGTGCGGCGCGCGCGGCAAGACGGCTACATGGAGCGGCTGAACGAGACGGCTCAGGACTGGGTGCCACATGTCCGACGACTTCGACCCGATATGGCCTGGGAAGATGTGCTTCGGATCATCAATGGCCCCCTGCCCTACGACCGCCACTGGACGCAAAGCCGCCTTCTGCGCGCAGTGAAAGCCTATGTGCGCGACGGGTTTCTGCCCAATGAAGTGCTTGGTCGCGCTGGACGACGCGAAACCGACGACCGCCTGCCCGCGATTGTCGCTGGCATCAAGGGCGCGGACCCTGACATCACGCTCCAGGCGATCTGTGACCGACTGGAATCCATGCGCGAACGCACCCCGCGCGGACGCGCCAGCTGGCAGCCGTCGTCCGTGAGGATGCTGCTGGAACGCGCGGAGAAGTTGGGCTTGCTGAAGTGCGAGCAATAAACACAACCTTGCAAATCTTCCAACTCATGGAACAATTGCAAGGTTGCAGCCCGTTTTCTGGTCAGGTGAATGGATTCACGACGCGTAACTGATCTTCAACCAGCAATCCGTCGTGCATATCTTCGCTCCACAAAGTCGTGCATCCAGCAATAAGGGCGGCCGACACAATCATCGCGTCATAGACCGAAAGCTGGTATTTTTCTGCCAAAGCTCGGCCCACCAAATGGGTTTGCACAGACAGGTCTTCGACTTCACACAAGGATTGGACCCCTGCGAGAAAAGCGCCGGTCTCCTCCCAACTGAGACCGGCTTTCCTCCGGCAATTGACCATCGCTTCGTTCAGGACCTGCACACTGATCCGCGGCCCTTGCCCCAGGATGTCTTCCGCCCGATCCGCCTTTGGGCCGTCGTCAAGAAGGTAAAGGACGACATTTGTATCCGCGAATTCAGCGCTCATGCGCAGCGTCGCGGCTCAGGCGTGCGTCCTTGGATAGCTTTCCGCGAAACCGCCTTAGCCCTTGCAGGACTTCATCGGCGCGAGGTTGGCGCTGGACGAGCAAGGTACCGTCGTCCTTTATCAGATCGATTTGGTCACCCTCTTTGAGGCCGAGTTCGCGCACAAGATCGGCAGGCAGCCGGACCGCGAGCGAATTCCCCCATTTTGCAACTTGCATGGTGTCGTTCCTCCAAGTGGATATACGAGCCTGTATGTATATCATCTTGCCGCAATTGCCAAGATCAGCATGCGACGACGACGGCGAACGGGCTTGTGTTTCGACGGTGAGCTCACACAAGATGTGGAAAAAACTTGCGCGAATCCGACTCTTACGGCAATAGTCACGGAAACGAGGCAAAAAACGTCAATAACCGTGAACACGCCGAAGATGCGTAGCGCGGATCGAGAGGGCAGATGAACAAGACTTTCGTGCATCAGGACCTGAACGCGGTCATCCGCCAGCATTCCGAGTGGCTGGCCAACCAGTTGCATTCGCAACGCGAGAGCCTGTTTCCCCCTGACGCCACAAAGGAAATGCGCAAATTCACCTCCGGCGAGGCGGCAGCGCTTCTTGGTGTGAACGACTCATACCTGCGCAAAATCAACCTTGATGGCAAGGGCCCTTCGCCTGAACTGACGGCCGGCAATCGTCGCCTGTATTCCGCGCAGGACATTCAGGCCCTGCGTATCCTGCTGGAAAAGACCGCGCGCAAGCCTGGAGACTATATCCCCGGACGGCGTGATGGCGATCACCTGCAAGTCATCGGTGTGATGAACTTCAAGGGAGGTTCGGGCAAAACGACGACTTCGGCACACCTTGCACAACGGCTGGCCTTGCGCGGTTATCGCGTCCTGGGCATTGATCTTGATCCGCAGGCCTCATTCACGGCGTTACATGGCGTACAGCCCGAATTCGATCTGACAGATGGCGGCACGCTCTATGACGCGATCCGCTATGACGACCCAGAGCCGATCCGCGCTGTCATCCGCAAGACCTATATCCCGAACCTCGACCTGATCCCGGGCAATCTGGAACTGATGGAGTTCGAACACGAAACGCCGCGTGCTCTTTCACAAGGCAACGCAGGCCTGTTCTTTTTCCGCGTGAAAGAGGCGTTGGCGCAGGTTGACGGCGATTACGATGTTGTGGTCATCGACTGCCCGCCGCAACTGGGCTTTCTCACCATGTCCGCACTTTCGGCCGCCACCGGCGTACTGGTCACAATTCATCCGGAAATGCTCGACGTGATGTCGATGTCGCAATTTCTGCGCATGACGGCTGATCTAATGGACGTGATCGCCGAAAGCGGTGCGGACATGTCCCACGACTGGATGCGCTATGCGCTGACACGCTATGAACCTCAGGATGCACCACAAAACCGGATCGTCGCCTTTCTGCGCACCATGTATGGCGATGCGGTGCTCAACTCGCCAATGCTCAAATCCACGGCGATCTCCGATGCAGGTCTGACAAAGCAAACCCTATACGAAGTCGAGCGGAGCGCCTTTACCCGCACGACCTACGATCGCGCCCTTGAAAGCCTGAACGCGCTGAACGATGAAGTCGCTGATCTTATTCAGAAAACGTGGGGGCGGTCATGACGAGTGGCAAGAAAAAACGGATGTCGATGCTCGACAATCTCGCGGCAGCCGGTGGCCCGGCCCCTACCCCTCAGGCTGGTGCCGCGACCCCTATGATGACGTCCAACCGCGCCCTGCGCTCGGCCCGTGATGCGGTCGATTCACATCATGTCTGGGAACTCGACCCGGCCAGTATCGTCGACGACCGAATGGCCGACCGGCTTGATCCAGCCGATGTACATGATCTGCGCGCCGCAATCGAGGCGAATGGTCAGACCGTACCAATTCTTGTGCGCCGGCACCCGTCAGAGGCGGACCGCTATCTGCTCGTCTATGGTCGCCGGCGGCTCGAGGCGATCCGCCAGTCAGACAAGGTCGCCAAGGTGCGCGCACTGGTTGCCAATCTGGATGATGACAGTGCCCTGCGTGCGCAGATTTCCGAAAACATGGCGCGCCGCGATTTGTCCTTCATTGAAAAGGCGATATTTGCGCAAGAACTCGTATCGTCGGGCTTTGGAAATCAATCACAGGTTGCAGAAGTTCTGACCGTGACCAAATCTTCGGTGTCCATGGCCATCGCCATCGCCGACATGGTCGGTACAGACCTCATCCGCGCCATCGGTGCTGCACACGGTATCGGCCGACCCCGGTGGGAGGCCATGGGCCGTGCCATCGCGGACAACGACCTGGATCGGGGCAGCCTGATCCGCCTTGCTGAGGAAACCCATGGCAAGGCCGATGTGGCCATGGTGATTGATGCCGTACCTGCGACCGACGACCCCTCTGTGCAGGCGTTCGAGGCCGTGTCGAAGGTTGTCACAAGGATGGTCAAACCGGCCAAGGCCCCCTCCCCTTCTGCTGCATCCAGTCAGCCGCTCAGGATTGGGGGCAAACGTGGCGGCACGCTCAAACGCACCGCCAAAGGGATCTCGATCGAGTTGCAGAATAGTAAGTTTGCCGACTGGGTAGAGTCTGAAGCTGATGATTTGATTGAAGAACTTCATGAACGCTGGAAGCAGCGTTCAGAAGACTGAGGAAGAGCAGAAACCAAAAACAGGAGGCACGAAAAAGCCAAAGAAAAGGTCCCGCAAAGCGACCGCCCTACGAGACCCAGACTTGTTCTTAGCACTTTCAAGTTAGTCTCGGACGCCGTTTTTCGCAAGTCTTAAGTGATTCGCGGACCGTGATTTCTTTGTCTTCGTGAATGTAAAATGGACTACACCCCCGTAACGCCTTTCAGGCGACCCATAAATGCTGCCATTCTGCACTATCAGGCAGCGGCGCAACAGAACCTCCCGCCTTCCGGAGTCAACAAATGGGAAGCACTTCGCGAACTCGCCGCTGCCCGTATGGCCTTCGGCTTGTCCGACCGTGATTTGAGCGTGCTTCAGGCATTGGTCAGTTTCCATCAGGCCACGATCGTTGGCGGGAACCATAGTGAAACTGTCGTGCATCCGTCCAACAAGGCTATTTGTGAGCGCCTGAACGGCATGCCCTGCTCGACCATGCGGCGGCATCTGGCGAACCTGGTGCAAACCGGTTTCGTCGTGCGTCGCGACAGTCCCAATGGCAAGCGTTACACGCGCCGATATGGCGACGAAAAGATCGCTTTCGGCTTCGATCTGGCCCCCCTCGCCCAACGCTTCGTCGAAGTGTGCGAAGCCGCAGAGGCTGTCCGAGCTGCGGAGGAGCGCTACAAGCGGCTTAGAACCACTGTAAGCCTCATGCGCCGTGATCTAGCGGGTCTCGTCGACTACGGCCGCTCTCTGCGCCCTGACCGCGCCATCTGGGACCAGGCATCCGACCTATGCGTCCTGATGGCGCGTGACCTTCGCCGCAAGCTTGACTTTGCAGAGTTGCAGCAGATGGAATCTGCGCTGTCTGAAGCCCTCAACACCATTAGGGATGTGTTGGAACCAGTGGAATCACAAGACATGAGCACCAATGAAGTCACAAATGAGCAGCACCATCAGAATTCAAATAAAGACTCTTATGTTTTTGAACCACGCTTAGAAAAAGCGAAGGGCGAGGGCAGCGCCTCCGATCCGGCGACAGCACTGGTTGCAGAGGGTAGTACTGATGAGCCTGTCTCGGTCGATAACAATCTACCTAGAATACCCCTCGGTCTCGTTTTGACCGCTTGCTCTGAATACCGAACTTACGCTGAACGACCTGTGCGCCACTGGCATGATCTAGTAAGGGTTGCCGATGTAATAAGACCTATGATGGGCGTCTCTCCTTCAGCGTGGGATGAGGCCAAACAGTACATGGGCCCGGAAGAGGCATCGGTGGTCATCTTGGCAATGTTGGAACGCTTCGGCGACATCCGGTCACCTGGTGGGTATTTGCGGTCACTGTCTGCAAAGGCTGCGCTCGGTGAATTCTCCTGTGGTCCCATGATCATGGCCCTTATGAGAAAGGACGCTGCATGAAAAGTTCACAGCTGTGAACTGCGTCTTGTTTTGTCGCGCAGAAGACAGGTTCACAGCTGTGAACTCATTGCTTAGGGGATCCGTCCACTTTCTCCCTGGGCGCGCTTTCCTGCGCAGAGCGCGGACTAACGAAAATTACACAGTCAGGTCACCATCTCCAAAGAGGTTTGGAAAGAGCCGCTCTCGATAATCCAACGGAAACGCCAAACGAACGGGTGTCTTCGGCGAGACGGAAGTCAGGTATCCGGCGGCGGACAGTTTGCTCAGCGTGTTGCGAGCCGTACGCTCGGACGTCTTGAGCACAATCTGTGCGTCGCCTCGTTCCAGTGCGCCAAGCCGAAGAACCGCCGAGATTAGTTCCGGCGCTCGCTTGTCGTCGATGGTATCTGCAACAAGACGTCGGTACCGCTGGTCTAATCCGCCGAGATCGAACAGCTTCGCAGAGAACGTGATCTGGTCGAGCGTCACTTTTAGGAACCATTCGCTGAACGTCTTTAATGCTGCCTCGGAAAGGTTGCCACGCCCGTCGCGGTCTCCACGGCGTGGGCTGTCAGCCAGATCCATCATCCGTTTGTACTCACCCCGATCGGTTAGCCCGCGAGCCAGCCCACGCGAAACGGACCAGAGCCCCTGGCCACCGATCCCTGCTGTGAGGGCCATGGCATGAGACATCAATCTGCTGACACGACCGTTGCCATCCGGGAAGGGGTGGATGTAGTTCAGCCGGTGATGTGCAGACGCGATCGCGATGATCCGTCCGCTCGAAGACCGCGCCGCGATTTGAAACCGTTTGTCAAAGTGATCCATGAACGCCGCGACGCGCGACGATGATGGAGGTAGGTGGCGCCCGACCGCAACTTCTCGATCGTCGTCCTGGCGCATGCGTCCCGGAACGATGGGCTCTTGTGTGCCGTCGGGATGTTCGATGACCCGAAACTCGTCAGGCATCTCGTCGTAGAAGCTCTTATGGACCCAAGTGAGGAATTCGACGGATGTGGGGCGGGGCAGGGTGCCTATGCGATGCATCTCATCGATGGCCCGTTGAACGATGACGTGCGCCCGGGCCTCAAGGGCGAGAGGGCGGGTTTCTTCCCCAAGCTCGGCGCCAGCCAGCGCCCTTTCGATGTCGCGGGGGCGTGTGTTGTGTCCTTCGATCAGGTTGGAGTAGTAGCAGTTCATCACGCGGACGAGATCGGCAAGCTCGGCTGCGCTGTCAGGATGCAGCCCTTGTCCCAGCCCGGCGGCTTCCCTCTGGATGTCGACCGAAAGGTCTGCCAATTCTGTAGGAATATGCTCCTCGAAGAAGCAGGGTTCGATTCTGGCGGGTGTTTCCAGCATTTTTGCCGATCTTCTATGTTTGCAAAGTAATTGAAAAATATACGCATTTCGTATTGGCGCGCAAGGTTTTGCCGATATGCGTTGCCGATCTTCGGTGCCGATGTAGAATTGCTGCATGAAATCAATGGCTTCGGCTGATATGCTGGGCCTTTCGGTTTTGTTGTGTGCCCAAAGGGGCCGGGGAAAGTGAAAGTGGACTTCGGTGGCCGGTGGACCTACCTCTACCGGGCCGTGGACCGGGATGGCCAAACCCTTGATTTCATGCTCTCCGAGCGCCGCAACCTGGCCGCTGCCCGGCGGTTCTTCAAGCAAGCAATCGGCGCGAACGGCGTGCCCGATCGGGTGGTCTAACGACAAAAGCGGCGCCAATCTCGCCGGTCTGCAGGCCGTGAACGTGATCCTGAAATTTTCCGGCAGCGGTCGCGCCGTCGAAATCCGGCAGGTCAAATACCTCAACAACATCCTTGAGCAGGACCACCGTTTCATAAAGCGGATCACCGGCCCGATGATGGGCTTCAAGGCGTTTCATTCCGCCGCCGCCACCATCGCCGGGACCGAAACCGCGCACATGATACGTAAGGGTCAGTTCGGCGCCGATGGCCTTACCGCATTTCAGCAATTTGCGGTATTCGCGGCATAATTATGCCCACAGCTCAGCCACCTTCGACCCGAGCAGAAGTTTGCGAAACACAACCGATCCATCTGCAGCAGCGCCGTGCAAATGAAAAACCCTCTTGGCCAAATCGACCCCTATCAGTGTAACATCGTCCATGGACACCCTCCTCGTTGCTTGGTGATACGTCACCATTCTGGCACAATGCGATGCCGTTGAGTGGGGGTATCCACACCATCACGGTCCGATTACTGTCCTTGACATAAACATATTTCTAATATATCAGACATCGAGAAATGGTATATCGGAGGCTGACCATGGAACTTCAAGACACCAACATGACCGAACGCCAGCGCCAGTACCGGGCCAACTACCGGCAGCGAGTGGCGGGCTGGTACAATGGTTTCCTGCATATCGTGATCATCTACACGATCGGGCTGACCGCGCTTTATATCTATACCGCAAACCTCAGCCAGGTGACGCCGCTGGAATGGCTGACGGTGCCGCTGGTCTTCCTGTTCTGCAACTTCTTCGAGTGGTGGCTGCACCGCTACGTATTGCACCGGCCTTCGAAGAACCCTGTCGCCCGCGCAGTCTACAACCGGCACACACTGCAGCATCACCAGTTTTTCACCGAGGTGGAGATGCGCTTCGCGGGTCAGAAAGATTACCGCGTGACGTTTTTCCCGCCTTATGCGCTGGCGGCTTTCACTCTGATGTCGATCCCAGGTGCGATCGTGATGGGTTGGCTGTTTACGCCCAATGTGGGCTGGCTGTTCATCGCCACCACAACCTCGATCTACATGATCTACGAGTTCATGCATTTCTGTTGCCACGTCGAGGATAACTGGTTCGTGCGCAACATGCCCTTCATCAACACCAGTCGCCGTCACCACACAGCGCATCACGACCAGTCGCTGATGATGGAGCGCAACATGAATCTCACGTTCCCGATCATGGACTGGCTGTTCGGAACGTCGGACTTGAATCGCGGCCTGATCGGACACCTGTTCAACGGCTATGACACCAAGCACGTCCGCAAGGATATGCGCAAGGTGTCCCGCACACCGGTCCGCGGCACGGACGAGACGACGAACGCGACTCCCGCCGAGTAAGTGACTTCTGCCCGGCCCCGCATGACAGGGCCGGGCACTATCAAGACATCCCGGAAAAGACGGAGCCACCTCATGGCCAATATCGAGCCGAATATTACCGCTGCCTTCATCTTTGCGCTGTTCGCCTGTGTGGCCAGCCTGGCCGCCATCGTGTTGACCGGCGTCTTCCCGCTGTCGACGCGGCCCGAACTGAAGCGGCCGTTGGGATTTGCCCTGGTGGTGGCGAACTGCGTCCTTCTGGGCGCGGTGCTGTACATGAGCTTTGGCTTCGGCCTGGCCGAGCTGCGTTGGACCAGCGTGGTCATCATCACTGGGTTCGCCCTGCTGTTCATGCCGGGCCTGTTCAACGTGTGGCCGAGCCGTTGGCGCGACGGGACCGTGGGCCTGACGGTGGTCATGGCCGGCCTCGGCGTCTCGGTATGGGCGCTGGCAGGTATGGCCTGAGCCAAGATCGCGGGTCCGATTGACCCGGCAAACACTATCAGAAGGAGGAGGCTGAGATGCCCGTCATTATCAAAATCGCGCTGTCCACGCTGGTGGCGCTCGCGGCCATCGGGGGATGGTTTTACATGGGACACCTGGGACAGACCGGACCGCAATGGGCCATTGCCTTTCTTGGACCGTTCAGCGTCGGGTCGCTGTGGATCTTCCCCGAAGTGATGCGGTCCAAGGCCGATGCGCGGAGGACATCATGAAGACGTATCTTGGAGACAGGACGATCGACGGCGTTATCGTGACCGTCGATGAAAAGGATCTGCCGGACTATGCCGATATCTGCAAGTTCACCAACGCGGGCTTCGAATGGAGCTTCGAGGGGGTGGCGGCGACGCAGCTAGCCTTTGCGCTGATCTATGACGTGACCGGCGATGCGGGCCTTGCCAAGCGCCTGGCCGAGCCGTTCATGCGCGAGGTCACCGCGAATTTCGGCAACGACTGGGAAATGACCGAGGCGGATGTACGCGCTGCCGTGGCCCAGGTTCAGCCGGAGCAGGCATGATGGCCCCACTGGACGACTCGAAGACGGTGCACGCGGCGGATGACCCCGGGATACCGAAGACCTTCCGGGCCGCCGTGCTGCGCTCTCCGGGCGAGGCGATGACGATCGAGGATGTCGAACCCGGCGCGCTTAGGACGCGCGATGTGATGGTCAAGATCCGCGCCGCGGGGCTTTGTCATACGGACTTGGAAGTGATCGACGGCTCGCTGCGGCTGGGAATGCCCGCCGTGCTGGGCCACGAGGCAGCCGGTGTGGTCACGGCCTGCGGCACTGAAGCGAAGGGCGTCGCGGTGGGAGATCATGTTGTCCTGTCGTGGAACCCCAAGTGCGGTGACTGTTTCTACTGCGACCAGAGCCTGCCGATCCTTTGCGAGACCTTCCTGGCCAACGGCCCTGCGGGGTTCGCCTTTGACGGGCAACCGAGGGCGCGGCTGGCTGGTGGACAGGACCTGCACCAGCTGATGTATCTCGGGACTTTTGGGGAATATTGCGTGGTCGAGGACCAGCAGGCGATTCCGATACCCAAGGAAATGCCATTCGACCGGGCCGCGTTGATCGGGTGCGGGGTGATGACCGGCGTCGGTGCTGCGCTGAATGTGGCGGATATCCGCCCTGGAAGCACCGCGATGGTGATAGGCTGTGGCGCGGTGGGCCTTGCGGCTGTGCAGGGCGCGGTGATTGGCGGGGCGCAGAACGTCATTGCCGTCGACTTGAACGAGGCGAGGCTGGATGCGGCCTGCGGGATGGGGGCGACGCACCGGATCAACCCGAAGACGGATAGCGTGGAAGAACTCGTCCGGTCCCTGACAGACGGCCGGGGCGCGGACGTCGTGTTGGAAAGCGCCGGAAACGAGCCGGCCTTTCGCCTGAGCGTCGAAGCGGTGCGCCCGGGCGGCGAGGTGATCTGGCTGGGCAAGGTGGATGTCGAGAAGGATGTCGGTTTCCGCTGGGGCTCGCTTATGCAGGAGAAGCGTATCCGCCGGTCGAGCTATGGTGACACGCGGCCCCGGAGGGATTTCCCGATGCTATGCCGGAAATACCTGGAAGGTAAACTGGACCTCGACGGGCTGATCACCGACCGGATCACCCTTGACGAGATCAATGCCGGTTTCGAGAAGCTGCGCCGGGGCCAGAGCATCCGCAGCGTGATCGAATTCGGACCATGAGCGGCATTCGAAAGGTGTGGGTCGAGACGCCGCAGGGTCCGATCGAGGCGGCTGTCGCGGGACGCGTTGTCGCCGACCGGCCCACACTGGTACTGGTGCACGGGATACAGGGCACGCAGGCAGTGTGGGATGCCGTGATCCCGGTGCTTGCACAGGACTGGCACGTGATTGCGCCGAACCTGCGGGGCCGGGGCGGGTCTTTCGTGGTAAACAATGCCGAGCACTATCGCATGACGGACTTCGCAGACGACTTGGCCGAAGTGATGGACGGTATCGCGGGCAACGTTGTGCTCGTTGGCTGGAGCATGGGCGGGCTCGTCGCGCTGGAACATTTGCAGAGGCGCGGGTCGGACCGGATGGCAGGGCTTGCGCTGCTCAGCACCAGCGCCTGCTTGCAGGCCGAGGGGCTTGAACCGGCGGTCTGGTTCCGCGGGAACACGCCCGATACGCTCGTCGAGGAGGCGCGGGTCCGGGCGCGCCGATTGAAGCTGACGGACACGGCGGCGGATATCGCGGTGGCCGGGGCGTGGTTGAGCGCTGCGCAGGTCGATTATCGCCCGGCTCTGGACAGCATCGACGTGCCGGTGCTGGTTTTGCACGGCACCGCCGACCCCGAGTGCCCGCCGGATCATGGCAACGCGCTTGCGGCTGGTCTGGCCACTTCGAGGCTGGAGTTATGGCAGGGGTGCGGGCATGTGCCGATGGCAGAGCAGCCCGGAGCCCTCGCCGAGACGCTGGCCGCCTTCGCCTCGGGATGCTGCGCCGCCGTGGCGTCGTGACCCGCCGACAACGCGCCCAAGTCTTGCAGCATGGGCCGAAGCACCGTAGATTTTGATATGGCAACAAAGTATCCACCTCGGACGGTCGCAGTTAAGGTCACAGACAGGCAAATTATGAACAATGACTCAGAGAACGTGTTAGATAATGCTTCTGCGCGCGCCCGAAGGATCGACAATGTGACGCTGACCGACCGGGCCTACGAGATGATCGAGATGCGGATTGTGGTGCTGGATCTGGAGCCGGGGCAGGTGCTGTCTGAATCGCAACTTGTCGAGGAACTGGGCATAGGCCGCACCCCTGTGCGCGAGGCGTTGCAGCGGCTGGCGGCCGAGGGTCTGGTTGTGGTGATGCCACGACGCGGGGTCATGGTGTCCGAGATCAACATAGCCAAGCAATTGCTGCTGCTGGAACTGCGGCGCGAAGTGGAACGGTTATGTGCCTGCAAGGCAGCGCAGCGAGCCACCGAGGCAGAGCGAGAGCATTTCACGGAACTGGCCGCCAAGCTGGCCGCCTCGGCGGACGCAATAGATTACGACGCGTTCATGCAACTTGACCTTGAGTTCAACCGGGCTGTCCTGGCCGCTTGCCGCAACGAGTTCATTGAACGGTCGATGCGTCGTATGCAGGGCCTGTCGCGACGGTTCTGGTTCCAGAATTACCGCGTGGCGCTCGACCTGGAATGCTGTGCAAACCTTCACGCCGATGTTGCGCGCAAGATCGCCGAGGGTGACCGGGCGGCAGCGGGCGAGGCATCGGATAAGCTGATGGACTATATCTACGAGTTCACCCGCGCGACCCTTTGAAGCGCTGCGCGCCGAGCAGCCGGCGGTATTTTCCCACAAAGAGGTCGCGGCCTTTTGTAAGGCGTGTCAGCGTGTCGCCGGGGCCGCGCATGGTGCCGGCCAAAGCCAATAGGCCCGGCAGGGGCAGGTGGGTGGCGCCGAGGCGTGGGCCGACAGGCACGAGCATAGGGGCTTCGCGCCAGGGCCGATAGGGCGTCTGGGTGTCGATCGGCTTGCCCTTGGCGGCCGCGCGGAGGGTTTTCGTCAGGTAAGGGGTTTGGCGGAGCGTGCCGACGATGGTCATTGCGTCGCCGGTGGCGGCCATGTCGCCGCCCGCGAGCAGCCCCGGCAGAGCGCCCGGTGCGGGTCGCAGCCATGCGTCTGTCACCACGCGCCCCGCGCCGTCGAGGCGCACTGAGGGCAGCGCGGAGAGAAGATCGGTGCAGGGAATCGCGCCGAGCGCGGGGAGCACGAGGTCTGCCGCGACGTCTTGCCCGTCCGAAAGACCCAGAGGGCCGTCCTGTGCATCCATGCCGGCAGCAATGCCGGGCGCGGTGCGATGCGTGATGACTTTGACCCCCAGCCTGTGCAGCCGGTTCATGAGTGCGCGGCCCAGCCGCTCCGGCAGGTCAGGCATCGGATTCGGGCCGGCGGCGATCAGGGTGATCTGCACGTCGGGCCGGGCCGTCGCGATTTCGCCCGCGAGTTCGGTGCCGACCGGACCCGCACCGACAATGGCGATATGTCGGGCCTGCGCGATGCGGTCCGAGAGTGTTCTGTGCGCGTCGAGGAAAACTTCAATGTCTTCCGCTGAGGATTTGAAGGGCAGGTTATAGGAGGAGCCAGTGGCGACAAGGGTGAAGTCGCTCGCTATCTCCGTGCCATCCTCAAGGGTTACGCCTTTGGAATGAAGGGCGGCGACACGGCCCCGAACAAACCGGCCTTCGCGCAGCAGGCCGTCATAGGGGATCGTCGCGGCCGTCAGCAGGTCGGGTTCGACCAATGCGCGGATCATGGCGGGAGCGTGGAGGAAGGCCGGTTTCGGCTCGACCAGGGTGACGTCCATCACCTGGTCGAGCCGGCGGGCCACGTCGCAGCCGACATACCCGCCGCCGACGACAAGGAGCTTTTGTCTAGAAGCCAAGGACTTTCTCCGGCAGCCAGAGAACCATCTGCGGGAAGGCCATCACCAGCGCCAGCGTGAAGAGCTGAAGGATGATGAAGGGCACGACCCCCTTGAACATGTCGGGCATGGTGATCTCCGGCGGTGCGATGCCGCGCAGGTAGAAGATGGCCGGGGCCATCGGCGGCGATAGGTAGCTGGTTTGTATCACGATCAGGAAGAGGATGCAGAACCAAACCGGGTCGAAGCCGAGTTGCGTGACGATCGGAATGAAGACCGGCAGGAAGATCAGAAGGATCGAGATCCATTCCAGTGCGAAGCCAGCGATGAAGACGATGATCAAGAACACCGCCAGCGTGGCCCAGGGGCTGAGATCGGAGGCGGCGATCAGTTCGGTCGTGACACGGGTGCCGCCCGCACCGACGAAGACGCCCGAAAACATCGAGCCTGCCAGCAGGATCATGAGGATCATCGACGTGACCTTGACCGTGTTCAGCAAGGCAAGGCGCAGTGTCGTCCAGGTAAGCGTGCGGTAGACCGCCGCCAGGATCACGGCCCCGAAGGCGCCCATCGCCGCCGCCTCTGTCGGAGAGGCGAGACCCATCATGATCGAACCCAGCACCGCGAAGATCATCAGCGCCGCCGGCAGGAAGGCCGTCACCGTGATCCAGAGCCGCTCGCCCAGCGTTGGCAGATACTCGTCATCCGAGACGAGCGAGCCGTCCTGCGGGCGCAGGTAGCAGCGGCCTATGATGTAGATGACGTAAAGCGTTGCCATGGTCAGGCCGGGGATGATCATGCCGATGAAGAGATCGCCGACCGATACGTCCGCGATCGGCCCCATGATGATGACCACAACCGAGGGCGGGATTATGGTGCCCAGCGAGCCGCCGGCGCAGATCGTGCCCGAGATGAGTCCCTTGTTGTAGTTGTGTTTCATCATGACCGGGATAGCCAGAAGCCCCACCACGGTTTCTGTCGCGCCGATCACGCCTGTGGAAGCGGCGAAGATGACGCACATGAAGATCGTACCGACCCCCAGCCCGCCAGGCAGGCGGCGGGTCCAGATATGGACCGCGTCGAAGAGGCGTTCCGCGATGCCGGATTTTTCCAGCATGGTGCCCATGAAGACGAAGAGCGGCACGGCGGCGAGCACGAAGTTGCCCGCGACCTCGTCGATCTTGTCGATGAACTGGTAGATGACGGTGTCGCCGAAGGTGATGTAGCCGAAGATCGTGGCGACGCCCATCAGCGAGAAGGCGATCGGAAAGCCGGTCAGCAGGATCAGCAGCAAGACCGGGAACATCCAGAGTGCGAGATATTCCATGGCTCAGACCTCCTTCGCGTCGGGGGCAAACAGGACCTGGAGGCAGCCGAGCGCTTCGGCGATGGCCTGGAGCACCATCGCCACGAAGGCCGTGAAGAATACGAGGTGATAGGGCCAGACGACAGGGTTCCACGCGCTTTCACCGGAGCGTTCGCCCCATTCATAGGCCTCGATCATGTAGTGATAGAGCGCGAAGGTCAGCCAGATGCCGATCGGCAGGAACAGAAGCAGGTATCCCGCGAGATCCAGAATGGCCTTGAGACGCGGCGAGAAGCGGCAGGCGAGGACGTCGATGCGCACATGCTGGCCGTCGCGCAGGGCGTAGGCGGAGCCCAGCAGGAAGGAGGCGCCCATTGCCATGTAGCCGATTTCGTAGGCCCAGATGGTCGGCTGGTTGAAGACGTAGCGAGAGATGACCTCGTAGACCGAGGCGAGGATCAGAGGGACGAGGATCAGGGCCGAGAAATAGCCCAGGACACCACTGATCGCTCCGATGAAGCGGCGAATGGATGTAATCATGTCAGAGTTTCCTATGAACGGCGAAGCAGCCCCGGCCCCTCAGCGGGTCGGGGCTGCGCCTGTCCGGTTGGGCGTTCAGTTGGACGAGCTGTCCTGCGGCGGCAGGGCCATCTTGCGATAGCTGTCGGCCTCCGACCATGCGGACTCGAACTCACGCTGGGAGGCGAGCACGCGCTCGAACCATTCGTTGCCCTCGGCCTGGCGGTCGGCCCATTCCATGCCGAGGCGCTTGGCGGCGTCCTTTACCTCGTCCTCCAGGACGATGATCTCGTTGCCGTTCTCGCGGTAGAATTCCAACGCCTTGGCGTCCTCGTTTCCGAGGCGCATCCAGCTTTCGAACGTCACCAGCATGGCGGCGAGCTTAACCATTTCCTTGTCATGGTCCGACAGGGCCTCGAAGGCGGCGTCGTTAATGATCAGCTCACCCGGCCCGACGGGCTGGTGCACGCCAGGGATAACCACGTATTTGGCGATCTGGTAAAAGCCGGGCGAAACGTTTTCATAGAGCGAGCCCCATTCGGCCGCGTCGATGGTGCCGCGTTCGAGTGAGGTGTAGACCTCGCTACCGGCCATGGTGACGGGCGAGGCGCCCAGCTCGTTGGAAATCTCCAGCCACGCCCCGGCGGTGCGAATCTTGAGACCTTGCAGGTCCTCGAGCGTCGAGACGGGTTTCTTGGAATGCAGGAAAACCTCGGCGGGGCGCATAAAGAGCGGCATGGAGACGATGCCGAAGCGATCCCGGCGGAATTCGGTCCAGAGTTCCTGGCCGCCGCCCTGATAGAGCCAGTGCAGCATGCGCTCGCTGTCCATCGAGCCGGCGAAACCGCCGAAGAGCACGGTGGTCTTGTCCCTACCCCAGTCGTACCCCATCCATGTGTGGCCGACCTCGGCCACGCCCCGTTTCACAGTGGTGGTGACGTCGAGCGCCTTGCCCAGCGTACCGGCGGGAAACACCTCGATCTCGACACGGCCTTCGGTCATTTGCGACACGCGCTCAGCGAAGGCTTCGGCGCCCAGTTCCATCATCGGACCGCCGGTGACGGTGGTGGCCATTTTCCATTCGTGTTCGGCGGCGAGCGCCGCGCTGCTCAACAGAGCGCCGGTCATGCTGGCGGCCAGCGCAACGGTCGCGATGCCTTTCTTCCACGGTGACATAAGATTTCCTCCCTATTCGGTTTCTTGCAGGCTCTTCCCTTCCAAACCGTCATTCTTCTTAGGTATCGTCGACGGAGACGGACGTTTGTCGGCGCCGGAGAGCTGCATCGGAGACTCATAAACGACTTTTGATCGACGGTCAATATGCAAGTAATACGTAACTAATATGTCATACTGAAGTGGTCGAAAAGCTTCATGAAATTGGCCTCGGAGAAGCAGAGTGATCCGGCCCTTGTTTCACGGGACACCTAAGCGATTTCGGTTTTGGCCTTTCTGAACTCGCGCGAGCTTTGTCAGGTTGTTTTACCGCGACGTGACCAAGACCGGCACCATCATTATGCGGTCATTTCAGCCGCATAATCGTTCCACAGGCTGAACGCATCAGCCCGAGATTGGCGATAGGATACTGCGGAGAGGCAATGGCGCTTCGGACGGAACAAGGTTGCGGTCTGATCGTGAACGGAAAGAAATCTCTGCACTTGGCGCGAAGATTTGAAGCGACCCATGATCTTTTCTCGTCGCCTTATGTGTCGATGCGAAGCTTCTGACCGGTTGTTCAACCCCTTGTGCGAGCGGTGCTCGACGCTTAGGCAAAGCCCCCGGACGGCGACGCTATAGCTGCGGAGCTTGTCGGTCACAATGACCCGCGGTACGCCCCATCGCCGGACCAGTTTTCGAAGAAATCGCTTGGCAGCATGGGCATTCCTACGACTTTGGACCAGGATCTCCAGCACGTCGCCATTCGTATCGTCCGCCCGCCAAAGCCAGTGCTTCTGACCTCGGATTGAGATCACGACCTCGTCGAGGTGCCATTTGTCGGTCGGGGCCGGGCGGTCGCGACGGATACTCGCGGCGACCTGCGCACCGAACCGTTGGCACCAAACACGGATGCTTTCGTAGGAGACGATCACACCTCGCTCGGCCAGCAGATCTTCGACATCGCGCAGGCTCAGTGCAAAGCGGTGATACGCCCAGACGGCGTAAGAGATGACGGAACGGGGGAAGCGGAAGCCCTTCAGGCGAGGCTGTGAAACTTTGCTGATCATGACAGAGGGCTATGCATGCAGCTGGGTCGGGTCAACAACCTGACAAAGCCGGCAGGGGGCCTGAAGGCGGCGCTATGTCGTGCATTGCGTGGGGAGTTCGAACAGGTCGACGAACCTGTGACACAGGCCCGCAACTCCAGTGATCTCAACGCCAACCGTTTCGGGGGCCATGTTACCATAAAACACCGCAGCTAATGGCGGGGCGGCGGGAGCCGTGAAGTGCAGGTCGGAGGCGTTAGTTTCCCCGCGTGTCACAGGCATGGCACCGTCTTCAAGGCGGGCCGTAAAGCGCGCCTTGCCGATGGTAAACTGAACAACAACCTTCATCCCTTGCGCGGCGTCGGTTTTGAGCATCGTTCTCAGCGATAGCATAAAAGACACCGGCGACAGGGGCAACGTCGGGTCATGCAATGGCGAGGCGGCGGCCCAACGTCCGAGCTCGCTTATGATCGGTTCAGCCGCATAGCCCCAGTCCGTCAGACCATAAAGCTGCGCGGGCGCGGGGTCCGGCGCAGTTGAACGCACGATCACGCCATTCGCCTCAAGCCCGGCGAGCCGTTCGGTCAATACTTTGGCGCTTAAGCCGGGAAGGCTGGTGCGAATATCACTGAAACGGCGCGGCCCGAACATCAGCTCGCGCACGATTAACATGGACCAGCGCTCGCCCAGCAGCTCCAACCCAAATGCCGTGCCGCAGGCATCTGCGTACCAGCGCCCATGGGGGGATTCCGCCGATGTGGTATCTTTTTGTAACTTCATGGTTGCCTTTAATAACCGATACCCATTAGCTTGTCCATATCGGCCATACGAATCGCGAGAAATCCCATGTCACAGCACATGCAATATCCAAGTTCGTAAATGGCGCTGCCGAGGGGCCATAGTCAAAGACGATAGGCCGCC
The DNA here is from genome assembly GCF_028023675.1 of Primorskyibacter aestuariivivens. Lineage (GTDB taxonomy): Bacteria > Pseudomonadota > Alphaproteobacteria > Rhodobacterales > Rhodobacteraceae > Marinovum > Marinovum aestuariivivens. Next base: position 29,973 of record NZ_JAQIOZ010000028.1, on the reverse strand, counting down.
CTGTCGTGATCAATGATTGGCGCATGCCAAGACGCTAAGAGGAGACAATTGATGACCTATGTTGCCGGGATCCTGACCCCCGTCCCGAATGAAAACAAAGAGGCCTATATCGCAAGCGTCCGCAAGGCTTGGCCATTGTTCAAGGACTATGGAGCCTTGCAGATGGTGGAGGCCTGGGGCGATTATATCCCCGAAGGCGAACACACCGATTTCAAAAGCGCCGTGGCGCTGAAGGATGGTGAAACCGTCTGTTTTTCCTGGATCATCTGGCCCGACAAGGAATCCCACGACAAATGCGGCGCAAGTATGGAGAGCGATCCGCGCTGGCAGGACATGGATATGCCTTTTGATGGCAAGCGGATGATGTGGGGCGGGTTTACCCCGATCGTTGAGGAAAAGGCTTAAACTATGAATGACGGTACTCGATCAGAACTTACAATCTGGACCTTTGATTGGGTGCCCGATGGCCCTCGCGGTTATGTGCGGGACTTGCGACTGCGGTGGGCTTGTGAAGAGGCGGGGTTGGACTATCAGGTTCGCTCCGTCCCCTTCGACGACCGCAGCGCCGACCACCTGAAACAGCAACCTTTCGGGCAAGTGCCGTTTCTGACGGATGGCGACCTGCGCCTTTTCGAAAGCGGCGCATGCCTGTTGCATCTTGCTGAGAAGAGCGAGGTCTTGATGCCACAGGACGCAGTGACAAAAGCAGAAACGCTCTCGTGGGTCATTTCTGCGTTGAACTCGGTCGAGATGGTCAGCCTGCCGTGGTGGTTTGTCGGCCTATCGAACCCGCCAGAGAACCAGCTTGACGGCTGGCTCCGCTCGCGTCTTGACGTGCTGGAGGGTGTGTTTGCCGCGCGCGCCTGGCTGGTCGATGAGCGTTTCACCGCCGCCGATCTGATCATGGCGGATGTTCTGCGCCTGCCTTGGGTTCGCGGGCTTGGCAGCTATCCAGCAACAGATGCCTATGTGGCCCGGATCTGTGCCCGCCCCGCCTTTGAAAAGGCTCTTGCCGACCAAATGGCGCATTTCGCCGCGGCAGACGCAATGCGCGCCGCTGAAACGTAAAACTCTTTGAAAGACCTGTTATGAATACCCAAACCAGCACCAAATCCCTCAATACCCTTTTGCCCGCCGTTGCACTTTTCTCTGCAATGGCGCTGCCCGCTACCGCGGAGCACGCTTCGGGTCGGGTCATGTCCGGCGATCTTGGTGTCTACTATGAGGTTTACGGTGACCTTGCATCGGACGTGACACCATTTCTCGTCCTGCATGGCGGTATGGGGACAATCAGCAGCGACTTTGGCGATTTACTGCCCGTTCTGGCCGAACAACGCCCCGTAATCGGGATCGAACAGCAGGGCCACGGGCACACTGGGGGCCGCGATGCACAGGTCTCTTTGGAAGTCATGCGCGACGACACGCTGGCGGTACTTGATGCACTAGAGGTGGATCGTGTGCATGTGGTGGGCTTTTCCATGGGTGGCATGCTGGCGATGGAGTTGGGCGTGACAGCGCCGGAGCGGCTTGAAACCCTCTCTGCGATTTCGGTTAGCCAGAACCATGAAGGCATGCACCCTGCCATCGTAGAGATGAACCGCAACCCCGGCGCGGCCCCATCACCTGAGGCGCTGGAACTGATGCCGACGCAAGAGGACTTTGCCGGGATGCAGGCCGCATATGCCGACAATCCGGACGGCCCCGAGCAATTCGAGCGTACGATGCAACAGCTTCACACACTGATCGTCGGTGATTGGGGCTGGAGTGATGAAGAACTAGCGGCGATCGATGTGCCTACGCTGTTGTTGCTGGGGGACAATGATTTCACGCCTGTTGACCATGCCGCGCAGATGGCCGGGAAGATCAGAGCGCAGTTGGCCGTACTGCCCGATACGACGCATATGTCGATCATGTCACGCCCGGATTGGCTGGCACCCTTGATTGCAAACCGGATCGCGACCGCTGAAGAATGATAGCGCGAACCTGATGCTGGATGAAGAGATGGCAGAGATCATTGGTAGTCCCGATTGCGGCAACTCGCCCAGGAACAAATTTGCCCAGGACGTCGCGATTGCTCTGGAAGTCGGCGCGGATAAGCCCGAACAATTTGACGCCAAAGCTGTTTGGACGCGTTCCTCAGAAGAGCACATCAGGGGGCGTGACGCCCTAATTGCGGCGATTAACGCGAAAAGAAATCCGGACAAAATCATTGTCGAACACGCAATCTCACACGGCAAGACCAGCGCTGTCAGCGGCGAGGTGATTTTGGCAACCGGCGAAAGTTATCGCTTTTGCCACGTGATTGCATTCACCACTGCCAAAGCCAACTGCGTGGCCGCTGTTGTAAGCTATGGGTGAGCCTCTCTCATAGGAGATTCAGCAGGGGTCCTGTTCCTCGAAATCATGATCAAGAAAAACCCACGCTTCTGGTTCTGCGTTTCGAACTGTTCTGATCTCCTCATGTCGCGTTGCCCGAGCAGTTGTACTGACTGAGGGAATTGCTTCTGATAGTCTCAGAATATGAGCAATGCATACAAACCTGCACATCAGAAGCTCTCGTTTGTCACAGCACACGACGGGGTCCGAATTGCAGTGGCAAGAATGGGTAAGGGCCCGACCATTCTTAAGGCTGGCAATTGGCTAAGCCATGCGACCCATGATGAAGAAAGCCCTATCTGGCGGCACTGGCTGCAAGAGCTTTCCCGGGACCACCAGTTCATCAGATATGATTTACGCGGTTGCGGGCTATCGGATCGTGACGTCGAAGACATTAGTTTTGATGCTTGGTTGTTCGATCTGGAAGCGGTGGCAGACGCCATAGACGGACCAGTTACGCTTCTGGGCCTGTCACAGGGGTGTGCACTGTCGATAGCATTCGCCTTGCGGCATCCCGAAAAGGTGGAACGGCTCATTCTGGTTGGATCATATGCTCAGGGCATGCTGGCTCGTAGCGACACTCCAAATGCACGACTTGAGGCGGATACCCTCGCAAACTTGGTCCAACTTGGATGGGGCAAAGAGGTCCCGGCCTTCAATCAGGTGTTTACCCACCTCTTTGTTCCATCTGGTACGCCGGAACAGCATAGTTGGTGGCGACGTCTTGAACGGGAGAGTGCATCGCCAGAAATCGCGCTCCGCACATTGGAGGTCCTGCATAAGATTGATGTCTTGGCAGATGCAGCGAAGCTCGATGTGCCTACCCTCATTTTTCATGCAAACGACGATGCGCGCATTCCCTTTGATGAAGGCCGCAAGCTGGCCGCCGTCATTGCTGGCGCGCAGTTTGTTGCGCTGGACACCTCAAACCATATCTTGCTCGAAAATGAACCTGCCTGGGAGGTGTTCCTCAAAACGCTCCGTGCGTTCTTGCCTGAGACAAAGACACTTCGTTCTGTCCGCGCCACTTACCATCTGACCAATGCCGAAGAAGATGTTGTTGCACTGGTGGCCAAAGGAATGGGGAACCACGAAATTGCCAATGTTCTAGGGAAATCCGAAAAAACGGTGCGTAATCAGATCACTGTGGCACTCGATAAAGTCGGTGTGCGCAGCAGATCAGAATTGATCGTCAAGCTTCTTTCTGACGGATAGGACGTTGGCCCCAAGGATTTGCGCATCAATGACGCGCTACAGGGACATTCGCCTCATGCGGAATTTTTATCTGGGTGGTTGATTGCTTCCATCAATCACAGATGGGAACGGCACATGTACAGGGATATCGAATTTACGTCGGAGGGCGCGACTTTACAAGGCAGGCAGTACCGCTCAGCAGGGAGCGCAAGACCCACAATTGTCATGACACACGGCACCAGCGCCACGATTACGATGGCAATCGATTGTTACGCTGAAGCTATCTTTAAGGCTGGGTTTGATGTTCTCCTATATGATCACAGGAATTTCGGTCTAAGCGGTGGTGAACCAAGACAAGAGATAAACCCTTGGGTGCAGGCGCGCGGATATCGTGATGCCGTGGCGTTTGCGAGGGAGCACCTGCAGACGGACCGTGTTGCTCTTTGGGGGGATAGCTATACTGGTGGTCTTGTACTGGTTGCAGGCGCTCTCATTGAAAATGTTTCGGCGATCGTGGCTCAAATACCCGTTTGCGGCGCAACATGGCCTGAGGGTCCGACAGATGGCCCGGCCTTTGATACCCTTCGCGACCTGTTTTACAGCGCAGATTTGCGCGGTGAACCAGAGGATGTAGTTGGTCCTATGCCTGTTGTCTCGCTCGACCAGATTAACGCCCCTTCCTTGCTTGCGCCGCCACAAGCGTTTCGATGGTTTCTGGAGTATGGCGGTCGGCATGGCAGCGGTTGGGAAAACAAGGCGACGCGGGTTATCCCCAAGACGCCAGTTCCTTTTTCCCCGTTGGTGACGGCTCCTCACCTCAAAATGCCAGTCCTGATGATGAACGGGAAGAACGATGAAATGGTCCATTGCAACTCAGAGCTACAAGACGCGGTGTTCGATAGGATTGGGGGACCGAAAGAGAAAGTCATTATCGACGGCGGACACTTTGGTCTTTTGTGGGAGGATAGTCCGAACTTCTTGAAAGCCGTAAGCACGCAAATCGAATTTCTTAATCGGGTACTTTAGCGCATAATTCGAACAGCGGACCTTGGCGCAACCGCAGCGAATTCACACTAAGTCCGCTGACCGACGTTTTAGCCAAAAAATACTGCGCGATGCACGAACGGCTGGTCTTGTGAAGCTGCACTGCGGCAAAGGCTGCACTTGTGAACGGCAAGAGTGGGCCGGGAGCGACGGCTTGCGACTCTGATTTGGGCGAAGATGCTGCGCTGCCTGCGAAGGCCCTCCTGGCGCTCGCCAGTCACTCCTCACCGCTCTACCATCGTCACCTCCAACGCCGATGGCTGTCTCAGTTGAGTTGCCAGGGTCGCCCATCTTTCAGTTCGGTCACAAGATGATCGACGAAATGGCGGAGCTTTGGTGGCATCGGTGTGACTGGCGGCCAGAGCGCCACGATAGGGAGTTGGCGCGTTTTGATATTGGGCAGAATGCGTTCGATGTGTCCCTGCGCGATGGCAGGAGCGGCAAGAAAGCCGGGCAGGATCGCCAATCCCAACCCCTCAATGACCATGTCCCGCATTGCCTCACCGTTGTTCAGGGTGAGACGGCTGTGCAACGCGGGGAGAGCACTTTTCCCAAGTTCCCAGAGTTGCGCGTTTGACATATGATTATAGCCGATGACCTGATGATTGCTCAGGTCTGTCAGTTCGGTTGGCCGCCCGTGCTGATCAAGATAGCCTGGGCTGGCACATGGTATGGTTTCATCTTCGCAGAGTTTGCGTTGCATCAGGGCGGTGTCCCGCAGATGGCCGATGCGGATAGCTACGTCAAATCCATCGCGCAGCAAATCACGTGCGCCGTCGTTGTAGTCGATACGCAGGTCCAATTCTGGGTGCTGTAACGCAAAGCGGGCAATGATCGGGGACAGATAGAGTGTTCCAAAACTCATCGGCGCGGTAATTGATAGCGTGCCACGCAGGTTGTCACCATCTGCACCACCCCAGGCAACGCTTTCGGCGGCGGCTGTCAGTTCTGCCAACGCGGGGCGCAGACGATCATCCAGTCGTAGAGCGGTCTCGGTCGGTGTGATCCGGCCTGCGTTGCGCCGAAAGAGAGCTGCCCCGAGATTGAGTTCAAGATCGGAGATGCGCTTGCTGATCACGGATTTCGACAGATTGAGGCGTATAGCAGCAGCCGTGAGGGTGCCAAGCTCCATCACTGCAAGAAAGGTTTTGATCTCATCCAGAGTGTAACGCATGAGGAGAGGGTAACAGGCGCCAAGTCGTTCGCAAGAACAGAACACGGCATTCGCCACAGTATTGCTGGCAATAAGCGACCGAACGGCGAATATCTGGTGCAAGGAAAGGAGGCCATCATGGACCTGACAGGTATTCACCATCTTACGGCAATCACCGCAAATGCACCGGCAAACAAACGGTTTTACACCGACACGCTCGGACTGCGGTTGGCCAAGAAGACCGTCAATCAGGACGACACATCTGCCTATCACCTGTTTTATGCAGATGGGCAGGCGACGCCGGGCACCGACCTCACCTTTTTCGATTGGCGGGCGGCGCGGGAACGTCGGGGCACCCATTCGATTAGCCGTACCGGTCTGCGGATCAGCGCAGACAGCTTTGATTACTGGGCCGCCCGGTTGAAAACGGCTGGATTGACTCACGGCAAAGTCACCTCACTGGATACCCGTGCCACGCTTGATTTCGAAGATCCGGAAGGACAGCGGTTTCGACTGACGGCCGATGATACGGATGCCGTGCATCCATGGGGGCGCAGTCCGGTCCCTGCCGAACATCAGATCCGCGGGCTGGGGCCGATTACGATCTCGGTGCCCGACCTTGGACCGACCAGGACGCTTCTGGAAACGGTGCTTAACATGCGCGAGGTGCGGGATTATGCCAGCCCCGACGGCCAAGGCCGGGTGCATGTGTTCGAGATGGGCAATGGCAGGGCTGCGGCGGAACTACATGTTGCCGTTCAGCCCGATTTACCGGTTGCGCGTCAGGGTGCAGGCGGGGTTCATCACGTTGCCTTCCGCACGCCGGATACGGACACGATCAGGGATTGGGCAAACCACCTGACAGAGCTCCGCATTCCAAATTCGGGCGAGGTTGAGCGGTACTATTTTCGTAGCCTCTATTTCCGCGAGCCGGGCGGCAACCTGTTCGAGATCGCGACCGACGGGCCAGGATTTGCAGTGGACGAGCCGATGGAAGCTCTGGGCGAAAAGCTCGTCCTGCCACCTTTCTTGGAAGATCTCCGTACCCAGATCGAGGCGGGGCTTAAGCCGCTTGAATGAGTTTCAGACCGCCGGGTTATCCCGGTGGCCTTGTTCGAAGAGCCAGTCCGACGCCTGCGATACATCCTCTGGCGTCAAGTCGTGACCCGCACCTGAGGCACGGACCTCAACGTTTACGCCACCTTCACGCAGTGCCCGTTCCAACGCCGGGGCCATACGTGCGAAAGGATCACGCGACCCGATCAGCATCAACACAGATGCGCCCTCAAGATCGGCCTTGGGCGGGTCTTCCAGCACCTGCACAGGCCGCAACAGGATAGCATGTCGAATGGTTTGCGGATGCAGTTGGAGCACTGCGCCCAGCAAGTTGGCGCCGTTGGAATACCCGACGAAGCACAATCGTCTTTCGTCAAGCCCATAGCCTGACATCGCGCCCCGAACAAAAGCCGCAAAAGCCTCGGCTTCAGCGTGGATATCGGCCTGATCATAGGTCACGGCATCAAAGCGGCGGAACCAACGGTTATTGCCTTCTTCGGTCGCGCGCCCGCGCACCCCGAGCAAGGTGGCACGGGGATTGACCCGATGCGCCAGCGGCATCAGGTCGGATTCACTGCCACCGGTACCGTGTAGCAGCAAGATGGTGCTGCCATCGGGGTTTTCGGGCCGGTGGAAACGATGGATAAAAGGCAGATCACGCATGGGAAACCGTTCCTCGCCCGGCATGGCAAATTGCGGCAACAGAAGCTTCAGGTCTTGCGCTCGTTTGGCATCTTGCGGCGGCACGAACAGCGTCTCGCCCAGATGATCGAGGGGTTCATCTACTGCGAAACCCGGGCCGTCGGTAGCATATTCAATCAGAGTTCCAGCAGGCTCGCGCACATAAAGCGACAGGAAATACTTGCGGTCATGCACGTTGGTCATGCCTGCAACGTCTTTCATCTCCATCCGCATGCACCGCATCGCATCCGCATCGGGCGCTCGGAAGGCGACATGGTCCATGATCCCTGCACCGGGAATGCTTGGTACAAACCCAGAAGCATCACGTACGTCGACCGCGTCACTATCAGATGTCAGCCGCCTGATTGCGCCTTCAGAATTTATTTGCTTATAGCCAAATCGGGAAACAAATTCCGCCGTCTCGTCAGGACGCTCAGACAGTATGGTCACGCTGTGAAGACGTGTCGGCGCGACGGGATCAAACAAGGGCGCTGTGGCAGGATGGTCGGCACCGACTAGCTTGACTATCAACCCGTCCGGATCTTTCAGGCGCAAAACCGGCTCGCCGAAGGCACGTTTGGGCCCTTCGACCGGCACCCGCGCGTCCATTGCACGGGTCAGCCAATCGCCCATGCTGGCAGGTGGTACCGCAAAGGCGATTTCAGCAACTTGTCCGTGGCCGATACGCCCACGCCCGCCACTTTCCCATACCAGAAAGCTGACAAGCGTGCCCGGTGTGCCCGTTGCATCGCCGTAAAACAGGTGGAGCTGTTCGGCATCCTCAAAACCGCCGGTACGCTTGATCAATCGTAGGCCCAGAAAGCCTGTATAGAAATCAACATTGGCCTGCACATTGGCGGTGATGCCTGTCGCATGATGTATGCCGGTGGTCATGGGACGGTCCGTCTCCGCGAAGTATTGGTTTCAGAACCCGTGAGGTATCCCTGTCCCACCAATGCAGGACAGGCGGCGCACTTAGCTGTCAAGTGGCACTGTGGAATAGCTGGTAATCAGGTTCCGGTAGTCAGGAATATGGTTCGAGAACAGAGCACCTAATCCCTCAATGTCATTGCGCCAATCGCGGTGCAACTCACAGGCCGCGCCAAACCACGTCACCAGTTGCGCACCGGCGGATGACATCCGGTTCCAGGCAGCATCGCGCGTGATCGGGTTGAACGTGCCAGAGGCATCGGTCACCACGAAAACCTCAAAGCCCTCTTCGATGGCCGACAAGGCAGGGAACGAGACGCAAACCTCTGTCACAACGCCCGCGATGATCAATTGCTTCTTGCCAGTTGCCTTGACCGCCTTGACGAAATCCTCGTTGTCCCAGGCGTTGATCTGGCCGGGCCGGGCGATATAGGGCGCATCGGGAAATATCTCCTTCAGTTCGGGCACAAGCGGGCCATTGGGGCCATCCTCGAAACTGGTGGTCAGGATTGTCGGCAGGTCAAAGTATTTAGCCATGTCGGCCAGTGCCAGCACGTTGTTTTTGAACTTGTCCGGATCGATGTCGCGGACCAAAGACAACAGCCCCGCCTGATGGTCGACCATCAGCACGGCGGCGTTTTCTTTGTCGAGACGGGTGTATGGGGTTGTCATCTGTCGCTCCTTTTTCTCGCTTCTGGTCTGCCTGGCCTCGCCACGCGTCACGCCAACAAACCCCTTCCAGAATAGGCGCCTTTTCAAAGGCTCGCGATGCGTGAAATACGATCCCCGCGTTCGGTCGTTTCGAACACTTTGCTTTTTCGTCAATGTGATCGAACCTGTTACGATGGATGCAATCAGAGGAGATATCGATATGAGCTGGAACCCCGCCCTAACCCCCGGTTGCCCTGATGACATCGGAGTGGATGCCATCGAAACACTGATCATCCCGCGTGCGCGCGACTTGGGCGGCTTCGAAGTGAAACGGGCATTGCCTGCACCCAAACGCCAGATGGTGGGGCCTTTCATCTTCTTCGATCAGGCTGGTCCTGCCGAATTTCTGACCGGGCAGGGCATTGATGTGCGCCCGCATCCCCATATCGGGCTGGGGACGGTGACTTATCTCTATCAGGGCGATTTCCACCACCGCGACAGCATTGGCACTGACCAGATCATACGCCCCGGCGCACTCAACTGGATGGTGGCAGGCAAGGGCGTCACCCATTCTGAACGCACGTCATCGGAAGGCCGCAGCGGGCCGCATTCGCTTTATGGTATCCAGACCTGGATCGCCTTACCCGACGAACAGGAGGATATGGAGCCCAGTTTTGAACATCACGCGAAGACCGATTTGCCAGAAATTGAATCCGACGGGGTCAAAGCGAGGCTGATCCTTGGGTCGGCGTACGGCGAAACAGCGCCCGCGACGATCTATTCTGAAACCTTCTATCTTGATGTGACCCTGATTGCTGGTGCGCGTTTCCCGCTGCCCGACGATCATGAAGACTGCGGCCTATATGTTACTCAAGGGTCGGTCTCAATCGCCGGTCAAGACTTCGCCGCAGGGCAAATGATGGTGTTTCGTCCTGGCGATAAAATCACTGTTGCAGCAGGATCGCAGGGCGCGAGACTCATCGCATTGGGCGGGGCCACACTGAACGGGCCGCGTCATGTCTGGTGGAATTTCGTGGCATCCAGTCGCGAAAAAATCGAAGCCGCCAAGGAAGAGTGGCGCGCCAGCCGATGGGGAGAAGGCCTCTTCGACCTGCCCGCAGATGACCGAGACGAGTTCATTCCGTTGCCGGACTGATTGCCGCCACCGGGGAGCGGGTTGTTTTGTAACGCCCTGATTTGGATAGCTGACATTCGATCAGAGTCGGCTTTGTCCCGCGTCTTACCAGTTCGTGCACGGTGCAGCGAAATGCGGAGTATCGCAGACCGACCATTCGTGGATTACGCGGCGAAGGTGCTGGTAGAGCCCAGAGTGTCAGATGCTGCGTAGCGGGCGAATGTCGGCTTCTCCCTTGTTCTCCCTTGGTGACCTCAAAAAGCTCCAATTCTAATCGGGGTGAAAGTCGCGTCTACTACACCCAGATTCTAGTACGACCGCAATCCAGTTGACCTTTGCCTGCAGGCCACGTTCGCGAAGCCAATCATCTTGAAGGCGATAAGCCGCTTCTTCCTGAGCACCGGGACAAAAGTAGTGCCGGGCAACCTGTCGGGCGTGTACGAGTTCGTGCAAGAGAACGCTTGCATCGTGTGGGTTCTTCCGATCCCAGGGCCGTGCTAGATAGACCGTTGACGAGGCTGGATCAAAGAGCCCCCGTGTTTGCCCAGAACTTGATGCTGATGAGCCTTGAATGGATGCAACGAAAGACGCGCTCACAAATTCTATCGTGGGGCTGTTCTGAGGGCGTTGAAAGTCCGTGTTTTGATCAAGCCATATATCGAAAACCTCAACCAGCTCTGTGATACTTTCGGTATTGCGCCATTCCGGTTCCGGATCGAGACGCACGATTGTGTCGGCCCAAGCAGAACTGGCAAGCATCAACAGTGCCACCAACCAAAGGCTGATGGGAGAGGAGCTAAGCATAATGCTCTCCATCGTTGTTTTTTGGAACTCTTGGAAAATATGCTAGGCTTGACCTGAGGATCGCGCAAAAGACGATTTTTCATGCTGGCTTGAAAGGAATTCACAACCTTTGGTACGAAAACTTCCACCTTTTGCCGCAGTTCGCGCTTTTGAAGCGGCCGCCCGGCATTTGTCGTACACAAAGGCTGGTGACGAGCTTTGCCTTTCACCTTCCGCAATCAGCCATCAGGTCCGTTCCTTGGAGGAATACCTCGATACAAAGCTGTTTGAGCGCCGCAATAACAAGATGCAGCTAACCCTGACGGGGTGTGCCTATGCGGGGAAAATGACGTCGCTTCTAGACGTATTTGAGGCCGACACTTTGGACGCAGCAGATACCGCAAACCATTCTCTTCGAGTTCTTTGCACGCCCGGTTTTGCAGCCCGTTGGCTTGTGCCAAGACTCGACCGGTTTGTCGAACCATCGGCAGTTCGACTTCGCGTTTCCGTAGGCGCTCCATCGACTGACTTTCAGACGAATGACGCCGATGTCGTTATCGGTTGGGCCGATGCGACTGTTGCCGGTGCCGAGGTTGTGCCTTTGATGCAGTCTGGCCGGTATCCGGTGGCAGCCCCAGACTTTGTGCGAGAGCACGGCATCGAGAGCCCAGAAGACTTGCGAAATGTCACATTGATGCACGACGAAACTATGGACCAATGGGCCGAATGGTTCGCCGCTGCCGGGGTTGAACCGCCTGACTTTCCGATGGGCCCGGAGTTTCCCAACTGCGAGCTTGCGACATCCGGTGTCGAACAAGGTCTCGGTGTCTCGCTCGCCTATGACCTCATGGTTCGAGAGACTGTCGCATCGGGCCGCTTAGTACGCCTTTTTGAAAAAGTCACCATGCCATTCGTGATATACTCGTTTGTTTGCCAACGCAGCCGAACATCCGAGCCGCTGATCGCTGCGTTCCGAGAGTTCGTGTTCAACGAAATGCACGCCGACGGACGACCTTCCTTTGCTGTCGTTGCGGAGTAGTCCGAGTTCTTTGGTCGGCGCTACCGAAGCGGTCGTTGGTCCAGATGCAGCGAAGGTCATGTGTGGATATATATGGACCCCGCCTAATTGCAACGGTCTGTTTGGCTCTGGATCGAAGGTCGCGATTGCTGATGTATATCGGCCGTGTTGCACGGATTGACTCCAACTCGGAACACGCCCTACCCGAGACGGATTTCAGGCGGTGCGTTCGAAATTGGGTCCGCCAAGTTCGGTCATGCGGTTAAGAATACGGACGCCAATCCTGGCCTCGGTTTTCTGGTTGTCGAACGACCACGCCCTTAGCTTGGGCCCGATGACGGTTTTCCAACGACCCATCAGGGTTTCACCCCGGCTGCGCTGATTGTAGCCCGATGCCTTCTGCCAAGCCATCCGACCGTGCGTTCGTATATCGGCGATATGGCGATCACGAATGCCCGGGTTCCGGGCAGTGTCGGGGCTCAGGATCGCGTTCTTGGGCGGTGGGATCGTGACTTTGATCATTGACCCGAAGCGTGCGGTAAGAACGACGTATGTTCGCTCTCCATCGTAAGCGCCGTCCGCCAGAAACAGGTCAAGCGGGCCATCGACCTGATCCAGCAAGCCCGGCAGGGCGGTCGGATCACCGACATCATCTCTGGTGAGATCCGAGCAGACGATCTGACCGCTAACAAGGTCAAGACCGAGGTGCAGCTTGCGCCAAGAGCGCCGTTTACGCTTGGTTTGATGCTTTTCCTTCAGCCATTCGCCTTCGCCGAAGATCTTCAGGCCCGTGCTATCAACGACCAGCTTTAGCGGCATGGGGCTCTTGGAGGCGGTTCTGGCGGACAAGCTCAACCCATTGCCTCTGCGCGATAGAGTGGAAGAGTCCGGCACCGCGATATCCATCCCCAGCAGCCCGGCGATGGAGCGCATCAAGCCTTGGGGCTGGCGCAGAGGCTGCTTGAACACCATGCCAAAGGTCAGGCAAAGCTCAATCGCCAAATCCGAATAGACAGGCTGACCGCTAGGCGTCGTTCGCGGTGGTGCCGACCACAAAGCAAGCGCCTCTTCGCTGATCCAGACAGTCAGATCACCACGTCGCCGCAGGCCTTCGTTATACTCAGTCCAGTTGCTCACCCGGTGCTTTTGCTTCGTGATCTTGTCACGGCGATCAGCACTGAACTTGTGCGGCATCTACAGCACCCTCAAGAGAACAGATCGCAACCGATATCAGCTCGGGGGCGATCCCTGCAACAACGCCCAGCTTCACCGAGAACGTCCAAGGTCCTGAGAGCACAACGGGAGTGAGTAAGGGTTCTGGTTGCTTCCGACGGGAACAACATCGTGCTCATCGAATTGCACTCCTGTTGCGCTGTGCTCGATGCAAGCCCGGTTCACTGACATCCTCATTCAGCCGGATGGTGTTCCCAATCCTCGGGCTTTGGCAGCTCCTCAAACGTGTGTTCCGGCACCGGCGAAGGCAGCGTCCACTCCAAAGTATCGGCGTATTCGTTCCAGTAACTTGCGCGGGTCTCGCGCCTACCGGCCAGCAGCGTGTAGAAGATGATCCCGATGAACAGAAGGAACGATGCGAAGGAGAGGAGCGCACCCCAGCTTGATACCGCGTTCCAGAAACCGAATGCCTCGGGATAGTCGATGTATCGGCGCGGCATGCCCTGGCGACCTAGGAAGTGTTGTGGGAAGAATGTTAGGTTGGCGCCGACGAAGAACATCCAGAAATGCAGTTGGCCTGCCCATTCCGGGTATTGCCGACCAGACATTTTTGCGAGCCAGTAGTAGATACCGGCAAAGAGAGCAAAGATTGCGCCGACGCTCATCACATAGTGGAAATGCGCGACTATGTAGTAGGTGTCGTGATAGATCCGATCCACGCCCGCCTGTGCTACAACAACGCCCGTAACGCCGCCGATCGTGAAAAGGAAGATGAAGCCGATCGCGAACAGCATGGGCGTCCTGAACTGGATCGATCCCTGCCACATTGTCGCGAGCCAGGAAAACACCTTGATACCGGTCGGCACGGCGATGGTCATTGAGGCGATCTGAAAGTAGCTCTGCTGCGTGATCGACATACCGACGGTGAACATGTGGTGCGCCCAGACGAGAAACCCCAGCGTGCCGATCGCGATTAATGCCCAGACCATCGGCAAGTAACCGAAGATCGGTTTTCTCGAGAATGTCGCGATGACATGGCTGACAATACCGAACCCCGGCAAGATTACGATGTAAACCTCGGGATGCCCGAAGAACCAGAAAAGGTGCTGATAAAGGTTCGGATCCCCGCCGCCAGAAGGATCGAAAAAGGTCGTTGCGAAGTTGCGATCAGTCAGCAGCATAGTGACCGCGCCTGCCAGCACCGGCACCGCCATGAGCAGCATCCAGGCGGTTATGAAGATCGACCAGGCGAAGAGCGGCACCTTGAACAGCGTCATACCCGGTGCGCGCATGTTCAGAAACGTTGTAATCATGTTGATCGCACCCAGGATCGAGCTGGCACCCGAGACGTGGATCGCGAAGATCGCCAGATCCATCGACATGCCGCCATCGCGCACCGAAAGCGGCGCATAAAACGTCCAGCCCACGCCGGCCCCGTGCGACCCATCCCCGCCCGGTGCAAAGAAAGACGCGGAGGCAAGGGCGGTTCCAGCAACGAAGAGCCAATAACTGAGATTGTTGAGCCTCGGAAACGCCATGTCGGGCGCACCGATCATCAGCGGCATGAAGTAGTTTCCGAACCCACCGAAAAGGGCCGGGATCACTACGAAGAACATCATCAGCACGCCATGATACGTGACGAGGATGTTCCACATGTGCCCGTTGGGCGTACATTCCGCGGCTGAGGGCCAGAAACGTAGGCCCTCCAGGCACATGTACTGTACCCCGGGCTCCATAAGCTCTAGCCGCATGAAGACCGAGAACAGCACCGCGACCAGACCGACGGCGGCGGAGGTGAACAGGTAGAGGAGGCCGATATCCTTGTGATTGGTCGACATGAACCAGCGCGTGAAAAAGCCGCGGCGGCCGTGGTCCTGGTTCAGCATCGCTTCGCTCATGGCAGCCTCTTTCGGTAGGTTTCAAAATTAACCGTGAGCGGCAGTTCAACGCCAACTGCGACCCCGTCACATATTTGGTATTTGCATGGCCAAATATTCTCTGGCATATTTCGTATTGTCAATACCAATTAAAGGAACACGCATGCGCCTTGCCTCTTTCACCGATTATGGGTTGCGGGTTTTGATGCGTCTGGCCGGAACACCTGACGAGGCTGTTTCAACCGGTCAGATCGCTGACGAATTCGAGATTTCGCAGCATCATCTGGCCAAGGTCGTCCGGGATCTAGGTCGTGGCGGCTTCGTCAGCAGTCGACGCGGCCGAAGCGGCGGGTTGCAGCTCACCAGGCCGGCGCAAACCATCACGCTGGGTGAAGTCGTGCGCCACCTCGAACAGCGCTTCGCCATCGTAGAGTGTTTCCGGGAGGGCGGCGGCTCGTGCGTGTTGCGGCCACGATGCCAATTGAAGCCCCGGCTGGCCGCCGCGCGCGATGCATTCATGTCCGAGCTTGATCGATCAACAGTCGCCGATTGCGCTTGGCATGGCGGCGGGCCTGACGGTCCAGCGATCGCGGCAGAATGAGGCGCGAAAAAATGGAAAAGACCGATGACAAAGATCGAACTTGTCGGGGCATCGTCAACTTATCGGATCTTGCCGAAAAGGAGCCCCACAGCCCTGGTCAAACGGCCTTCAACTCACATGTGATGTCGTCCCAAATGCTGTGAGCTGTCAATGTGCATTCAAAACTGACCCGGTTTGATCATTTGAAAATGACCCGCCCCTGAGGTGGCAAAGCCCGCAGACGAGCGGCCCCCACATAGCAGGCTCGTCTGCGGGCTTTGCGTTGGCCGGTTCAGGTTTTCTGGCGTGATTTGCTTTGGGCGAAGCGGTAATACGTATTGCCCGTCTCGATGATGCTGCAGTGGTGCGTGACGCGATCAAGCAGGGCAGTCGTCATCTTGGCGTCACCGAATACAGACACCCACTCGCCGAACTCAAGGTTGGTCGTGATGATGACACTGGTGGTTTCATACAGTTTGCTGATCAGATGAAACAGCAGCGACCCGCCGGATTTTGGAAACGGAATATAGCCAAGCTCGTCGATGATCACGCAATCCAGCGCTGTCAGTTGCTTGATGATCTTTCCGGTGTTTCCCTCAGCCTGCTCCGCGATCAGGGCATTGATCAGATCGACGGCGTTATAGGAGACCGTTCAATTGTCTGGCGCCCAATTCTCATTGGGCCATGGGAGGCTTCGACTTTTGATGTAAAGTGGAGGGAACCGCTCTTCGCGTTCGAGGGCACGCGATTGGCTGAACTGGACGCGACCGCTTCACTGGCTTTGATGAATCAGGGTTATGTCGGTCGGGGGGACATTACGGTGATCTCCGACGGCGAAGAATGCCTCAAGCGCTTGGCGGGCATGTTGCCGCAGCCAGCGACCCACATTCTAGATTGGTTTCACATTTCAATGGAACTTCAGCCGCTTGCCCAGATGGCGCTGACCGCGCCCCAAGGTTACGGGCTGTTTGAACAAGATATTGATCGCATCAAGTGGAGACTTTGGAACGGGCAGTCGAGGCGAGCGTTGGATCTAATTGCGCTCGTAAGAAAGCCGCTCTCCTCCAAGACAGGCCACTGTCTCTGGGCGCGCCGCGCAGACAAGCTCCTTGAGAAGCTCAACACATATAGCAGCCGAAATGGCCGATCAGTGATCAACTATGGCGAGCGCCATCAAGCAGGACAACGCATTGCGACATCGCCGACAGAAGCAAGCGTGAATTCTCTCGTCGCCAAGCGGTTCGTCAAGAAACAGCAGATGCGATGGTCGCGAACCGGAGCGCACTATCTGCTGAAAGTGCGCGCGGCTATGCTGAACGGTGACCTCTCGGAGCGAACCCGCTATGACCCGCCCGAGACTGAGGGATCGCCTTATGTGGCAAGTCTGCTAAACCCAACGCCACCGCTCCTCAAAGCGGCATGACCCCAGACAATTGAACGGTCTCCATGCGTTCCAGCCAGGACCCTTTGGGTATGGATTTGCGGCCTAACCTGCTCAAGCGTGACATCGCGCCGATGATCAGAAGGCGCCTGATGTCAGACTGTCCTGCCTTCGACATGCGCCCCAGACGGGGTTTGCCGCCTGATGAATGCTGTCGCGGCACGAGGCCCAACCAAGCCGCAAAGTCGCGGCCCCGGGCGAATGTCTCCAGTGGTGGAGCAAATGCCTCAATGGCGAGGGCGCTTAGAAGGCCAACCCCCGGCATCGTCTGAAAACGTTTGGCCGTTTCCGTCTCCGTGGACAACGCTTTGATCCGCTTTAACTTGGCCGCGATCTGTACCGTGGTCTCTTCAATCAGTTCCAAAAGGTCTCGACATTCCTGGCGGACCAGGTCCGGAAGATCGCAATTTGGATCCTCAAGGATCTCATACCCGCGGCTCACATTCCCGATGCCCTGCGAGATAGTGTGTCCGAACTCGTAGAGGATTGATCGCAGACCGTTTACCAGCTCGGTGCGCTGGTTCACTAAACGCTCCCGGTTCCGGAACAGGATCGCACGGGCCTGTTGGCCCTTGGTCTTGGGCGGAACAAACCTCATCTCCGGCCGCTACGCGGCGATGACGATAGCTTCAGCATCCGCAGCATCATTCTTCTGGCGTTTCACAAATGGTTTCACATACTGCGGCGCGATCAGTTTCACCTCGTGACCCACCCCGGGCAACACTCGCGCCCAGTAGCTGGCACTGCCGCAGGCCTCCATGACGATCACGGCAGGCGGTTGCGTAGAAAGAAACGCGCGAAACTGTGGCCGGGACAGCTTCTTGCGAAATTTCAACTGCCCGGTCATGCTGGCCCCATGAAGATGGAAAACATTCTTCGCCAGGTCCACTCCGATCATTGTATCTATCATTCGCCGTCCTTTCCTTCTTGTGGCTTTGAATACCACGACCTTGGCACATTGCGATGTCGTTTGGGGAGGACGGCAACCACCCCATCTGAACAACCGGTCAGAAGCTTCGCATCGACACACAAGGCGACGAGAAAAGATCGTGGCCCGCTTCAAATCGCCCGGCCAAGTGCAGCTCTTTTCGTCTGTCCACGATCAAGTCCAAACCGTATTTCGCCCTCGCCGCCACAAACTATCCGCCCCTGCCTATCGACAATCTCGCTCAGATGCTCACAGCATTTGGGACGACATCACATGTGAGTTGAAGGCCGCTTGACCAGGGCTGTGGGGCTCCTTTTCGGCAAAATCCGATAAGTTGACGATGCCTGGAGCCGACAAGATCTACAAAAACTGCTTTCACATTCCTGTGGACTGGAAAATCGGCAAGCAATTGGTCAAGGCTCGGTTTGGATAACTTGGGTGAAGTGCATCCTGGATATCGTCGCAACTTCAGATATCTGGGCCTTGTCGTGACTTATGTCTTTTACTGGCACAGTCAGGGATCACGAGAAGGAAGAATTTGCCGACGAAACCACTTTTTCGCAGTTCAGAAACCCTTGCTTCCCATCGTAGATGACGGTTTTGCGCGGACCAGGAGCATCAATTTCCAGATGTTTTTCCAGCGATCATGCGCAGCGCACCACGCAGTGCTCGGGCTTCTAATTCCTCGCCCAGATAGGGGGCGGCGGTATAGCCCATGCGCTTCATCGCCTCGCCTTCCCGGTCATGTCGTGGAAGTGCAAGCGATGACCAGAACAGCCTCAGTCTTCCCTGCCAGCTTTGCGAATTGTCCTTCAGGATTGCCAGTGCAGGCAACAGTTGCCGTTCGATATCGTCGAAATCGGTTCCGAGGGGGAAATCGGGCAAGAGATCACGATGCGGTCGAAGCCAGCCGGACAGCGTATGAGGGCTGTTTCTGCGATGGGCGGCGCGAATCTCGTAATTGGCAGGAATTTTTCCGGCGGATTTGGCTTGATCAAGTAACTCCTCCTGAAAGCGGCTGTCGGCGATGGCAATCATTCGCGCCACCACTTCGGCATCGGGCTGCCCCCGCAGATCGGCGATCCCATATTCGGTGACCACGATATCGCGCATATGGCGCGGAACGGTCACGGCGGGCAGGTGCCAGAGAATGTTCGATTCCGCTTTGCCACCGCTCATCCGGGTTGCGGGCAGGGTGATGACTGATCGCGCGCCCTCCAGGGCAAAGGCCTGAGACACGAAATCAAACTGGCCGCCAACGCCGCTTACAACCTGGCCGTCCTTCACCATGTCCGACATCACGTCGCCCAGAATGCCGGCCTTCATCGCACCGTTGACAAAGCGCGCGCCAACGCGCGCGGCGCGTTTGGCATCTTCATCTCCGTAAAGCGCGTTGGTAAAGCTGACCGGCATCATCTGGATCTTTGCCCGCCGTTCAGCTGGCATTTTACGCAAGCGACGATAGAAATCTGTCGTTTCGACAAAGAACCCGGCATGGATCACCGCACCGTTGACCTCGCGGCGGATTACGCCCTCTTCAAAAAGCGCCAGCAACCCACCCACCAGCATCTCGGTCGCGGCATAAAGCCCTTGGGTGAATGGTGCAGTTTCATCACCCTGAGCGGGAAACGGGCTGTCGTCGATGAGCGGCGCTATCTTGCCGCGATGGCGCAGCAAAAGCGCATGGGAGACCGCATCGCCGATTGAGCCGATTCCCACCTGTAGCGTCCCGCCATCGGGCACCAGCGGGGCCACATGCAGGCCGATGGCGTGATCAACCTCTGAGACGGGCTGTCTGACGGCCGAGAAAAGCTCGAACTGTGGATGACCTTCCAGAACCAGTGCAACCTCGCCAGTGGCCACCTCGGCCGCGCCGGGCATGAAGGGCAATTCGTTCGACACTTCGCCGACGAACAGAAAATCCATTCTTCCCTCGGCCCTGAAGCGCAGGAGATCGGCGGAAATATCGGTATTTGACGACAGGCTGAAGCGGCCTTTGTCTTTGGCCAGAAGCTGCATCATTACATTCGGCGATTGCCCGACCAACACATCGCGGGCATGGGTGTAATTGGCCGAAATATAAGATTGCTGCGCCGCATCGACGCCCAGCCAGCGACCGGCAAGGAAGAAAAACTCGTTCACGGTGATATTGGGCGGCAGCGATCCCTCATGCAGCATCCGTGCATACCCGATCTTTGGATAGCGCCCAAAGAGGCGGTCCATTGCAGGCTCAAGAAAACAACGTTCCATATCGGATGATGGGACGGGCCGCTCCAGCGTCAGTGCGGTGAAAATCGACAGGCTGACCGACGGATCATCCACCGCCGCCTGGGTTAGCGCGTTCAGGATCGTCACCGGCTTACCCAAGCCGAGTGGCAGCGCCAGCCGAATGTCGCCGCCGGTGTAATCTATGATCCGATTGACTATGTCGGTCGGATCATCGGTTCGTATGTGCGGTCTCTCAACCAAGATCATCCCAGCCACGATCAGGGGTAAAGCGGGGGCCGAGTGTGTCGGCCAATTCCGTCAGGCGGCCTTTGATCTCGCCGATACCCCGCGTTCGGACATAGTGCATAGGACCACCCCGGAAAGGCGGAAATCCGGTGGCAAAGATCATCGCGCCGTCGATTTCGTTTTCAGTCCGCGCCACATCGCGGCGCAGGCATTCAACACAGGCATCCAGCATCGGCAGGATCAGTCGGTCGGTCAAATCGGCGGGGCCAGTGCCTTCGGTGTCGGGCTCCGGCGTGCCGTCTTTCCACTCATAAAAGCCGGAGCCGGATTTCCTGCCCGTCTGCCCCGCCTCGACTTTCTCGCGCAGGCTATCCGAAATATCGGCCATCGGCTTTTCCAGCTTGCCACGCAGACTTTCGGCCACGTCCAGGCAGATATCGAGGCCCACCTGATCGGCCAGCGCCACCGGACCCATCGGCATGCCAAACTCCGTGGCAGCGCTGTCGATCACCTCTTTCGTCACGCCTTCGTCCATCAGGACCATTGCTTCCATCAGATACGGGGTCAGCGCACGGTTTACCAGAAAGCCCGGATAATCCTGCACCAGCGCCGGGAGCCGGTTGATCGACCCGCAAAACGCCGCGAGGCGGTCGACGACTACCTTTGAGGTCTTGGGATGCGCCACGACCTCGACCAGTTGCATCTTCGAGACCGGGTTGAAGAAATGCAGGCCCGCAAAGCGGGTTGGCGCGCGCACCTTTCCCGCAAGTTCGGTCAGCTCCAGACTGGAAGTGTTGCTTGCCAGGATCGCGCCCGCCTTCATCCGCTTACCGAGATCGGCATAGATATCGCCCTTGAGATCGGGGCTTTCCGGCACCGCCTCGATCACCAGATCGGCCTGTGCCACGCCATAGCCTTCGGGGTCGGGGATTAAACGGTCCAGCGCATTGCGGGTCTCGATCCCGCTCAGGTGCTGCGCCTCGCAGATCGTCTTTGCCTGTTTCACGGCCTGCGCCAGTGGGCCCAGTTCAAGATCGCCAAGCGTCACCTTTTTGCCTTTGATTGCAACCCAGGCGGCAATCTCGCGGCCCATCGCGCCAGCACCCACAACATGGACATGGGTGATCTCGTCCTCGCCTTTGGCATTGTCTTTCAGCCCCTGGCGCAGGAAAAATACGCGGCGCAGGTTTTTGGAGGTTTCGGTGTCAAGCAGTCTGGCAAAAGATGCGATCTCGGCCTCCTGCATGGCCTCGCGGTCATCGCCATGGTCTTCCCAAAGCGCAATCAGCGCGTGAGGGGCGGGATAGTGTTTCTCGGGCGCGTTCTCGGCGGCTTTTGAACGCATCTGTCGCGCGGCAAAGCTGCGGGCCGCTCTCAACCGATAAGAGTTCGAAATCAGGCCCTGTTCATGCTTCTCGACCTTGCCCGCAACAACCGCACGCACGGCAGCAGGCACATGGCGTTCCGGGCAGATCAGATCGACAATGCCCAGTTCTTTCGCCTTTTTGGTATGGGCAGTCTTGCCGGTCAGCATCAGGGTCATCGCCTCGACCGGATCAATCAGCCCGGTCAACCGTAAAGTGCCGCCCAGCCCCGGGTGCAGACCCAGCATGACCTCGGGAAAAGCGAACGACGCACCCTCGACCGCAATCCGGTAATCGCAGGCCAGCGCGATCTCGAACCCGGCACCAAGGGCCGCACCATGGACCACGCAGATCGTCGGGCAGGTAAGCGCCGCGATCCGATCCAAAACCCCGTGCCCTTGCTGCAGCAACTTTGCTGCGCCGTCGTCGGATATCTCGTCAAACCCAGATATATCGGCCCCGGCCGCAAAGCCGACCCGCTTGGCCGACCGGATAACCAGCGCCTCAGGCACGTCCTTCTCAAGCGTGGCCAAGTGGCGGTCGAGCTCGCGGATCACCTCCTGCGATACGGTGTTGGTGGTGCTGTCCTTGCGGTCGAAAACCAGCCAGGCAATTCCGTCTTCGCCCCGCGCCAGACGCCAATGGCCTTGTCCGGCCTGTGTTGCGGGGCCGAACTCCATTTCGGTAGCTTCCAGATGTTTCAACACTTTGCCTGGCATCACACAGCCTCCAGCATCATCGCGCCGCCCAGTCCGCCACCGATGCATTCTGTGGCGATACCGGTTTTGGCACCGTTGCGTTTCATAGCGTTTGCCAGATGCAGGACGATCCGGTTGCCGCTGGTGCCCACCGGGTGGCCCAGCGAAATCGCGCCGCCATCAACGTTCAGCCGACCGCGGTCAATCCGCCCGAACGCGCCGTTTAGCCCCAGAACCGTCTTGCAGAACGCCTCGTCCCCCCAGGCGGCGAGACAGGCCAGAACCTGCGCGGCAAACGCCTCATTGATTTCCCAAAGGCCCACATCCTCAACACTCAGTCCCTGACGTTTGGTGATCGGCGTCGCGGCCATGACCGGCCCCAGCCCCATGATCGAGGGATCAAGCGCTGCCCATTCGCTGTCGACGATCCGGGCCAGCGGCGTCAGCCCATGTTCTTCCACCGCTGCTTCCGAGGCCAGGATCACCCAGCTTGCGCCATCGGTGATCTGGCTGGAATTGCCAGCGGTCAATTTGCCATAGGGCCTCTCGAACACAGGATCGAGCTTGGCGAGGCTGTCCATGTCGCTATCGGGGCGCACCCCGTCATCTTGATCGTACGCGTTGCCGTCGCGATCAAACACGGGCAAAACCTCGCCCTTCAAGTGGCCTTGCCTTTGCGCTTCTGCCAGTCGGTGATGGCTATCCATCGCATAGGCATCGGCGGTTTTGCGGTCGATATCGAAACGATGCGCCAGCACTTCGGCTGTCTGGCCCATGTTCAACTCGGTAATCGGATCAGTCAGGCCACGTTCGAGCCCGATAATCGGTTTGAAAAATTCCGGCCTGAGACCGGCCATCGCCCGGGCGGTGGCCAGAGGGTCTTTCGCTTTTGCCATGTTGCCGAACCATTCGACGGCGCTCTGACGCAACACAAGCGGCGCATGGCTCAGCGCCTCGGCCCCGCCTGCCAGGATCATCTGGTGGCTGCCATCGCGGATGTAGCGATAGGCAGTGTCGATGGATTGCATCCCCGACCCACAGTTGATCTGCATGGTGAAGGCCACCATTTCCTCGCCCAGCCCAAGGCGAAGCGCGGCGACACGGGCGGGGTTCATCTCATCCTGAATGACATTCACGCAGCCCAAGATCACCAGATCAATCGCCTGCGGACCAAAAGGCTGGCGCAAAAGCAGCGGCCGACCGGCCTGCACCGCCAGATCGACGGGCGTGAACGGGCCGGGCTTGCCGCGGGCTTTCAGAAACGGTGTGCGGGCGCCATCTACCAAATAGGCAAGTCGGTCGGATTTTGCGGTCTTCATTCAGTGGCCTCCTTACGAGTATCAGAGCTGTCGGCCAGGCTTGGAAAATAGCGCCTCAGGTCTTTGGGGCTAAACTCATCCACCGCGACCACTTCGCTCACGATCTTTTCCATCGCGCGTATCGCGTCGACCTCGGCATCGCTCAACACACCGGCCTCGCGCGCCTCTTGCGGTGTTTTCTTCAGCTCGCGCAGCCGCTTCATCAGTGGCTCGGTTCGGATGACGCTGTCATAGGCATCGTTCAACACGCGGATACCATCCCGCTCGCACCCACTGTAAAGCCGTCCCAATATTCGGTCTCTTGCTGCGGAGGGCTCATAGATCAGATCACTACAGGCTTTGACCAGATCATCATCCGGTCCCCGTGTGGCAACACGCGGCAGGGTCACGGCGCGGGCAAACCAAGCGGCCCACCAAGTTGGAAGATTGCTCAGCACCCCGTCCAGCGCGTCCGAGATCCGAGCCTCGGCCCGGTCAATCGTATAGCGCAAGACCGGAAGGTCAGCCTTTTGCCGACCTTCGTCATCCCAGCGTTTCAGCGTAGCAGAGGCGATGTAAAGCTCTGACAGGACATCGCCCATCCGGGCCGAGATCATCTCGCGCCGCTTTAGCGCACCGCCCAGCGTCAGGAAACACAGATCAGCAATCAGCGCATAGGCCGCCGACCAGCGCGCCAGCCGCCGGTAAAGCGGCTGTGCCTCGCCGACATCGGGCGTCGGCCCAAAACGCCCGCCCGTCCAGGCCCGGCCAAGCGCGCGGAAGACCAGACCCGAGGTGTGGCGGACATGCGCCCAGAGGTTTTTGTCGAATTTCTCCAGCGACGTCTCACCGTCCTCTTCCTGAAGCGCCATCATGTGGTCGAGCATATGAGGGTGGGCGCGGATTGACCCCTGGCCAAAGATGATCAGGTTGCGGGTGACGATATTGGCGCCCTCGACCGTGATGCCGATGGGCACGGCGCGGTAGAGGTTCAACAGGTAATTCGACGGCCCGTCAATCACCGCTTTGCCGGAATGCACATCCATCGCATCATTCAGCGCCTCGCGCATCCGGAAGGTGGCATGCGCCTTCATGATTGCCGAGATTACGGAAAGGGCGCGGCCCTCATCAAGCCCGGCACAGGTGAATCGACGCGCGCCATCCATCGAATATATATCTGCGGCCAGCCGGCCCACCCGAGCCTGCACCCCGCCGAACTTTCCGATTGGCAGGCCGAATTGCTGGCGGATGCGGGAGTAGGCCCCGGTCGTATGGGCCGAAAGCGCAATGGCGGCACAACTCATTGACGGCAGGGATATGCCGCGCCCTGCGGCCAGCGCGCTCATCAGCATCATCCAGCCGCGCCCGGCATAGTCCTTGCCGCCAATGATGTGATCGAGCGGAATAAATACGTCCTTGCCGGTTGTCGGTCCGTTCATGAACATCGTCGAGGACGGGATGTGACGACGCCCGGTTTCCACGCCCTTAAGGTCAGTCGGCACCAGGGCGCAGGTGATGCCGATATCCTCTTCGCCGCCCAGATGGCCATCGGGATCGCGGAGCTTGAACGCTAGGCCCAGCACCGTGCAGACAGGGGCCAGCGTGATATAGCGCTTGGCCCAGTTGAGCCGGATGCCCAACACCTCATTGCCTTTCCATTTCCCCTTGCAAACCACGCCTTCGTCGAGCATCGCCGAGGCGTCCGAACCCGCTTCGGCGCTGGTCAGCCCGAAGGCCGGCAATTCGCGCCCGTCAGCCAAGCGGGGCAGCCAGTGATCGCGCTGCGCCTCGGTGCCGAATTGCATCAACAACTCGCCGGGCCCCAGTGAATTGGGAACCATCACCGTAACGGCGGCGGCGATGGATCGCGTGGCAACATACCGCACAATCTCGGAATGCGCGTAGGCGGAAAATTCCAGACCCCCATAGGATTTTGGGATGATGATGCCGAAAAAACCCTTGTCGCGCAGATGCTGCCAGACCGCTGGCGAAAGGTCGGCATCTTGCTGATTGATCTGCCAGTCGTCGATCATTTCGCACAACTCGCGACATGGCCCATCAATGAATGCCTGTTCGGCATCACTCAGTTTCGGTGCTTTGATTTCAAGCATGCGGGACCAATCAGGATTACCCGAGAAAAGATCCTTCTCCCACCACACCTCACCGGCGTTCAGCGCTTCAGATTCGGTGTCGGACAGGGCTGGCAGCGCATCTTTGGCCCAGCGATAAATTGGTTTGGTGAGATAGTCGCGGCGAAAATCTGACATGGCATACCTCCACATCTTATAACCCGCGAGCCCCTGTTTAGTTCCAAAAGACCGCCAGAAGACATCACGGTTTTGACAGATCATGCGCACTGTCAGTGATCACCGAGGGCTGGTTTTCATGGCTTCCAACGCCAACATAGCCGCTGTTCCGGTCGCGTCCTGGGTCAGCGTCTGGTCGATCTTCAGCCCGATCCGTGTGCCGGGTTTCATCTCGTCCTCGGTGATGTGATCGCCAATCAGCCGTTCTGACAGCGTCTTGCACTTCTTTCGCCAGCCTTTCGATTGTCAGAGACATACAGTGACGGGCCCCATCCACGGCGGCCATGAACGCGGCCCGCTGTTCGTGCCGCGTCAGGCACCGGGGCCGCAGTCGATGCTGCGCGGAGAGTTTTCGCAGCTGTGGCCCAGGTTCAGGCTGAGATCGCGCAAGGCGGTGCGCAGGCCCTCCTCGATCACCGGGTGGTAGAAGGGCATGGCCAGCGCGGTTTCCACATCCATTCCTGCCTGCACCGCCCAGGCCAGCAGATGCGCCAGATGCTCTCCTCTCGGGGCTGCCATCTCGGCGCCAAGCAGACGGCCGGTGCTGCGCTCGGCGTAAACCCGTAGCCGCCCGCGGTTCTGACGCAACACGCGGGCACGGCCCTGATCGGAGAAATCCACCTCGCCGATGGCAAAATCGCAGGAGGTATCCGATAATTCGGCAAACGATGCGCCAACAGTGGCAATGTTGGGTTCTGTGAACGCAATGGCCAACGGCGTGCGCCGCGGATGGGTTTCGACCTCGGGGAACCTTCCGGCGTTGTCGCCCGCGATACGACCGTCGTCTGCCGCCTCGTGCAGCAACGGAATACGGGCGGCGACATCGCCTGCGAAAAAGATATGCCCCGCCTCGGCCTGCATCGTCAGCGGATCAACCTCTGGCATTCCGCGATCATCGAGCGTCAGGGCCGATGCGCCGAGGTTCAGCCCGTCGAGCGCGGGCTTGCGCCCTGTTGCGGCCAAAAGCCAGTCGAACCGCTCTTCGCGACTTTCGCCATCTTCGCTGAACCGCACAATCACGCCGTCACCCCCGCGCGCGATGTCCTGCACGTCTGCATCCGGATCAAACGGCAGACCCGCGCCGATCACGGCGGCGGCAGCCTTGCGCATCGCGGGATCGCTCAACTGGCCCACGCCGCCACCCTTACCGAACAGGCGGACGCGCACGCCAAGCCGGTGCAGCGCCTGTGCCATCTCCAGTCCCAACACACCACCGCCGAATACCGCGACAGACTTTGGCAGATCGGTCCAGTCGAACACGTCATCATTGACGATCAGCCGGTCGCCCGCCGCGTCGAACGCCTTCGGCCGCACCGGAACCGAACCAGTGGCGACGACGATGCGTGCAGCGCGCAGGGAGTCGCCGGTATCAAGCCGCAAGATGTGCGGATCCTCAAACCGAGCACACCCCTTCAGGCGGTGGGCAGGGTCGATGGCTTCGACGGCTTCCAGCACAAAGCCCACGAACCGATCACGCTCGCGCCTGACCCTTGCCATGACATCATTGCCGTCTACGCGAGGTGCAGCCGCGTGAACACCGAATCCGGCGGCCTCGCGCACAGTCTCGGCGGCCTCGGACGCCGCGATCAACAGTTTGGACGGCATGCAACCAACCCGTGCGCAGGTGGTGCCGTAAGGACCGCCTTCAATCAGCACCAGATTGTCGGTGTGCTTGCACGCGGCGCGATACGCCCCCATGCCCGCCGTGCCGGCCCCGATAATGGCAACATCAACCTCGCGCATGGGCATCAATCCATCCTCCAGCCGTGGCCGACCACGATGCTTTGGCCGGTCAGCGCGTTGCTTGGGACGCTGGCAAGAAACAGCGCGGTGTGCGGCACATCCTCGATTGTGGTGAATTCCTTGTCGATCGTCTCACCCAGCATGACCTTGTTCACGACATCCTCCTCGGAGATGCCAAGATCCTTCGCCTGTTCGGGGATCTGCTTTTCCACCAGTGGCGTCTTCACAAAGCCCGGACAGATCACGTTGGTGCGGACGCCTTTTTCACCGCCTTCCTTGGCAATGGTCTGCGCGAGCCCGAGGATGGCGGTCTTCAAGCCGATGCCGTTCGCGCCGCCGGTGACGATGCAGATCTTGCCGTTGAGTTCCATTCGTCTTTCACCCTTATTGCTCGTGTTCCGTGTCAGCCCCCGGCGCGCATCGGCTTGCGGTGGCACCCTTCAGGCCGCCAGTCGGCCGCGGATCGGATAGTCGTTGTCACGGATGAACTTCAGCCCCTTGGCGAGGCCCGCGAGGTCCGGCCGGGCGAAGGGCGCGTTCGAGATGTCGAGGATATGCAGCAGGCCATCGGCGTTGATGACGAACACTCCGGGCTCTGCGAAGGGCCGGTCGGTTTCCTTCTCCGAGCGTGGCTCCGAGACATAAAGACCGAGGTCCTGCATCTGATCCACAGTCAGGCCGTAACCGACGGGAAATGTCACGCCGATCTCTTCAGTGAAGCTGCGGGCCCGATCTTCGGGATCCCCGGACACTGCGATGATACCGACGCCCGCCTTGGCGAAATCGGGTGCGCTGCGCTCAAGCTCTGCAAGGTAGGTCTTGCAAAGCGGGCAGTGCTTGCCGCGATAGACCACCACCATCTGCCAGTCATGATCATCCACCGGCTCGCCGAGCCGCAAAGTGCCGCCGCCGAGGCGCGACACGATAACTTCAGGAAGGCGTTCGCCGGATTTGATTTTGTCAGTCATCGTCATCTCCTTGTCTTATTTGCGGTAAGCGATGCGTTAATTCTTCGTCAGCGCGTCGCTGTTTAGAGTGTCGGGCCGGATATGCCTGCTGTTCGCAAGCCAGAGACGGGCCATTGGAGCTTCCGCATCTCAGGTGTTTGGGGCATTGCGACAGGAGCGCACCTTATCCGACCATATCGTGAAATGCTTCGTTGCGCGTCATGCCTTCTGCAGGGAACCGCGATGCAACAACTTGCCATAAACAGTACCAAGAACGGCACCAAATACGAGATGCATCACCAGCGTCATCACGGGTGCCATCATGCCGAGCTGCATGCCGAAAAATCCGGCCCCCGCCATCGGCATCATCGCCACCATCATGATGAGCCAGGCACCAACGCCGAAGACGACGCCCTTGCCCCAGTAAGTCTCTCCTGGCAGGCGCGGTTCCAGAATCGCAAAGCCACCGCCCCAGATCACGGTGCCGATCATGAAGTGAACGCCCCATGCGATCATTGTAGCCACCCCCATCATCCCCGCGATCATAGCGACCGGGTCTAGCGCGGGCATCAGACCCATTGCGCCCTTCGCAAACATCATCAGTGTAAGTACAACAGTTGCCACAAGACCGGCGATTATGCCTTTCAGGATATTAGTCATGGTCATAGCCCTCCTAAATGTCGCCGAAGTCGCGACTTCAGCAATGTAACGCGTCGATTTGGTTTTCGTTCCGTTTCCTGAATTCGGAAGGCGAACGGCATCGTCAACTTATCGGATTTTGCCGAAAAGGAGCCCCACAGCCCTGGTCAAGCGGCCTTCAACTCACATGTGAGGGGTAGATTCCGGTAGGGGGCAGGATCGTATCACAAGGCCCAGGCATTCCCTTCTTTCCTCCATTTTGAACTTTGTGGTCGCCTTCGTTGCGGCGATGAGCGTGGTGCGTTCGTTTGGTGGCTGTGACGGCGGCAAGAAATAGGGCTGATTATTTCACAGGCTGGCCCTGGTTTGCCGCCGCCACTTGTATTCGCCAGTGAACAGGATGTGGGCCCATCCGAGCGGCAAGATATGCGCGAGCAGATCGGGCGCACAGTTCAGACTGGCCCGCTGCCGCGCGGCGACAGCCTGACCGAGGTGCTTGGTATT
>NZ_JAQIOZ010000027.1 GCF_028023675.1 Primorskyibacter aestuariivivens | reverse complement strand
GCAAACCCCCAGCCGTGGTCTACTGGCTAAGAAAAGACGAAACCCAATCAGGTCAGCAGGAGCAAAGAGTAGCTTAATTTACGCTGAACACTGTCCAAACACTGGGGAGTAGCTCAGTTCCACTTGCTGTGGCCAACACATTGATTCCAAACACTGTGTTCAACACAGCTTTTCAGTCCGCCCAGCGCCCATCAACGCACCACAAAACTGTGCGATGAGTGTGTAACGCACGAAGTAAAAACTGTGCGATGGCTAGTGTTTTGATTTTACTTTGAAAAGTGGTGCCCGGGGGCGGAATCGAACCACCGACACGAGGATTTTCAATCCACTGCTCTACCCCTGAGCTACCCGGGCACGGGTGAACGTAGTACGTTCGGGTGCGCGCGTTCTATGTGAGGGGGCGGGCGGTGTCCAGTGGGTTTTTGCAGTTTTTTACCAACCCCATCCGTGACCTGCCGGATGGCGGCTGTGGGCGTTGTCCGTCACCAAAGGTGGGTTTGCTCTCCGCCGAGTTTCGAGCTTGAAAGAGGGCGGTACTGCGCCGCTTTTTCCTGCGCTTCGGGCGCTGCCGGGACAAGGGAAATAAAGGCCTCCAGCCAGGCCAGGTGATAGGCGGAAATCTCTGCCGAACCGTCGAAAAAAGTTTGCGTTTCGCCGGTGATGTCCTGTGTCCGCTCACCTGTCTCCACGTCCGCTAACGTGAACGTCACGACCCGCATCAGGGCCGCTTCACAGTCATCTTGCAAGCTGTAGCCACGATCTGCCAGAAGCCGTGTTGTCACCACAAGCGGGGCCACCGCGTGCAACTGATAGTGCAGCGCGAGACGGCCGCGGCGCATTTCCTGAGGTAGGCTGCCATCGGGGTTGGCCGAGCACAAGACATAGCGCGTGGACCAGGCAGACCACCCGTGCAACACCGGGTCGTCCAGAAGGTCAGCGGCGGCCGCGATGCCAAGTGCGGCCCAGGCGCGCAGATTGCCTCTCTTGGCGCCCGATGTGGCCTCCTGCTCCCAGAACTCCAGCTGTGCGGTGCTCAAGGTCCTGAGCCAGCTGCGGATCGCCTGCCAATCGTCGGATGTGCCGCCATGGCCGACCACCTGCCGCAATGCCAGCGATATCCCAGCCAACCGAGAACCGAATGTCAGGCGGACGGTGTCGGTGCGCAGGTCGAGCAGGGCATCGCGCCGAGCCCATTCCGCAACTTGCGCGACCACGCAATCTGCGATGGCACCTTGATCTGCGCCTTCGTCAAAGATACGGTTTGCGCTGTCGGCCAGCAAACGGATGAAGTCATCCACCGGTTTCTGAGAGGCATTGACCGCGTCATTGGCGTCCTCGTCGATCTCGGACCGGGTGTCGTCATCTTCCTCGTACCGGCTGTCATATTCCATCGTCAGGACCGGTTCAGGGGTGGCGGGACATTCGAACGCGACGGCGCGTTCTGCCGTCAGGCCAAGGACAAAAACGGTCAGGCAGGTCATGGCGACACTGCGTTTCATCATTCCTCCAGATCAAGCAATTTCAACAGATGTGCGGCACGGCCATGCCCGCCGCGTGCAGCCTTGTCGAGCCAGGTGGCGGCAGAATTCAGGTCCCTGTCGGTCCCCTTGGCCATGGCCAGCGCAAGCCCAAGATCGGCCATTGCCGATACGCGCCCGGCCTCTGCAGCCCTGCGCAGCCACTCAAGCGATGATCGCAGATCATTGCGCTGCATCAAGATCCCCGCATAGAGTTCCATACCCGCCGGAATGCCCGCTTCGGCGCTGCGTTGGGCAAGCGCTACAAGGTCAAGATGGGTCTGCAATGCTTCGCGAAACTGCGGATCTGCGGTGGTCAGGTGATCCAGCGCCCAGTTTAGCGTCTTCACATCGGCAATGGCGACAATCTCCGCGAAATGCCTGGCGGCGGCATCGGGGTCATAGCTTGCGAGTTCGGGATTGGCTGTCAGCCGAAACAGCTGGATCTGTTCTGCCGCGCCACCCGCTTCGCGTGCGCGTTTCACCAGAACCTCTGTCGCGGGAGGCTCGGGCGCACGATAATCCGCCATCTGGCGGTCCGACAGGCGCAGCTTGGCCAGCACATGACCGCCTTCGAGGCTCAAGCCGACCTTGCGCCAGTGAAAGGCCTTGTCCCGCTGGTCCAGAATGGCGCGGGCTTCGCCCAGTTCGGCCACGTCCTTAGTGGTGCAGGCCATCAGGGCAACGGCCCGATCAAAATAGCTGTCCTGCTTTTCCGGGGGCACATGGGGCAGGGCGAACATCTTGGCCAGGAAATCTCCGCGCGCCTCGATAATATCGGCAAAGCTGCGATAAGTCTCAGCTTCCGAACCTGTCAGCCGTGCCAAAAGCCTGATCGCAGCGCCTTCGCCCCGATTGCCGGCCTGCTGCAAAAGACGCAGGATTTCATCCGCGACGTCCGGGTTGCGCCCCGCATCCTCGACCAGCGCGATGGCCAGATCGAGCGCGGTGGTTACGCCATTGTTCACATAGACACGACGAAAGAATTCGACAGCGGCGCGGCGTTCGGCGGGGGACCGGTTCGTCTCGAAAACCAGCTTGGCAAACTCTTCCATCGTCTTGTCGGAATTGTCTGCCCGATCGGCCCAGGCCCGTTTGGCGCGCAACGTGGCTATCGGATCGTCCTGCACACGCAGCAAGAAGGCCGAAAGGGCACCCGGGCGGCGTTGCAAGGCCTGTGTCTGAAGTTCGGCCAGCGTCCAGGGATCGCGCGTGCGGTCCAGCGCGACCAGATCGCTTGCGCCGATTTGGACAGACTGATGGCCCGATGCCTTGTAAGCACGCGCCCAGTGATCGGCCTCTTGCAGGCGCGGGGCATCCGGGGCCTGACAGCGGAACAGCTTGTCCAGATCGGCCAGCGCCTGAGCATCGCCCAGACGGGTGCCCGCATCCATCAGGAGATCGGCTGCGCGGTTCAGCATGACCGGGTCACGGCGCTGCCGGATGAGCCGCTCGGCCAGAATGCGCATGCCTTCCGGATCGTCGCGCCGTGCGGCCTCAACGAGAAACGGCATCGCTTCGGCCTCACCGGCCCAGCGACCGCGCCGGACGAAAATCTCCTTGGCCAGATCGGTGAAGACCGCACCGGGGGCACCGTCAAGCTGGCTGATTTCACGGAGATAGCTCAGGTACGGGCCGCCTTCGCTTGCCTCGAGACTGTCGATATTCACCGAAAGCTGGACAAGCCGCGACATGGGCGGATGTGTCCCCAATGGCCGGTCCGGCACGTTGGGACCCAACAGCGCGCGAAGCTCATTGGCATTCATCACAGTGCCGGGCTTCAGCTGTGCCAATGCGGCGTCGGTGAGCGTGATCCCGCGATCCACGGCCCATTCCAGATAGCGCTGCAATTCATGTGGGTCACGATCCTGCGGCGCGGCGGTCAGGTAATGTTCGACCACCCGCCACGCGGCCTCTGGATGTCCCAGATCAGCGGCAAAGCGGAACCACGCCAGCGCAATATCCTCGTTCCGGCTGACCAATCCGCCAGACAGGTATTCCTCGGCGATGCGCATGGCGCGGCGGCAAACCGCGCCATCCATTTGACCAAGCAGCCCGCCAAACGCCATTGTCACGGTCAGATCGACAGGGGCATCCCAGCCTTCTACGGGTGTCTGATCCAGGCTTTTGCGCGCCAGAAAAAGCAGCGCGTCCGCGTTGCCCGCAAACCCTGCTTCGCGGATGATCTCATGCGCCAGGTCGATGTTCTGCGCCGTGCCGATCCCGCTGAGCAGAAACTGCGCGACACGCATTTGTTGGGCGTAGTTCAGGTCGTCGCGCTGTGCCACCAGTTGATCGACCAGCCCGGCCTCTTGCAAGGCCGCAAACCGCCCGGCATCGAGGTAAAGACCAATCTTGGCAAGGCGCGCGTCATTGCTGTCGAAGTTTTCATCCAGCGATGACAAACGGTCGATCAGGGCTGTGACAAATCTGAAATGGCGTGACGGGTTCTCGGTCTGATAGCGGCGGATGTCGTTGTTGAGGAACCGGATGCGTTCCTTGTCGGTCAGCCGGTCCTGGCGTTGCCCGGTGCTCAGGTCGTCGGGTTTTGCGTTGCGCGGGCCGCCGCACAAGTCCTGCTGTTCGACCGCAGGCGGCAAAAAGGCATAGTCCAGCGTGGTCGCCCCGGCGATCTGGCCCAGGCCCAGAGCCACTGGCAGGGTGGCGGCGAGGCGGAGCAAAAGACTGCGCATCAGTTGTCTCCCATGCTGCAAACCGAAAGGCTGGGCGCATCGCCAAATGCCACGTCCAGCGTGATGTCCACCTTGTCAGCGCCGTCTGGCCAGAGCCCGGACAACGGCACAAAGAAGCGGCCCGTGGGCAATTGTTCCGGGTGCCGCGCGATGATCTTTGTACGAATGATGCCATCGCCCTTGTCAAATGCGAAACGTGCGGTCCGTGCCGGTGCACCACCGGTCTCCAACAGCAGGCTGTGCCCCATGGGCGTGGCAAGCGCGCTCAGATCGGCAGTGGCAACCCCGGGCTGCGTTTCCGGGTCGGCAAGCTCCAACGGGCGCGCGTCCCGGCAGGAATTGAACGCCGCGGCAATCAACTCTTCCAGCGGCTGCAGGCCGTTGCCGCCCGGATTGTCATAAATCGGGAATTCCCAGACCAGAAAATCCGGACGCCCCGTCGCGAATTCCTCTGACGTCAGGTACGTAGAGATCGCGCCGAAGGCCCCGCCGCCGGGCAGCGAATACTGGATCACGTCAAATCCAGTTTCCTGGGCCAGGAACCCCGCGAAATTTGCCTCCGGGAGGTCGGAAAACTCGGTTCCGACGAGTGCGATCACACCGCTTTGCCCTTGCGCGGCGCGCGTCTCGATACGGGTTTCGAAAATCTCCGTTGTTGCTTTGGGAAGCGTGGCTTCGCAATGCTGCTGCAAGGCAATACGCATCGCGGAGGGGATGTCGGCCTGACCGGTGCGGATGGTGGTAAAGCTGTGGCGGGCCTGTTGCGCATAGCCTGCGCCGCTGCGGATTTCCTGCCCGATGGTCGCGGCCGTGATTGCGGCCCCCCGGGCATTCATCCGGTAGTCGGTCTTGAAATAGGGGGGCTGCTCCGACCGGATCAGGGGACGCAGCGCATCCGCCGTCGTAATCCCGGCCCCGCGCAATCGCCCAATCGCATCAAGATAGACCGTCGTGGCAATCTCTGTGTCGTAGCCGAACAGTTCGGTGTCCAGGTCAAGCGATCGCGGCATGGCCAGCGCCTTGGTCGGCAGAGGCGCGAGGACCAGAGTCGTGCCGGCCGCTTTCAGGGCCCGCGACAGCCGTGCCAGTTCGGCAATCGTGGCATCGGTCATCGGGTGGATGGCGTGTAGCCCGGGGTCCACCCGGAAAAACACGCCGTCGCGCCCCTCGATGCTGGACCAGAAATGGCCGTCTTCAATCCCCCGGCACCCATGCACCGATGCCATGGCCGCCCCGGCGGTCAAAGAGATGCCTGCCGCAAGCAGCGCGTTCGAGACCGTTTTCCAAATCGCCCGCATCATCCGGCTCTCAATATTGTGCATTGGGCACATCGCCCAAAGTACGGCGGAGGTTTTGGGCGATTGCCTGCACGGCGAGATCGCCCATGCGCTCCGCCCGGATCAGATAGCCGATGACACGCTCGCGCGTCGCCGCATCCCCGGAGTTCTCGGCCAATTCCTTCATGGCAAGCCGCAGTTCGATTTGCCCGGTGCCCAGCTTGCGTCCCATATCCAGCAGCCGGTTCCGGGTTTTCTCGGACATTTCGCCGAAAAGCTGGTCGCGCCCGTTGAGGTCGATGACCGCGCCGAGTGCGCGCGTATTGCCGGCCCAGGCATGGGCATAGAGGACGCCAATAACGGGGCGCAGCCTTTCTCGCGGCATTTGCTCCGGGGCCAGAAGATAAAGCGCTTCGATCATTTCATCCAGCGTCGACACGCGCCCGGCACCGGCGGCGATACTGGCATAAAAGGCGATGTCCACTGCGTTCTCGGCCAACCCATCCGACTTCAGCCGCTTGGTCAGCCGCAGCGCGGCCAGACCGTCACCACGCTCCGCCAGTGTGCGCAAATCCGCGTCGGACATGGCCGCACCGCCCACCATGGCTTTGCGCAGCGGTCGCAGTGAGGTCGGGAGTTGATTGGTATGGGTGATGCCCCGATCCACCACGACCGAGATTTTGCGCGACTCCGCGCTGCCGGGCAGGGGGCCGCGCGCCTGTGCATGCGCCGCACTGACCAGAATCAGAACGGCGGCGATGATACTCAAACTGTTTTGCCAGCCCCCGATCATGCGCTATCCCCCGCCGCCGCAATCAAAGGGCAGGCCCGAGACCGACACCGGCCCGGAGGCGCTGAGCGCGATGGGCGTCTCGCCTGTCATATCCGCGGCAACGTAGCGTGCCTGAGCCACCAGATCACCGGCAAGGAATTGCGGGAACTGGTGCGAAAAGTCGTTGCCCTCGAACACAATCGCCTCGGCGGTGGCGGTCGCCACGCCAGAGCCGTTCGCATCAAGGATATTGTCTTCGACCCGCGTGATGGCTTCGGCGGGCTGGCCCGAGATCCAGATGCCCGCGCTCTTGTTTGATGCCAGAAGATTGCCGGACAGGATCGCCGCGCGCGAGCGGCGGATCTCGATCCCTTTCTGGCGGTTGTCGATGACGATGTTGCCAGTCACACGCCCGCAGCGGATGGAATCCAGCTTGATACCGCCCCCATCTCGGGCCCAGACGATGTTGTTGCGCACGATGGCGTTGTTGCTTGCGCCCTTGATCAGGATGCCGGCCCGATCGCCGCCAAGAATAGCATTGCCCTCGACCCGTGTTCCGACCGACCCATCAACCACGCGGATGGCATTGGTGTTCATTTCGCCCGAGATCACATTGTCCAGGATCTCGGCAGCCCGGCTGCGCAGTACCAGAAGCGCGGCCTTGCCCGGCGTGTCGATGCGGTTGCCTGCAATGACGGTGCCATCCGCGGCATGCAGTATAAGCGATTCCAGCCCGTCCAGATGGCTATCGATGATGTAAGAGCGATCCTTGGGCCGCTCCAGCGCGTTGCGCGCGATGGAGAGCCCGGAAAACTTGATGGTGCCGCCGAATCCCAGATCGCTGAACCGGGAATTGGCGGCGCGGATCACACCAGCGCCGGTCGTCGTGATGAACGGGTTGAAATCCGCGTTGCCCGGATTGGGCAGGCGATTGGAGGCGATATGCGCCCCGTCGACCGAAAGCCGTCCGAGGTTAAGGATAAAGGCACCGCCCTCGCCATCCAGTACCAG
Source organism: Primorskyibacter aestuariivivens (assembly GCF_028023675.1). GTDB lineage: Bacteria > Pseudomonadota > Alphaproteobacteria > Rhodobacterales > Rhodobacteraceae > Marinovum > Marinovum aestuariivivens. The sequence continues at coordinate 43,979 of NZ_JAQIOZ010000027.1, read as the reverse complement.
CGTTTCGCCCGGTCCGATATACAGTTCCGCCTTATTCCATAGCACAAGCGGCGCGTGCAGGGTGGTGGTCGCGCCGTTGCGGGTGACGTGGCTGTCGGGCAGGTCGGACAGGCGCGCGGCCCCGTCCCGGATCAGCAGCGCGCGCTTGGTGTCGCCGCGCTGGGCGTCAATGACATTGGTGTTGTCCTTGTAGCCAAAGGCCTGCGCCAGCATGCCCAGCACCAACCGCATGTCGAAGCGTTCGAATTGCGGCGTTTGCGCGCCCTGCGGCGCGGCAATCGGGGGCAGGGCGGGGCGCTGTGCGGTTCCGCCAAGATCAAAGGCGCGCAGCAGGGCGCTGGCGGACAAGCTGTCGTTTTCCGCGACCGAGGCGGCAAATGCCTTGACCACCGCGCGCTTGATCTGACCGGGGCTGTCGGGCGCGGCGTGCGCCACGGTCACGCAGACCAGACCCGTGACCAGCCCAAGGGCCCACCGTCTCAGGAGATATGCCCGTTCACGACGCATAGCGCGGGATGGGAAGGACGTCCTGAGGTTTGGTCGTCAGAGCAATGGTCATGATCAGAACCTCAGCGGGCAGCGGTCCGGGATTGGACAGGGTGCTCCGTGTCTGGGCGTCGATGTCATGGCGCTCACCCTCGGACAGCCGGGTCTGGACGGAGCCGCTGGTCAGCAAAAGCTCGCCCGATGACATGATCGCTTCGCGGCCCGGGATCGGGTCAATACTCATGGATGCACCGGGTTTGATTGTCACCGAGCAGAGCGTCATGTGCTCTTTGGCCACAAGCTGCTTGATCGAGCCCCATTCGAATTCGCTGCCCTGATGCTTCTCGGCCTCGACGCGCTCGGTCTTTTTCAGGTGTTCGGCCACCTTCTTGACGCTTTGGCAATGCCCCACCTTGGTCACCAGCAGCGCGTCGGGTGTGTCTACGACGATGATGTCTTCCAGCCCCACGCAGGTCACGAGCCGCGTCTCTGACCGCACCATGCAATTCTTGCTTTCCACGGCGATCACATCGCCCTGAAGCACGTTACCCTGCGGGTTGGCGCTGGAAATGCCGTACATCGCAGTCCAGCTGCCCACGTCGCTCCATTCGATATCCAGCGGGGCCAGTGCAATGCGGCGCGTGCGTTCGAACACCGTGCTTTCGGTGGGCGACGCATCCGCAAGCGCGAATTGCTCGCCGTTCAGGACAAGACCTTCCTTGGTCATTTTGGCTGTCGCCAGCGCTTTTTCGACATGGGCGACGGTTTCGGGATCGAACTTGCGGTATTCCTCGATGATCGTGGCGGCCCTGAACAGGCTGATGCCGGACGCCCAATAGGCGATCTCGCTTTCCACCAGCAACCGCGCTTTGCGGGTGGGGGGCTTTTCGACAAAACGCTCCACCTCGCGCAGGCCCGGATGTTCGATGATCGGCCCGCCATCGGTGATATACCCAAACCCGGTTTCCGCGTAGCGCGGCTTGATCCCGAAGGTGATGATAAGCCCGGCTTCCGCCCCGGCCTGAACGGCCTTGATCGAGGCGTTGATGTCGCCGTCGATGACATGGTCTGCAGGCACCACCAACATGAGCGCGTCGGGGTCTTTTGCATGGAGGCGCAATGCAGAGGCCAGGACCGCCGGTCCGGTGTTACGCCCCATCGGCTCCAGAAGCACATCGGCCTTGGCCCCGATTTCGCGCAATTGCCGATGCACCGTGCGCGCGTGCCGCGCGGCGGACACGATGACAGGCGATTCAAAACCGGTTTCGCGGTGTCGTTCGACCGCGGATTGGAAAAAGGTCAGGGATTCCGCGTCGCCGACTTTCTGGAATTGCTTGGGGCTATGGGTGCGCGAAATCGGCCAAAGCCGGGTTCCGTTGCCGCCGCAGATGATCAGGGGGTAGATCTTCTTCATCACTCATCAATCCTGTCTTGACCTGCGCCACGCCCAAACAGAACCTGGGTCAGACGCACCCGTGCAGATTTACCGATATCGACAGGGGTCAAAGCACCCTCTGCCGGAACAAGCTTGACCGGCAGGAACAGATCGCCGCGCTCGGCTGCCGCATTGGTTGCCGATGTCAGAACGAGACGCGCCGGGATTTCCCGACCATCACTCATCACCAGATGTATCCGTTCACCGCTCATGGCTTTGGCCAGTCCTTCGGTACTCATTTGGGTCTGCACACTGACATTCACGCTGCCGTCAAAAAGTGTCAGAATTGGGTCCCCGGGAAGAACAGTTGCGCCTTCAAATACCCCATCGGTCACGGAGACGTCACAATCACAGGGGGACTGGAAATTCAGCACGTCACCGGTTGTGGCGCTGATGGAATAAAGCACCTCGCCGCTGCGGGCTTCGGGATTGAGATAGGTAATCTGCCCGCCGCTTGTGGCGCGCATCTCATTGCCCGCGCGGGTGATGAAGACCGGGCGCAACTCAAAGCTTGTCGTGTAGCGGGTCACCAGCGCGCTGAGCGCGAAATAGATCAGGATGCAGGAAACGATGACAACGCCGATGCTCTTGATGCGGCGCATCGTGTCAGCGCCGCCGCCACCTTTGCCCTTGGGATCCTTGGGTTTGGTTGGGCCGGTATAGGCCATCATCGACCCAAGGCTTACAACATCCCCGGCGATATAGGTATTCAGGATATAGCGCAGCTGTGGCAGGTGCGGTCCGGTCGGATCAAGGAATTGCAGCGTCAGCTCGTCGCCATCACCGCGCTTGATCAACGCTTCGGGAAAGAGCGTGATGGTGAACCCGCCGAAATCAAAACGCAGCCGCACGGCGGTGCGCCCGCCGACCACGCCGTCCGGAACCGATTGCAGTGGTGCCACATAGGCCGCCGTGACCGACAGGCCCGTGCCCTCGAACTTTGCGTCACCGATCTGCGCCGTGAAGGGCACAGGCAGCACCGGATGCTCGGTATCAAAGCCGAAATCCTCAGGCACCTTTGGGGGCTCGTCCGGTTCGGTTTGCGAATGGTCAGTCATTGTTCTGTCCAGCATGGCATGTCATCCGTCAGACCTTGGTGAAAAACAAAATGGCGATGGTCAGCCACAACAAAGCGGTCACGTGATGTGCCGCGGATTCGTAGGATTTGAGCTTGTCGGAAAAGGCAACAACCGCGCCCTTGCCGCCGGTGGACTGGCGGGTCCATTTCTGCTTGTCCATGCGGAACAGCACATAGGTCTTGAGCGCGGCCCCCACGACTTGTGAGAAATACAGGATCGGTGGGTGTGTCACCGGGAACCATGTGCCGCCCCGGAACAGCGCGATGATCACGCAGAAGATGTAGCGCGTGGTCATGACCCAGGCGATGTAGATCGGGATCACGGCCGGGGAGACCATCAACGCGGCAAGACCGACAGTGATCGGCCCGACAAGCGTCGTCCACATCGACACCCGCTGGTCGAGGATTGACCACCAGGTAAAGCCGCCGATGCGTTTCGGCGGCAGCCTCAAGGCGCGGCCATTCGTGCGGATCATATTTCCGAACCAGCGCACCATAAGCGTTTTGGAACTGTCGAAAAAGCCGGGGCGCGGCTGGCTTTCATAGCTGACCGAGCGGACATCAGGTAGGTACTGCATCTCATACCCGTTCTTGAGCAACCAGTACCATGTCGATTTGTCGTCCCCGGTCAGGAAGTTCACCCGGCCCAGCCGCCAGTGATCCAGAAAGTCGGCGTCGATCCCGTTGATGAAATCGGGTCGTGTGGCCAGATCGGCGCGAAATACGCTCATCCGGCCCGTCAGGGTCAGCACCCGCTTGGACAGGCCCATGGAGCACATCATCACTTGCCGCTGGTTGAAGCGCAGGACGAACCAGTCCTTGAACAGATTGTCCTTGTCCACGATGACCGCTTCGTCTGTGGTGAGCGCGCCCACCTTGGGGCTGGTAAAGACCGGCGCGCTTTCGATCCAGATATCTTCCGGCACCATGGTGTCGCCATCTACAAAGACAAGGATATCACGGTGGGTCGGGCTGTGGCTGCCGATGATGCGAAGGGTCTTGGCCAGCGCGTCGCGTTTGCCGTTGGCTTTGATCCGGTCGATGATCAGGTGAACGCTGCTCATGTCCTCGGGTTGGGATTCGTAGATCGAGCGGATCAACCGCTCATCTGCCCCATCCACCACTGACGCCACGATGGTTGCCCCATCACGTGCACGAGAGGCCGCGCGAAACACGCTGCGATAGACGGGCAGGGTGACCTCGGGCTCCACCATGTAGGAGGTCACCAGCATATACATATGCGACCGGCGGCCTTCTTCGGCAAAGCGGCGGCGTGCCCGGCGTTTGCGTGTCGGGTGCACGATCCTGCGGAAGATGACAGCACGCGTGAAGTTGATCGCGGCCCAGCTGTAGCGCCACGTCCCAAGGAAGCCCATGATGAAGATCGCGCTCTTGGCGTGTTGCAGTTCACCCAAAGCCGTTTGCGGCACGGTAAAAATCAACAACAAAACGATCGAGAAATAGGCCAGGTGGGTGAGTATCAACATTACGCTGTCCCGTCCTACCAACAGATCCCTTCATAGGTGCCGTCCGAGACCTTGTCCCGCTTCATCCGGGTCAGGTCCAGCACTGGCCGGGTCTTGGCCGCCTCTTCCAGCGTATCCACCGTGTCACGGTAGAAATTGCCGACAAGAATGGCACCCGCGTCATTGATGAGCGCGTTCAGGTCCGGGTTCATCCGGTCCTTGAGATCTGGGATCACGTCATTGCCGCGCCCTGCCGTCGAGTTTTCATTGGCATAAGCCTCAAACACGTAGGGATCGTAGATATCGACCTGCACGCCGTTCCTGATCAGCCGCGCGGCGAGTTCCGCCAGCGGGCTTTCGCGCAGATCATCCGTCCCGGGTTTGAACGAGATACCGACAAAGCCCACGCGCTTGGCACCGGTGCGTTCAACCATTTCTTCGGCGCGGCGGATCTGCGCCTCGTTGGCGTCCAGCACCGCATTGAGCATATGGGCGGGCGTGCCCTGTTCACTGGCCAGATGGCGCAGCGCGCGCACATCCTTGGGCAGGCAGGAGCCGCCAAAGGCAAAACCGGGACGCATGAAGTAGCTGGAAATATTCACTTTCGTGTCGGAGCACAGGATTTCCATCACAGTCTGACCGTCAAGGCCGGATGCCTTGGCGATATTGCCGATCTCGTTGGCAAAGGTGATCTTGACCGCGCGCCAGGTGTTCGATGTGTATTTTACCATCTCGGCAGTGCGCAGATCGACCACGTGGATTTCGCAGGGCAGGTTCTCGTTGATCTCGGTCAGGATTCTTGAGGTGCCTTCATCCATGGAACCGAACACGATTAGACCGGGGTCATAGTAATCCTCGATCGCGGTGCTTTCGCGCAGGAATTCCGGGTAATAGCCGACGCCGAATTCCTTGCCGGCGGTCTTGCCGCTGGCCTCTTCCAGCACCGGGATACAGGTGCCTTCGCAGGAGCCGGGCACAATGGTCGAGCGGATGACAACCGAGTGATAGGCGTCCTTTTTGGCCAGCGCCTCACCGATATTGCGGCAAACGATCTCGACATATTTCAATCCGACCGAGCCGTCCGGTGCGCTGGGCGTGCCTACGGCGATGAAGGACACGTCAGTATTGTCGATGGCATGCTGCACATCGCTGGTTGCGCTGAGGCGTCCGGCCTTGACCACATCTGCGATCAGCTCATCCAAACCGTTCTCGACGATCGGCGACAGCCCGTTGTTGATTGCTTCGATCTTGCCGGGATCGACATCCACGGCGATAACTTCGTGACCGTCCCTGGCCAAACATGCGGCAGAGACTACGCCAACGTAGCCAATGCCGAAGACACTGATTCTTGCCATTTCACTGCTCTCATATACCCGCGGTTTTTTAGTGCGGTTATTGTTGCTTATGGTGCTTTTATGCCAAAAGCCTAGGGACTTGGTCACTTTTGGTAAAGGTATTTGTTAACATGTGCTTGATTCGCGAATCACGGTTGTAAATCTGCTACAGCGCGAAAATCTTTTGTGGGGCTCGGCGCAAAGTGTAGTGTCTGTCGCGCTTTAGCGGCGCAAGACCTGTCGGTTTTTCGCGACGCGAATTTGACGCCAGACGTTGCAAAAGGCAGGGTGGGCTTAACAAGAATAGAGCAGTTGACCCAACGGTAAGCCCCATATGCGCGCATTTTTCTCACGTGCCTTTGCCCTGTCGCTTACGCTGTGGCTGACCCCTTTGACGGCTCAGGCGGACAGCCCGCAGCGTGGCTATGAGCGCATCCTGAGCCCCCATGATCACGCCTTCCGCTACACCGTGCAGGGCGAACCCAACCGACGCGGGAAACGTGCAGAGCGGTTTGAATTGCGCGACGGCGATTGCGGCGGCTCCGATTGTGGCGCGCCGCGCTACCGGTCTGAAATCGGGCTGCGCGACCGCTATGTCGACGCCCGCATCGGCGAGGATATCTGGTACGGTTGGAGCTTTTATAACGGTACGGTCGGGCCAACGCTGCGTGACACGAACCTGCGGCTGGTCTTTGGCCAGTGGCGGCTGTCCGGTGATCTGCCGCCTGTTTTCCGTTTCATCCAGATGGGCCGGGATGAAGGCGACTGGAACAGCTGTGACCCCGCGGTCTGCACGCGATCAACCGACCGGACGCAGGATATCGTGGTGCAGCTGGCCGACATGGCGGATGCCTATGGCTGGTCCAACGCGCAAAATGACGGCCATATCTGCAGGCTGTTTTCCATCGTCGAGGCGCATGACTACTGGATGGACATCGTGGTGAATACGAATTTCGCCAATGACGGCTCGGGCTACCTGCGCATCTGGGTCAACGATCAGCTGAAATGTGATTATCGCGGACAGCTCGTTGCGCGTCTGCCCGACCGTGGCCACGCGTTGCCAACGCATCGCCGGGGCATATTTGCCAGCTATACCAAGCGCTGGGACAACATCCAGCCGGGCACGCCGAAGCCGCGTTTCGTAGTCTTTTACGACGAATTCCGCACCGGTACGCGCCGAGAGGATGTCGACCCCCGCTGGCGCGAAGACATGAATATGCGGCCAGAGGACTGACGGCCCGCCGGTCTGATCCGGCCGTCACATCGCGCTGCGCCGCACGTCTGACGGGCTCATCCCGAATTCCGCGCGGAACGCCCGGCTCATGGCACTGGCGTCCTGATAGCCGCAGCGCCCGGCGATCTCGGCGATGGAAAACCCACTATGGAGCAAAAGCCGCCGCGCCTCGGCCAGCCGGATGGATTTGTACACCGCGCGGGGTGACACGCCCAGCCCGTCACGAAACACGGTTTCCAGCCGTCTGCTGCCCATCCCAACGGCCTTGGCGATCTCGTCGATCGACACCGGATCCTCGATATGGCGGCGCATAAAGGCCACGGTCTTGTCAATCCGCGCGATCCCAGATCGCTGAGTCACCGGCGGGTTGGCCGCGACATGCGCGCCCAGCATGAACAGGGCCCCCACCTCGACGCGCAGCATCGCGCCGTGATCGCGCTGGATCAGGTCCAGCATCAGCTCGAACGAGGTGGAGGCCCCGCCACAGGTGATCCGGTTTCCGTCGATCACATGCCGGTCTTCCAGAACGTCGATCTCGGGGAAGGTCTCGGAAAAACTTGTGCGTTCATCCCAATGGATCGTGGCGCGCCGCCCCTCCAGCAGACCCGCCGCTGCCATCAGCCAGGCCCCGCAATCAAGCCCGATCACCGTCTCAAACCGCGACGCCGCAGAGCGCAGAGCGCGGAGTGTGACCGCTTCGCAAAACCCGCGATAGCCGTAGCTCGGCATCAGCAAAAGCATGGCACCACCTTCATGCGCGCCCAACCGCATGGCGGGCCGGACCGGCAGACCCGAGGAGGACACCACCTCTTCCCCGTCAAGGCTCAGATATTGCCAGCGATAGAGCGTCTTGCCGGAAAGCTGGTTGGCGGCGCGCAGGGGTTCCACCGCATTGGCAAGGCAATGCATGGAGAAACTGGGAAACAGGAGAACACCCACATCACGCGGTTTCGTATTCTGCATGATGCCACGCTAATCCTGCCGCGCCGGACGACGCAAGCGGGATCATCGTTCCCAAAAGGGAGGCTGCCACATGCATTTCGGATTGAGTGATGAACAAGAGATGATCGTCTCCACGGTCCGAAATTTCGTGGAAAAGGAAATCTACCCGCACGAGGCCGAGGTCGAACGCACGGGCGAGGTGCCTGCGGAGATCGCGCAAGAGATCAAGCAGAAGGTCATCGGCCTCGGCTTTTATGCCTGCAACTTCCCCGAACATGTGGGTGGCGCAGGACTGGGCCATGTGGATTTCGCGCTGGTCGAGCGGGAATTGGGGCGCGGCTCAATGGCGCTCACCCATTTCTTTGGCCGCCCGCAAAACATCCTCATGGCGTGCGAAGGCGCGCAGAAAGAGCGCTATCTCCTGCCCGCTGTACGCGGTGAGCGGATGGATGCGCTTGCCATGACCGAACCGGGCGCGGGATCGGATGTGCGCGGCATGGCCTGCACCGCGATGCGCGACGGCGGCGATTGGGTGGTGAACGGGACCAAGCATTTCATCTCGGGCGCGGATCACGCGGATTTCTTTATCGTCTTCATCGCCACGGGCGTGGATGATACGCCCAAAGGCCCCAAGAAACGCATCACCTGTTTTCTCGTGGATCGCGGGCATCCGGGATTTACTGTCCGCGATGGGTATAAATCCGTAAGCCACCGGGGCTACAAGAACTGCATCCTTGAATTTTCCGACTGCCGCCTGCCCGACGCACAGGTACTGGGCGAGGTGGATGGCGGGTTCGCGGTGATGAACAAATGGCTCTTTGCCACCCGCATCACCGTGGCGACGATGTCGGTGGGCCGGGCGCGCCGGGTCTTTGATCATGCGCTGACCTATGCGGCCGAGCGCGAGCAATTCGGCCAGCAGATCGCAAAGTTTCAGGGGGTTTCCTTCCAGATCGCCGATATGATCACCGAGATTGATGCGGCTGACCTGCTCACCCTGTCCTCGGCCTGGCGGCTCGATCAGGGTCTGCCCGCCAATCGCGAGATCGCCAGCGCCAAGCTTTATGCCACCGAAATGCTGGCGCGGGTGACGGATGCGGCGCTGCAGATCCATGGCGGGATGGGTCTTATGGATGACCTGCCCATCGAACGGTTCTGGCGCGATGCACGGGTGGAGCGGATCTGGGACGGGACCTCGGAAATCCAGCGCCATATCATCAGCCGCGAGCTGTTCCGCCCGCTGGGGGCGTGATCCCATGGCAAGCCGGTTGTCCCGCTTGTTCAAACCGCGTTCCATTGCCGTGATCGGCGGCGGGTTCTGGTCGACCAATGTGATCGAGGAATGCCGCAAGATCGGCTTTGACGGACCGGTCTACCCCGTGCACCCATTGAGGCCCGAGATTGCGGGCTGCGCCACGAATTCAGACCTACACGCGTTGCCCCAGGTGCCTGACGCGACCTTCATCGGTGTGAACCGGGAAGCGACAATCGAACTGGTTGCCACGCTGTCCGCCATGGGAGCGGGGGGCGCGGTCTGTTTCGCCTCGGGATTTCGCGAGGCCAGCGCCGAGCTTGCCGATGGCGATGCGCTGCAAACCCGCCTGTTGGCCGCCGCCGGGGCCATGCCGATCCTTGGCCCCAATTGCTACGGCTTCATCAATGCGCTGGACCGTGCCGCGCTCTGGCCCGACCAGCATGGGGCGCAGCTCTGCGAGACAGGTGTCGCGCTTATCACCCAAAGCTCCAATATCGCGATCAACCTGACCATGGTGGGTCGGGCCTTGCCGTTGGCCTATGTGGTGACCGCAGGAAATCAGGCCAGTGTCAGCCTGCCCGAGATTGGCGCGGCGCTTCTGGATGATCCGCGCGTGACGGCGCTGGGCCTGCATATCGAGGGCATTTCGGATCTTTCGGGATTCCATGCGCTGGCGCGTCAGGCGCAGCCGCTGGGCAAACCCATCGTGGCGCTCAAGGTGGGCAGCTCGGAGCAGGCGCAGCAGGCTGCCATTTCCCACACCGCATCCCTTGCGGGCAGCGCGACGGGCGCGCGTGCGTTGTTTGAACGGTTGGGCATTGCGCAGGTGGAGAGCCTTCCGCAGCTTCTCGAAACCCTGCGACTGGCCCATGCGACCGGCACTCTGCCCAGTGCCGAGATCGCCTGTGCCAGTTGTTCGGGCGGCGAGGCGAGTCTTGCCGCCGACACCGCGTTGCGCCATGGCGTCCGGTTTCCGCCTCTGAGTGATACGCAACGCGCGGCATTGGCCAAGGCGCTTGGCCCGCGCGTGGCTTTGGCCAATCCGCTGGATTACCACACCTACATATGGGGCGATGTCGCGGCGATGACGGCGACATTCACGGTGCTGGCGCAGGGGGATCATGCGCTGACCTGTATCATCGTCGACTTCCCGCGCCCGGACCGCTGCGATCCCTCGGCCTGGACCTGTGTGATCGACGCGGCGAGCGCTGCGCGCGCGGCCACCGGCAAGCCGATTGCGCTTTTGGCGTCCCTGCCGGAATTGCAGTCAGACGAGATCACGGCACAGATCTTCGAGGCGGGCCTCATCCCGCTTGGCGGGATTGACGATGCCTTTGCTGCCATCGGAGCCTTGGCACGTCCGGCGGATGACGGGCTGGCACAGGAGGCTGATCCGCTCTGTCCCCGGATGCCGCGCAACCCCCAGCCCCTGACCGAGGCGGAGAGCAAGACACTGCTTGCCCGCCATGGTCTTCATATCCCGCAATCCCGGCGCGCGACGGGCAAGATCGGCTTGGCCAAGGCCGCGCGTGAAATCGGCCCACCGCTGGTGATCAAGGCGGAAGGCATGGCGCATAAATCCGAGCATGGCGGCGTCATCCTGGCCTCGGATGCGATTGGCGACGCTTTGTCCGGGGCGCTCGCTATGCCAACCGAGACATGGCTGGTCGAAGAGATGGTTACGGATGCTGTTGCCGAACTGCTGGTCGGCGTGACCTGTGACCCCGCGCATGGCCATGTCTTGACGCTGGGGGCAGGGGGGGTGCTGACAGAACTGCACCGCGACGCCGTGCATCTGTTGGTGCCAGCATCACATGAAGCGGTCGAGGCGGCACTCGACCAGCTTCGGCTCGCGCCGCTGCTGCGCGGCTATCGCGGACGCCCGGCCGCTGACATACCCGCCATTGTCGCCGCCGTCGCCGCGGTGCAGGATACCGTTGTCGCCCATCACGGTCGTGTGGCTGAAGTGGAAATCAACCCGCTGATCTGCACGCCGCACAGCGCGATTGCCGCCGACGCGCTCATCACAATCGGAGACGCCAATGACTGACAATCCCATCAAGACGAAACGCGACGGACATGTGCTTGAGGTGACGCTGGACCGGCCCAAGGCCAACGCCATCGACCTGGCCACCAGCCGCATCATGGGCGATGTCTTTACCGAATTTCGCGACGATCCCGAGCTGCGCGTTGCGCTTGTCACCGGAGCAGGTGAGAAATTTTTTTGTCCCGGCTGGGATCTCAAGGCCGCTGCCGAGGGCGACGCGGTGGATGGCGACTATGGCAAGGGTGGTTTCGGCGGGCTGCAGGAACTACGCGGACTGAACAAACCGGTGATCATGGCGGTGAACGGCATCTGCTGTGGTGGTGGGCTGGAACTTGCATTGTCGGGGGACATCATCCTTGCGGCGGATCATGCCAGCTTTGCCTTGCCGGAAATCCGGTCCGGGACCGTTGCGGATGCCGCGACGCTTAAATTGCCCAAGCGCATCCCCTATCACATCGCGATGGAGATGTTGTTTACGGGGCGCTGGATTGACGCGGAGGAGGCGCATCGCTGGGGTATGATCAATCGTATCCTGCCCGGTGCCGACCTGATGGCTGAGGCGCGCAAACTGGCGCAGGAACTGGCCTCCGGCCCGCCGCTGGTCCTTGCCGCGATCAAGGAGATCGTGCGCGAGGCCGAAGATATGAAATTCAACGATGCGCTCAATCGCATCACCAAGAGCCAGTTCGAAACAGTTGAGCGGCTTTACAGGTCCGAGGATCAGCTGGAGGGCGCACGTGCCTTCGCCGAGAAACGCGATCCGGTCTGGAAAGGGCGATAGGGCGGAGCGGCGCTCGCGTTTCACGCATCGCCCCGCCCGCCCTCCCGCCTTGGGAAAAAGCAATTGACGCGCCGTCACTGCCACAAGGTCGCACATGCGCCCCTTGAACGTATTCAAAAAACACTATATGAAATCTCACAAGACATGCGCTAGCATGTGGAACAAGGCTCTGTGGCCCGCTGCGGGTCCCGCTTGAGGAGATTGAACAATGACGGATTATCCCGTGAAAATGGACGTGAAACCAGAGGTTTCCGCGTTTTTCGACGACGCCACCAACACGATTTCCTACATCGTCAAGGACCCGACATCTGACAGCTGTGCGATTGTCGATTCGGTCATGGATATCGACTATGCCGCTGGCCGGATCACCTATGACCATGCCGATGAGCTGATCCGCACCATTCAGGAGCGCGGCCTCAAGCTGGAATGGATCATCGAAACCCATGTCCATGCCGACCACCTGTCCGCCGCGCCCTACATTCAGGAAAAGCTGGGCGGCAAGATCGGCATCGGATCGAAAATCATGGTGGTGCAGGACACGTTCGGAAAGGTGTTCAACGAAGGCACCGAGTTTCAGCGCGACGGCTCGCAATTCGATGCCTTGTTCGAAGACGGCGATACCTACAAGATCGGCAATATGGACGCCTTTGCCATCTATACCCCCGGCCACACGCCTGCCTGCATGGTGCATGTGATGGGCGACGCGGCCTTTGTCGGTGATACGCTGTTCATGCCTGATGGCGGCTCCGCCCGTGCGGATTTCCCAGGCGGCGATGCAGGTACGCTTTATGACAGCATTCAAAAGGTGCTGGCACTGCCCGACGACATGCGGCTGTTCATGTGCCACGACTACGGTCCAAATGGCCGCGACATCCAGTGGGAGACCACGGTCGGCGAAGAGAAAGAGCACAATATCCATGTGGGCCAGGGCAAGACGAAAGAAGAGTTCGTCAAGTTCCGCACGGAACGTGATGCCCAGTTGGATATGCCCAAGTTGATCATTCCCTCCTTGCAGGTGAACATGCGGGCAGGCGAGATTCCGACCGACAAGGACGGCAAGCCCATGCTCAAGGTCCCGGTCAACGGGCTTTGAGATCACATTCAGAGGGGCCGGCACTGACCGGTCCCACACATTCGCGGCCCCGCCGCCGTGCCTCGTGCGCGTATCAAGGACATGACTGATGGACCTCAGGAAAATTTCATCTGGCCTTTCGGTCAGCCCACAGATCACCCCGGACGATATCGCTGCGATCAAGGCCGCAGGGTTTCGCTCTATCATTTCCAACCGCCCGGATGGCGAAGGCGCCGATCAACCCGCGTTCGAAGAAATCGAGTCCGCGGCAACCGCAGCGGGGCTCGAAACGCGCTATCTTCCGATTTCGGGCGGGATGGTCAGCGATGCGGATGCCGAAAAATTTGGCGACATGCTGACTGAGCTGCCGGGACCGGTGCTGGCCTATTGCCGGACCGGGACACGGTCCGCGACGCTCTGGTCACTGTCGCAAGCAAGCGAAAAGCCGGTTGCCGATATCCTCACCGCGACCAAGGCCGCAGGCTATGACATGAGCGGCGTTGCCCGGCGGATCGTCAACGGAGGCAAGACACCGACCAACAAGGGCGACGCGCATTTCCGCATTGTCATCGTGGGCGGGGGGGCTGCAGGTATCGCTGTTGCGGCTTCTCTGCGTGAACGTCTGTCCGAGGTGGATATCGCGCTGATCGACCCGGCGGATATCCACTATTACCAGCCCGGCTGGACCATGGTTGGCGGGGGCATTTTCGAGCCGGAGATCACCGCCCGCACCATGGGGTCGCTGATCCCGCGCGGTGTGACATGGCTCAAATCGGCCGTGGCGGCGTTTGAACCCAAGGACAACGCCGTCATCCTCGATGGCTGCCGCGTGGTGACCTATGACCGGCTGATCGTCTGCCCGGGGATCAAGCTGGCCTGGGATCAGGTTGAGGGGCTGGAGGATACGCTGGGCCGCAATGGCGTGACGTCGAACTACCGCTACGACCTTGCGCCTTATACGTGGGAGTTGGTGCGCAACTTCAAGGAAGGTCGCGCGCTCTTTACCCAGCCGCCGATGCCGATCAAATGCGCCGGTGCACCGCAAAAGGCGATGTATCTGAGCGCCGATCACTGGTTCCGCGAGGGTGTGCTCAAGGATATCGACGTGCAGTTCATGAATGCCGGTGGCGTGCTTTTCGGCATCAAGGAATACGTGCCCGCGCTGATGGAATATGTGCAGAAATACGACGCCACGCTGAATTTCTTTCACAACCTGAAATCCGTCGATGGTGCCGCGAAAAAGGCGACCTTTACCGTCGCCAAACCGGACGCGGCCCCCGAGGAGGTGACCGTCGAATTTGACATGATGCATGTCTGTCCGCCGCAGGTCGCGCCGGATTTCATCCGCGTCTCGCCACTGGCGGACGAGGCCGGATGGGTCGATGTCGATCAGGACACGCTGCGTCACAAGACCTATGACAATATCTGGGCGCTGGGCGACGTGATGAACGCACCGAATGCCAAGACCGCCGCCGCCGCGCGCAAACAGGCACCGGTGGTGGCCGACAATCTTGTGGCCGACATGCAGGGACAACCCGCAACGGCGCATTACGACGGCTATGGCTCTTGTCCGTTGACCGTGGAGCGCGGCAAGATCGTGCTGGCGGAGTTTGGTTACGGCGGCAAGCTGCTGCCCAGTTTCCCCAAGATGTTCATCGATGGCACCAAACCGTCGCGTGCCGCGTGGTTCCTCAAGGAGACCCTGCTGCCGCCGATTTACTGGAAAGCCATGCTGCGCGGTAAGGAATGGCTCGCCAAACCGGAGAAGATCACCGCCAAGGTCTGATCCATACCCCATAACACCGGAACACACCTCACCCGAGCTTCGGGCGGGGCGCGCTTCCCCTATGCGCGAAAGCACCTCTTATGTCCGACCGTCTCATCCCCCTGATGCGCCGCTACCTTCCGGTCCTCGACTGGGGCCGCGACTACAGCCGTGAAACCCTGTCCAATGACCTGATCGCGGCGGTGATCGTGACGATCATGTTGATCCCGCAATCGCTGGCCTATGCGCTGCTGGCGGGTCTGCCGCCCGAGGTGGGGATTTATGCCTCCATCGCGCCGATCATCCTCTACGCCATCTTTGGCACGTCCCGTGCGCTCGCCGTGGGGCCGGTGGCTGTTGTGTCGCTCATGACAGCTGCCGCCATCGGCAATGTCGCGGAGCAGGGGACGATGGGCTATGCCGTTGCGGCGCTGACACTGGCGGCGCTGTCGGGGGGCATGCTGTTGATCATGGGGGTATTCCGGCTCGGGTTCCTTGCCAATTTCCTGTCGCATCCGGTCATCGCGGGGTTCATTACGGCGTCGGGCATCCTGATCGCGACCTCACAGCTCAAACATGTTCTGGGCGTTGAAGCCCATGGTCACAATCTGATCGACATCGTCTCGTCGCTTATTGCGCATCTGCCCGAAACCAACTGGATCACGCTGGGCATCGGTGCCACGGCCACGGCGTTCCTGTTCTGGGTGCGCAAGGGGCTGAAGCCGCTGTTGCTTGGGCTTGGTCTCAAACCCAAGCTGGCCGATGTGGCGACCAAGGCAGGCCCTGTCGCAGCCGTGGTTGTCACAACGCTGGTAACGGCGCTTTTCGGTCTGGGCGACAAGGGCGTGAGCATCGTGGGCGAGGTGCCGCAAAGCCTGCCGCCGCTGACCATGCCGGACCTGTCGCTGGATCTGATGTCGGTTCTGTTCGTGCCGGCCCTGCTCATCACCGTGATCGGGTTTGTCGAATCCATCTCGGTGGCCCAGACACTGGCCGCCAAGAAACGCCAGCGCATCGACCCGGATCAGGAACTCATCGGGCTGGGCGCCGCCAATATCGGCGCGGCCTTTACCGGTGGCTATCCCGTCACCGGTGGATTTGCCCGCTCTGTCGTGAATTTCGACGCAGGCGCTGAAACCCCTGCCGCCGGTGCCTATACCGCCGTGGGCCTCGCCATCGCCGCCGTCGCGCTCACCCCGCTGGTCTATTTCCTGCCCAAGGCGACACTGGCCGCCACGATCATCGTCGCTGTCCTCAGCCTTGTCGATTTCTCGATCCTGCGCAAAAGCTGGACCTATTCCAAGGCCGATTTTGCTGCTGTTCTGGCCACCATCCTGCTCACACTGGGCATGGGGGTCGAAATGGGCGTCTCGGCGGGCGTGATCCTGTCTCTGGCGCTTTTCCTCTACAAAACCTCGCGCCCGCATGTGGCCGAGGTGGGGCTGGTCCCCGGCACGCAGCATTTCCGCAACATCTACCGTCACAAGGTCAAACGTCACCCCTCGCTTCTGACGCTGCGCGTGGATGAAAGCCTGTTCTTTGCTAATGCGCGCTTTCTGGAAGACATGATCCAGGATCGTGTGGCCAAGGATTGTCCGATCACGAATGTCGTCCTCATGTGCTCTGCGGTGAACGAGATTGATTTTTCCGCGCTGGAAAGCCTTGAGGCGATCAATGAACGGCTCAAGGGAATGGGCGTTGGTTTTCACCTGTCCGAGGTGAAGGGACCCGTGATGGACCGGTTGAAGAAAACCCATTTTCTCGATGAACTGAACGGTCAGGTATTCCTGAGCCAATGGGACGCGATGCAGACGCTGACGCCGAAGGTGGGCAGTTGACCGACTAACGCGGTCGCACATTGCTGCGCGCAACGGCCATGGACTTCAGCACCGCGTGGCAGGTCTCGCCGGGTCTCAGCGCCAGCGCATCAACAGACCGGCGGGTGATTCGGGCAAGCAGCACCTCTTGCCCCACGCAGAGCCGCACCATCGCCCCCGGCCCCTCGCCGGGTGTAATGCTGTCCACGACACAGGGCAGGGCGTTGAGTGCAGAAAGTCCCGCAGGCAAGTCACGCGACAGGATCACGTCATGCGCCATGATCCGCACGCGGACCGGGGTTCCGATTTCGCCGTCGATCCGGGGCAGCCAGATCGGACCCGTCGCCGCCTCCAGCCGTGTCAGACCGTCTTCCTCCTGCGCCGCGATATGCGCGCCCAATGTCGAACCTGCTTCGCGCAGCCCCATGCCGCGCAGGACCGCAGGGTCAATGAGCACCTCATCAACGGGACCCGCGCGCAGGACGGCACCCTGATCCATCACCACGATCCTGTCGGCAAGCTGCCGGGCTTCTTCGAGATCATGGGTCACGAGGATGACGGGCATGTCCAGATGGCTGCGCAATGCGGCTATCTCTTGATAGAGGTCTTCGCGCGTGGCCCGGTCGACCGCCGAAAACGGCTCGTCCAGCAACAGCACCTCGGGCTGTCGCGCCAGCGCCCGCGCCACGGCGACCCGTTGTTGCTGGCCGCCCGAAAGCGCCGCCGGACGCCGGGTCTCCAGCCCGTCAAGACGCACCAATGCAAGCAGCCGCCGTGCCTCGACCTCTGATGCTCCGGCCGCCATGACATTGGCCAGCGCGCTCATCTGGGGAAACAGCGCATAGGATTGGAACACGACCCCGACCTTGCGCCGGTGCACGGGCATGTCGACGCCACGTGTGGTGTCCAGCCATGTGGTGCCCGCCACCGCGACCTGTCCGGTTTCGGGCCCGTGTAACCCCGCGATGACCCGCAGCACCGTGGATTTTCCTGCCCCGGACGGACCAACCAGCGCCATCAGTTCCCCGGCCGCGACCTCGAACACCACATCGATCGGGATCGGTGCAGAGGACCTGACGGAGACTTGCAAACTCATCATGACAGCCTCCGACCGGCCCGCGCAGAGAGCCAGAAGGTCAGCGCGATGGTGGCCATCGAAATGACCAGAAGTGTCGCCGACATCCGGGCCGCTCCGTCCATGTCAAAAGCCTGCACCTTGTCATAGATCGAAATTGCGACCGTGCGTGTTTCGCCCGGGATCGAGCCGCCCACCAACAGCACGATGCCGAATTCCCCCAAAGTATGCGCAAAGGTCAGCACCATCCCGGTCAGCACCCCGGGCCAGGCCAGCGGCAGTTCGACCTTGCGCAGCGCGGTGAGCGGGGACATGCCGCAGCACGCTGCCGCGTCGCGAATGTCGGACGGGACCGCCTCGAACCCGCGCTGGGCGGGCTGGATTGCGAAGGGCAAGTTGAAGAGCACTGAGGCCACGACCAATCCCTCGAAACTGAACACCAGTGGTCCCCCGAACAGAGCCTCCCAGCCGCGCCCCAGCGGGCTTTCGGCCCCAAGTGCCACGAGCAGGTAGAACCCGAGAACGGTCGGCGGCAGCACCAGCGGCAGCATCACGAGAGCTTCGATCGCTGATTTCCCGGCAAAACGCCGATACGCCAGCATACGTCCCAGGAACACCGAGACCGGCAGCAACAGCGCGACGGTCCATAGCGCCAATTGGATGGAGAGCCAGAACGCATCCCAATCCATCAGCCTGCCTCCCGCGGGGCAAATCCGTGCGCGACAAAGATCTCCTGCGCCTCTTCGGTCAGGAGAAAGTCGCGGAAAGCCAGCGCCACGTCACCCGCGCGCGCGGTCGCGACCATGCGATGGGTCAGCGGGGCATGCCATTCGGTCGGGATCAGCGCCGACCGGCTGCGCGCGGCAAAAGGCGCGGCCATGGCCAGCGATCCGGCAATCAATCCGCCTTCAGCGTTACCCGACAGGGCGAATTGCGCCGTCTGCGCCACGTTCTCGCCGAACACCAGCTTCGGCTCTACCGCTTCCCACAATCCGCGATGTAGCAATGCCTCGCGCGCGCGCATCCCGTAGGGGGCGTGTTCCGGGCTGGCGATGGCAAAGCGATGCAGCGTGCCTGCGGCCAACGCCGCCTCCAGCCCGGCCATATCGGCGTCGACCTCAAGCGGTGAGCCGGTCGGCGCGCTGATTGCCAACCGTCCCACCGCGTAAACCGACCCTTCATTGGCCACGATCCCATCGGTCGCAAGACCCAGCACAAACCGCTCATCCGCCGACAGGAACAGCTCAAATGGGGCACCGTTGCGAATCTGCTGCGCCAGGGTGCCAGAGGAGCCAAAAGCCAGCCGGATCGTGCCACCGTTGCCGCGCGCGAAGGCATCGACCAGTACAGGCAGGACAAACCGCAGTGACGCTGCAGCAGCCACGACAGGCGCAGTGCCTTCGGCCAAAGAGCCGGTCGCGAGGGCCGCCGCCGATGCGGTTAGAAAATGTCGCCGGGTCAGGGGCATAGGCTGGATTTTCCCGTGTTTTCCGGAACTGTACTTGGGCCGGGTCGGACATCCAAGCCCGTCATCCAATTGGCGTCCTGTCATGGCGCGGAGCGCGGCGTTTTTACAAAAACTTCACTTTTCCTGCCTCTGTATTTCGAATATTCGTGAAATATGAAAATAGAAATCACAGATCAGCTTGCCGCGCTCAGCCATCCGCAGAGGCTTGCCATTTTCCGGCTGCTCGTTCGGCGCGCGCCGGATGCGGTTCCGGCAGGCGAGATCGCGCAGGTGCTTGATTTCAAACCTTCAACAGCGTCGGTCTACCTCTCTGCGCTCACCCGCGCGGGGCTGATCACCCAAACGCGTCACGGCAATTCACTGCGCTATGCCTTCAACCCGTCCGCGGCGCAAAGCCTGATCTCCGACCTGTTTCTCGATTGCTGTCGCGGCCGCCCCGACCTTTGTTCAGGCTTTCCAGAAAGGACCGATCCGATGCCAGACCGGACATACAACGTGCTGTTTATCTGCACTGGCAATTCCGCGCGCTCGATCTTTGCCGAGGCGATTCTGCGCCATGAGGCCGGGGATCGGTTCAATGCGTTTTCCGCCGGGACACGGCCCTATTCGGAATTGAACCCGTTTGCGGTCGAGATGCTGGCGTCCAAGGGCATCCCGGTTGATGATTTGCGGGCCAAGAATGTGTCTGAATTTCAGAGCGATGCCGCGCCCAAGATGGATTTCGTCTTTACCGTCTGCGACCGCGCCGCAAACGAGGATTGCCCGGCCTGGGAAGGGCAGCCCATCTCGGCCCATTGGGGCCTGCCCGACCCGGTCAGGGCCGAGGGGACCGACGCTGAAAAGCGTCTCGCCTTTCAGCAGACTTACGGCATGATGCGGCACCGTATCCTTGCCTTTGCCACTCTTCCATTCAACGCGCTGGACCGCGTGTCCCTGCAAACACAGGTCGACGATATCGGCCGCGAAAAGGACTTCACATGACGACATATGCAATCAACGGCCTGGGCCGCATGGGGAAACTTGCGCTGCGCCCGCTGCTGGAAAGGGGCGCGCAGGTCGCGTTCATCAATGATGCCGTGGGCGATCCGGCCATGCATGCGCATCTTTTGGAATTCGACACGGTGCATGGCCGCTGGAACGCAGAGTTCAGCGCCGACGCCGACAGCGTGACGATCAACGGAACGCGCATTCCCTGTCACCAGAGCCGCAACATTGAAGATCTGCCGCTGGACGGGGTCGATGTGGTGATCGACTGCACCGGAGTCTTCAAGACCGAAGCCAAGCTGCAGCCCTATTTCGATGCGGGTGTGAAAAAGGTGGTGGTCTCCGCCCCGGTCAAGGATGCGGGCGTTGCCAATCTGGTGATGGGGGTGAATGACGATATCTACGATCCTGCCGCGCATCGCATCATCACGGCGGCGAGTTGCACCACCAACTGCCTCGCGCCGGTGGTCAAGGTGATCCATGAAGGTATTGGGATCAAACACGGATCCATGACGACGATCCATGATGTGACCAACACCCAGACCATCGTGGACCGCCCCGCCAAGGATCTGCGCCGCGCGCGGTCGGCGCTCAATTCGCTGATCCCCACGACGACCGGTTCAGCCACGGCGATCACGCTGATCTACCCCGAACTCAAGGGCAAGCTGAACGGCCATGCCGTCCGCGTGCCGCTGCTCAACGCCTCGCTGACCGATTGCGTGTTCGAGGTGGAACGCGCGACGACGGCGGAGGAAGTCAACGCGCTGTTCGAAACCGCCGCGAATGGTCCGCTCAAAGGTATTCTGGGCTATGAGACCCGGCCCTTGGTCTCCACCGACTATACCAACGACCCGCGTTCATCGATCATTGACGCACCATCGACCATGGTGGTGAACGGCACGCAGGTGAAAATCTATGCCTGGTATGACAATGAATGGGGCTATGCCTATCGGTTGGTCGATGTGGCGCTGAAAGTGGGCGCATCGCTGTGAGCCAAAGACCCGACGGATTGGCGGCTTATATCGCGGTCACAGCGGCCTATTGGGCGTTTATGCTGACCGATGGTGCGCTGCGCATGCTGGTACTGCTGCATTTTCACACGCTGGGGTTTTCCCCGGTGCAGCTGGCCTATCTCTTTGTTTTGTATGAGATTGCTGGTGTGGTGACCAATCTCTCGGCGGGCTGGATCGCGGCGCGGTTTGGCCTGACCTCTACGCTCTATGCGGGGCTGGGGCTGCAGGTGCTGGCGCTGATCGCGTTGGCGCAGCTTGATCCCGCGTGGGCGGTGGGCCTGTCTGTCGTCTATGTCATGCTGGTGCAGGGGGCTTCGGGGGTGGCCAAGGACCTGGCCAAGATGTCGTCGAAATCCGCCGTCAAACTGCTGGCACCCAAGGAGGGCGGCGGGCTTTTTCGTTGGGTGGCGCTGCTGACCGGGTCGAAGAACGCGGTCAAAGGTTTCGGCTTCCTGCTTGGGGCCGCAGCTTTGGCGCTGTTCGGCTTCGCCCCCTCGGTGATCGGCATGGCGATCATCCTTGCGTTCATCCTGGCGGTGATCGTCTGGCGTATGCCCTCTGGATTGCCCGCCGGGCGCAAGGACGCCATGTTCCGCGAAGTTTTTTCCAAGAACCGCAATATCAACTGGCTGAGCGCGGCGCGTGTGTGTCTCTTTGGCGCGCGTGACGTCTGGTTTGTCGTGGGCATCCCGATCTATTTCTACGCGGTTCTGTCCGATGGCAGCGAGGCAGGTAACCGGGCCGCGTTTTTCATGATCGGGACATTCATGGCCATCTGGATCATTCTCTACGGCGTGGTGCAGGCGTCTGCGCCGCGGCTGCTCCGGGCCAGGTCGCGCGCCGATCATGAAATCGTGGCGCTTGCCCGGCATTGGGTGGCGGCCCTGTTTGTCGTTCCTGCGCTACTGGCGGTGATGCTGGCCGTTGCCGGTGAACCCGTTGCCTGGATGACCGTGACACTGGTGCTTGGCCTGCTTGTCTTTGGGGCGCTCTTCGCGGTCAATTCATCCCTGCATTCCTACCTGATCCTGGCTTTCACGAATGAGGAGCGGGTCACGATGGATGTGGGCTTTTACTACATGGCCAATGCGGCGGGTCGGCTTATTGGAACGGTGTTGTCCGGGCTGAGCTATCAGATGGGTGGTGTGGCGCTCTGCCTTGGTGTCGCGGCGGTCATGATTGCGTTCAGTTGGGGGGCGACACTGAAACTGACACCCGAATCTGAAGGCGCGTTCGAAAAGCCCTGAAGAGATGAGCGTTAACGGTGCGTTGCATCGCGGAGGAAACTGCGAGCGATCGCGCCGGAGCCTGCCGGGTGCCGGGCGGCAGTTTGCCCCGTGTCCCTTGTTGCTTCGGGCTCTTATATGTCTGCCACGGTCAAGGATAGGGACGGGAAAATGGAAGACATGACGCTCACGTCGGCCGTGGCGACGGTTGTTTTTGTCCTGTCCTGCCTCGGCGGGTATCGCTACCGGCGGGTCTGGAAGGCAGAGGGGCCGCGCTGGCAATTGTGGCTCTATGGCGCGCTGACCGCCGCGGGGCTTCTGACGCTTGGCTTTGTCCCGTTGGACGTTTAGCGCAAGCGTGCGGGTCGATTTTTCGACGAAAAATCGACCGCAGCCGGGAATTATCCGACGATCAGTTGCTTGAGCTGCAAGGCTTCGTGTTCCAGTTCGTTCAGGCGGTACTGGATCACGTCACCAATCGTCAGCATGCCGCTCAGGCGACCGTCCTGGACAACCGGCATGTGGCGGAACCGGCCCTCGGTCATGCGCTTGAGCACGGACAGAAGCGGCTCGTCGCGGCCACAGGTCTGAACCTCGCGGGTCATCACGTCCTCGACCGATTGCGGCAGGGTTTTGCCGGGCGTGTCGGCCAGTTTGCGCACGATATCTCGCTCGGACAGAATGCCCACCAGCGAACCGGCCGCGTCGGTCACCACCAATGCGCCAATCCGCTTGTCGCGCAGAACTTCGACGGCCTTGCCGAGCGTCTCGGTGGGGCGAATGCTGAAGATATCCCCGCCCTTGCGGTCCATCAGGTCCGAAACCAGAGCGTTACCGGATTTCAGGTTGGTGGTTTCACTCTGGCTATGGGTGCGGTTCTTGTCCTGATCCTTGCGGGTCGGCGGCTGGTAGGATGATGGCATGTCTGTAATGTCCCCCTCGGACAATGGGTTGTTCACAAAGACTAGGCACTGCACCCGAAACGGGCAAGCCTCAGGCTTGCTGCGCCTCTTTTTGGGCCTGTTCCATCATGCGCCGCGCGCGGGGGCATTGCAGCCTTTCGCGCAGCGGCGAATCCGGATCGATTTCTTTCTTGCAGACCAGACATTGATCGGCATCGCTGATGGCGTTCAGACCGCCACAGCTTCCCTTGATCCGACGCCCCATGAAGATCACGCCAAGCGACATGCCCAGCACGATCAGCAGGAGAAACCCAAAGGTCAGGGCAAAGGTGGCCATGGAATAAACTCCCGTCCCGGTCTTAGCTGGTCAGCGTGGCAAAGTGGCTCGATTTCACCGCGTTGAACCTCATTTGGGTGCTCGACCCGTCGCGTTCAATGAAGAGCACGGCAATGTTGTTCGCTTCGGCGATTTCCAGACCCTTCTCGCGGCCCAGTGTCAGCATGGCCGTGGCCCAGGCATCTGCCAGCATCGCGTCATCCGCCAGCACCGTCGCCGAGGCGGTGGTGTGGGTGATCGGCTGGCCGGTGATCGGGTCGATCACGTGGCTGAAGCGTTTGCCGTCCTGTTCGAAATAGTTGCGGTAATCACCCGACGAGGCCAGGCCCAGACCGGACACGCCGATCACGTCCAGCACACCGCGGTCGCGGGCATCGGGCGTCTCGATGCCGATTTGCCAGGGCTTGCCATCCGGGTTGGTGCCCGCGGCATAAAGATCGCCACCGATTTCGACCATGTAGTCGGCAATGCCCAGTGATTCGATGGCCTGACCCACGCGGTCGGCGCCATAACCCTTGCCGATGGCGGCCAGATAGACCTGCGCGTCGGACTGGATTTTCCGCAGCCCGGTGCTTTCGAGTTGCAGCGTATTGCCGTGGCCCGAACGCGCCTGGGCGTCCAGAATGGCCGCCTCGGACGGCATGGCGGATTTGCCCGGTGCGCCAAATCCCCAAAGCTCGATAAGCGGGCCAGCGGTGGTGTCAAATCGGCCCTGGCTTGCGATATTGACCTCTTCGGCGGCGCGCATCACGTGCGACAGCCCGTCGGACATCGCCACGATGTCGGACCCGGTCTGCGCATTAAAGCGCGAGATTTCAGAGGCTTCGTCCCAGTTCGACATCTGGGTGTTGACCTCGGCCAGCGCGACCTCTACGGCCTCGCGCAGTTTTTGTTCGGTCACGTTATCGGAACCGTTCACAGCCGTGATGTTAAAGGTGGTGCCCATGGTCAGACCCGAGATCTGCAGAATGTCTGCGCCGGGCTTGCAGGCGGAGAGCGCAATCGGGAAAGCCAGCGGCATCAGCATGGCGGAGCGGCGGGTGAGCAGCGTCGGGTTGGTCAAGGGTCTACCTCTTTATCTCGAATCCGCGAGCGCATATAACATCAGCGCAGGCGGTAGCCAGAAACTTTGGTGGAGGCTTAGTGCGAGTATAAAGCACAAAGCAATCGAAAACGGTATACATGTGTATACTTGTCACACTTACAAAGCCCGCTCCCCCGATGCATAAGACCACCCAAATGCGCGGGAAGGAGTAAGAAACCGTGAAGCAATTCTCGCTACGCAAAGGGCTGACCCTGCCCATTACAGGCGCAGCCAGGCCCGAGGTCGAAAACGGCCCGGATTTGCAGAAAATCGGCGTTATTGCCGATGATTACGTGGGGCTGAAACCGCGTGTTCTGGTGGCTGAGGGCGATAGCGTTGTCCCCGGTACGCCGGTTTTCGCACATAAAGACAGTCCCGAAGCTGTCATCGTTGCGCCCGCTGCCGGGCGAATCACGGCGATCAATCGCGGTGAACGCCGCCGTCTCATCAGTATCGAGATCGAGCTGGACGCGACGTCGGGCGATCCGATGGATTTTTCAGCCATCGGGGACGCGGCCACGCGCGAAGGTCTGACCGAGCGTCTTTGCGCGTCGGGTCTGTGGTCCGCATTGCGCACACGCCCCTATTCCAAAATCCCCGAGCCGGGCAGCGTTCCAGCCGCGATTTACATCACGGCGATTGATTCCGAACCGCTCGCGCCCGATGCCCGCCCGATCATCGAGGCCGAGGCCGAGGCTTTTGCCAAAGGGGTCGAAGCGCTCAGCCTTTTGACCGACGGCACCACGTATCTTTGTCAGGACGCGGGCGGGGCGCTGCCCGGTGCCGATTTGCCAGGGGTCGAAGCCGCAGCCTTTGCCGGACCGCATCCCGCCGGTCTGGCTGGAACGCATATGCATTTCCTTGAACCGCCACTGGCGGACAAATTCGTCTGGACCATCGGCTATCAGGATGTGCTGATGATCGGTCGCCTGCTCCTGACCGGTCACTATGATGCCAGCCGCATCATCGCGCTGACCGGACCGGAATGTGCTGATCCGCGTTTGGTCCGGACCGTGGTTGGTGCCTCGCTCATCGAGCTGACGGTCAATGATGTGCCGGGCGATAAACCCGTTCGCCTGATCTCCGGTTCCGTGCTCAGCGGTCGGGCAGGTCACGGTGCCAGCGCCTATCTGGGCCGCTTTGCGCGTCAGATCACGGTGATCGAAGAGGATCACAAGCAGATCCCGATGGGCTGGATCCGCCCGATGTTTGCCAAATACGCGGTGCAGCCGGTGCTGGGCTCGGCCTTTGCCAAAAAGCTCTACCCGCTGACTTCGAACCTGAATGGCGGCCGCCGCGCGATGGTGCCGCTGGGCACGTTCGAGGAACTGATGCCGCAGGACTACCTGCCCACACAGCTGTTGCGGGCGCTTCTGGTGATGGACACCGATCAGGCGCAGGCGCTGGGCGCGCTGGAGCTGGACGAAGAGGATCTGGGCCTCGTCGGTTTTGCCTGCCCCGCGAAATATGAATACGGTGAGGCGCTGCGCGATTGCCTGACCAAGATTGAGAAAGAGGGGTAAGATGGGCCTTCGCAGCTTCTTTGACTCCGTTGAGCCGCATTTCACCAAGGGCGGCAAATGGGAGAAATACTTCCCCGTCTACGAGATGGTGGAAAGCTTTCTCTACACGCCGAAAACGGTGACGACCGCAGCGCCCCATGCGCGGTCCTACATCGATATGAAGCGGATCATGACCTATGTGGTGATCGCGACGATCCCCTGTATCCTCATGGCGCTCTATAACACCGGCTATCAGACCAATATGGCGCTGGCCGATCACGAGGCCACGGGCTGGCGCGCGGCAATCATTGGCGGGCTTGGCATCGGGTTCAATCCGGCCAACCCGCTGGCCAATATGATGCACGGGCTGATGTATTTCCTGCCGATCTACATCGTGACTTTGGTCGCGGGCGGTATTTTCGAAGTGATCTTTGCCACCGTGCGCAAGCACGAGGTGAACGAGGGCTTCCTTGTCTCCTCCATGCTCTACGCGCTGATCGTGCCCGCAACCACGCCGCTCTGGCAGGTGGCTTTGGGCATCATCTTTGGCGTTGTGATCGGCAAAGAGGTGTTTGGCGGCACAGGCAAGAACTTCCTCAACCCGGCGCTGACGGGCCGTGCCTTCCTCTATTTCGCCTATCCCGCGCAACTGTCCGGCGACAGCGTCTGGGTGCCCGTGGACGGCTATACCGGTGCCACGGCACTGGCGGTCGCCGCCTCGGACGGGTTCCAGGAACTGGCCGCGCGCGGCATGAGCTGGTGGGACAGCTTCTATGGCTTTATCCCCGGCTCCATGGGTGAAACCTCGACGCTTGCCTGTCTGATTGGTCTGGCCTTCCTGCTGATCACCAAGATTGCCAATTACCGCATGGTTCTGGGCTGTCTTCTTGGCATGATCGGTTTCTCGCTGCTGCTCAATGCCATTGGTTCCGACAGCAACCCGATGTTCGCCATGCCGTGGTACTGGCACCTTGTCACGGGCGGCTTTGCCTTTGGTTTGGTCTTCATGGTGACCGAGCCGGTGTCCGGCGCGCATACGAATATGGGCCGCTACATCTATGGCGCCTTGATCGGCTTCATGGTGGTGATGATCCGGGTGATCAACCCGGCCTTCCCCGAAGGCATGATGCTGGCGATCCTTTTCGGCAACGTCTTTGCGCCGCTGATCGACCACTTCGTTGTGCAGGCCAACATCAAACGTAGGGCGAAACGCCATGTCTGATACTGAAAACCAGCCCAAAGGGCCGATTGGCCGCTTTCTTGCCCTGCCGTCGGATTCGGTGCCCAAGACGATCTTTGTCGCCGTGGCGGTCTGCCTTGTCGCCTCGATGATCGTCTCTGCTGCTGCCGTGGCGCTGCGCCCCTTGCAAGAGGTGAACGCGCTCAAGGACAAGCAGATCAACATCCTGCAGGTGGCGGGTATCTATGAGCCCGGCACCGATGTTCTGGAAGCGTTTCAGGCGTTCGAGCCGCGTATCCTTGAACTCGAAACCGGTGAATTCACCGATAAGTTCGATCCGGCCAGCTTTGATGACCGCGCCGCCGCCGACGATCCGGCGACCTCGGTGGAACTGACCGACGACCCGGCGGGCATTGGCCGTCAGGCGCAATTCGTGACTGTCTATCTGCTGCGCGACGATGCGGGCGAGATCGACAAGGTGATCCTGCCGCTGCATGGCTACGGTCTGTGGTCCACGCTCTACGGCTTTATTGCGCTTGAAGAGAACGGCAACGACATCTTCGGCCTGCAGTTCTATGAGCATGCCGAGACCCCGGGCCTTGGCGCCGAGGTGGACAACCCGCGCTGGAAAGCGCTGTGGAATGGCAAGAAGCTGGCCGATGAAAACGGCGAGCTGCAGATCTCGGTCACCAAGACCGCACCGCCTGCCGGTCCCGAACACCATATCGACGCGCTGGCCGGGGCCACGCTGACCACGGTGGGCGTGCATAACCTGGTCAATTTCTGGATGGGCGAGGCAGGCTATGCCGCGTTCCTGGACAATCTCAAAGCGGGGGAAATCTGATGGCCCATAAGCGCAGAGACATGCTGATCGACCCGATGGTCGATAACAACCCGATCACGCTGCAGGTTCTGGGCATCTGCTCCGCCCTTGCCGTGACCTCCTCGCTGCAGGTGGCCTTTGTGATGGCCATCGCCGTGACCTTTGTGACCGCGTTCTCGTCGATGTTCATCTCGATGATCCGCAACCAGATCCCCGGTTCGATCCGGATCATTGTGCAGATGGTGATCATTGCGTCGCTGGTGATCCTTGTGGACCAGATGCTCAAGGCCTTTGCCTTTGAGATTTCCAAGACCCTGTCGGTCTTTGTTGGTCTGATCATCACCAACTGTATCGTGATGGGCCGAGCCGAAGCTTTCGCCATGAAGAACCCGCCGATCGACAGCTTCATCGACGGTGTCGGCAACGGGCTGGGCTATGGCCTGATCCTGATGATGGTGGGCGTGATCCGGGAACTGTTCGGCGCGGGCAGCCTGTTTGGCATCACCATCCTTGAGACGGTCAACAATGGTGGCTGGTACGTGCCCAACGGCATGCTGCTCCTGCCGCCCTCGGCCTTCTTCATCATCGGTCTGATCATCTGGGCCTTCCGCTCGTGGAAGCCGGAACAGGTGGAAGAGCGCGAATATAAAATCCAGACGGTGGAGGCCCACTGATGGAAGAGCTCCTCTCACTCGCGGTCAAGGCGATCTTTGTTGAGAACCTGGCCCTCTCCTTCTTCCTTGGCATGTGTACCTTCATCGCCGTGTCCAAGAAGATCTCGACCGCGCTTGGTCTGGGCATCTCGGTGATGATCGTGCAGGCGATCACCGTGCCAGCCAACAACCTGATCCTGAACTACCTGTTGGCACCCGGTGCGCTGGCCTGGGCCGGGTTCCCGGACGTGGACCTGACCTTTCTTGGTCTGATCTCCTATATCGGTGTCATCGCGGCGCTGGTGCAGATCCTGGAGATGGTGCTCGATAAGTATTTCCCGCCGCTCTACAACGCGCTGGGCGTCTTCCTGCCGCTCATCACGGTGAACTGCGCCATCCTGGGTGGCTCGCTTTTCATGGTGGAACGCAGCTATGATTTCACCGAAAGCGTGACCTATGGCCTGTCTTCGGGCTTTGGCTGGGCGCTGGCAATCACCGCCATGGCGGGGGTGCGTGAAAAGCTGAAATATTCCGACATTCCCGACGGGCTTCAGGGCCTTGGGATCACCTTTATCTCCGCGGGTCTGATGGCGCTTGCCTTCATGTCCTTCTCCGGCGTGAAACTCTGAGGGATTGAGAACATGGCAACGTTTAGCCTCGGCATCATCCTGTTCACCCTGATCGTTCTGGCATTGGTCACGATCATTCTGGCGGCGCGTTCGCGGCTGGTCTCCAGCGGGAATGTCAACATCACCATCAACGGCGAAAAGACCATTTCGGTCCCTGCCGGCGGCAAGCTTCTTCAGACGCTGGCGGAACAGAAACTGTTCGTTCCGTCCGCCTGTGGCGGCGGCGGCACCTGTGCGCAATGCCGGGTGAAAATCCACTCCGGCGGTGGGTCCATCCTGCCGACGGAGGAAAGCCACATCACCAAGCGTGAAGCTGCCTGTGGCGACCGGCTGTCTTGTCAGGTGGCGGTCAAGCAGGACATGGAAGTCGAAGTGCCCGAAGAGGTGTTCGGCGTGAAGAAATGGGAATGCACCGTGCGTTCCAACGAAAACGTCGCGACCTTCATCAAGGCGCTCATCCTCGACCTGCCCGAAGGCGAGGACGTGAATTTCCGCGCCGGTGGTTACATCCAGATCGAAGCCCCCGCGCATCACGTGAAATACACCGATTTCGACGTTGAAGAGGAATATCGCGAGGATTGGGACAAGTTCAATCTCTGGCAATATGAGAGCATCGTCGACGAGCCGGTGGAGCGCGCCTATTCCATGGCGAACTACCCGGATGAAAAGGGCATGATCATGCTCAATGTCCGCGTGGCCTCGCCGCCGCCGGGAAGCGACGGGATCCCCCCGGGCCAGATGTCGTCCTATATCTTCAACCTGAAGCCGGGCGACAAGGTGACGATCTCTGGTCCCTTCGGCGAATTCTTTGCCCGCGACACCGACAAGGAAATGGTGTTCATCGGCGGTGGTGCTGGCATGGCGCCCATGCGGTCCCACATCTTCGACCAACTCAAACGGCTGAAGAACAAGGATCGCAAGATCACATTCTGGTACGGGGCTCGGTCGAAGCGCGAGATGTTCTTTGTCGAGGATTTCGACGAGCTGGCCAAGGAATTCCCGAACTTCACCTGGCATGTGGCGCTCTCTGACGCGCTGCCCGAGGATGACTGGGACGGCTATACCGGGTTCATCCATAACGTGCTCTATGAGGAATACCTCAAGAACCACCCGGCACCTGAGGATTGCGAATTCTACATGTGTGGCCCGCCGATCATGAACCAGTCGGTGATCAACATGCTGCTGGATCTGGGTGTGGATCGCGAAGACATCATGCTGGACGATTTCGGCGGGTAAATCCCGGTGAATTGGACCGAAACACAAGGGCACAAACGGCGCAAAAGGCTGTTTGTGCCCTTGTCCTTTGGGGGGCCACATTGCGCCAAAAGCCGCCCGTATGCGCAGGTCTGAAGCAAAACCACATGCTTTTACCCTTGCGAAACGAACCCCTCTGGCGCAGATAACCCCCCAATTACGCAAGGAGCGTTTTGATGAAGATCGCGATGATTGGGACCGGCTATGTTGGCCTGGTGTCTGGTGTGTGTTTCTCGGATTTCGGCCATGACGTGGTCTGTGTCGACAAGGACCCCAAGAAAATCGAGATGCTGAACGCGGGCAAGGTGCCGATCTTTGAGCCCGGTCTTGACCGGTTGATGGAAAAGAATGTCGAGGCCGGCCGCCTGTCCTTTACCATGGACCTCCCCGAGGCGCTGGACGGTGCCGAAGCTGTGTTCATTGCGGTGGGCACGCCCACGCGGCGCGGCGACGGGCATGCCGATCTGACCTATGTGATGGCCGCGGCGCGTGAAATTGCCGAAACCGCCAGGGACTATATCGTGGTCGTCACCAAATCAACCGTTCCGGTTGGAACGAACCGCGCGGTTGCCGAGGTACTGGCCGAGGCCAATCCCGAGCTCGATTTTGATGTGGCCTCGAACCCAGAATTCCTGCGCGAAGGCGCGGCGATTGACGATTTCATGAAACCCGACCGCGTGGTGGTTGGCGTGCAAACGGATCGCGCCGCAAAAGTCATGGAAGACATTTACCGACCGCTGTATCTGCGCGACTTCCCGATCGTGACAACCGATCTGGAAAGCGCCGAGATGATCAAATACGCCGCAAATGCGTTTCTGGCGACCAAGATCACCTTTATCAACGAGATCGCGGCGCTGTGCGAAAAGACCGGCGCCGATATCAAGCAGGTGTCCAAGGGCATGGGGCTGGACGGCCGGATCGGCAACAAGTTCCTGCATGCGGGTCCCGGTTATGGCGGGTCGTGCTTTCCCAAGGACACCAAGGCGCTGGCCCGCATCGGTCAGGACTTTGCTTGCCCGATGGTGATCACCGAGGCGGTGATCAAGATCAACGAAGATGT
This sequence comes from Primorskyibacter aestuariivivens, assembly GCF_028023675.1. Taxonomy (GTDB): domain Bacteria; phylum Pseudomonadota; class Alphaproteobacteria; order Rhodobacterales; family Rhodobacteraceae; genus Marinovum; species Marinovum aestuariivivens. Next base: position 12,077 of record NZ_JAQIOZ010000027.1, on the reverse strand, counting down.
CAAACGCCGCATGGTCGACAAGCTCCTGGACCTCTGTGGCGGCAGCTTCAACGGCAAGAAGGTGGCGGTGCTGGGCGTGACGTTCAAACCCAATACCGACGACATGCGGGATTCCCCGTCCCTGACCATCGTGCCTGCGCTGGTGGGCGGCGGGGCCGAGGTGCGCGTGACCGATCCGCAGGGCAAACATGAGGGCGAAGCGCTTTTGCCCGGGGTCACCTGGTGCGAGGACGCCTATGCGGCGGCGGATGCGGCGGACCTCGTGGTGATCCTGACCGAATGGAACGAGTTCCGCGCGCTCGACCTGGGCCGTATCGCGGCGTCGATGACCACCGCGCGAATGGCGGACCTGCGCAATATCTACAACGCCGCCATGGCGAAAGAGGCCGGGTTCGTGGACTATGCCTCGATCGGGCGCGGCCGCGAACAGGACGTAATGTCAGGCTGATAGCACAACCGGCGAAAGGGAGATCACATGGCCAAGGCGCTTGTGACCGGTGCGGCCGGTTTCATCGGATATCACCTCTGTTCCCGGCTTCTGGACGAGGGCTGGGAGGTCGTGGGCTTTGACGCCCTGACCGACTATTACGACGTCAAGCTGAAGCAGCGCCGCCAGCAGATGCTCCTGCAAAACTCGGGGTTTCGCGCTGTGAATGACCGGCTTGAGGCCGATGGCGTGCTTATGGACCTTCTGGCCGCGGAAAAGCCGGATGTGGTGATCCACCTCGCCGCGCAAGCGGGGGTGCGCTATTCCATCGACAACCCGCGCTCCTATGTCGAGGCGAACCTGATCGGCACCTTCAACCTGTTGGAGGCGGTGCGCGCCACACCGGTGAAACACCTTCTCATGGCGTCGACCAGTTCGGTCTTTGGCGCAAATACCGCGATGCCTTATGCGGAAACGGACAAGGCAGACACGCAGATGTCGTTCTATGCCGCGACGAAAAAGGCGAATGAGGCGATGGGCCATTCCTATGCCCATCTCTATGACATCCCGACCACGATGTTCCGGTTCTTCACTGTCTATGGCCCGTGGGGTCGCCCTGATATGGCGCTGTTCAAGTTCACCAAGGCCATTCTCGAAGGCAAGCCCATCGACGTTTACAACCACGGCGACATGCAGCGGGACTTCACCTATATCGACGATCTGGTGCAGGGCATCAGGTTGTTGATGGATGCGGTGCCCGAGCGCCCGGCGGATCCGGCAGACATTGCAGACAATGACAGCCTGTCGCCTGTGGCACCGTACCGGGTGATCAATATCGGCAATTCTGAGCCTGTGCAGCTTCTCAGCTTTATCGAAGCCATTGAAGGCGCGGTGGGGCAGAAGGCGGACAGGAATTTCATGGACATGCAGCCCGGGGATGTCCCGGCCACATGGGCCGATGGAAGCCTGTTGCGCGACCTCACCGGTTATGCGCCAAAAACGAGCGTCGCTGATGGGGTCGCCCGTTTTGTGGCGTGGTACCGCGACTATTATCAGGTCTGATGCGGGCCCGCGTCACGTTGTAGGCTGCGACAGTTCCTGACCGATCTCGTGCTGCATCTGCTCCACGGCCCCTGTGAGATGGGTGATGAATGCCTGCGTCGTGAGCGCCTGTGTGGCGTAGCCCGGGGTGAGGATGGATACGCTGTTTGTGATCCGGGGTGTAAAGCGGCGCAGGGTGAGCGACGACGTCCCCGGAGATTGAAGGATAATGCTGTAGGCCGTGATCATGTCACAAACCACATAGCACAAGCCTTCGGAGACGAATTGCAGACTGGGCAAAAATGTCCGCAATTCGAGGTATTTGTGAAACCGGCACCCGGCTGACAGAAAGGCCGCCTCGGTCTGGGTTGCGGTCGTGTGCTCTTCGAACAGCACCGACATGGGTTTGCCGTCCAGCAGCGCGGGCGTGATGACGTCATGGGCCGCAAGCGGATCGTCCCGCCGCATCACGCAGACGCATTCAAGCTCAAAATCGGTCTGGTCGATTGACGCGCGGGGTTCCGGGGTTTCTGCGAATCCGATGTCATATTGCTGCGACGCGATCAGATCCTCGATCACGCCCGAGGATCGCATGATCAGCGCAAGCTGGATATCCGGTTTGTCCTTGACGAATTGGGTCAGCAGGCGCGGCATAAAAAAGCCCGACGCCGCCGGGTGGCACGCGATGCGCAGCTTGCCGCGCTCCAGCGTGCCGATACGTGTCAGCGTGCGCTTGGTGCGTTCCACACGCTCCAGCACCGCCTCGGCCTCTTCGAGGAAGTAATGCGCCTCGGGGGTCGGAGACAGCTTGCCATGCTCACGCAGGAACAGCGCAAACCCCAGTTCTTTCTCCAGGGTGGCGATCATCGTGCTGACCGCTGGCTGGGTTCTTGCCACGGTCTTGGCGGCCTGAGAAATCGACCCGCTGCGCATGACTTCGCGAAAGGTCGTGAGCTGGCGGATCGAGAGGTGCATCGAAGTATATCAATCCAATTTATGGAAGCTAAGATATTTTTAAATTGATTTTATGTCGCTTGTCCATCGAAATGGCCCCACGCTGGAAAACACAAAAACAGCGGGGGGACGATGGACAGATTTTCGAAATACCTGCTGACGGCGCTGATTGGCATCGTGGCGCTTGGCCAGTTCGTGCAGGTCATCACCCGTTATGTGCTGCAGATCCCGGTCATGGGGCTGGAAGAGACGATGCTTTATCCGACGCTGTGGCTCTACATCATCGGGGCTGTGAATGCCTCGCGCGAGAATACGCATATCCGGGCGAATGTGCTGGAGCTTTGGCTGACGTCAGAACGGCAGCATACCGTGCTTGCAATCATCGGCGAGGTGATCAGCCTTATCGTCGGGCTGTGGCTTCTGTCCTGGGCCTGGGACTACACGCGCTATGCGTGGCGGGTCTGGAAGGAAAGCCCGACCCTCTACATCCCGACCTTCTATTCTGAAATCGCGCTCCTGATCGGGTTGACGCTGATGATGGTCTACACGGCCTGGCACCTTTGGGGCCATGTGCGCAGCCTTGCCAAAGGATCGGTGCAATGATCGAGATTGCCCTTCTGGCCATTGCCATTCTGGTTCTCACTCTGACGCTGGGCGTGCCATTGCCCTACTGCTTCGGCGCGGCGCTGATGGTCATGTATTTTATCGGGGATGTGACGATGAAGGGCATGATGCTCTGGGGGTTCCAGCAATTGGGCAACCCGGTGCTGCTGGCCATTCCGCTCTTCGTGCTTGCCGGGACTATCATGTCCGAAAGCGGAATTGCGGCCTCGCTCTTGCGGTTCGTGAACGCGTTTATCGGCCATGTCCGGGGTGGTCTGGGCGTGGTGGCGGCAGTGTCCTGCGCGGTGATCGGGGCGATTTCCGGATCGGGCCTGACCGGCATTGCCGCGATTGGTCCGCTGCTGATCCCCGAGATGGAAAAGCGTGGCTATCCGCGCGCCTACGCCACCGCGCTGATCGCGAACTCTTCGATCCTTGGCCTGTTGATCCCGCCCTCGGTCACGATGATCGTCTATGGCTGGGTGACCGATACCTCGATCCTTGCCTGTTTCCTTGCCACGCTTGGCCCCGGCCTGTTGATCATGTTCAACTTTTCGGTCGTGAACCTGATCATGGCGCGCAAGTTCAACCTGCATCTGGATGAAAAGCCAACCTTCAGCGAATTGTCCAACGAGGTGGTCAAGCGCGGCTTCAATGCCACCCCCGCGCTGCTCATGCCGGTGATGATCCTTGGCGGCATCTATGGCGGCATCATGACGCCGACCGAAGCGGCCGCATTGGCAGTGATCTATGCCATCCCCGTGGGCTTCTTCGTCTACAAGGGCCTGCGCTGGGAAAACTTCCTTGAGGCCGGCAAAGAGGCCGCCACCGCCGTGGGCGCGATCATGATCATGATCCTGTTCTCGATGATCCTTGGCCAGATGTTCGTCTATGAAAGCATCCCGCAGCAGCTTGTCAGCTCGATCTTCGAGATCACGGAAAACAAGGTGCTGCTGCTGATCATGATCAACATTCTGCTCTTCCTTGTGGGCATGGTGGTGAATGATGTCACCGCGATCATCCTGATTGCGCCGCTGCTCCTGCCCCTGATGAACGCCATCGGTGTCAGCCCGGTGCAATTCGCCGCCATCATGGGCGTCAACACGGCGATGGGCGGGGTGACGCCGCCCTATGCGTCGATCCTCTATCTCGGGGCGCGGATCGGCAACGTAAAGGTCACCCAGGTGATCCCGCCCGCCATGATCCTCATCGTTACCGGTTATGTGCCGGTGGTCTTTCTGACCTCGCTCTGGCCCGACCTGTCGCTCTTCCTGCCGAAACTGTTCGGCTACTGACCCCAACCAAAATAATCCAACGGAGGACAAATAAATGAAACACCTTTTGACCGGCACTGCCGCCGCAGCCCTGATCGTGCTGTCGGGTATTGCCAGCGCACAGGACCTCAAGATGAGCCATGTGCGCCCGCAGGACGCCACCATTGACGTGGAACTGCGTGCCTTTTCCGCAGCTGTGGCCGATGCCACCGGCGGCGATGTGAACATCAATCTCTTTCCGGCGTCTGCATTGGGCGACTACACGACCGTGCAGGAACGCATCAGCGTGGGCGCGATCGACATGGCGACGCAACCCGCCGCAACCGCCGCTGATCGACGCATGCAGATCAGCTCCTTCCCCTATCTCGCCAATAGCTGGGACGAGGCGCGCGCCGCCTATGGCCCGAATGGTCCGGTGCGCGAGGTCATGGCTGGGCTTTATGCCGAACAGGACATCACCATGCTGGCCGCCTATCCGGTGTATTTCGGGGGGATTTCGCTCAACACCGATCCGGTGAACCCCGGCGATCCGTCCCAGTCCAACGGCATCAAGGTGCGCGTGCCCGGTATCAAATCCTTCCAGCTGACCGGTCAGGCGCTTGGCTATATCCCATCGCCCATCCCGTTCTCGGAAGCCTTCACCGCGATTCAGACTGGCGTGGTTGATGGCGTGATCGGCTCGGGCGCGGAAGGCTACTACGCCTCTTTCCGGGACGTGACCAAGGCCTATGTCCCGGCCAATACCCATTTCGAGGTCTGGTACATGATCATCTCCAACGGTTCGCTGGCCGAGATGGACCCCGAGGATGCCGAGGCGCTCAAGACTGCTGCCGCAGAGTTCGAAGCACAACGCTGGACCGTGGCCGAGGAAGATCAGGGCAAGTGGGAACAGCGTCTGGCCGATGAGGTCGGGGCGACCATCGTCGAACTGACCGACGAACAACTGGCCGCAATGGCTGCCAAGGTCCGCGCCGAGGTCTGGCCGGAAGTTCTTGAAGATGTCGGTGCCGAATGGGGCCAGGCGATCCTCGACCAACTGGGCCAATAATCAAGCAACGGGGCGGCGCTGAGTGCCGCCCCACATTCGGAAACCTTCAACCGGGGAGAGGCGCGATGGAAGCGGATTATGCGATCATCGGCGGCGGAGTTGTCGGCCTTTCCGTGGCTTGGGGGCTTCTGAAACGGGGCAAACGTGTCATCGTGATCGACGGCGATGACGGGGCGTTCCGCGCCAGCCGGGGCAATTTCGGGCTGGTCTGGGTCCAGTCCAAAGGCATGAACCAACCCCGCTATGCCCGCTGGTCTCAGCAATCCGCCGCGATCTGGGCCGAGTTTGCCGAGGAACTGGGTGATAATACCGGCCACGCAGTCCCGCTTGAGCAAAAGGGCGGCTATGACCTGCATTTCTCGGAAGAGACGCTACAGGAGACGGTCGAAAAATACGAAACGCTCAAGGCGCAACTGGACGGCGACTACCCTTATGAGGTGCTGGGCCACAACGCGCTGCGCAAGGAAGAGCCGCATATCGGCCCCAAAGTGGTCGGTGCGATCCTGCATCATCAGGACGGCCATGCAAATCCGCTCAGGCTTTTGACCGCGCTGGCCGATGATGTCAGGCGCATGGGTGGTACGGTGCTGAATGGCAAAACCGTAACGGATGTAACCAAACCTGACGGGTTCCACATCCAATGCAGCGACGGGACGGTAATCGGCGCTGCCAAGGTGGTCCTGTCCGCAGGGCTGGGCGCTGCAGAGCTTGGCCCGAAACTGGGCTTCAAAGCACCGATCCGGCCGCAGCGCGGTCAGGTGCTGATTACCGAGAAACTGCCCAAGCTGATCAACCGCCCCTCGCTGATTGCCCGTCAGGTCGATGAAGGCGGCATTCAGATCGGGGCCACTAATGAAGAGGTTGGGCTGAACGACCGCGTGACCCAACCGGGGCTGTCCGGCCTCGCCGCCGAGGCCATCGCCGCCTACCCTGCATTGGCCCGGGCGCAGCTGGTGCGCAGCTGGGGCGCGTTGCGGGTGCTGTCGCCCGATGGCCTGCCAATCTATCAGGAAAGCCCGCAGATGCCCGGGGCTTTCCTCGTGACCTGTCACAGCGGCATCACGCTTGCCGCCGCGCATGCGCGCCTTCTGCCGGATTGGATGGAACGCACAGATGCCGCGCCCGATCTGGAGGTGTTCAGTGAAACCCGCTTCGCCATTTCTTGAGCTTGAAGGCAACCCGAAAGTGCCTGTCACCTTCGATGGCGATGTGTTTGAGCTGCCGCTCGGGGCCAACCTTGCCGCCGCGCTTCTGGCTGCCGGTGTACAGGTATTTCGCCATACGCCCGTATCAGGTGCACCGCGCGCGCCCTTTTGCATGATGGGGGCCTGTTTTGACTGTCTGGTCGAGATTGATGGCGTCGTGCGGCAGGCCTGCATGCTGGAGGTGACCCAAGGGCTGTGCGTATCGCGCCCGGGCACCGGGGAGGCGACAGATGCAACAGAATGACCTGATCGTCATTGGCGCAGGTCCCGCGGGCATGGCTGCCGCGACCGAAGCCACCAGCCACGGATTGACAGTGACCCTGCTGGACGAGCAACCGCGCGCTGGAGGACAGATCTACCGCGATGTGGATCGCGTGGCCGACAAACGAGGCGACATTCTGGGCAAGGACTTCACCTATGGGCGGACGCTGACAGGGGGACTGCGTGCATCCGGCACAACGCATCTCACCGGAGCAATGGTCTGGTCGATCGAGGACGGGTTTCGTGTCTCCTTTACCAAGGATGGTCGCGCTGCGCAGATCACGGGCTCCCATATCCTGCTTGCGACCGGGGCGCTGGAACGTCCGATGCCTGTACCCGGCTGGACCTTGCCCGGCGTTATGACCGCAGGGGCTGGTCAGATCCTTTTGAAACAATCCGGTGTTCTGGCTCGCAGGGCGGTGCTGGTCGGGTCGGGGCCGCTGCTCTATCTGATTGCCGCCCAGATGGTGCGCGCCGGGACACCACCGATGGCGCTTGTCGAGACCCAGACGCGCGGTGACATGGCGCGCGCCATGCGGGATATCGGTGGAGCGATGCGCGGCTGGCCCTATCTGGTCAAGGGGGTCAGGATGCTGGCCACGATCATCCGGGCGCGTGTGCCGCGCTATGTCGGGGCCACGGACATCGCCATTGAGGGGCGCGCGCAGGCCGAGGCGGTTACGTTCAACGTCGCTGGGCGTGCAAAGCGGATCGCTTGTGACACGGTGCTTTTGCATCACGGTGTCGTTCCGAACACGCAAGCCGCGCGCTCCCTGGACGTGCCGCATCGCTGGGATGACGGGCAGCAGTGCTTTGTGCCAGAGCTCGATACCTGGGGCGGGACTGGCGTTGACGGTCTCTTCATCGCCGGGGACGGTGCGGGGATCGGCGGCGCCAAAGTGGCCGAGATGGCCGGGCGTATCGCCGCGATCCGCATCGCCGAGGCGGTTGGCAGGCTTACCGTGCAGCAACGCGACGCGCGTGCCGCCCCGCTGTTGCGCAGCCGCGCTTCGGATAACGCTATCCGCCCGTTCCTCGACAAAGCATACCCTGCCTATCAACCTGCTCTGACGCCCGAAGACGCCACGATTGTCTGCCGCTGCGAAGAGGTGACGGCTGGTGATATTCGCCGCTATGCGGGGCTTGGCTGTCTGGGCCCGAACCAGACCAAAGCCTTTGGCCGCCCTGGCATGGGGCCGTGCCAGGGCCGCTATTGTGGCCTGACCGTGACCGCGCTGTTGGCCGAGGCCAATGCCCAAACGCCGGAGCAGACGGGATATTACCGTATCCGACCGCCGCTAAAGCCAGTAACACTTGGCGAATTGGCAATGATGGACACGCCCGAACCAGACGCGGCGGAATAGGAGGGATCATGATCGAACGTATTCACACCGGAACAAGGATGAGCAAGATCGTCAAGCACAACGGCGTCGCCTATCTCTGTGGTCAGGTTGGCGACGGGGCGACGGTTGCCGAACAAACGATGGATTGCCTGTCGCGGGTTGAAGCGCTGCTTGCACAGGCGGGCTCTTCACCCCAACAGATGCTCCAGGCGGTGATCTGGCTCGCTGACATGGCCGATTTCGACGAGATGAACGCGGTCTGGGACGCCTGGGTGCCCGAAGGCCACGCTCCCGCCCGCGCCTGTGGCGAAGCCAAACTGGCTCAACCCGACCTCAAGGTCGAAATCATCGTGACGGCGGCCTGTTGAGCCTGCCGGCAGGCTGGATCTGAGGCGAATTCACAGCCCACCGCCATAGGCAGAACCGCTACGGGAAGCGCGCTGGCGACCCCGGCAGGATTCGAACCTGCAACCTGCCCCTTAGGAGGGGGCTGCTCTATCCAGTTGAGCCACGGGGCCGCTTGGGGGCTGCATATCCCGAAGTGAGCGCGATGTCAGCCCGTAAATCCCGGCTTACGGGCCTTCTCCGAACAGACCGGATTGGCCGGGTTTCGCTCCGATTTCGCGTGCGCCCTTCGTGGTACGGAAAGTGCCGCCAATTCCGGGCAGGGGGCTGCCCTTGCCCATTGCGCTGTCCAGATCGCCGCGAATGGCCATCAGCCCAAGCCGGTGGTCCGCGCATTTCTCGACAATCTTGGCGCGTTCCTGGGAGGATTTCAGCAAAAGCTTGGTCCTAAGCTCCCGGTTCAGCGCGACGCGGCGGGTGAATGTCCCGGTACCATATCCGATATCATGGACAAGCTTGCCCATCAGAACCACCTGATAGGTGGGGTGGTGGAACAAATGCCCGGTCTCAAGGTCGATTGAGTGGCGTCTACGTTGCTCAAGATGCCCCGCGGACCCATCGCTGCGCTCGATCCAAAAATCTGGTGGTGGTCGCAACTATCCACGCCGCCACCTGCAAAGGCCGTCCAAACGCGTGAAGGTGATTCACCAGCTTGCCATCAGCATCCGTGCTTCGGTCTCGGAACAGCTCGCCCAGCTTGAACGATGCGTTGCAGCGCCGGAAAACTGCGTGCATCGGGATTTTCAGCATGTTCAGCGTCATCGGCATCTGCGGCACCGTGGCCTCGCCCACACCGACGGTCGGGATGTTCGGGGATTCGATCAGCTGCACTTTCAGTGATTTTTCAGACAGCGTCCTGAGCATGACCGCTGTCAACCAAACCGCCGTACCGCCGCCCACGATTGTTACTGTTTTCAGTGGCTCTCCCATGTGGCCGTCCTCTGGTCTGTCTTCCCGATTTGCGCAGCATCGACCATTGACCCAAGGTAAAGAACACTTTGATTTGTGACAGCTTATGCCCGTGTTGCGCGTGCGGGTGTGCTTGATCCCCGGTCCCGGTTTGCGCTAACGTGGCGGATATATCAGTCAGGAATAATCCAAGTGACATCAGACACGAACCGACCGCTCACGCTACGCGACGTCTCTGAGGCGTCTGGCGTGTCGGAAATGACCGTGAGCCGCGTTCTGAGGAACCGGGGCGATGTGAGCGCTGCAACCCGCGAAAAGGTTCTGGCCGCCGCAAAACAGCTTGGCTATGTGCCCAACAAGATCGCCGGTGCTCTGGCCAGCCAGCGGGTCAATCTGGTGGCGGTTATCATCCCCTCGCTCAGCAACATGGTGTTTCCCGAAGTCATGAGCGCGATCAGCGCCGTTCTGGAAGATACCGAGCTGCAGCCAGTGGTTGGTGTCACCGACTACATGCCCGAGAAAGAAGAACGGGTGCTCTTCGAGATGCTGTCCTGGCGTCCTTCCGGCGTCATCATTGCCGGTGTCGAGCATTCGGATGCGTCACGCGCCATGCTCAAGGCCAGTGGCATTCCGGTGATTGAGATCATGGATACCGATGGCAAACCTGTTGATTGCGCCGTGGGGATTTCGCACCGCCGCGCCGGGCGTCAGATGGCGCAGGCGATCCTCAAACAGGGCTATGAGAATATCGGTTTCATGGGCACCAAAATGCCGCTCGATCACCGCGCCCGTAAACGCTTTGAAGGCTTCACCGAGGCGTTGGCCAAGGAAGGCGTCGAGATCATGGATCAGGAGTTCTACTCCGGTGGCTCTGCGCTGGCTAAGGGGCGCGAGATGACCCAGACCATGCTGGAACGCTCGCCGGATCTGGATTTCCTGTATTATTCCAACGACATGATCGGGGCCGGTGGGCTTTTGTGGCTGCTGGAACAGGGCATCGACGTGCCCGGCCAGATCGGGCTTGCCGGGTTCAACGGGGTCGAACTGTTGCAGGGCCTGCCCCGCAAGCTGGCCACCATGGACAGCTGCCGCCGCGAAATCGGTGAAAAAGCTGCGCAGATTCTGATCGAACGGCTGGGTCAGGAAGATGCGGGTAATAGTGGTCAGATCGTGGAACTTTCGCCCAAGATTTCCTTTGGCGATACGCTGAAACGCTACTGATGCAACCTGCTCGGACGTGACTCCCCCAGTCATCGACAATCGCACGGCCCGAAGGCTGTTTCTGCACAAACATGGCCTTGCTGAGCAACCGGCGGGGCTGGGCCATGGGGCTGCGTTGCAGGACGTGATCCAAAAGCTGGGATTCGTGCAGCTCGATTCCATCAACACGGTGGCCCGGGCGCATGATCTGATCCTGTTTTCGCGGCGTCCGCGATACCGCTGCGGCAATCTTGGGCGGCTGCTGGAACAAGACCGGGCTCTGTTTGAACACTGGACCCATGATGCGGCGGTCATCCCGATAGAGTTCTATCCGGCCTGGGCGCTGAAACGCAGGCGTGATGCGGTTCGATTGGCGGAACGTTGGCCGAAATGGGGCAGAGACGGCTTTCAGGAAGAGTTCCACCGCATTCGGGATCACATTCGCACAAACGGTCCGACCACCTCGGCAGATCTTGGGCCAGATACGTCCCGGAAATCTGGAGGCTGGTGGGACTGGCACCCGGCCAAGACAGCGCTGGAATATCTCTGGCGCACCGGAGAACTTGAGATTTGTCACCGCCAGGGGTTTCGTAAATTCTACGACCTGTCAGAACGCGTTATTCCGGGCACTCTGCGCGAGGCGGAATGGACCGAAACGGACACGATCGACCGGTTGATGCGCGGGGCCTTGTCCCGGCTGGGATTTGCCACGAGCGGCGAACTCGCGGCCTTTTGGGACATCGTCACGGTATCCGAAGCGCGCGACTGGTGCGCCCATGCCCTGACGCGCGGCGACCTGATCGAGATCGACGTTGAAAACACGGATGGCAGCCTGCGCAGGCAGTTTGCCTTTCCGGATGTGCTGCAACAGGCGCAGGATGCCCCGGAACCAACCGGACGTCTGCGCGTGCTCAGCCCCTTTGACCCGGCCCTGCGGGATCGCAAACGCGCGGAACGGCTGTTTGGCTTCGCCTACCGGATCGAAGTCTTCACGCCCGAAGCCAAACGGCAATATGGCTACTATGTGTTCCCTTTGCTGGAGGGCGTGCGCATTGTCGGGCGCATTGACATGAAGGCGGACCGCAAGACCGGTATGCTCAACGTGACGGGGCTTTGGCCGGAGGCTGGCCTGCGATGGGGCAAGGCGCGACAACAGCGGTTGGAAGCCGAACTGGACCGCGTCACACGGCTCGCAGGCGTCAGCCAGGTCGCCTTTTCTGACGGATGGTTGCGGCAGCACTGACGCGGCTTGCAGAGTGTCATTCTGCTGTTACCGACTCAGCCTAGATGTTCAGTCCCGGCATTTGGTGGATCGGATTTAGGATGAAACGATCTGGCTCTGAAGTCCAGATCTTGCAGATGTATTCGTAAGGCGTCAGCCCGCTGAGGGTCTTGAGCCTGCGGGCG
>NZ_JAQIOZ010000026.1 GCF_028023675.1 Primorskyibacter aestuariivivens | reverse complement strand
CAGGTTCAAGACCCTCAGCGGGCTGACGCCTTACGAATACATCTGCAAGATCTGGACTTCAGAGCCAGATCGTTTCATCCTAAATCCGATCCACCAAATGCCGGGACTGAACACCTAGAATGCCGCGTTCAGCTCATCGAAATCGGTGTTGAAGCGCATGGTGACCGACAGCAGCCCTTCATCGCGGTCATGCAGCAGCAGGTAGACATAGATATAGTCGATCCCGGTCCAATAGGCGATCAGCTCCTGCCGCCAGCCGTTTTCCATCTCGTTGCGCCGCAGGAGCGCGGCATTTTCGAAATCGCGGGGGAAGATCTCGCGCACGCGGGCTTCAAGCGCCTCCAGCTCTTCGGGCGGTGAGGACCCGCCAAAGGTGGTCATCACCTCGGCAATGTCGCGGTTCTTCATCTGGGCGTCCAGCACGGCGCGCAGGGACAGGTAATTGTCAAAGATCGGCACATCGTCCTGCGCCGAGACGGCGACGGCGGTGAGCAGACCGGTCAAAAGCGCCAACAGGGCGGGAATCATGCGCATTGTTCAAATCTCCCTTGGATCAATGCGCCGATCCTGCCGCAGCCGCGCGATTCTGGCCAGAGACCTGCGCGCTCAGGGCGTCATGCGATAAAGCGTGCCCTCGCCCACGCTCAGAAACCAGATCGCGCCGCCCGGGCCTTCACGGATGTCGCGCACGCGGGCGGTTTCCTCGGCGCTGATCTGCTCCACCTCGGTCAGCGGCGCACCGTCCAGCCGGGCGATATAGTCGAATTTCAGCGAGCCGACAAAAGCATCGCCGCGCCACTCGGGCCAGAGCGCGCCGGAATAGAACATCATGCCCGAGGGCGCGATGGACGGGTCCCAGTAATGCTGGGGCTGTTGCATGCCTTTCTTGGCTGTGCCCTCGCCGATTTTCGCGCCGCTGTAATGGCGGCCATAGGCAATCACCGGCCAGCCGTAATTGGCCCCTTTTTCGATGCGGTTCACCTCGTCCCCGCCACGCGCGCCGTGCTCATTGACCCAAAGTTGCCCCGCCAGGTCCAGCGCCGCGCCCTGCGGGTTGCGGTGGCCGTAGGACCAGATTTCGGGCTGCGCGTCCGGCCCGAGGTCAGGGTTGCCCGGTGCCGCCGCCCCGTCGCGGGTGATCCGCAAAACCGAGCCATTATGGTTGCTTGTATCCTGAGCCGAGGGGCGATCGCCCCGGTCACCCACGGTGACAAACAGATCGCCATTGGGGGCTTCGACAAGGCGCGAGCCGAAATGGTGACCCGACCCGGTGGGCGCTGCGATGGAAAAGATCGTCTCCACGTCGCTCAGCCGTGCGCCATCCTCCGAGAGCCGCGCGCGCATCACCGCCGTGCCGGACCGCCCCAGCATGGCCGGTTTGGCGTAGGCCATGAAAATGAGCCGCGTCTGCGCGAAATCGCGCGGCACCAAGAGGTCAAGCAACCCGCCCTGCCCGTCAGTGCGGATTTTCGGCAATCCGTCCACCTCGCGCCGCGTGCCATCCGCCGCGATATGGAGCAGCACACCATCGCGTTCGGTGATCAGAAGGCCGCCCCCGGGCAGGAACCCGAAGGCCCAGGGCGTGTCGAGGTCCGTCACCACAGGCGTGATCGTGAGATTGCCCACAGAGGTCTGCACCGTTTGCGCCGTAACAGGCGCGGCACACAGAACGAGGGCGGTGGTAAGTTGTCTGATCATCGGAACTCTCCCAAACTCCAAGAAAGATAGAGAGAAATTACCGCCCATCCAGCCCCGGGCACAGGAATGTGAGGGCAAAAACGCCGTTGCGGCAATTGGGCTTTTCTTTCGATTTTGCCGCGCTTACTCTGGCCTCCGGACACCAAGATCCTAACAGGGAGACGACCAATGAAAAAGTTTCTTTCGGCAACGGCAATGTACGCCGTTCTGGCCTCCGCTGCCTTTGCGGGCAGCCACTCGGAAACCGTCAAGATCGGCGTCATGATGGCCTTTACCGGCCCGCTTGAATCGCTGGCACCGCCAATCGCCGCAGGCGCGGAACTCGCGTTGAACGAGGTCAACGAAGCGGGCGGTATCCTCGACGGCAAAATGCTCGAAGCGGTGCGCGGCGACGGCACCTGTACGGACGCGGCCGCTGCGACCGCCGCGGCTGAGCGCCTGATCACAAGCGACGGCATTGCCGGGCTGGTTGGTGCAATGTGCTCCGGCACAACCGGCGCTGTTTTGACCAATGTCGCCGTTCCCAACGGCATCCTGCAAATTTCGCCTTCGGCAACGTCTCCCGGTCTCTCGGATCAGGAGGACAATGGCCTGTTCTTCCGGCTGGCCCCGTCGGATGCGCGCCAGGGTGAAGTGATGGCGGAAATCATCCGCGAACGCGGCTTTTCCGAAGTGGCCGTGACCTACACCAACAATGACTACGGTGCGGGTCTTGCCGGCTCGTTCCAGGCGGCGTTTGAGGCAGCCGGAGGCACCATCACGCTCTCGGCATCGCACGAGGACGGCAAGGCGGATTACTCTGCCGAGGTTGGCTCGCTCGCTTCTGCCGGTGGCGAGGCGCTTGTCGTGGTCGGCTATGTGGACCAGGGTGGTTCGGGCATCATCCAGAATGCGCTCGACACCGGGGCGTTCGACACGTTCGTTCTGCCCGACGGCATGGTCGGCACGATCCTTGAAGAGAATTTCGGCTCTGACATCGATGGCTCGTTCGGCCAGAACCCGAGCGCAGAGAACGAACGTGGTGACGACTACATCGCCATGGCTGAAGCGGCCGGATTCGATGGCACCTCGGTCTATGCCAAGGAAGGTTACGATTCGATGGCGCTGATGCTGCTGGCGATGAGCGCGGCGGGCTCCACCAACGGTGCCGAGGCCGCCTCCAAGGTCATGGAACTGGCCAATGCGCCAGGTGAAAAGATCTATGCCGGGGAACTTGGCAAGGCGCTGGAGATCATCGCCAATGGCGGGGATATCGACTATGTCGGTGCCTCCGCGGTGGAGCTGATCGAACCGGGCGAAGCCTCGGGCGGCTACATGGAAGTCGAGATGAAAGACGGCAAGCTGATGCAAATCGGGTTCCGCTGATTTCGCTGCGACTGACTGAATCCGAGACAGCCCGGGACATCTCCCGGGCTGTTTCCATAATCAAAAGGCACGCAAACGTGCCGTTCAGGGATGAAATCACGTGATCCGTGTAGAGAACCTCCACAAGCATTTTGGTGGATTCCACGCCGTCGATGGCGCGACGCTTGAGATTGCCCAGGGCTCGATCACCGGGCTTGTCGGCCCCAATGGCGCCGGGAAAACCACCCTTTTCAACGTGATCGCCGGTGTTCTGCCGCCCACATCCGGTCGCGTGACCATGGCCGGAGACGATATCACCGGCCTGCCGCCGCACGCGCTTTTTGCCAAGGGGCTGTTGCGCACTTTCCAGATCGCGCATGAGTTTTCCTCGATGACCTGCCGCGAGAACCTGATGATGGTGCCGGGCGGGCAATCAGGCGAGGCGCTTTGGAACACGTGGTTCGGGCGCAAAAGGATCGCCGATGAGGAACGCGCGCTCAGGGCCAAAGCTGACGAGGTGCTGGAGTTCCTCACCATTGAACATCTGGCCGAACATCCGGCGGGCGCGGTGTCGGGCGGGCAGAAGAAGCTTCTGGAATTGGGCCGCACCATGATGGTGGATGCGCGCATCGTGTTTCTGGACGAGGTCGGCGCGGGTGTGAACCGCACGCTTCTGAACACCATTGCCGACGCCATCCAGCAATTGAACCGCGAGCGCGGCTATACATTCTGTGTGATCGAGCACGACATGGATTTCATCGGCCGCATCTGCGATCCGGTGATCGTCATGGCCGAGGGCAAGAAGCTGGCCGAAGGCACGCTCGATGAGATCAAGGCAAATGAACAGGTGATCGAGGCCTATCTGGGCACCGGGCTCAAGAACAAGGAGACGGTGTGATGCTGGATGTGTTGCGCTTGCGAGGGGCCAACCCCTCGCGCTCCCCGGGGTTTATCTGGCAGGATGAAGGAGCAGACGATGTCTGACCCTTTCCTGATCGGCGACACCATGACCGGCGGCTATGGCAAGGGGCCGGATATCTTGCATGATTGCACGATTGCGGTGGAGCGCGGCGAGATTGCTGTCATCGTGGGTCCCAATGGCGCGGGCAAGTCCACAGCGATGAAAGCGGTGTTCGGCATGCTGGATGTGCGCTCGGGCGCGGTGCGGCTGGGGGGCGAGGATATCACAGCGCTCAGCCCGCAGGCGCGTGTGGCCAAGGGTATGGGGTTTGTGCCCCAGACCAACAATATCTTCACCTCCATGAGCGTGGAGGAAAACCTTGAGATGGGGGCCTTTATCCGGACCGACGATTACGCCGACACCATGGCGCAGGTCTACGAGCTGTTCCCGATCCTCAAGGAAAAGCGCCACCAGGCAGCGGGCGAACTCAGCGGCGGGCAGCGACAGCAGGTCGCCGTGGGCCGGGCGCTGATGACCCAGCCGCAGGTGTTGATGCTGGACGAACCGACGGCCGGGGTGTCGCCGATTGTGATGGACGAACTCTTTGACCGGATCATCGAGGTGGCGCGCACCGGTATTTCCATTCTCATGGTGGAACAGAACGCGCGGCAAGCGCTTGAGATCGCCGACAAGGGATATGTGCTGGTGCAGGGGCGCAATGCCCATACCGGCACCGGCAAGGAATTGCTGGCGGACCCAGAGGTCCGGCGCAGTTTTCTGGGGGGCTGAGCCATGGAATTTCTCAACGCTTTCGTCGCCCTGTCCAACTTCGTCCTTGTCCCTGCCATTGCCTATGGCTCCCAGCTTGCGCTTGGCGCGCTGGGGGTCACGCTGATCTATGGCATCCTGCGCTTTTCCAATTTTGCCCATGGCGACACCATGGCCTTTGGCGCGATGTGCACGATCCTTGTCACATGGTTGTTGCAGGGCTGGGGGGTGAGCCTTGGCCCCCTTCCGACCGCGCTGCTTGCCCTGCCCTTTGGCATTCTCGGCGCGGCTGCGCTGGTGCTGGTCACGGACCGCGCCGTGTACCGGTTCTACCGCGCGCAAAAGGTCAAACCGGTGATATTGGTCATCGTCTCCATGGGGGTGATGTTCATCTATAACGGGTTGACCCGCTTCATCATCGGGCCGGATGATCAGCGCTTTGCCGATGGCGAACGCTTCATCATCTCGGCACGGGATTTCAAATCCATGACCGGGCTGGACGAGGGGCTGGCGATCAAGACCTCGCAGGGTATCACGGTGATCACGGCGGTCATCACCGTGGCGCTTCTGTTCTGGTTCCTCAACCGCACGCGCACCGGCAAGAGCATGCGCGCCTATTCCGACAACGAGGATCTGGCGCTGCTCTCGGGCATCAATCCAGAGCGGGTGGTGATGTATACCTGGTTGATCGTGGCCGCGCTCGCGACCATCGCGGGCACGTTGTACGGGCTGGACAAGTCGTTCAAACCCTTCACCTATTTCCAACTTTTGCTGCCGATCTTTGCCGCCGCCATCGTCGGCGGTCTGGGCAGCCCTCTGGGGGCCATCGCGGGCGGTTTCGTGATCGCCTTTTCCGAGGTCACCATCACCTATGCCTGGAAAAAGGTGGTGACCTACCTGATGCCCGAGGCGCTGGAACCTGACGGGCTGCTGCAACTGCTGGGAACGGATTACAAATTCGCGGTCAGCTTTGTCATTCTCGTGATCGTCCTGCTGTTCCGCCCCACCGGGCTCTTCAAGGGGAAATCGGTATGAGCGATATGACGCGTACACTTGGCATGTTCGCCCTTGTGGCCGTGCTGATCCTTGGCACCGGGTTTCTGCAGAGCTGGAACTCGGCGCTTCTGATCCTCAACATGGGGCTGGTCTCGGCCATCATGGCGCTGGGGGTGAACCTGCAATGGGGCTTTGCGGGGCTCTTCAATGTGGGTGTGATGGGCTTTGTCGCGCTGGGCGGGTTGGCCACTGTGATCATCTCCATGCCGCCGGTGCGCGAAGCCTGGGCCGCCGGTGGCACGGGCGTCATGGCCGCGCTGGCGGTGGGGGCCGTCACGCTGGCCGCTGCCGTCTGGGTCACGCGCAAGATGCCCAAAGGGCGTGCCCGCGCGCTGGCCATGCTGGCCGTGCTGATCGTGGGGTTCGTGATCTACCGCGCGCTGTTCGACCCGTCGGTGGACGCCATCGAAAAAGTCGATCCGGCGCTGACCGGCTATCTGGGCGGGCTGGGCCTGCCCGTGGTGCTGGCCTGGCCGGTGGGCGGGCTTTTGGCGGCGGGCGCGGCCTGGGTCATTGGCAAAACGGCGCTGGGGCTGCGCTCGGATTACCTTGCCATTGCCACGCTTGGGATATCCGAGATCATCATCGCGATCCTCAAGAACGAGGACTGGCTGTCACGCGGGGTCAAGAACGTGATCGGCCTGCCCCGGCCCGTTCCCTATGAAATCGACCTGCAGAACGATCCCGGTTTCGTCGCCCGGGCCGAGGGGCTGGGGATCGACCCCACCACCGCCTCGACGCTTTATGTGAAGCTGGGTTACGGGATCATGTTCACGGTGGTTCTGGTGATCATCCTCGTTCTGGCGCAACTGGCGCTGAAATCCCCCTGGGGCCGGATGATGCGCGCGATCCGCGACAACGAGGTCGCGGCGCGCGCCATGGGCAAGGACGTGACCGCACGGCATTTGCAGATCTTTGTGCTGGGTTCGGCCGTCTGCGGCGTCGCCGGCGCAATGATGACCACGCTGGACGGGCAGCTGACCCCCAGCAGCTACCAGCCGCTGCGCTACACCTTCCTGATCTGGGTGATGGTGATCGTTGGCGGGTCGGGCAACAATTTCGGTGCGGTCCTGGGCGGGTTCCTGATCTGGTTCCTCTGGGTTCAGGTGGAGCCGATTGGCCAGTTGGTCATGAATATCGCCACCGCCGGGCTGGCCGATGGATCAGCACTCAAGGTGCATTTGCTGGAAAGCGTCGCGCATATGCGGCTGTTGACCATGGGGGTGATCCTGCTGCTGGTGCTGCGCTTCTCTCCCCGGGGGCTGTTGCCGGAACGGTAACTGTTTGAGCCAGATGAAGATCAAAAACCGAGTGCTTTGACACTGTTTTAACCGTTCGCCCTTAGCGTCCCTGCCGGATCAGCAACAGGCAAACGGCATGTCCGGGTTTATTTCGGAACTCGACTACTACGGCACAACGGACCGGGAGTTCATCGAGATCGCGCTGCCGAGCGGCACGGATCCGTCCGGCTATGTCCTCGAAATGTACTACAATACCGGCAATGGCACGGCTGCGGTCTGGAACAGCTTTTCGCTTGGTAGCTCCGTGGCGACAATGGGCGGTTACGATGTCTATGTCATCGACAGTTCCACGCCCGGCTGGGATTCCGGCGACGGGATGGGGAACCTTTATGCCGACGACGCGCTGGCGCTGGTCGACGACACGGGAACGGTGCTCCAGTTCGTCTCGTGGGAGGGAAATACCTTTACGGCGAGCAATGGCTCTGCAGCGGGGATGACCAGTACCAATATCGGATCGGTCGATAGGTTTGATGACACGCATTCGCTGCAATCGGACGATGGCGGGGCAACCTATTATTCGCAATCCGCCTCGAACGAGGGCACGATCCCGGCCTGTTTCGCGCGCGGCACGGTAATTGACACAACTCTTGGCGGCGTCAGGATCGAAAAGCTGCGGGTTGGTGACAGGATCCTGACGGCAGATGGCAGCAGCGTGCCGGTGCGTTGGATATGGGTCCATGAACAATCCATAGCCCCGGGATCACAGGCACCCCCGATCCGGTTCCGCAAAGACACCTTCGCGCCGGGACGACCGACCCGCGACCTGGTGGTTTCTACGCAGCATCGCATCGCAATAGGGCTTCCGGGGCAGTTTCCCTCAACCTCCGCCGCCCTGGTTCCGGCGGTGACGTTTGTACCGTTACGCGGGGTGCATGCCATGCGAAAGCGCGCGCGCATCAAATGGTGGCATATCGTGACGGACCATCATGAAGTGATCCGCGCCAACGGGGTGCTGACCGAGACCATGTTGCTGGGGCATCGGATGTTTCGCGCCTTTACCCCGGCGCAACGGCGTGAGCTTCGCGCCGCGCTCGGAGTCCCGCAGCTGCGCTTTGGCACCATGCCCCCGGCTCTGCCCTGCATCGGGGCCAGCGCCGCACGCCGCCGTCTGCGACTGCAGCTTGACGTGCCATCCGGTTTCAGCGCCCCTTGAACAACCCGCCAAGAATGCCGCGCACGATACGGCGGCCGGTTGTGCCGGTGAGCTCCTTGACCACCATATTGGTCATGGCCTCACCAAAGCTGTCGCTCTTGCGCCGCGCGGGCCGTGCCGTGGAGCGCGACACGCGCTTGCCGGAATAGCGGCGGGCGGATTTGTATTCGCGTGCGGCCATCTCGGCCTCTTCCTCCTCTCGCTCGGCCTCTTCGGCTTCGCGGGCCGCGTCCTCGGCCCGTTTCTTCAGGATCTCGTAGGCCGAATGCCGGTCGCGCAACGTGTCATATTTCCCCGCCACCGGCGACGCCGCCATGACCGCACGGCGGGTGGCGTCGTCTATGGGGCCAAGCTGCGACGATGGCGGGCGGATCAGCGTGCGTTCGGCCACGCCGGGCACGCCCTTTTTCTCCAGCATCGAGGTCACGGCCTCGCCCACACCGACCTCGCGAATCGCATCCTCGATCTCAAAGCGTGGGTTCTCGCGATAGGTCTCGGCAGCCATGCGCAGCGCCTTGCGGTCGCGCGCGGTAAAGGCGCGCAGTGCATGCTGTACCCGGTTGCCCAACTGACCCAGGATATCCTCGGGTACGTCATCGGGGTTCTGGGTGATGAAATAGACCCCCACCCCCTTGGACCGGATCAGGCGCGCGACCTGTTCGACCTTGTCCACCAGCGCGTCGGGCGCGTCGTCAAACAAGAGATGCGCCTCGTCAAAGAAGAACACCAGCTTCGGCTTGTCCGGATCGCCCACCTCAGGCAGGTCCTCGAACAGTTCCGACAACAGCCAGAGCAGGAAGGTCGCATAGAGCCGGGGCGAAGACATGAGCGTGTCAGCGGCCAGCACGTTGATCCGCCCCCGGCCCGTCTCGTCCAGCTGCATCAGGTCGGAGAGCTCCAGCGCCGGTTCTCCGAACAGCCCCGCGCCGCCCTGATTCTCCAGCACCAGAAGACGCCGCTGGATCGCGCCCACGGACGCGGTGGAGATATTGCCATAGCGCAGCGACAGGTCCTTGCGATTCTCGCCCACCCAGACCAGCAGCGCTTGCAGGTCCTTGAGGTCGAGGAGCGGCAGGCCCTGTTCATCGGCCAGGCGGAACGCGATATTCAGAATGCCTTCCTGCGCCTCGGACAACTCCAGCAGCCGCGAGATCAGCAGCGGGCCCATCTCGGACACGGTGGTGCGTACCGGGTGGCCCTTGGCCCCGAACAGGTCCCAGAAGGTCACGGGAAAGTGTTCGTAGCGGTAATCGTCAAAGCCGATCTTGCCCGCACGCTCGCTAAAGGCCTCGTGCAGTTTGAAATCGGCGCGCCCGGGCGCGGCCAGCCCCGAAAGGTCGCCTTTGACATCGGCCAGAAACACCGGAACGCCCGCATTGGAAAAGCCTTCGGCCAGGATTTGCAGTGTCACCGTCTTGCCCGTGCCGGTCGCCCCGGCGATCAGCCCGTGCCGGTTGGCGTATTTCAGTTTAAGCCATTGCTTTTGCGCATAGTCCGGCCCACCGCCGCCCACGAAAATCTCTGACATGCTTACCTCGTATTCTGGAGCGATCGCCGCGCCACGCGGGTCGGTCCCAAGGCGCAATGTTACCTTAACCATTGTCTGACAGACTGTTCAATGTCCGCTGCCCGGTCCCTGGACCGCGCGCGGGCAGACTTCCTCCCTGTCAGACTGGCCGCGCCTTCGGGCGCGGCTTTTTTCCGCGCGGCCAGTGTTTCAGCGCCACCAAAAAAAAGTCTTACTTTCCCTGTTGACCGACGCCGCATTCCTTCGTAACGTCCCGCCAATGACTAAGTCGGCCAGTCCGACGGGGAGCAAAAAATACAGAAAGAGGTCGTCTGACGGCCTCTTTTTCTTTTTGTGGGGTTAGGGTTAGGTCAAAACACGCAGTCCGTGATGCGACCACGAAAGACCCGGATCGGCGGATTTCCACAGTTGATCCCGAAACCTTGATCATTATGCTCCTGACAGTCGCGACCGACCATGTTAAGCGCTGCGCGACGCCCGGAGACAGACAGGTGTCCGGAAGACCACGTTGAACCAGAGGGGGCCCAAATGGCCAAAGTCTTTTCCCGTTTATCCCTGATTGCATGCCTTGCATTTTCCGCCCCTGCCTTTGCGCAGGAAGAGACCGGTGACACGGTCGCACCCGAGGACCAGCTTGCCGTGGGGCAGGAGGCTCAGGACGATACGCCCCAGATCGGGCAGACCTATATCAAGGAAGAAATCGGCGACTGGGAACTGCGCTGCGTGCGCACCGACAATCCCGATGAGGACCCCTGCCAGCTCTATCAGCTGCTGAAAGAGGAAGACGGCAACCCGATTTCCGAGATCAGCCTGTTCCGCCTCCCCGAAGGGTCGAAACTGCCTGCGGGTGCGACGATCATCGTGCCACTGGAAACCCTGCTGACCGGCGCTCTGGGCATCTCGATCGATGGGGCAAAACCCAAGAGCTATCCCTATTCCTTCTGCAACAAGGTCGGCTGCTATGCGCGAATCGGCCTGACCGAAGAAGATATCGCCGCCTACAAGCGCGGCGCGCAGGCCACGGTGATGCTGCGCCCGTTCAAGGCACCAGATCAGGTGGTGACCTCGATCATGTCGCTCAGCGGCTTCACCGCCGGATATGACAAGGTCACGCTGACCCAGCAATAAACCGGGCACAGTACCGAATTCGCGAACGCCGCCCTGATCGGGGCGGCGTTTTTTTATGGTGCGGCCCGATCAGGGCTTTGGGCGATCCCATCCAGCACGGCCTGTGCCGCGCGCTGCCCCGGAGGCGTGCCGCCCCGGCCCAGACGCTCCATGGTCAGCCGCATTGCCGCTTTTTGGCGTTCCGGGTCTTTCAAAAGATCCAGAAGCGCCCCTGCCATGGAATCGGGCTGGCAGTTGGGGCCGATATACTCCGGCACGCTGCGGGTCTCAGACACCAGGTTGACCAGCGTCACCGTATCCACCTGCACCATGCGCCCGATGATCTGGCGCGACAGCCAGCTCATGTCATAGCCAATCACCATCGGCGTATCGGCCGCTGCCAGTTCCAGCGACACGGTGCCCGAGGCCGCAAGCGCAAGATCCGCCGCGCCAAAGGCCGCACGTTTTTCGGCCAGCGCATCCGGCGCGCCCCCGTCCAGCACCAGCGCGGGCTCCGGCCAGTTTCCGACAATCTCAGTCACCAGCCCGGCCACCGAAGGGGCCGCAGGCACCACCACGCCAATCCGCGGATGGCGCTGCCGGACAAGCCGCACGGTTTCGCCAAAGATGTCGCCCAGCCGGGTGACCTCGCTCTTGCGCGAGCCCGGCAACACCAGAAGCAGGGGCCGGTCACCAAAGCCATGCCGGGCGCGGAACGCATCCCGCGTCTCCGCATCGGCCACGGGCTCGGTCACGACCGGATGCCCGACAAAGTCACAGCGTATCCCTTCGGCCTCCATATAGGGAGGTTCAAAGGGCAGGAGCGCCAGCACATGATCGATATGGCGGGCCATCTTCCTGGCCCGCCCGGGACGCCAGGCCCAGACGGTTGGGGCCACGTAATGCACGGTGCGGATGCTGCTTTTGGATTTCACGATTTTTGCCACGCGCAGGCAGAATTCCGGCAGGTCGATGGTGATCAGAACATCGGGCCGGGCCGCGACCACCGCCTCGGCGGTCTGGACCACGCGGGCCTTGAGCGCGCGGTATTGCGACAGGATTTCCGACACGCCCATGACGCTGATATCGCTCATCGGGAAGAGGCTTTGCAGCCCCTGGGCCTCCATCAGCGGGCCGCCGACGCCTTCGAACCGGATCTCAGTGTCCGGCAGAAGCGTACGCAGCCCGGCCATCAGAGCAGCCCCCAGCCGGTCGCCCGACGGCTCACCCGCGACAAGGAATATCCGCATCAGCCCTGCCTTTCCCGTGACCACAGAAACAGCCCGGTTTCCGCCAGTCTTTGTGTCACTTCGGGCTGATCCAGAACGATCACCCCGCCCGCCTCGATCACGATCCCGGCCAGCCCTGCCCGCGCCGCGCCCATGACCGTCTTCGGCCCGATGGTGGGCAGATCGACGCGACGGTCCTGACCGGGTTTCGGAGCCTTGTAGAGAATGCCGTCGCGGCCCTCCGATTGCGGAAGCTCGGCCAGCATGGCGTCGGTGCCGCTGTCCGTCTCGCGCGCTACAACCTGTCCGGCGCGCAGCACACAGGATTGACCAAGGTCGGCGCGGCCCTGCTCGGTGCTGACATGATCCCCAAGCGCCGCCAGCGCGTCCGAATCCGCGCTCCGCGCGCCGATGGTTCCGGGGGCCATCAGAAGCTCTGGTGCCACCTCATGCGCGCCCAGCACGCGAAACCCCGCCTCTTCGAAAAGGTCGAGCGCAATGCGCAGCGCGCCATCATCGCCGCGTGACAAGGCCCGGCGTATGCGCGGGAGCAGCGCCAGCGTCGCCAGATCCAGCCGCCACCAGCGCAGGCTTGGCCGGTCCACGCCACCACAGAGGCAGAGCTCACTCACCCCCTGCCGTTTCAGCCATTTGAGAAAACTGCCCAGCTTTTCCAGCTGGATCACCCGATCCGGCCTGAGCACATCAGGTGGATTGCCATCAAGCGCACAAACCAGCGGCGCATCGGCCACCGCAGCGGCCACCGCCCCCGGCAAGGCCCCCCGCCCCGCAATCAGCGCCAGACGGCCCGCCACGCCCGATCAGCCCGGGGTCAGGAACGACCGGTCGCTGTCGCCCAGCACGAAATCCACGATCTCGCGCACATAATCGCTTTCCGTCTCGTCGCCCAGCCGTTTGGCACGTTCGGCAAAGGCCCCCTCGCCCTGCGCCAGCATCTGGAACGCCGCGCGCAATGCGGTGATATCGGACCGCGCCACGCCGCGCCGTTTCAACCCGACAAGGTTCAGCCCGTCCAGCTTGCCGCGCGGCGCCTGTACCAGACCATGCGGGATCACGTCATTGGTGACCATGGTCACCGCGCCGATGATCGCACCGCGGCCCACGCGCACCCATTGATGCACGCCGGACAGCCCGCCAATGATCACCTCGTCCTCGATCACGCAATGGCCAGCCAAAGCGGCGTTGTTGACGATGATCACGCGGTTGCCGACCTGCGCGTCATGCGCCACGTGACAACCCGCCATGAACAGCCCGTCATCCCCCACACGCGTCACGCCGCCGCCGCCATCGGTGCCGGTGTTCATCGTCACATGTTCGCGGATGCGGTTGCGCTTGCCGATGATCAGCCGGGTTTCTTCGCCCTGGAACTTGAGATCCTGCGGGATCTCGCCAATCACGGCGAAAGGAAAGATCAAGGTGTCATCGCCGATCTCGGTGATACCGGTCACGACCACATGGCTCTTGAGATGCACGCCGGGTCCAAGCGTAACCTTGGGCCCGACATGGCAGAAGGGACCGATAACGCAGCCTTCGCCGATCTGTGCGCCGTCCTCGATGACCGCGCTGGGATGGATGGTTGCCGTTCCCATCAGGCAGGCAGGTCCATCATGGCGGTGAATTCGCATTCCGCGGCCATTTCACCGTCAACCGTCGCCACACCCTCGAACTTCCAGACCTTGCCACCCGGTTTGCCACGGGTGGTCTTGATGTGCATCTCCAACACGTCGCCCGGCACCACCTTGCGGCGGAATTTGCATTTGTCGATGCCCATGAAATAGACCAGCAGGTCCTTGTCCGCGAGGTCCATCGCCACCCCGATCATCACCGCAGAGGTCTGGGCCATCGCCTCGACAATCGTGACACCCGGCATGATGGGCGTGCCGGGGAAATGGCCCTGGAAATGCGGCTCGTTCATCGTCACGTTCTTGATGCCCTTCGCCGATGTGGTGCCGTCGATGTCCACCACCTTGTCCACCAGAAGGAACGGGTAGCGGTGCGGCAGGATACGCTGGATCAGCTGAATATCGGCGCTTTTGAGCGTGTCGGTCATGGGAAGTCCTTCGCAAGATCGTCTAGCCGCATGTCGAGGCGGCACAGGTTTCCTCGTCCCTAGCAATCCCTGTGCGCCACGGCAAGCGTCACGGGTTCTCTTGCGTCTCGGGTTGCGCGGGGTCGGTTTCGGGGTCCGGCGTCTCTTGGCTGTCAGCGGCATCCGGGGCCGTCTGCGCATCCAGCCGCTCGGCCACCAATTCGGTGACATCCACCGCATCATTGAAGATCAGAACCGTACGCTTTTCGATCACAACCACGGCGCGGGTTTCCAGCATCAGCTGCCCAAGGATCGGCAGGATCATCTGACGGAACCTCAGCCGCTCTTCGTTGCTGAGCCGGTTGAGAGCCTGCGCGTTCTGATCCTGCTCGCGGCGCAGTCGTTGCACCTTTTCGTCGAACGCATCGGCCAGTTTGCGGAATTCTTCGGGGCTGAGCGTATCGCGCTTGGCGGTCAGCGCCTTTTCCTCGGCCGCCATGTCCGCGTCAATGCGTGCGATCTCTTCGGCCAGCGCCCGCCCGCGCGCGTCCAGCGCAGCCTGTATCCTTTGGCCCGTCCCGGAGATCTGGTAAAGTTCATCCGCGTCGATCACGAGAACCGGGCTGCGGAATTGCGCTTTGGCGGGCCGTTCCTGCGCCGTGGCGGACAACAGCCCCGCACAAAGCAAGGCACCCGCGAGACAAAGTCGCGCGAGCGCCCGTTGCAGGCTCCGCATCACATCAGAACTGCGACGTGATCGTGAATTCGAAATTGCGCTCTCGGTCATGCTCTTCTTTCACCAGCGCGCGAGTGAAGTTGAACCGCAACGGTCCAATCGGCGTGGTCCAGAAGACCGACGCCCCCACCACGTGACGCGCCGAGAAATCTTCGTAGAACGTATTCGCATTGGTCTGGTCCAGCCCCCAGAGCGACCCCACGTCATAGAACACACCGCCGGAGACGCCGTATTCCTCGGGCAGGCCCACTGGGAATTCGGCCTCGAAACGGGCCACGGCATAGAAGTTGCCGCCAAGGGCGTCATTCACGCCACCGCCCTTTTCGCGCGGCCCGACGCCGCCCGGCTCAAAGCCCCGGAACGTATTGGAATTGAGCTTGAACCGGTCCACCGCGCGGCTGCCAAAGCCCTCGGTCACCAAAGCACCGCCTTCGACAACGGCGCGCAGCGTGACCTCTTCATTCATGATCTTTTTCTCGGCAATGGCGCGTGCAGTCGTCTTGATCGACTTCACATCACCGCCCAGCCCGGCAAAGTCCTGTCCGAATTCGAAGCGGACCCCGGCATTCGGATCAAGCCCCTTGCGCAGCGTGTCGTATACATAGCTGTAGCCGACCGAGCTTTCGATCTGTTCGCCGCGGTCCACCTCGCCCTGAAGAATGGCGCCAATGTCCGAACCGGGGTCGAACATGTTCGTGTAGCGTCCGGTATAGCGGACCTGCAGCGAAGAGTTTTCCATGAGCGGGAAGGTCAGGCTTGGCCGGAACAGGCCGAGTTCGGTGTCATAGGAATCGTCGAACTCGTTGTCGGTCAGGCTATAACGCGCTGCGATGGCAAAGCGCAGGTCACGACCAAGGAAGGCCGGTTCAGCAAAGTTAAAGCTGTAATTCGACGCGCCTGTCGAGGTCGAGAACGCAAGGCCCACCTGCTGACCACGGCCAAGGAAGTTGCGTTCGTTGAACGAGATATTGGCCCCCAACCCGCCATCCGAGGAATAGGACCCGCCAAAGCCCAGCGAACCCGTGGGCTGTTCCTCGACATCGACGTCAACGACCACCTGCTCGGGCGACGAGCCTTCGCGCGCGTTCACATCTGCCTTGGAGAAGAAACCCAGCGCGCGGATGCGCTCGGCGCTTTGACGAATTTCACGGGGATTGAACGGGTCCCCTTCGACAACGCGGAACTGACGCCGCACGACGCGGTCCAGCGTGGTCGTGTTGCCTTCGATATCGATCCGCTCAATGAAAACACGGGGACCCTTGGTCAGGACAAATTCGACATCCAACTCCAGCGTGCGGTCATTTCGGGTGACACGCGGTTCAACACGGATGAAGTTCAGGCCCTTCTTGTTGGCCAAACGCTCCAGACGGGCAATCGAGTTCTCCACCAGCGTGGGCGAATAGACCACGCCCGGGCGCACCTTCAATGCGGTCTGGAATTCCTCGGGGTCGACCTCGGGCACGTCCGAAGTCGTGGTGATCTCGCCAAAGCGGAATTGCTGGCCTTCTTCCACGTTGAGCGAGATGAAATAGCCATCGCGCTCTTCGGCCAGTTCCGCATTCACCGAGGTGACGCGGAAATCGACATAGCCGCGCGATTGGTAGAAATCGGTCAGCACCTGCCGGTCAAAGGCGATGCGATCCTCGATAAAGCTGTCCTTGCGGATCAGCGCGCGGAACAGACCGGCCTGCTTGGTTTCCAGAACCCGGCGCAGGCGGCGATCCGAATAGACATCGTTGCCCACGACCGAGATACGTTCGACTTCGATCACCCCGCCTTCGAGCACTTCAAAGACAAGATCGACGCGATTGTTCGACCGGCGGATGATCTTGGGTGTCACACGGGCCGAGGCACGGCCCTGTTCGGCATAGGCCTGTACGATCAGCGCGGCATCGCGTTCGGCGGTCGTGGCGCTGAACACGCGGCGCGATTGCGAGCTCACCAGATTGGCAAGGTCCTCGTCCTTGATTCGACGGTTGCCTTCGAATGTCACGCGGTTGATCGTCGGAAACTCGACAACGCGGATCACCAGCTTGTTGCCGACCGGGACAATTTCAACGCTCTCAAACAGGCCGGAGCCCAGAATGCGCTGATAGGCATCGTTCAGCTCGGCCGCCGTGACGGTCTGGCCGCGCGCGATGCCGGCATAGCTCAGGATGGTTGACGCTTCGATCCGCTCGGCACCCTCAATGGCCACCTGCGTAAAGGTATAGCTTTGCGCCCAGGCCGGTGTTGGCGGCACCACGCCATTGGCAACAAAAACAGCAGCTCCAGCGAAAAGGATCGCTTTGATCGACTTAAACGGCGAGCGGTTGCGCTCACTCTCCCCCAGGCGATTGACCATGTGCAAATCCATTAAACATCCCACGTCCCCGGTGAGTATCGGGATCGGGCAGGCTTGTCAAAACCCAGCGGGGGGTATTTCGCAGGATTTTTTGGAGTGTTGCCGCAAGATGTTGTGGATATCACAAAAGCGTGGCGAGATACGCCGCCAGAGACAGCGCGCCGATCAACGTCCCGACCATCAACAGGAGGTCGGAATTAATCCGCGCCAGAAGGCGTAAACCACGGTATCCAACGGTCAGGGTCTGCATCGCTCGAACGGTCCTTGCATGATGTTTCACACATCACACTAGCCCGCGATTCTGTCGAAAATTGGACTGAATTGGGCGAAAATGGGGCATGTGCCCGGGCGCCATCGCTGCCCATCCCTGCCCCGGTCAGGGGCAGGTAAGGTCTTGTGTCAGCGAGAAAACCATCAGCGACAGGATCAGCACCAGCCCGATGGACATGGCGATCTGCACGACCTTTTCATGCGGCGGGCGGCGGAATACCGCCTCATATGCGTAAAACACCAGATGCCCCCCATCCAGCACGGGAATCGGGAACAGGTTGAGGAACCCGACCGCCGCTGACAGCACCGCCACGAACCAGATGAAATCCGTCGCGCCAAGCGACGCCATCTGCCCCGAGGTTTCCGCGATGCCGATCGGGCCGGACAGGTTGCATGTGCTGATCTGACCTGTGGCAATATGCCAGACCGCCGAGACCGAACCGGAAATGATCCGCCAGGTCTGGGCCACCCCGCCAAGGAAGGCATCAATGGCCGACGGCGTTCCGCGCGCCGGTTCAAAGAAAATGCCGCCCGAGACACCGATGCGCCAATGGGTGTCAAAGCCACCCTCAGAATTGGGCACATCGACCGAACGTGCTGCAAGGGCGAAATCAAGCACCTCGCCATCGCGCCAGACCTTGGTCAAGAGCGGCCGCCCTTCGGAGCTTTCCACGATCTCTTTCATCTGGTTGAAGGACACGATCTCCTGCCCTTCCACATTGACCACCACGTCGCCCACCTTCAGCCCGACATCAAAGGCCGCCGATTGCGGGGCCAGGCCGCTCACGATGGCGGGGTACGGATAGGGCGCGGTCACCGTAACCTCGTCACCCTCGCGCAGCACGCGGTAATCCAGATCATTGGCCACGCTCAGATTATCGACAAAGCTTTCAAACGCCTCTGCATCTTCGAAATCCGGCACGTCCTGTCCGTCAACGGAGAGCAGAACATCGCCTTCGCGCAACTCCTGCGTCGTGGGCATGGCGGTCAATTCACCCACGGTCAGCGGTTCGCGGATGTCGCCGCGCATCATGAACACGGCGAAGAAGATCAGGATCGCGAAGATGAAGTTGAACACAGGCCCCGCCGCAACGGTGGCCGTGCGTGCCCAAAGCGGCGCACCGGCCATCGTGGCGCGGCGTTCCTCGGTGGACATGGTGCGTATGGCTTCTTCATCGGATTGTGCCGAGGCTGCGTCCGCATCGCCGCGGAATTTCACGTAGCCCCCAAGCGGCAGCAGCGCGAATTGCCATTTCGTGCCGTGTTTGTCGACGCGCGAAAACAGCACCGGGCCGAACCCCAGAGAAAAAACATCCGCCTTGATCCCCGACCAGCGACCGACGATGTAATGGCCATATTCGTGGATCGCCACGATGATCGACAGGGCCACGACAAAAGCGGCCAGCGTCTGCAAAACGCCGCCGAATTGCGGAATCAATGTTGCGATATCCAAAAGCCCTGCCCTTTTGCCTTAGTTCTGCCCGATGACCATGTCGGCCTCTTGACGAGCCAGATGGTCCACATGCGCCACGTTATCAAGTGTCATTTGGGCATCAATATGGCCCCTGCGGCCCGAAAAACGCTCCAGAACCGTTTCGACCACGCGGGCCATGTCAAGAAATCCGATGCGCTTTTCGATAAAGGCATCAAGCGCGCGCTCCTTGGCCGCGTTGAACGCCGCACCGGCCAGCCCGCCCGTCTCCATCACCTCGCGCGCAAGGCGCAAGGCCGGGGTGCGTGCTTCGTCCGGGGCGCGGAAACTCAGCGTGGCGATCTGCGCCAGGTCCAGCCGCTCCACGGGAAGCGGTTTGCGATCCGGGTAATGCAGCGCAAAGCCGATGGCATGGCGCATATCCGGCGCCCCCACATGCGCCATGAGCGCCCCGTCATTGAAGCCCACCAGTGCGTGGATCATCGATTCGGGATGGATCAGCACTTCGATCTTTTCTGGTGCGATACCAAAGAACTCTCGTGTTTCAATGACTTCCAGCGCTTTATTAAACATGGACGCGCTGTCGATGGTGATACGTTGCCCCATGTCCCAGTTGGGATGAGTGGCGGCCTGTTCCGGCGTGGCGCGGGCCAGATCCTCCAGCGGCCAGTCGCGGAATGCCCCGCCCGAGGCGGTGATGATGATCCGTTCCACCGCCGCGATGTCTTCGCCGATCAACCCCTGGAACACGGCGGAATGTTCGCTGTCCACCGGCAGCACCGCGCCGCCATGGGCCTTGGCCGTGGCTTTGACCAACGCGCCCGCGCAGACCATGCTTTCCTTGTTGGCCAATGCAAGCGTCGCGCCCTGTTCCAGCGCCGCCAGCCCCGGCGCAAGCCCGGCCGCGCCGACGATGGCGGACATGACCCAATCCGCCGGGCGGGTTGCGGCCTCTTGCAAAGCGGCGGCCCCGGCGGCGGATTCGATGCCGGACCCGGCCAGCGCGCTGCGCAACTCGGGCAAGAGCGCCTCATGAGCGGTCACTGCGATCTTGGCCTTCAGTCGCCGTGCATCCGCCGCCAGCTGCGCGATATTGCGCCCGCCGGTCAGCGCGACAACGTCATACCCCCCCGGATCGCGGGCAATCAGGTCGATGGTGTTCTGCCCGATCGACCCGGTTGCGCCGAAAATCGAGACACGTCTCATGTGCCGGGCCTCATGGCCCCACCATCGGCGGGAAATCAATGATCTGCTCCACCAAAAGCAGGAACAGCGCCGCGCCCAGCATGCCGTCGAACCGGTCCAGCACCCCGCCATGACCGGGGATCAGGTCGGAACTGTCCTTGATGCCCAACCGCCGCTTGGTCGCGCTTTCGGCAATATCACCCAACTGCGAAGCCATGGAGAGCGCGATGCTCACGCCCACCACGTTCGGCCCGCCATTGGCAAAGGCCCAATAAAACAGGCCCACAATGGCCGCCCCGACCCAGCCTGCAACGGTGCCGGACCATGTTTTCTTGGGGCTGACCTTGGGCCAGAATTTCGGTCCGCCAATCAGACGACCCGCGAAATAGCCCGCCACATCCGTGACGACGACCACCAGTACCAGCCAAAGCATCCAGACCAGCCCGAATTCATCGCGCAGCGCGATCATCCCGAACCCCGCCAGCATGATCGCCACGCTGAACGGCATGAATATGCCGTGATTATTGGTCATCCGCGACAGGCCGAAAAACGCGGGCGCGATCAGCAAGGGCAGCGCCATGCCGGGCGGCAGGTAGGCCGCGATGATGATCACCGCCGCGCAAATCCCGCCCAAGAGCTTGCCCATGCCGGTGCTCACACCACCGTTGATCATGCGGAAGAGTTCCCAGACCATCGCACCGCAAATCGCCGCGATCAGCAGTTTGAAGGCAATATGGCCAAGCCAGATTGCCAGCGCGGCCACCGCCACCATCACCACCGCTGAGAGCAGCCGCGCGATCAGATCGTCCCATTTGCCGGATGCCGCTGTCATGTCTTGCCTCACGCCTTGACCGCGCCAAAGCGCCGGTCCCGTTTGCCATAAGACCCCACGAGGCGGCCAAATTCCTCGCGGGTGAAATCGGGCCAGAGCGTGTCGATAAACTCGTATTCCGCATAGGCCGATTGCCAGAGCAGGAAATTCGAAACGCGCGCCTCGCCACTGGTGCGGATCACCAGATCAGGATCGGGTAAAACGCAGGTATCCAAATACTTTGGCAGCGTTTCTTCATCCACATCTTCGGGGTCGAGCCGCCCCGCTTTCACATCCTGCGCCAGCCGTTTGGTGGCGCGGGCCACCTCGTCACGCCCGCCGTAATTGAGCGCGATGGTCAGGTTGGTGCCGGTACAATCCGCCGTGATCTCTTCGGCCTCGTCCATCAGCGCACGCAGTTTCGCGTCCAGCCGTACCCGGTCGCCGATGAAGCGCACCTGCACATTCTCGGCCTTGAAGGCCTGCATTTCCTTGTGGATGTAGCGCCGGAACAGGCTCATGAGCCCCGCCACCTCGGTCTGGGTGCGTTTCCAGTTCTCTGTAGAAAAGGCGAATATCGTCAGATACTTGACTCCGAAATCCGGGCAGGCCTCGACAATCTCGCGGACCCGGCGCGCACCCGCCTGATGGCCGAACAGACGCGGGCGGCGGCGCATCTGCGCCCAACGCCCGTTACCGTCCATGATGATCGCGACATGGCGCGGGCCGGATTGGTCACTGTCTTCGCGCGCCATGGTGGGTCCTTTGGTTGAACAGGTCGGGAAAAAGGCAACTGGTAAAAGTGTAGCGCCGCTCACCCGGCGCTCCGCACTGTGAAATTCCAAACGCTCCCCCGGAGCGTTTGCCCGGGGCACAGCCCCGAGTTTGAATTTCACACCTGCATAATTTCTTCTTGTTTGTTTTCAAGCGCTTCATCGACCCTCTTGATGTAGGTATCCGTCAGGTCCTGGACCTCGGCTTCCCAGAACTTCTGGTCATCTTCGGACATGCCATCAGCCTTGGCCTTCTTGATCTGGTCCATGCCGTCGCGGCGGATATTGCGGATCGAGACGCGCGCATGTTCGGCATATTGACCCGCGACCTTGCCCAGCTCGCGGCGCCGTTCCTCGTTCAGCTCGGGGATCGGCAGCATGATGATCGTGCCGTTGAGCTGCGGGTTGATGCCCAGCCCGCTTTCGCGGATCGCTTTTTCGACCTTGCCCACCAGACCCTTGTCCCAGACATTGACGGTGACCATACGCGGCTCGGGCACGTTCACGGTGCCGACCTGGTTGATCGGGGTCATCGCGCCATAGGCATCCACCATCACCGGCTCCAGCATCGAGGCCGAGGCG
The DNA here is from genome assembly GCF_028023675.1 of Primorskyibacter aestuariivivens. Lineage (GTDB taxonomy): Bacteria > Pseudomonadota > Alphaproteobacteria > Rhodobacterales > Rhodobacteraceae > Marinovum > Marinovum aestuariivivens. The sequence continues at coordinate 40,882 of NZ_JAQIOZ010000026.1, read as the reverse complement.
CGCCCGGTGCGCAGCGAGGCGAATTCGGTGCGCAGGTTCGCCATGGCCCCGTCCATGCGGCGGGTGAGATCGTCTGTATCAAGAATGAATTCGTCGGACATGTTCTGCTCTGTTCCCTGAGTTTCGGGCCCTGACTTGCGGGCCCTGATTGGCGGCAGGCGCGGTTGACGCGCTTTATAAGAGGCTGATTTGGTTTTGCACAGATCAGTCCGGGTTTCAAATGGAACCGCGCGGATCAATAGCGCAGGAACTTGCCGCTCACGTAGCCGCGCTGATAATCGTGATCAAAGACCGGATACCAGATGGCGTGATTGTCGTAACAGGCATTAAGCGCGCGCCAGTCCGCTGATCCCTTTTCGATCACGAAGGACGACTGGCACAGCTGTTCGCAGGCCCCGGTATTGGCCCCGCGCAGCATTTCAAAGCGGCTTTGGTTGTCGTCGGGGGCCTGAACAAGGCTCCTGAGCGGCAATTGCGACACCACGGCTGCATCAAACGAGGGCGCGGCACGCATGGTCACGAAATTCTGCACGTCACCAATCTCGACCCGCCCCTGAAACTGCACGCATCGGCGGCGGAACGCGTCCCGCCCATGAGGGTAGGACCGGGCAAATTCGGACCGCGCCCGCACCTCGATCTTGCGCGACGTGGTCGCCATGGCCGCAAGCGGCGTGTCCAACGGGAGCGCATAAACCGAGGTAAAGCTGGTGGGTTGCCAGAAAAACTCGCTCACATCGCCCACCGAGTCACAGCGGAACGGCCCGATCCGGCGCAGTTTGGGACCGTAATAGCCACAGATGACCAGCGTCTGCTCCGCCTCAGAGGACAGGCCCACAAGGCAGTTGAAGGCATATTCCTTGTCCGGTTCCGGGTTGACCCACATCATCACGCCCAGCCCATCGGCGCGCGGCGATTTGATGATTTCCACCGTGCCGGGGCGATAGGGGATGTCGGTGGCCTTGGAGGTGGTTTCGAGCTGCACCAAGGCGGTACAGGCGTGGAACGCGGCGCGACTGTCGATCAGGCGCGGCAGCACCTCGCCATCGGCAAAGATGTTCCAGCGCAGCGACTTGCCCACCGTGTCGATGTAAAAGAAATCCTGTCCGCGATGGGAAAACATCTCTTCCACCAGATCGGTGGCCAATATCCCCCGCCCGACCAGCCGCACCAGCTCCAGCGAGGCCTCGGTCGAGACGTCAAAAGACCGCTCCACCTGCTCGGCGTCAAAAAGCTGGTCGGTGTCCAGTCGGATCGACGGGCGGTGAAACCCCAGCCGCGCGGTCACATGCATCATCCGGTAGGGGTAGACATTCGACAATTCGATCTGCGAATTGAACCCCACATCCGGGTCAAACACGCTGCCCGACATGAACAGGATTGCGCAGGCCGACATGCATTGCCGGTTGGCAAGGATGCGCGTCCCCATCCCGCCTGCGCGCAGCACCTGCCCCATGCGCAGCGCCTCGGCCAGCGACCCGCCTGGGCTGTCGAGACAGAGCCAGTTGTCATAGGTGCTTTGGGACGTGGACGGGTTTATCGCCGGTACCACGCGGGCCAGCGCCGCCGCATCGCCAGCGGTGATTTCGCCGGTGAAGCTGAGCCGACAGCTCCGCCCGTCCCCGGCTTCCAATTGGCCAGCCGCCGCCACGCCACCCAAAAGCGGCAGGAACAGGCAAACAAGGAGAACGCGGATCCACATGGCCATACGATAGCCAATCCCGGCGCGCCGGTCCAATCTCAGTAGCGCAGGAATTTTCCGCTGACAAAGCCGGTCTGCCCTCCCGGCGCGCGCAGCTCGTACCAGACGCGGTTCGCGTCGTAACAGGCGTTCAGCCCGTCCATGTCAAAACTCTGCCCCGCATGGGCCATGGCCGACAGGAAGCTCTCGGTGTTGCGGCACAGGCTGACGCAATTGTCCGGCCCGTCTGCCATCAGCGCGACCGGATCAACCGGCGTCATGCGCGTACCGGGCGGCAGTTCCGCCACCACCTCGGCGTCAAAACTGGGCGCGGCGCGCAGGGTGGCGAAATTCTGCACCCCGCGAATCTCGGGCACCATCTCCAGCGCGAAACAGCGACGGCGCAGCGATGCGGTGCCATCGCTGTCCGCCTGCCAGTCCGCCGTCGCCCGCGCCGATTGTGCCGCCAGCACCGCCGGAGCCGCGGACAGCGGTGTGGAAGGTGGCAGCAGGATCAGCGCTTCGGCATGATATTCAAAGGGTTGCACGCCATCTTCGTCATAAGGGTCCACATCGGACAATTCCCGACAATCCGACGTGCCAAGCGTCGCCGCCCGCGCCGGGGCTGACCCGCAAATGCCCAGTCCCGCACCTTGTGACGGGACCGAGATCAGGCAGGAATGCATATCGTCATAATTCCAGTAGACGCCATTGACCGCATAAAGCCGCGTGTCCCCGCCGCGCAGTTGCTCAACCGCGCTTTCGACGCTGCCCACATCCTCGGTGGAATAGCTGTCCTCATAGCTGTTCTTCCACGCCACGAGGTTATTGCAGGCGTTAAACAGGCTGTGTCGATCCAATGCGGCGGGCCAATCCAGCCCGTCGACGCGGATATCCCAGCGCCCGGCCTTGCCCGTGGTGTCGACATAGAAAAAATCCGCGCCGCGATGGGTGAACATCGCCTGAATGAGATCGGCGGGGATCATCACATCCTCGAATGTCGGCAGGTTGGCCAGTTCCACCAGCAGCAACGTCGCCTCGATCGCGAGGTTGAAAGAGCTTTCCACATCCGCATCGCTGCGCCGCGTGTCGCTGGGCGGCAGGCGCAGTTCGGGGCGGTGAAAGCCAAGCTCGGCGCTGACATGCATCGACCGGTGCGGCCCGATCAGCTCACCCTCGGCATGGCCCATATATTGATCCGTGCCCATCATGAAAATCAGCGCGCAGGAGGACAGGCAGCGGGCGTTTTCGGTCAGCCGGGTGTGTACGGAGCGATCATAAAGGATGCGCCCGACCTCAAGTGCCTCGGCAATGTCGCCGCCGGGGCTGTTGAGACAGAGGCTGACAGGTTCGGGATTCTCGGCCGGGGGCTGCGCGGCATATTCCGCCTCGACCCAGGCCGCTACGCGCGCCGCGTCGCCGCGGGCGATCAGGCCGGTCAGCTGTCCTGTACAGCGCGGCCCGGAGCCGGGGACAAGATCAGCAGCCTGTGCAGCGGCAGCCGCCGCTACGATAAAGAAAGGAATCAAGAGAAAACGTTTCATGGCAGTAGGTTAGACCGCATGGCTGCGATGGTCCAGCCGCAAGGGACAAGATCAGCGGCGCAAGAATTTGCCCGACAGATAGCCCAGGCGCCCGGTGCCGGTCTGCACCCGGTACCAGAACGCGTTGGCGTCGAAACAGGCATTGAGCGCGCCGGCCTCACGCCCGGCCAGCCCGCCCCCGGGCGCGCGCTGGCACAGATCGCGGCACCGGGCGCTGATGCCGCCCAGATCCGGCACCACGCGCGGGGCGATGATTGCCACCCGCGCGTCCAGCGGCACTTGTTCAAGCGTGTCTGACCCGATGGTGGCATTGCGGCGCAGATTGGTGAAATTGCGCACATTGGTCACAAAGGCCTGCCCGCCATTGGTGGCACAGCCTGCGCGGAACCGGTCCAGCCTGTCCGGGGCTCCTCCTTCCTGCCCTGCGGGCATTCCCGCGATCCGCCGGGCCACGGCGTCGGCCTGGGTCAGCGGCGTAGCAGGCGGCAGGAAGACGCGCAGGTCCGAGGTGATGTAATCCATCCGCCCCTCGTCGCCCTGGCCCATGCAGATCGACGTCCCGACAATCTGATTTTCCCGGCCCAGAAGGCCACAGCCATAAAGCGCGTTAGGACCGTTGGCACCGGTGTAGCGGAAGCGACAGAAATGCTCCGCGTCGCTCTGGAAGGGGCCCAGGACCTCGTAGACCGGGGCGCCCTGTTCCTGCCCGACGCGCTGGACCTGCCAATCCCCCTCGGGCGGCGGCACCTCGGGCTCGTAGCGGGTCTTCCAGACCGGAATATTGGCGCAGGCATACCATGCCGCCAGCGGCGTCATGACATGCGGCAGGTTCAGCCCGTCCACCTTGATGTCCCAGCGCGCGGTCTGGCCGGTGGTTTCAACAAAGTAGAAATCCTCCCCCTTATGCTCGAACATCGCCTCGATCAGGTCAGGCGGCACCATGGTTGAGATGCCCGAGCCTTCATTGGCGACGCGCACGAATTCCAGCGTTGCCTGGATGGCCACGTCAAAGCTTTGCTCGACGGCGGCGGTGTCAAAAACGCCCTCTTGGGCAAGCTTCAGTTCCGGCCGGTGAAAGCCCAGCCGCGACGTGACATGCATGTGCCGGTTGGCGTTCTGGCCGTCGCCCACACCTTCGTAGAAGAACTTGCTACCCATCATGAAAGCGACCGCACAGGCCGACAGGCAGGATTGTCCCGCCTCGATCCGCGTGCCGATGCCCTCTTTGATCAGGATCTTGCCCAGCTTGATCGCCTCGGAAAACGACCCGCCGGGGCTGGCGACGCAAAGAAACTGGTCGCTGGTCTCACCGTCGTCGAAATAATACGCATCCAACCGCGCGCGCAGCGCCTCGGCATCGCCCGGCACGATCGGCCCGCTCATGCGCAGCTGGCACTGGTCCGGAGGTCCGGGTTCAAAACTGGCAGCGACCGCCGCGCCGCCCAGCCACAGCGACAGGCAGATCAGAAGAAGACGTATCATGCGATCAGTCTAGTAAGGCCGCGCCGCGCCTGTCCACGCTTTCCGCATAACGGCGGGGATTCAGCCCCCCACCACGGTACAGGTGCCCGTCCCGCCCAGAATACCCCGGAACCCGCCCGGCTCATCGAGCGAGAACACCACGATCGGCAGGTTGTTGTCACGCGCCAGCGCGATGGCCGAGGCATCCATAACCTTGAGGTTCTTGGCCAGCACCTCGTCAAAGCTCACCTTGTCATAGCGCTTGGCGTCGTCATGGGCGCGCGGGTCCTTGTCATAAACGCCGTCAACGCCGTTCTTGCCCATGAAGATCGCCTCGCAGGCCATTTCGTTGGCGCGCAGGGCGGCGGCGGTATCGGTGGTGAAATAGGGGTTGCCGGTGCCCGCCGCAAAGATGCAGACACGTTTCTTTTCAAGGTGGCGCACGGCGCGGCGGCGGATATAGGGCTCAGCCACCTCGTCCATGCGGATCGCGGTGATCACCCGGCAGAACACGCCCAGCCCCTCCAGCGCGGATTGCATGGCCAGCGCGTTCATCACCGTGGCCAGCATGCCCATGTAATCGGCGGTCGTGCGCTCCATGCCCTGCGCGCTGCCCTGCAACCCGCGGAACACGTTGCCGCCGCCGATCACCATGCAGATCTCGACCCCCATGTCATGCACCGATTTGACCTCTTGCGCGATGCGTTGCACGGTCGGCGGATGCAAGCCAAAGCCCTGATCGCCCATCAGCGCCTCGCCGGAGATCTTGAGCATAACGCGGTTGAAGGTGGCTTTCGGGGCGTCGCTGGCGGGGGCGTCGGCGGTCATGGTGTACTCCAATGCGGCAGAGGGCTAAGTTGCGGGCAAAATGTCGGAAAAGCCGGGGCAGATCAATGCAGCAACTTGGGACAACGCGCGCAAAGCGTCACGCCGCGTCGGAGAATGACAGGTGACGTTACGGCAAGCACTTGATGCGGACCGTCCCGTGCTGATCGTCGGGCCAACCGCGTCAGGGAAATCGGCGCTGGCGCTGGAGATTGCGGAACGCTTTGGCGGCGTGATCGTGAATGCCGACGCGATTCAGGTGTTTGAAAACTGGCGTGTTCTGACCGCGCGCCCGGATGCAGCCGATGAGGCCCGCGCGCCGCATCGGCTCTATGGGCATGTGGCGTGGGATGCGACCTATTCCGTGGGCCATTGGCTGCGCGAGGTAATGCCCCTTCTGGAAGGTCCCAAGCGCCCGGTCATCGTGGGCGGCACCGGGCTCTATTTCACCGCGCTGACCTCCGGGCTGGCCGAAATTCCTGCGACCCCGCCCGAGATACGCGCCCGCGCCGACGGGATTCGTCTGTCCCTTGGGCACGCCGCCATGCTGCCTGAGATCGACGCCACGACACGCGCGCGGCTCGACCTCAACAACCCGATGCGGGTGCAGCGCGCATGGGAGGTGCAGCAGGCCACCGGGCGCGGGCTCGCCGCCTGGCAGGATGACACGCCGCCGCCGATACTGTCGTTGGATCAGGCGGTTGCGCTGCGGGTGGACGCGGAGCGCGACTGGCTCAACGACCGCATCGCGCGGCGTTTCGATCTCATGCTGGAACAGGGCGCGCTGGACGAGGCGCGCGCCAACCTGCCGCGCTACGACCCTGACCTGTTGTCGATGAAGGCCATCGGTGCGCCCGAGCTCATGGCACATCTCAAGGGCGAGGTGACATTGGACGAGGCGCGCGACAAAGCCACAATCGCCACCTGCCAGTTCGCCAAACGGCAACGCACCTGGCTGCGCTCCAAAATGAAGCACTGGCACGGCATTACCCCGCAGGAAATCGCCGGGGGGGCAATCCTCTCTTGCTGATCCGCCTGCGCATCGAAATAGTGGTGCCCAGTTCCGGACGGTGCCCCGCGCACCGGCCTCTATGACCGCCCCAGACCAAAGGCCCCCGCCCCATGCCGCCGCCCCAGCCCGAGCTTCCTGATGATGCATCCGAACTGGCGGATCTGCCGCTGCGGTCGCTGACTCTGGCGCAACTGGGCAGCCGCGGGCCGTGGCAGAACTCCCTGCCGCATTCGCTGTCCCGGCATCTGTTCCTGTGGATCACCAAGGGCCAGGGACGCGCCACGATCCGGGGCATCCGGCGCGGTATCGGCATCAACAACGTGATCTACCTGCCCCCCGGAACGATGTTCTCCATTGACCCCGGCGCGCAGTGTTTCGGTCAGGCGATCCTGCTGGAAGATATCGACTTGCCCTATCTGCCCCGCGAGGCACAGCATCTGCGGGTGCGCGACGTGGTGGCCCAGGGCGAATTGTCCGGTCTGGTCGAGGCGATCCAGCGCGAACAGATGATGCCCCAGCCGCTGCAGGCCGAGGCGCTGCTGGCCAAGTTCTCGCTGGTCACGGTGTGGCTCCGGCGGCAGATGCTGGCCATGCTGGATGAGGGCGACAAGGTCTCGCCCGCATTGCAAAGCCGCGAGACGGCTGGGCAGCGGTTGTGCCGCAAATTTACCGACCTGCTGGAATCGGAGTTTCGCTCGGGCCGCTCCATGGCCGATTATGCCGAGGCCCTGTCGGTGACGCCCACGCACCTGACCCGGGTATGCCGTGAAAATGCCGGGCAGACGGCGGCCGACATGATCACCGGTCGGGTGCTGCACGAGGCACGCATGCTGCTGGAACGTCCCGACCCGGCGGTGCAGAAAATCGCCCAGCATCTCGGCTTCGGATCGGCGGCGTATTTTACCCGTTTCATACAGAACCATACCGGTCAGACACCATCCGCGTTGCGCCGTGCCGCGCTGGGTCAGGACCCCACCAAAAAGGCCAGCGTTGCGCGGCCTGTCTTTCGCCATCAGGGCGGGATTCGCTAGGCCGAAATCGGTCCGTATCGTGCTTGCGTCCTGATCCCGCGCGACGCCCCGACAAGTTTCTGAAAAACGCCATGTCGCTTTTGAGCGGGGTAAATGTCGCTTTTGTGACATGAAATCCGAAAGCAATGATTGACCTGAGGGCGTTTCTGTTGCGGAATGACGGCGATGGGGAGGCTGTCTGCCGCGCAACCGGTCACTCACCGGCGCACGGGCGGAATCCCTCCGGTCAAAAAACAATAATGTGTCACAGGGAGATTCAGATGACGCACGAAACCCTCACAGGTTCCCGGGTTCACCCCGCTGCGGAGATGTATGCAAACGAATTCAAGGAAGGTCACATGGACCGCCGCGAATTCCTTGCCCGCAGCACGGCACTGGGCCTGACGGCAACCGGTGCCTATGCTCTGGGCGGGCTGGGATCCCCGGCGCAGGCCGCGGCGCATGCGCAGCAGGGCGGCACCATCCGCTACCAGATGGAAGTGCGCGCCCTGAAAGACCCGCGCACCTATGACTGGACCCAGATCGCGACGTTTACCGCGGGCTGGCTGGAATATCTGGTGGAATACAACAATGACGGCTCGTTCCAGCCGATGCTGCTTGAAAGCTGGGAAGCCAATGACAACGCCACTGAATACACGCTGAATGTGCGCAAGGGCGTCAAATGGAATAACGGTGACGACTTCACCGCCGAAGACGTGGCGCGCAACATCGAGATGTGGTGCGACGGCACGGTCGAGGGCAACTCGATGGCCGCACGTATGGCCTCGCTCTCCGACCCCGAGACCAAGAAAGCCGCCGAAGGCGCGATCACCGTGGTCGACAGCCACACCGTGATGCTGAAGACCAGCGCGCCCGACATCACCATCATCCCCGGCATGGCGGACTATCCGGCAGCAATCGTGCATGCGAGCCACGATCCCAACAACATGCTAGATAACCCGATCGGCACCGGCTTCATGCTGCCCGAAAGCCACGAGGTGGGCGTCAAGGGCGTGCTGGTGCGCAACGAAGGCCATGACTGGTGGGGTTATGCCGCGGGCAAAGGCGGCTATATCGACCGCATCGAGTTCGTCGACTACGGCACCGACCCGGCGAACTTCCTTGCCGCCTATGAGGCCGAAGAGATCGACATGAACTGGGAATCGGTGGGCGAATTCGTCGACATCTTTGACGCCATCGGTCTGGAACGCTCGGAAATCCCGTCCGGCTTTACCATCGTGATCCGCCCCAACCAGCTGGCCGAGGACGAGAACGGCAACAAGATCTACGGCGACAAGCGGGTGCGTCAGGCGCTTGCCATGGCGGTGGACAACAATGTCTGTCTCGAACTGGGTATGGCCGGCTACGGTATCCCAGCGGACAACTGCCACGTGGGACCGATGCACCCCGAGCATGACCCGACCGTGACCCGCATCCCCTATGACCCGGTCAAGGCCAAGGCACTCATGGAAGAGGCCGGTATGGGTGACTTCGAGCATGAATGCCAATCCATCGACGATGACTGGCGCCGCAACACCACCGCCGCGGTGGTGGCCCAGCTCAACGATGCGGGCATCAAGGCCAAGCACACAGTGCTGCCGGGCAACACGTTCTGGAACGACTGGACGAAATATGCGTTCTCGTCGACCAACTGGAACCACCGCCCGCTGGGCACGCAGGTTCTGGGTCTGGCCTATCGTTCGGGCGAGGCGTGGAACGAAGCAGGCTTTGCCAATGCCGAGTTCGACGCGCTGCTGGCCGAGGCGAACTCGATCGCCGATGCCGATGCGCGCCGCGAGGTGATGGGCAAACTGCAGGCCATCATGATCGAGGAAGGCGTAACGATCCAGCCCTACTGGCGGACCGCGATGCGCCACCACCGCGACAACCTTGTCGGTGTGGAAAAGCACATCGCCGACCTGCCGCAGATCTACAAGTTCGGCATCAAGGCCTAAGACCTCAGCCCACAAGCCGCGCCCTTCGGGGCGCGGTTTTCGTCTCCGCGACGGGGACAAAACGACAAAGAATGCGCGGCGTGAAACGCCCGCCACTCGCCACCAACAGGGGCAGCCATGGGACTCTTTATTCTGCGACGGCTGGGCGTCATGATCCTTACGGGTCTGTGCCTGACCTTCCTCGTTTTCACACTGACCAACCTCTACCCGAACCTCGAAAAGCTTGCCAAAACCCAAGGCAACTTCCGGATGTCGGATGAAGAGGTCAGCAGTTTCCTTGAAAAGGGCGGCTATCTTCAGCCTTTGCCCGTCAAATATGGTGAATGGCTGGGGGTCCTGCCCTCGCACCGGTACACCAATGAGGACGGCAGTGTGCAGGGCCGCTGTATCCTGCCCGGGCAGGACGCCGCCGAAGCGCCAAACTTCTGTGGCATCCTGCAAGGGTACTGGGGCTTTTCCACGGTCTTCAAAGAAGAGGTCGCAGGCATTGTCGGCAAACGTCTGGCGCTCACCGGCAAGCTGATGCTTTGGGTGATGCTGCTCATGGTGCCCTCGGCGCTGATCCTGGGTGTGCTGGCCGGTATGCGTGAAGGCTCGGCCACCGACCGGACGCTGTCCACCGTGGCGATCACCACGACGGCAACGCCGGAATATGTGTCGGGCGTGATCCTGATCGCGGTCTTTGCCTCCTCTGCCGTGGGCCTGAAATGGTTCAAGGGCACGGCGACCTCCGCCATGGAAAGCGCGAATTTCGAGAACTTCTTCCTGCCGGTGCTGACCATCGCGCTTTATGGCATGGGTTATATCGCGCGGATGACACGGGCCAGTATGGCCGAGGTCATGACCGCGCAATATATCCGCACCGCCCGGCTCAAGGGCGTGTCTTTCCCGAATATCGTGATGAAACACGCGCTCCGCAACGCGCTGATCGCGCCGTTCACGGTGATCATGCTGCAATTCCCCTGGCTGCTGAACGGCGTGGTCATCGTCGAGACGCTGTTTAATTACAAGGGCTTTGGCTGGACGCTGGTTCAGGCGGCGGGCAACAACGATATCGAGCTGCTTCTGGGCGTCTCGGTCGTGTCGGTCATCGTGGTTCTGGTGACGCAGCTGATCTCGGATATCGGCTACGTCTATCTCAACCCCCGCATCAGCGTGTCATAAGGAGAGCTGCGATATGGATCCGCTTAGCTGGGGTGAAATCCTCACCCGTATCTTCCTGCAGCTCACACCGACATGGATCGCGTTGGTGCTGCTGTTCGTCGTCTCCGTCATGTTCAAGCGCAAGCTTGGGCTTTATGGGAAACTTTTTGACAGCACTGTCGGCATGATCGGCTTTGCGCTGGTCATGTTCTGGGTCTTTACCGGTATCTTCGGGGCATTGGACCTGATCGTGACACATGACCCGCTGGCGCAAGTCTCGGGCATGAAGAACAAGGTGCCCGGCACGCCGCTCGCCGGGGCCGAAGAAGGCGAATATGGCTGGTATCTTCTGGGCGGCGACAACCTTGCCCGCGACGTGTTCAGCCGGGTCATTACCGGCGCCTGGATCGTGGTGCAGATCGCGCCCATCGCCACCGCCTTTGCCTTTATGGTCGGCATCACGCTGGGCCTGCCCGCAGGTTACTATGGCGGCAAGCTGGATACCTTCCTGTCCTTCCTGGCCAACCTGATCCTCGCCTTCCCGGTGATCCTGCTGTTCTACCTGCTGGTCACACCGGAGATCGTGGAAACGGGCATTCCCGCCTATATGGCGACCTTCCTGTTTGTCTTCCCGCTGATCTTTGTCGGTATCCTGCTGAATTCGCGCTACTACACGCAGCCGAATTTCCGCACGCCGCTGTTGATCGGGGTGCTGGGCGTGATGGGCTGGCTCTACCTGTCGCTGATCTCCGAGGTGGGCTCCAAGGTGCACGTGATCCCGGGTTTCATGGATCTCTTTGACATTCCCGGCGGTATCCTCGTGGTGTTCGTGTCGGTGGTCTTCGTGAACTCGCCCACGGTCTTCCGGATCGTGCGGGGCCTCGCGCTTGACATCAAGACACGCGACTACGTGGCGGCGGCACAGACGCGGGGTGAAGGCCCATGGTACATCATGCTGTGGGAAATCCTGCCCAACGCACGCGGGCCGCTGATCGTCGATTTCTGCCTGCGCATCGGCTATACCACCATCCTTCTTGGCACCCTGGGCTTCTTTGGCCTTGGCCTGCCGCCGGAGAGCCCGGATTGGGGATCGACGATCAACGAGGGGCGTAAGTTCCTGTCGATCTACCTGCATCCTGCCCTGCCCCCGGCGCTGGCGCTTCTGTCGCTGGTTCTTGGTCTGAACCTTTTGGCAGACGGTCTGCGCGAGGAAAGCCTGCGGGATTGATGATCTGAGAGGGCGGTCCGGGGGCCAGCCCGTTCGGGTAAGGCCCTCACCCCCCAATATATTTTTGAGCCAAAGAAGGACTGGACCTGTCTCTGGCTCCTCCGGAAAGGAGAAATAACATGACAAAATGGGACTATGACGGCCCGATCCTTGAAATCGACAAGCTGTCGATTTCGTTCTTTACCCGGCTGCGGGAAATCCCGGCGGTGATGGATTTTTCCGTGGTGGTGCAACCGGGCGAGGCGGTGGGCCTTGTCGGCGAATCCGGCTGCGGGAAATCCACCGTGGCGCTGGGGGTCATGCAGGACCTTGGCGTGAATGGCCGCGTTGTCGGCGGCTCGATCAAGTTCAAGGGCCGCGATCTGGGGGCAATGAGCCAGGAAGAACTGCGCGACATCCGCGGCTCCGAGATCGCGATGATCTATCAGGAGCCGATGGCGTCCCTGAACCCGGCGATGAAAATCGGCAAGCAGCTGATGGAAGTGCCGATGATCCACGAAGGCACGCCCGAGAAAGAAGCCTATCAGCGCGCGCTGGAAGTTGTGACGGATGTGAAGCTGCCCGACCCCAAGCGCATTCTGAACAGCTATCCGCACCAGCTTTCGGGTGGTCAGCAGCAGCGGATCGTCATCGCCATGGCGCTGATGTCGAAACCCTCGCTGTTGATCCTTGATGAGCCCACCACCGCGCTGGACGTGACGGTGGAGGCCGCGGTGGTCGATCTGGTCAAGGATCTGGGCAAGAAATACGGCACCTCGATGCTGTTCATCTCGCACAACCTTGGGCTTGTGCTGGAAACCTGTGACCGCATCTGTGTGATGTATTCCGGCGAAGCGGTCGAAACCGGCTCGATCGAGGATGTGTTCGACAAGATGCAGCACCCCTATACACAGGCGCTGTTCCGCTCGATCCCGCTTCCGGGCGCAGACAAGAATGCGCGCCCGCTCAAGGCCATTCCGGGCAACTTCCCCCTGCCCCATGAACGCCCGCCGGGCTGCAATTTTGGCCCGCGCTGCGATTACTTCGTGGACGGGCTCTGCAACAAGGATCAAGCCATCAAGATGCAGGACATCCCCGGCAATGACCGGCATCGCTCACGCTGTCTGCGCATCAACGAGATCGACTGGGCCGCACCGATGGCGCTTGAGGACACCAAGACCAAGGGCGCGATTGGCGATGTTGTCCTGAAAATGGACAATCTCAAGAAATACTACGAGGTCGCGGCCAATGCGCTCTTTGGCGGCTCAGGCGCGACCAAGGTGGTCAAGGCCAACGAGACGCTGAGTTTCGAGGCGCGCGAGAGCGAAACGTTGGCCATAGTGGGGGAATCCGGCTGTGGCAAATCCACCTTTGCCAAGGTGCTGATGGGGCTGGAAACCGCGACCGAGGGCAAGATCCTCCTCGACAATCACGAGATTCAGGACACCCCTATCGAGAAGCGGGATACCAAGACCGTGGCCGATGTGCAGATGGTGTTCCAGAACCCGTTCGACACGCTCAACCCGTCGATGACGGTGGGCCGTCAGATCATCCGCGCGCTGGAGATCTTCAAGGTGGGCAAGAACGAGGCCGAGCGGCGCGAACGCATGCTGTCCCTGCTCGATCTGGTGAAACTGCCGCGCGAATTTGCCGACCGCATGCCCCGGCAGCTCTCGGGCGGGCAGAAACAGCGGGTGGGCATCGCCCGCGCCTTTGCCGGAGACGCCCGCATCGTCGTGGCGGATGAACCGGTCTCGGCGCTGGACGTGTCGGTGCAGGCCGCCGTCACCGACCTGCTGATGGAGATCCAGCGCGAGCACAAGACGACGCTTTTGTTCATCAGCCACGATCTGTCCATCGTGCGGTATCTGAGCGACCGGGTCATGGTGATGTATCTGGGCCATGTGGTCGAGCTCGGCACCACCGAACAGGTCTTTTCGCCCCCCTATCACCCCTATACCGAGGCGCTTTTGTCGGCGGTACCGATTGCGGATACATCGGTCGAGAAAGAACATATCGTTCTCGAAGGCGACATTCCCTCGGCCATGAACCCGCCCCCGGGCTGTCCGTTCCAGACGCGCTGCCGCTGGAAATCCAAGGTGCCGGGCGGACTCTGCGAGAAAGAGGTGCCGCCGGTGCGCCAGATGGCCGATGGGCATCAGGTGAAATGCCACCTGAGCGATGAAGAGTTCAACAATATGACACCGGTGATCAAGATCGCCGCCGAGTGATCTCGATTGCGTATCTTTGTCTCGATCCCCGTGCGCGAGCCGGTTGCTGACCGGCTCGGGTCTTTGGTTGAGGGGCTGGGCTTTGGCCGCCCCGTCCCGCCCCATAATATGCATGTCACGCTGGCCTTCTTTGCCGATCTGAATGCGCGTGAGGTGGAGCCGCTGGCCGAGGCCTTGTCGCAATTGCAGGTCTGGGCGTTTGATGTGACGCTTGCGGGGCTGGATCTGATGGGGCGGCGCAAACCTGCGCTTCTGGTGGCCTCGGTGGTGGAGAGCCCGGCGCTGACCGACCTGCATGCCCGGGTTCAGGGCGCAACCCGCGCCGCCGGGCTGGAGCCGCAACGCCGAAGGTTCCGCCCGCATGTCACGCTGTTGCGCTTTGCAGCCGGGATCGGAGCGGGTGAGCAGGCGCGGTTGCAGGGCGTGATCGCCGGACAGGCGGGCCTCAGGGAAAGCTTTGAGGCCGATCACCTAGTGCTGAACCGCTCACATCTGGGGTCCAGCCCGCCGGTCTATGAAATGCTGTCCGAAACGGCGTTCATCATGCCGCCCGATGGCGCGGATGACTGGTAAGGCAATAGGCCGGTCAACTGCCCCAGATGATCTTGACGTAATTGCGGGTTTCCTTGAAGGGCGGCACACCGCCATATTTCTCGACCGCGCCAGGGCCCGCGTTATAGGCCGCAAGGGCCAGACGCCATGTGCCGAACTTGCGGTATTGCTGGCTGAGGTAGCGCGCGCCGCCATCAAGGTTCTGCGCCGGGTCCTTCGGGTCCACCCCGAGCGCGCGCGCCGTAGCGGGCATCAGCTGGGCAAGGCCAAAAGCGCCCTTGTGGCTCTTGGCGGTGGGGTTCCAGCCGCTTTCCTGCTGCACCAGCCGCAGGAAAAGATCCTCGGGCACGCCGTAACGCCGTGCCGCATCCCGCGCCATGCCTGCGTATATGCCTTTGTATTTACCGGAATATTTAGGGGAATTGCCGCCGGTGCCCCATTTGGTCGGCGTCACCACCTTGGGCGGTTGGAGCCGCACGGAATTGCGGTATTGTTCCGACGCGCGCTGGTCCAGAATCTTGGTCTGGGATTTGAACAACAGCACACGCCCTTTGGACGAAACTGTTTCGGAAATTGCGGCGGCAGGCAACACACTGGCCACCAGGGTCAAGGTCAAAAGCTTGCGCATGAAGTCGGCCCCTAAAAACACTCCGGTGGAATATAGAGATTTTGACGGATTCGGCCAGCCCATGCGGCTTAGGCCATTTTTAACCCTGTTCGAGTGAGGTAGTCTCACGCGGAACCGGCCACGGGATTCGCCCCGATTGGCCGCAGACAAGATCGAATTGGGGGGCATCATGGCCGGGTCAGTTAACAAAGTCATCCTTATCGGGAATCTCGGGCGCGACCCCGAGGTGCGCACATTCCAGAACGGCGGCAAGGTGTGCAACCTGCGTATTGCTACCTCCGAGACGTGGAAGGACCGCAATACCGGGGAGCGCCGTGAAAAGACCGAGTGGCACTCCGTTGCCATCTTCAACGAAGGGCTTGTCCGTATCGCAGAGCAATATTTGCGCAAAGGCTCAAAGGTTTACATCGAAGGTCAGTTGCAGACACGCAAATGGCAGGACCAGTCCGGGCAGGACCGCTATTCGACCGAGGTGGTGCTGCAAGGCTTCAACGGCACGCTGACCATGCTGGACGGCCGTGACGGCGGCGGCAGTGGCGGCGGCGGTGGTTTCGGTGGTGGCCAGGGCGGCGGCTATGGCGGTGGTGGCTATGACAGCGGCCCGCAGGACAGCGGCTATGGCGGCGGTCAGGGTGGCAGTGGCGGAAATCCGCCAAGCCGCGATATGGACGACGAAATCCCGTTCTGAACGATAGCGCCCCGGTCCCGCACCGGGGCGTTTTCATTACGCCGCCTCGGATGCCCGTTCGCGCACCCGTTCGATCATCGCACGCAGCCCGTTCGAGCGCTGCGCCGACAGGTGATCATTCAACC
Source organism: Primorskyibacter aestuariivivens (assembly GCF_028023675.1). Classification (GTDB taxonomy): domain Bacteria; phylum Pseudomonadota; class Alphaproteobacteria; order Rhodobacterales; family Rhodobacteraceae; genus Marinovum; species Marinovum aestuariivivens. Next base: position 24,823 of record NZ_JAQIOZ010000026.1, on the reverse strand, counting down.
CCAGCCGCGCCAGTTCCGCGGGCGCGTCGATGGCCGTGACCTCATCCACGGGCGTGCCATTATAAAGCGCGCGCAACACCGCGATCAGCCCTCGAACGATCATCGCGTCGCTGTCCCCGTCGAAATTGAACCCGTCGTCTTCGACGCGGGTATGCAACCAGACCTGACTGGCGCAGCCATCCACCTTGGTGGCGGGCACTTTGAGCGCGTCGTCCAGCGGCTCCATCGCCTTGCCCCGTTCGATCACGTAGCGATACCGGTCTTCCCAGTCTTCCAGGAATTCGAAATCCTCCACGATCTCTTCGAAAGCCGCGCTTGCCATCATGTCCTCCGGGTTGCTGTGGTTCAGACCTAGGGTCACAATCGACAAAGGTCCAGCCTGCAATACCGCCCAAACGCTTTTCATCGCCCGTGCAATAGGCTAACCCGGAAGGCAAGGAACTTCGGGAGTGCTGATTATGCGCAAAAAGGTATTGGCTCTACTTGTCATGACCATGACCGTCACCGCCTGTGGCACGGTGCGCGACTCCCGGCTGAACCCGTTCAACTGGTTCGGGCGCAGCACCTCCGTTCCGGTGCAGGCCGCCGACGGCGAGGTGAACCCGCTCATTCCGCGCCGCAACCCGATCCTGCAGAGCAAGGCCCCCGCAGCCTATCGCGGCACGCTGGTGCAGAACGTGACCGAACTGCATATCCGCCGCGTTCCCGGCGGCGCGGTGATCGAGGTGACCGGCGTCATGCGCAGCGCGGGCAGCTTTGACGTCCGCCTGACCCCAGAGGCCAGCGAAAGTGCCGACACGCTGGTTTACGCGTTCCGCGCCTTGCAGCCCCGCAGCAGCGTGGGCGTGGGCACCGCCTATTCCCGCACCGTGAGCGCGGCGATCCGGCTGACCGAACAGGAACTGGCCGGTATTCGCACTATTCAGGTCAAAGCCCGCGAAAACGTCCGCTCGTCGCGCCGCTGAGGCAGCGGCGCAGACTTTCCGTTCAAAGCTCGACGACCTCGACGGTCTGTCCCTTTGCGGTCAGGGCGATCTCGCCATTGCAGAGCCGCAGCGCATCATTGCCAAATACCTCGCGCCGCCAACCCTTGAGCGCCATCACGTCGCGCTGACCGGCGGCCAGCGCATCCAGATCCGATGAGGGCGCGATCAGCTTCGATGCAACACCCGAGCTTTCGGTCTTGGCCTTGAGCAGGACGCGCAGCAAATCCGCCAGCGCCGGGTTCACCTGAAGCTTGGCGTTGGAATTGTCCACTTTGGGCAGTTCATCCTCAGGACAATTCTGACCTGCCTCAACCGACTTGAGGATACCATCGGCAATCTCGCCCTTGCGTGCCTCGCGCAGAAGCAACCGTGACCGGGATAGGGCCTTGTGGTCGCGCGGCTTGGTAGACGCGATCTCCACCAATGCGTCATCCTTGAACACCCGGTTGCGCGGGATGTCCCGCGCCTGGGCAAAGGATTCGCGGAACTTGGCCAGTTCCCGCACCGTGGCCAGAAAACGCGGCGATGTGGAGCGTGTCTTGATCCGTTTCCACGCCTCTTCGGGCCGGGTGATATAGGTTTCGGGGTCTTCAAGGATCGCCAGCTCTTCTTGAACCCAGCGCTCCCGGCCCGTCTCTTCCAGCTTGCGGGCCAGAAATTCATAGATCTGGCGCAGATGCGTCACATCTGCCAGCGCATATTTCTTTTGTTCGTCCGACAGCGGCCGCTGGGACCAGTCGGTAAAGCGCGATGTCTTGTCCAGCCCCTTGCGCGCGATGGACCGCACCAGCTTTTCATAGCCGACCTGTTCGCCAAAGCCACACACCATGGCCGCGATCTGGGTGTCAAAGAGCGGCGTCGGGATCACCCCGGCATCCACATGGAAAATCTCAAGATCCTGCCGCGCGGCATGGAACACCTTGACCACGTCACGGTTGCGGAACAGATCATAAAGCGGATCAAGGTTCAGCCCATCGGACAGCGGATCAACCAGAACCGCAGTGCTGTCATCCTTGCCCGGCATGGCCATCTGGATCAGGCAGAGCTTGGAATAATAGGTCCGTTCCCTCAGAAACTCGGTATCAATCGTCACGTAAGGGTGGGATTTTGCGGTCTCACAAAACTCGGCAAGCTCTGCGGTCGTTTTCAGTGTCCTCATGCGCGTTTCTTATTTCTCTTCTTGTCGGCTGCGCTCCATCGCAGAAACTACACGCATTCGCCGGATGCGAAACTGCGACGTTCTTACGCGGGCGGCATGTTCGCGTTTCCGGAAGTCTGCCGGGAAAAATCCAGCAAAACCCGAGGGTAAAGCAGATGCTCCTGTTCCAGCACACGAGCGGCCAGTGTATCGGGCGTGTCGCCCGGCTCAATCGCCACCCGCGCCTGGCCCAGAATCGGTCCATCGTCCAGTGCAGCTGTAACCAGATGAACGGTACAGCCATGTTCGGCGTCACCCGCCTCGATCGCGCGGGCATGGGTGTGCAGTCCTTTGTATTTAGGCAATAGCGAGGGGTGGATATTGAGCATTTGTCCCTCAAAGCGTTGCACGAAATCACCGGTCAAAACCCGCATGAACCCTGCAAGACAGATAATGTCGGGTTGCGCCTTGTCCAGTTCGGCCAGCAATTCCGCCTCGAACGCGGCGCGGTCCCCCTTGAACGGGCGGTGATCCACAACCGCCGTGGGGATGCCACGCGCGGCGGCCTTGGCCAGCCCCCCCGCATCGGCGTTATTGGACAGGACCAGACAGGGGCGTGCCGGATGATCGCCAGTCATGCTGTCCACCAGCGTGACCATGTTCGACCCGCCGCCCGAGATCAGGATCGCAACCCGAAGGTTCATGCAAGCGCGCCGCTGTAGCGCACGCCCTCGCCCGCGGTAACGGTGCCTATGCGATGAACCGTTTCGCCCGCCGCGCGCAGCACCTGCGCCAGCGCCTCGGCGCGGTCGGCGGCGACGACAACGATCATGCCGATGCCACAGTTAAAGGTCTTGAGCATCTCGCCCTCGTCCAGCCCGCCCTCATCGGACAGCCATTTGAAAACCGGCGGCAAGTCCCAAGCCGACAGGTCGATCTCGGCCCCCTGCCCGTCATTCAGCACGCGCGGCAGGTTCTCGGTCAGACCGCCGCCGGTGATATGAGCCAGAGCATGCACGCCACCCGCGCGGACAGCCTCAAGCGCCTGCGTCACGTAAAGCCGCGTGGGTGTCAGCAGCGCCGCGCCCAAAGTGCCCTCACCCCACGGGCAATCGTCATCCCAACCAAGGCCGGACAGCTCGACAATCTTGCGCACAAGGCTGTAGCCGTTGGAATGGATACCATCGCTGGCCAGTCCCAAAAGCACGTCGCCTTCGGTCACATCCGCGGGCAGAGCCGTGCCGCGTTCCATCGCGCCCACGGCAAAGCCCGCAAGGTCGAAATCGCCTTCCGGGTACATGCCCGGCATTTCCGCCGTCTCACCACCGATCAGCGCGCAGCCCGAGCGCACGCAACCCTCGGCAATGCCTTCGATGATGCGCGCGGCGGTCTCGGTCTCAAGCTTGCCGGTGGCGAAATAATCGAGGAAAAAGAGCGGTTCCGCCCCCTGACAGACCAGATCGTTGACGCACATGGCGACAAGGTCGATGCCCACACCGTCCACCTCGCCGGTGTCGATGGCGATGCGCAGCTTGGTGCCCACGCCGTCCGTGGCGCCGACGAGGATCGGATCGCTGTAGCCCGCATCCTTGAGGTCAAAGAGCGCTCCAAAGCCGCCAAGCCCCGCCATCACGCCCGAGCGGTTGGTCCGCTTGGCCGCCGGTTTGATTCGTTCGACCAGCGCGTTGCCCGCGTCGATATCCACGCCAGCCTGAGAATAGGTCAGCCCGCCCTTGCCGGTGTTCGCGCTCATGGTCTGCTCCGTCATGCAATCTCTCGCGCGTGGGGTTAGTCCATCCCGCACCCGCTTGCAATCTCAAAGCCCCACGGAGTGCTTGACGCCGGGCGCGCCTGTGCTACTCCAAAGGTCATGGGGGGCCTGTAGCTCAATTGGTTAGAGCAGAGCGCTCATAACGCTTTGGTTGCGGGTTCAAGTCCTGCCGGGCCTACCATTTTTCCTCCTTCGCATGCTCTGCCCGACCACGCCGCATAAAAGGCAAAGGCCAGCGGTGGATCGCTCCCCGCCTATTGCCGCATCCCGGGACAATGGCGCGGGCTGTTGGGGCGGCCTATATGGTGCGGATTGAGCACCAAAATCCATGTTGGCGCATACCCCGGCGCCTGAGCCCGGCGGTAGGTACAGCCATCTGCGGTGGTCATATAGGCGGACGCGGCTCCGCCCTGGGTCGACAACATCGGTGTCGCAGTGTCGGGTGTGCGGCTTTGCGCCAGCGCGGCACCAGCCATCAGCCCGGTTGCAACTGCGAGCGCAGCAAACAGGGGGGTCTGGGTCATAGGATCATCTCCGGTCTGAACGGGCGGTCCGGCCGCCCCACGCGTCAGACATGACCGCCAACCGGGGCCAGAGATTCGCCCTCAAAGTGGCGGAAATCCGGCTTCCCCTTCGGCTTTGAGACAAATTTTCGGGGCAAGGCGCTACCGCGCAATGACGATATCCGCCCGCAGCCCGCCCAGATGATCCGAGGTACCCAGCCGCAGCACCCCGCCATGGGCCCGCGCGATATCGGTTGTGATGGCAAGGCCAAGGCCAACCCCCGCCACCTCGTTCTGGTTGCGCGCCTCGTCCAGTCGGACAAAGGCCCGCATGGCGGCGTCACGACGGTCCTTGGGAATGCCCGGCCCGTCATCCTCGACCCGGATGCGCAGCGATTTGTCGGTGAGCACCACGCTGACCTCGGCCCGCGACCCGTACCGCACGGCATTGTTGATCAGGTTCTCCAGCGCCCGGCGAATCCCCCCCGGTTTCAGCACGATCTCACCCGCACCTTCGGTCTTGACCAGCTCGACCCGGGTGCCCGCGCGCTGTGCGTCCTCGACGATCTGGCGCACCAGCGCCATGGGATCGGTCAGCTCAGCGTCGCCTGCCTCGGCATCGCCGCGCGCGAAAGCCAAAAATTCATCCAGCATCCGTTCCATCTCGGACACGTCACGCAGCATGTCCTCGCTGTCCTCGTCGCTGGACATGGCCAACCCCAGCCTGAGCCGCGTCAGCGGCGTCCGCAGGTCGTGGCTGACCCCCGAAAGCATGAGCGTGCGTTGTTCGATCTGCCGCTCGATGCGCGCCCGCATATCGAGAAAGGCATTGCCCGCCGCGCGCACCTCGACCGCGCCCGACGGCGAATAGGGCACGACGCGCCCCTTGCCAAAGGCCTCGGCGGCCGCTGCCAGCCGGGTGATGGGACGTAGCTGGTTGCGCAGATAAACATAGGCAATCGGGGTCATGATCAGGCTGAACAGGATCATGTTCACGATCAGCTGATGCGGGTTGGACGCCGAGACACGCTTGCGCTCGAACAACAGCTCCAGAAGCCCCAGCGGCGTCGAGACATACAGCATCACGTCGCGGTCATTGGGCAGTGCGATCACCGGCACTGTCAGCTTCTTTTCGCGCAATTCCCGCATGACCACGATGCCCGAGAAATCATAGATCCGCCGGATATCACGATCCGGAACCTCGGACGGGTCCGGCCAGCGCAGCTCATAATCCATCGGCTTGGCGAACGGCTCCATCGCCGCCAGCGCCGCCTCCGGGCCGCTCCAGTCGGCCTGTGCGAGGACAAGACCGATCTCGTCGCGCACGCCCGAGGTCATTTGTTCGGTCACACCTTCGAAATGGCGTTGCGCAAAGACGATTGTCACCACAAGCTGCAGCGTCACAACCGGCAGCACCAGGATCAGCGCGGCCCGGCCATAAAGGCTGCGTGGCATATAGGATTTGAGCCAGGTAAACGACATGCCCTAGGCTTAGCCTGCCGCCCCGGGAAGAAGAAGGAAAACCAACATGGACATCAGCGAAAAATCCCCGGACACAGGCACGGTTCAGCAGCTTGAGCCCGACCTGCGCTGCGTGCTGGCGCCGAATGCGTCCCCGATGACCTATTGGGGCACCAATACTTATCTTCTGGGACAGCGCGAGGTGGCGGTGATCGACCCCGGGCCCATGTCGCCGCCGCATCTCGACGCAATCCTGGCCGCGGTGCCCGAGGGCGGGCAGATCAGCCATATTTTCGTAACCCATGCCCATATCGACCACTCCCCCCTGGCGCTGGCCCTGTCGGACTGTACCGGCGCGGCGGTCCATGCCTTTGGTCCCGCCCATGCCGGACGCAGCGCCGTGATGCAGGCGCTGGCCCGCGACGGCATGGCAGGCGGCGGCGAAGGCGTGGATGCGAGCTTCCACCCCGATGTGACGCTCGCCCATGGCGCGCGCGTATCAAGCGCCGAATGGGAGATCGAGGCGCTGCACACGCCGGGCCATATGGGCAACCACCTGTGCTTTGCCGCCGACAAACGGCTGTTTTCCGGCGATCTGGTGATGGGCTGGGCGAGTTCGCTGGTCTCGCCGCCCGATGGCGACCTGACCGATTTCATGGCGTCCTGCCGCATGCTGCGGGACCGGCCTTGGGAGGTGTTTCACGCCGGTCACGGCGCCCCCATCACGGACCCCGCCGCGCGGCTCGACTGGCTCATCGCGCATCGTGAGGGCCGCGAAGGCGCGATTCTGGAGGCGCTGAGCGGCAAGGCCCAGAGCGCCGAATCCCTCGCCCGCGCGCTCTATACCGATGTCTCGCCCGCGCTGATCCCGGCGGCGATGCGCAACGTGTTTGCCCATCTGGTCGACCTCACCGGCCGCAAGCTGGTAACACCGCGCGGCCCCCTGCATTCCGGGACGATTTTCGAACTTGCGGGCGCATGAAATTTTTCTGCGATTTTGTCGCAAAACCCTCTGGACGACCAAAACCGCTATTGTTATATCGCCCCATATGTTCCGGCGTAGCTCAGCGGTAGAGCAGTTGACTGTTAATCAATTGGTCGTAGGTTCGATCCCTACCGCCGGAGCCAAAGAATTCAAGGGCTTAGCGAGACATCGCTAAGCCCTTTGTCTGTTCTCTATCTCGGTGTGATGACCTGTTGCTTGGCGACATAAGAAGATGATCCGCCCGCCCGCACAGCAGAATTGATGCCGCCAGCCCCTACCCGCCCTTGAGCCGCTGCATGAGATAGACCTCGTTCTCGGGGCCAATTTTCTGGTGACGCGAGGTGGTCATTTCGCCGTCCACCACCACCGACACCCCCGCTTCGATCAGCGGCTCAAGCCCCGGATGGGCCGCGATCAGCCCATCCAGCGCTTCGCCGACGGTCGTGGCCTCAACCTCGACCGCCTCGGCGCCATCTGTCAGTCGCCGCAGCCCGGACCAGAGATGCACCTGAACCCGGGCCATGCTCAGCCCTTGGCCTTGAGCGCCGCCAAGAGACGCGGCGGGCTGATCGGCAATTGCCGGACACGCACGCCCACCGCGTCCTGAATCGCATTGGCAATCGCGGGAAGCGGCGGGGTGATGCCGGTTTCGCCCACACCGCGCACGCCATAAGGGTGGCCGGGATTGGGCACTTCGACGATCACCGTGTCGATCATCGGCAGGTCCGACGCCACCGGCACGCGGTAATCCAGGAAGACAGGGTTCTGCAGCCGCCCCTGATCGTCATAGATATATTCCTCGTTCAGCGCCCAGCCGATGCCCTGCGCCGCGCCGCCCTGATACTGGCCTTCGACATAGGCCGGATGGATCGCGCGGCCCGCGTCCTGCACCACAAGGTAGCGCAGGATCGTGGTGCGCCCGGTTTCGGGGTCGACCTCCACATCGACCACATGCGCGCCAAAGCTGGCACCGACGCCTTCGGGCACGGATTCGTGGTGGCCGGAAATCGGCCCGCCGGTCGATCCCATCTTGCCCGCGATCTCGGCAATGGTCATGGGCGGGAATTCCCCGGCATTGGGGCCTGCGGGCTGGGCCGCGCCATCGACCCATTCCACGGCCTCGGGCTCGATGCCCCATTCCTTGGCAGCGCGGCGGCACATTTCGCCGATGGCCTGACGCGCGGCCTCGACCGCCGCCTTGCCGCTGGCAAAGGTGGCGCGGCTGCCATGGGTCGGCTCGTTCACGCCAAGCGCACCGGTTTCCACCACGTTGACGCGCACGTCCTCATAGGGAATGCCCAGCGTCTCGGCGGTCATCAGCGCGATGGACGCGCGCGAACCACCGATATCGGGCGTGCCGACCGAGACCTGGGCCGTGCCATCTTCGGAAATTGCCATGGAAACAGAGGTTTCGCCGGAATGGTTAAACCAGTAGCCCACCGCCACGCCGCGCCCCTGATTGGGGCCAAGCTCGGCCTGAAGGTTGGGATGCGCCACCGTGGCTTCCAGCGTCTCGACCAGTCCGATGGAGCCGAATTTCGGGCCGTAACTGGCCTGATCTCCGGATTTCACGGCGTTTTTCATCCGCACCTCAAGCGGGTCAAGCCCAAGCTCACGGCACAGCTCATCGACAAGGCTTTCCACCGCAAAGGCCGCCATGGGCGAGCCCGGCGCACGGTAGGCCGCGCATTTCGGGCGGTTGGCCAGAACGTCATAGCCCACATGTTCGAGGTTCGGCACGTTATAGCCCGCAAAGGCACAATAGAGCGCCATGTCCACCGGCGCACCAGGGAAGGCCCCGCCCTGCATCCGGAACTCGGCGCGGCCCGCGGTGATGGTGCCGTCCTTTTTCATCCCGATCTTGACGTCCATGGACGCGGATGCGGTTGGCCCCGTGGCGCGCAGCACCTCGGAGCGGCTCATGACGATCTTGACCGGACGGCCGCCGGTCTTTTTCGACAGGGCGAGCGGCAGCGGTTCCATGAAAATCGTGGTCTTGCCGCCAAAGCCGCCGCCGATCTCGGATGGGGTCACGCGCAGCTGTGCGCCATCCAGCCCAAGCACATCGGCGCACATCTTGCGGATATACCACTGCCCCTGGGTGCAGACCCACATCTCGCCCTTGCCGTCTTCGCCCAGCTGGCCAAGACAGGCATGCGGTTCGATATAGCCCTGATGCGCGGCTTCGGTCTTGAAGGTATGTTCCTTGACCAGATCGGCCTCGGCAAAGCCGGCCTCGATATCGCCCCGGCCAAACTCCATGTATTTGACCACATTAGGGTGCATCCCCTCGGGGACGGTCGCGTCGGCAGCGCCTTCGCGGATCACCGGCGCGCCCTCGGCCATGGCCTCGTCCACATCGGTGACATGGGGCAGGATCTCGTATTCCACCTCGACCAGACGCGCGGCATCTTCGGCCAGCGTCTTGGATATGGCGGCGACGGCGGCGACCGCATGGCCGTCATAGAGCGCACGCTCGCCCGCCATGGTGTTTTCCTGCAGGTTCCACGCATCCCCGGTCAGACCGGTGGGGAAATCGGCGCGTGTCACCACCGCCTTGACCCCGTCCATGGCCAGTGCCTTGGAGGCGTCGATCTTCACGATCCGCGCATGGGCATGGGGACTGCGGACCACCGCGCCCCAGAGCATGCCGGGGGCCGAGATATCCGCGCCGTAGCGCGCGCGGCCCGTCACCTTGTCCAGACCATCGGGGCGGTCGGGACGTGTGCCGACCAGCTTGAATTCCTTGAACTCGTCCTTTGCCATCACGCAGCCTCCCCACGCATTTCCGCCGCCGCATCCATCACGGCGCGGACGATCTTGTCATATCCGGTGCAGCGGCAGAGGTTCCCTGCCAGCCAATAGCGCACCTCTTCCTCGGTCGGGTTCGGGTTTTTCTCAAGCAGCGCTTTGCCCGCCACGAGGAACCCGGGCGTGCAGAACCCGCATTGCAGCGCGGCATGTTCGATGAACTTGCGTTGCAGCGGATGCAGCGTGTCATCGCCGCCCATGCCCTCGATGGTGCCGATCTCCCGGCCCTGAACCTCGGCCCCCAGCACGAGACAAGAACAGACCAGCGTGCCGTCCAGCGTGACGGAACACGCGCCGCAATCGCCTGTGCCGCAGCCTTCCTTGGAGCCGGTGAGCCCAAGCCGGTCGCGCAGGCAGTCCAGCAGCGTTTCGCGCGGGTCGGCGAGGAATTCGACCGTGTCGCCATTGACCTTGGTGGTGACGTGAATCTTGCTCATCTCTTATGCTCCCTTCGCACGGGTATAGGCGATCTTGGCGGCGCGCTTGGCCAGCACTCCCGCCACTTCGGTGCGGAACGCCACCGTGCCGCGCTTGTCGTCAATCGGATTGCAGGCGGCACTTGCCGCCGCCGCCAGCGCGTCCAGCGCCGCGTCGTCCAGCGTGGTGCCGGTGATGGCCTCTGACGCCGCATCCACCAGCAGCACGGTTGGGGCCACCGCGCCCAGCGAAACGCGCGCCTCTTTGATCGTATCGCCATCAAGCCGCAGGCTCACCGCGCAGCCCACCACAGCAATGTCCATCTCGGTCCGCGGGATAAAGCGCAGATAGGCATCCCCCGCATTCTTACCACGCGGCGGCAGGATCAGGGCCGAGATCACCTCGCCCGGTTTCAGGCAGGTCTTGCCGGGGCCTTGCGGTACGTCCTGCACGGCCACGGTGCGGCTGCTGTCCGGCCCGGTGATTTCCACGCTGGCACACGCGGCCACCAGCCCCGGCACGCTGTCTGCCGCAGGCGAGCCATTGCAGAGATTGCCGGTCAGCGTTGCGCGGCCCTGCACCTGGGTAGATCCGACAAGTTCCATGCCTTCGACCACACCGGGCCAGTCGGCCACCAATTCCGCATGCGCGCCAAGCTGCGCACCGGACACGGCCACGCCGATGCGCCAACCGCCATCGTCGGTGCGGGTGATATCCGAGACCCCCGGAATGCGTTTGAGATCAATCAGATCGTCGGGAATGACCATCCCCGCGCGCAGCTGGACCAGCACATCCGTGCCGCCCGCAAGGAACCGCGTGGTTCCCTTTGCACCGGCGGCCAGCGCAGCCGCTTCTTCAAAACTTGCAGGTGTATGATACTGCATGTCTTCTCCCCTGTTCTGGTCCGTCAGCCGCTTGCCGGGCTGATCGCAATCCTGTTGGCCGCCCGAGTCAGGACGGTTTTGTCCGACCATATGCCGATCCCGCGTGAATGGTCGAGAGCACGCGACAAAACTTGTCGCATTCCGTCGCGTAGCACCTGCGACGTCCCTGTGTCAGAAAATGGGGAACATATGCAGCAATGACAAGCGCTGTCTTAACCGGGCATGTCATGACCCGGCACAGGCCGCCCCTGCCCGCCTACGCCTCCAGCTCGGCATCCCAATAGAGAAAGTCGATCCAGCTTTCATGCAGGTGGTTGGGCGGGAATTTGCGCCCCTGATTGCGCAGCTCCTCCGCCCCCGGCTGGCGCGGCGGTTTGCGCAAGGACATGCCGGTCCGGTGCAGCGACTTCGAGCCCTTCTTGAGATTGCAGGGCGAACAGGCCGCGACCACATTCTGCCAGCTTGTCACGCCGCCCGCGGCGCGCGGCACCACGTGATCAAAGGTCAGGTCCCCCCTTGATCCGCAATACTGGCAGCGGAATTCGTCCCTCAGAAAAAGATTAAAGCGCGTGAAGGCCACGCGCTTTTGAGGTTTGACATAGTCCTTGAGGACAACAACCGACGGTATCCTGATCGCGGTCGAAGGGCTTCGGACGACCTCATCATACTCGGCCACGATGTCCACCCGGTCCAGCCAGGCCGCCTTGACCGCATCCTGCCACGGCCAAAGAGACAGCGGATAATAGGACAAGGGCCTGTAATCCGCGTTCAGCACCAATGCCGGGTGCTGTTTCAATGCGCCGGGTTCACGCACGAAATCAGTCCTGAAATCTCCGTCCATACCGTTTCTCGTCCTTCCTTTCATCGACTGTCGGCCGAAGCTCGGGACGAGCGCACCCGCCCTTATGATGTCCACTATATCTCGCGTCCGACGTCTGACAAGCCTCTAAACTTACCTCGTTTGTCGCATGTGCTACGCGCCCAAGGTGACGATTGCGTGACAAGGCTCAAGCTGGACTTTGCGCTTCCCTGGCCCCTGTCAGGGCAATCTCCCGCGTAAGTCCAAGCGCCCCGGCAAAACCCGCATCGTGGGTTACGACAATCATCGCCCCGTCATAGCCCGCCAGCGCCGCTTCCACCGCTTCCACCGCATCCAGATCGAGATGGCTCGTCGGCTCATCCAGCAGCAGAAGCCGCGCTGGATCGGGCTGGCCCAGCGCCAGCGCGAGCCCCAGCCGCAACCGCTCGCCACCGCTCAGCCCGGAGACCGGCACCAGCGCCGCGTCGTTGCGAAACAGGAACCGCGCCAGCAAGGCCCGCACCCCGTTCTCGTCCAGCTCCGGGATCGCCGCGCGCGCATGGTCCAGCACGCGTCCCGCGCCGCTGCGAATGCCGTCCAGCCGTTGATCGAGATAGGCGACCCGCACCCATCGCTCGATCCGCCCCGACTCGGGCGTCAGCTCCCCCGCGATCAGCCTGAGCAAGGTGGATTTCCCCACGCCATTGCCACCCAAAAGGCGGATGCGCTCGGGCCCGTGAATGTCCAGCGCCATCCCCTCGATCCCGCGCGCCGCGCCGGGATGGCGAAAGCGCAGCCCGGACATGTGCAGCACCTGCCGCCCCGGCGGCAAATCGGTCGCGGGCAGGTCAAACCCCAGCGACTTGGCCCGGTCCACCGCCGCGCGCGCGCTCTCCAGCCGGGTCTCGGCCGCCTTGACCTGACGCTCGGCCAGCCTTGCCTGCCCGGCGGCGCGGGCTTCTGCGCCGTCTTTGGCCTTGTCGAGCAGCACCTTGGGCTGACTGCCGGAGCCGCGCAATGCCTTGCCGGTCCTTGCACGGCGGGCCTTGCGCGCCTCCGCCTCCGCCACCTGTTTGCGTGTCCCGCTCAGCGCCGCCTCGGCCCGCTGCAAATCCTGGGCGGCGCGCGCACGCTCGGTCTCGCGCAGCGCGGCATAACCCGCCCAGCCGCCCGCATGAAAACGCACGCCCTGTTCGGTCAGGTCCATCACCCCATCCATCCGCTCCAGCAGCGCCCGGTCATGGCTGGCCACAAGCGCAAGGCCGCGATGGGAGTCGAGAAGATCAAAGAGCAGCGCACGGCCATCGGCGTCCAGATCGTTGGACGGCTCATCAAGCAGAACGATCTCCGGCACATCAAAGAACAGCGCTGCCAACGCCGCACGTCGGCTTTGCCCGCCCGACAATTGCGCCAGCGGCGTCGTGACCGGCAGGTCCAGCCCCACCCGGGCCAGCGCCGCCTCAAGCCGCTCTTCGAGGGTCCAGTCGATACGGTCGGCATCCTCCAGATCGCCCGAAAGCGCATTCTGCAGCGCCTCAAGCGCCGCCCGGCAGACGAAAAGATCGACAAGTGCCGCCCCCTCGAACGGCTCCGACTGGCGCAGTAACCGCACCGGGCCGCTGGCCACGATCGCTCCAGACGCGATCGGTTCCACCCCGGCAATGGCGCGTAGCAATGTGGATTTGCCCGATCCGTTGCGCCCCACAAGTGCGGTTTTGCCCGTGGTGAGCTTGCCCGAAAACGGGGCAATGATCTGGGTCTGGTCAGGAAGGGTGAGGGAGGTCTCGGAAAAGGTCAGAAAGGGCATAAGCACACCGGTCAGCAGAAGAGAACAACAAGCGACGTTGGTTTTCTGCGTAATCCATGGCGTGATCCTTTACTGATCTCTTCGAACAGACATAGACGACCGGAACCCGATTTTCAACGCGCCCTTGCTGCGGGGCCTGCGGGACGTCTAGGGTTGGGCCATGTCGTCCACGCCCGCCATCACCGGTCTTCTCGAAGCCGCGCTCTACGCCCGAGACCTAGAGGCCGCCGAACGGTTCTATCACGGTCTTCTGGGCATGGAGATCGTCATTCACGTGGCCCCGCGCCACATCTTTTTCCGGGCGGGCAATGCGATCCTGCTGGTGTTCAACCCCGAAGAAACCGTCAAACCGCCCGGTAATCCCGACATGCCTGTCCCGCCCCATGGCGCGCACGGTCCGGGGCATGTGTGTTTTGAAGCCACGCGCGCCCAGATCGTCGAATGGCGCGGGATATTCCGCCGCGCCGATGTGGCGATTGAGGCCGAGTTCGACTGGCCTAACGGGGCGCGCTCGCTTTACGTGCGCGACCCTGCAGGCAATTCCGTAGAGTTCGCCGAACGGCGGTTGTGGTTCGACTGAAGGTCGCCGTCAGAACCCGCACTTATCCCGCAGGAACGCCAGCGCCACGCCCAGACCATCGGGGGCGATGCCATGGGCCGTGCCCTTCATGATATGGGCATAGACCTCTTTGAACCCGGCCTTTTGCAGCGCTTCTGCTGCCTCGGGCAGCGATCGCACCGGCACCACATCGTCCTGATCGCCATGGACAAGCAGGATCGGCGGCTTGTTCACCACCTCGTCCTCAAGCAGTTCCGGCGCCAGCAGCCGCCCGGAAAATCCGACGATGCCCGCCATCTCGTCGTCGCGGCGCGGGCCCACATGCAGCGACATCATGGTGCCTTGGGAAAAGCCGAACAGCGCCACCTGCTCGGGCAGCACATCTTCGTCCACCATCACGCTATCGAGATAGGCGTTCAGGTCCTCGACCGCGCGCGCCATCCCGGCCTCGGCCTCTTCCTGGCTGGAGCCGTCGATCCACGGGATCGGGAACCATTGATAGCCAAAGGGCGCACCGGCGCAGTTCTCCGGCGCATCGGGCGACAGGAACAACGTGTCGGGCAGGTGTTCACCCAGCAGATCGGCCAGCCCCAGAAGATCCGCGCCATTTGCGCCGTAGCCATGCAGGAAAATCACCACCGAGCGAATACTGCCCGAGCGCGGTTCCTTGCGGCCGGATGTCAAAACACGAGTCATCGGATCCCTTCCCTGTCCTTTGCCACCCTGTAGTAGGCCCAGAGCGCGCGCGCCGCAACCGACCGCCAGGGCGACCAGTCTTCGGCGATTTGCCGCATCTGCTTTTCGCGCGGACGCTCCGGCAGGTCCAGCAGGATACGCGCCGCTTCCTGCAGCGCCAGATCGCCATGGGCAAAGACATCCGCCCGGCCAAGGCTGAACATGGCATAGATCTCGGCGGTCCAGACGCCGATGCCCTTGACCGCGGTGAGCGTCGCGATGACCTCATCTGTCGGTGTGTCCCGCAGCGCTTCGAAATCAATCCCCGCCTCGGCCAGCGCGCGGGCATAGCTGGCTTTCTGACGGCTGAGGCCCAGCGCGCGCAGCCCTTCTTCGTCGGTGGCGCGGATCGCTTCGGGCGTCACCATGCCGGCCTCCCGCAACCGCCCCCAGATCGCCGATGCCGAGGCAACGCTGACCTGTTGGCTGACAATGGCGCTGAGCAGTTGGTCGAACCCGTCCGGTTTGCGCCGGAGCGGCAGCGGACAGCAGGCGTCCAATGCGGGCGCAAAGCGCGGATCGGCGCGGCGCAGCCATTCGACCCCTTCAGCGACACAGGTCTCGGTCTCGATGATGCGGCCTACAGACATTCAACCACCTGTTTCAGCGCGGAGGATACATCGCCTACTACCCGTGCCGGTGGCAGCGCAGGACGGGGCAGCATCGCCACCTGTACGCCCAGCTTGCGCGCCGCTTCCAGTTTCGGCCAGCCGCCTGTCCCGCCCGCATTGCGCAGGATGATCCAGTCGATCCGCAGACGCCGCATCAACGCCACCTCCTGCGCCACGGTAAAGGGCGCGCTCCCCTTCAGAAACCGTCCGCGCGGCAGGGGGAAGCGATCGTCATGGTCGCTGATCTGGCGGGCATAGACATAGGCACGCGACAACCCCTTGAGCCGCGACAGGCTTTGACGTCCGGTGGCCAGCAGGACCCGTTCGCCCGGTGCAACAAGCCGCGCCGCCGCGGCCTCGTCGCGCGGAAAAGACCAGTGGTCCTGCCGGGTCGGGCGCCATGCGGCACGCTCAATCCTGAACAATGGGATGTCCCGCGCACGCGCCACCTCATACGCGATTTGCGAGCTCTCGCGATCACAGGGATGCGACGCATCCACCAGCACCCGCACGCCATAGCCAAGCCGCGCCATCAGCGCCTCCTGCGACAGCAACGCCGGCACAACCGGCACCGGCCAGTTCTGCGCCAACCGCTCGGGTGCGGGCAGCATGACCGCGGCGTTGCCTTTGAGACGCGCCGCCAATGCGCGCGCCTCGGCCGAGCCGCCGATGATCAGAACCTTTTGTCGCGGAACGAAAAACATGGGGCTCGCTTACCTCAGCCGCCGCGCGATTGCAGCAGAAAACGCCACGTCTCGGCCCGGCCCGCGCCAATTTCTTGGGGCTTGCCGTGGCGCGCATTCACATATACCGCTTCGCATATGAGTGATACCGCCGCCCCTGCCCCGACAGACAACCGCGCCAGGCGCAACGTGATCGTGCTGGTCCTGGCCCAGGCGATTCTCGGCGCGCAGATGCCGATGATCTTCACCATTGGCGGTCTGGCGGGGCAATCGCTGGCCTCTAATGTGTGTTTTGCCACGCTGCCGATCTCGCTGATCGTGATCGGGTCCATGCTAACGGCCACGCCGATCTCGGGCTTCATGCAGCGCTATGGCCGCCGCGCGGGTTTTTTCGTGGGCGCAATGGGCGGTGCACTGGGCGGCGTGATCGGGGCTTACGGGCTTTATGTGCAAAGCTTCTCCATCTTCCTGATCGGTTCGTTTCTGACCGGTATCTATATGTCGGCACAGGGGTTTTACCGCTTTGCCGCCGCCGACACCGCGTCCGACGATTTCCGGCCCAAGGCGATCTCCTATGTGATGGCCGGAGGCCTCGCCTCGGCGGTGATCGGCCCGCAACTGGTCAAGGTCACGGCCGATGCCTATGTGATCCCCTTCCTCGGCACCTATGCCGCGGTGATCGGGGTGAACCTGCTGGGCTCGTTGCTGTTTCTCTTCCTCGACATTCCCAAACCGCCGGTCCCCTCCGAGGACGCGCCCAAGGGCCGGAGCCGCTGGGAGCTGATCACCACGCCGCGCATCGCGGTGGCGGTGATCTGCGCGATGGTGTCCTATGCGCTGATGAACCTTGTCATGACCTCCACGCCGCTGGCGGTGGTGGGCTGCGGGTTCGAACAGAACTCGGCAGCGGACGTGGTTACAGCGCATGTGTTGGCGATGTTCGCACCCAGCTTTTTCACCGGCCACCTGATCGCGCGGTTTGGCGTGGAAAAGATCGTGGCGCTGGGGCTTTTGATCCTCGCCGGGGCCGGGGCCGTGGCGTTGCAGGGGGTCGAGCTTGAGAATTTCTTTATCGCGCTGGTGCTATTGGGGCTGGGCTGGAATTTCGGTTTCATCGGCGCAACCGCCATGCTGACCGCCGCCCATGAGCCGCATGAACGGGGCCGGATGCAGGGGATGAACGACCTGATCGTCTTTGGCGGTGTGTCGGTGGCCTCGCTGGCCTCGGGCGGGCTGATGAACTGTTCCGGCGGCAATGCCCAAGAAGGCTGGATCGCGGTGAACATGGCGATGGCACCGTTCCTGATGCTGGCGGGCGGAGCGCTTTTGTGGCTGATGTTCCGGCCCAGGGACGAAATGGCCTGATCCGGGCGGGTCAAATTCTGTCAACAGAATTTGCAAATGACTTCGAAGACATTTGCCCGCTCAGATAGCCCCCGTCAGCGCCCGGCGCATCAGCCCGACGCGTTTCGTGAATTCGGACAGCCCCAACGTGCCATCGGCCACCCGGCGCGGGTCCGCCACCACCTGTTTGAGAATGCCCTCCGCCTGCCACCCGGCCCAGAGCGCAGGCCGCGCCCCGCGCGCCACACCCGCCCGCTTGCCCCGATTGAGCTGCGCCAAGGCCCCTTCGGCCAGCACCCGAACCGCCTCGGCCCGCCCATCGACTAGCGGAATGCGCCCCCGCGCCTCCAGTTCCGGCACCGCACGCAGAAACTGCGCCACGCCCGCGCCAAAAGCGATATCGCGCACGGCCTGTTCCCCGGTTGCGCCCAGGTTCTGCGCCGCCACCCACATGAGATGGCCCGCCGTCTGGTCGATATAAGCGCGAAATGCCGCCTCGTCCTCGAAGGCCTCGCGATAGGCATCCCAACGACGCGCAAGAACGAGGTCATCCAGCAAAACCGCCTGCTCCGCGCTGAGCACCTGTGCCAGCGGCGTCACCACCTCGTGCCGGCGCACGTCCTCGCCCGCTGCAATCTCCTCCAGCGCATCGCGCCACCATTGCAACCGCATCTCGGCGATCATCGGCTCTTCGGTGACCCATGGCGCGCGGCTCACCTCCACATTCATCGCGTAGAGCGGAAACAGCCGTGCGCGCACCTCCACAGGCGCGGCCATGGCGCTGGCAAAGCGGTCAGGATCGCCCTGTTCGACAATCGCCGCGCAGGCCTGCCAGCCGTCAACACGCATGGCTTACCCCTGCCCGTGATCGCGGGTCAGTTTCCAGCGGATTGCATCAAGCAACGCCTCGACAGAGGCATCGACGATATTGGCCGACACCCCCACCGTGGACCAGCGCCGCCCCTTGCCATCCTCGCTGTCGATGATGACGCGGGTCACGGCCTCGGTGCCGCCTTGCGTGATGCGCACCTTGAAATCCACCAGATGCATGTCGTCGATCGAGGTCTGGTATTTGCCCAGATCCTTGGCCAGCGCGCGCGCCAGCGCGTTGACCGGGCCGCGATCGCTGCCCTCTTCGTCAAAGCTTTCGCTGACCGACATGATCTGCTGCCCGTCGATGGTTACGGCCACCACCGCCTCGGACGCGGAAACGATCTGGCCCAGCGCATTGCGCCGCCGCTCGACGGTCACGCGGTAGCGGTCCACTTCGAAAAACCGCTCCATCCCGCCCAGTTCCTCGCGCGCAAGCAGCTCGAACGACGCCTGCGCCCCGTCATAGGCATAACCCTCAGCCTCGCGGTCCTTGACCCGGTCAAGAATGCGGCCCAGCGCCGGATCGCCCTTGTCCACGCTCAGCCCCGCATCGGCCAGACGGCGGCGCAGGTTGGATTGTCCCGCCTGATTGGACATGGGGATGATACGCTCATTGCCCACCAGCGCCGGGTCGATATGCTCATAGGTCGACGGGTCCTTGAGGATCGCACTGGCATGCAGCCCGGCTTTATGCGCAAAGGCGCTGGCCCCCACATAGGCCGCTTGTCTCGAAGGCACGCGGTTGAGGATCTCGTCCAGCATCCGGCTGAGCCGGACCATGCCCGACAGCGCCTCTTGCGGCACGCCGGTCTCGAACATCGAGGCATAGGGTTCCTTGAGCAGGAGCGTCGGGATCAGCGTGGTCAGGTTGGCATTGCCACAGCGCTCGCCCAGCCCGTTCAGCGTGCCCTGCACCTGCCGCGCACCTGCTTCGACGGCGGCCAAAGACCCCGCCACGGCGTTTTCCGTGTCGTTATGGGTATGGATGCCCAGCTTGTCGCCGGGAATGCCCGCCGCGATCACCTCGGACACGATCCGCCCGATTTCCGTGGGCAGCGTGCCGCCATTGGTGTCGCAGAGCACAACCCAGCGCGCCCCGGCCTCAAGCGCGGCGCGCAGCGTCTCCAGCGCATAGCCCGCATCGGCCTTGTAGCCATCAAAGAAATGTTCGGCATCGAACAGCGCCTCGCGGCCCTGCGCTTTGATATGCGCCATGGAGCGGGCGATATTGTCGGTATTCTCTTCGCGGGTCACACCAAGCGCTTTTTCCACATGATAGACATGGGATTTGCCTACCAGACAGACCGCTCCGGTCCCGGCATTCATCACCGCCGCCAGCACATCATCATTTTCCGCGCTCATGCCGGTGCGCTTGGTCATGCCGAATGCGGTCATCTGCGCGCGGGTTTTGGGCGCGGCATCGAAAAACGCGCTGTCGGTGGGGTTGGCGCCCGGCCAGCCGCCTTCGATATAATCGAGGCCCAGCGCGTCCAGCGCCTCGGCGATCTTTTGTTTCTCGGACGTGGAGAATTGCACGCCCTGGGTCTGCTGCCCGTCGCGCAGCGTGGTGTCGTAGAGATAGAGGCGTTCGCGTGTCATGCTGTGCCCTCCTGAAACAAGGCGGGAAGGGTCGGGCGCGGCCCGGGGCAGGCCCGGGCAGTATGGTTCATATCCTGCGCCATCACAGACCCTCCAGCTTGGCTGGATCAAAGTCCTTTTCGAGTTTGTAAGTCACCCCACCATCAGCGGTATCAACGAGCGAAACACCGGCGGCGGTCAAGATAGCTCTGATCTCATCCGCCTTCTCAAAATTTCTTTCTTTTCGTGCTGTGGCTCTTCGTTCGATTAAAGATTCGATCTTGGGACGGTTTTCCTCAGACTGAAGAATTTTGTCGTAGGCCCCTTGCGTTCCTGCATCAACCTGCAATTCAAATCCTAAAAACTCAGCGCCAGCTTTCAGTTCAGCAAATTCACCCGACTTCGCGAGTTTTCTGAGAGCGGTCAGTGCACTGTGAGTATTCATATCATTGCACAAAGCATCAATCACCTCGGAAGGTATGCTTTTTGACGCCTCAACATTGCTCGTATACAGCGCCCACTTTTCAAGCTCTTCCTCAGCCTCCGCCGCCTTCTTCGCGGTCCAGTCCATCGGCTTGCCGTAATGAGTGCTCAGGAACACGAACCGGATCACCTCGCCCGGGACACCTTCATCCAGCAAGTCCCTGACCGTAAAGAAATTTCCCAGGCTCTTGGACATCTTCTTGCCCTCGACCTGCAACATCTCGTTATGCAGCCAGTAACGCGCGAAGGATCCCTCTGGATGGGCGCAGCAGCTTTGCGCCACCTCGTTTTCGTGATGCGGAAACATCAGATCATTGCCGCCGCCGTGAATGTCGAATGACGCGCCCAGAAGCGCGTGGCTCATGGCAGAGCATTCGATATGCCAGCCGGGCCGCCCCCGCCCCCAGGGGCTGTCCCATCCGGGCAGATCCGGCGCGGAGGGTTTCCAGAGCACGAAATCCATCGGGTTGCGTTTATAGGGCGCAACCTCGACCCGCGCGCCCGCGATCATGTCATCCACCGACCGACCCGACAGCGCGCCGTATTCCGCGTAGCTTTCCACCGCGAACAGCACATGGCCCTCCGCCGCATAGGCATGGCCCCGGGCGATCAGCGCCTCGATCATCTCAATCATCTGCGGGATATATTGCGTGGCGCGCGGCATATGGGTCGGCTCCAGCGTGCCAAGTTCTGCCATATCGTCCAGATACCACTGCGTCGTCTCCGCCGTGATCTCACCGATCTCGCGCCCGCTTTCGGCGGCGCGCGCGTTGATCTTGTCATCCACGTCGGTGAAATTGCGCACATAGGTCACGTGATCCGGCCCATAGACATGGCGCAAGAGCCGGAACAACACGTCGAACATGATCACATTGCGTGCATTGCCCAGATGCGCCCGGTCGTAAACCGTTGGGCCACAGAGATAAATCCGCACGTCGCTCGGATCGATCGGTTCAAAGACCTCTTTGCGGCGGGTCTTTGTGTTGTGCAGTCTGATCTCGGTCATGGCCTCTCCTCACGGGCGCGCGGACGCTCGTGGCGGGCTTAGCAAGATCGTTTCACAATGGAAAGAAGATGAGTGGCCCGCCAACGATGTCAGCGGGGAATGCAGCAGATAATGATGGTTGCAGCGATACTCATAAAGCTTCCCTAGCATGGCAGGCACGCCGCGCCAAGCGTGCTGTTGACCCGCGCCGCCCATCCAGCAGCGTCAGCGCCACGCCCGGCACGATCAGCGCCACGCCCGCCCATGTGACCGGGCCATAGCGTTCGCCCAGAAACAGCACCGCCGCGCCCATGCCGGTGGCTGCCGCGACATAGCCGATCTGGCTGAGCAGCACCGGGCCGCCAAGGCGCTGGAGCCGGAAAAAGGCGGGGAATGTGGCCCCTGCAACGGCCATTTGCAACAATGCGGTTCCCTTGATCTCTGCCAGTGTTTCCAACGGGATACGACCATACGCTAAGACAAGGACACCGGCAAAGACCAGCGCGGCTGTGGCATGGCTCCAAAAGGCCAGCGCCATCGGATCGCCGCCTTCGGGCCAGTCCAGCGTGCGATAGACATTGCCGATGGCCAGCAGCAACGGGATCGCAAGCGCCGCCAGCGCCCAGAGCGACAGCCCCGCCACATCGCCACGCCCCAACGCCACCAGCATCGCCCCGGCCATGCCCAGGGCGATGCCGCCAAGCCCCAGCCGCCCCGGCGATTTCAGGCCCGCCAGCATGGACAGCGCCAGCGTAAAGACCGGCGAGAGTGCGAACATCATGCCCACCTGTCCCGCACCCACATGCGGAATGGCGCTGAACACCAGAAGATTGGCCGCGACAAAAGTGATCACCCCGGCCACCACCACATAGCGCAGGGTTGCGCCGCGCGGCGGGGTCAGCGCCCCGCGCAGCGCCAGGGACGGGATCAGCGCCAAAGAAGCACCGGTGGAAATCAGCATCGCCCAAAGCGCGGGCGGCACACCCTCCGCGCCCGCCAGCTTGCCCAACGGGAAGTTCAGGCCGGTCATGACCCCGACATACAAAAGCAGAAAAATAAGAGCATTAGGCATGAGACGTCACCTGAAACATCCAGTCGAACCCGGCAAGGCGGATGCGCAGAGACCAGCGCTGCGTGCGCAAGGGCCGGAGGCGTGGTTGCGGTGCCGAATTGCCGTGTTGGCGCAACAGCGACACCAGAAGCAATCCGTTATCCATAGCTGACCACCTCGTATTCGATGCCATCCGGCCCTTCGAAATAGAAACGGCGTCCCGGTTCGTAATCATGATGCGCATGGGGGTTGAACCCCGCCGCGCGCACCGTCGCCTCTGCGGCATCCAGATCGTCGACCACGACCCCGATATGGTTGAGCGTGCCTTGCGCAGCATAGCGCGCGGGCCGGTCCGCGCCGCCCGGCACGGCAAAGAGCGCGATATAGCTGTCGGCATCACCCACATGCACCGCGTCCCAATCGCCATCGGCGGTCTTGCCCTGCCAGCGAATGCGCCAGCCAAAGGCGCAGCACAGCACATCGGCGGTGGCATGGGCATCTGCAACGCTCAGGTTCACATGTTCGAGTCGGGTCATATCCTGTCTCCTTCATCTGTCTTGCTTTGAACATGCGACCTCAAGTACAGTTTAGGTCAAGACAAAAGAGTCACGTATTTTCAGAGCTTAGCGATGTCATCACGCGGATTATCCATCGGATTTGTCGCCGAACGTACCGGGCTTTCGGTCTCGGCCATCCGGTTTTACGAGGATCAGGGATTGGTGCATCCGCACCGCAATGCGGGCGGACAGCGGGCGTTTGAACGTTCGGATATCCGGCGGCTTTCCTTCGTGCTGATCGCGCAGACGCTGGGGTTTTCCATTGCCGAGATTCGCGAGGCGCTGGCCTCCCTTCCCGAAAACCGCACCCCGACCACGGCCGACTGGACCCGCATTTCCAACCGCTTCGGCGCGGTGCTGGACGAGAAGATCGCCCAGATGCAGGCGCTGCGGGACAAGCTGGATGGCTGCATCGGCTGTGGTTGCCTGTCACTGGACAAGTGCAGGCTCTACAACCCCGAGGACCGCGCCGCGACGCTGGGCAAGGGGCCGCGCTATGTCATGGGGGATGAGCCGGACCCAGGATAAGTTGTGTCGCGCGGCCAAATGCCCTGTTCCGGGAATCGCTGAACGGTCGCAGGCTTTGCCCCATGTCACGCGAGATCGTAAACGCCATCTGCGCGCAATTTCCCGGCGCGGACTGCTCCGACCCATGGGGCGGCGGCCATGACGCGTGGAAGGTGGGCGGCAAGATGTTTGCCTCGGTGGGCGCGCGCGGCGATGGCGTGTCGGTCAAGACCGGGGATATCGACACCGCGCAGGCGCTGATCGAGATGGGGCGCGGGATCAAGGCCCCCTATTTCCACCGCTCCTGGCTGCATGTCCCGTTTGACCGCATCGCCGCGAATGACATCACCGAGGACGAGCTGCGCGACCGGCTGGAGACCTCTTATCGCATTGTGCGTAGCAAACTGCCGAAGAAAGTGCAGGCAGGTCTGGGATGAGCGTTTCACGGCTTTATCTGACGGGATTGCCGGGCAGTGGCCACGAACTCGACCTGTTGCCCGAACGCCCGGAGGACCTGCTTGTGCTGGACCGCAACGGGTATCGCTATTTCGGCGCCATGGCCAAGGATCTGGGCCGCTATTCCGAAGGACGGCCGGTGCATCTGATCGGGTTTTCGCTGGGCGCGCATGCGGCGCTGCGGCTTGCCGCTGCCGCGCCGGAGCGCGTGTCCGCTCTGACGCTGGTGTCGCCCGCCGGACCGTTGGAACTGGGCCGGTTCCTGCCGGGCATGGCGGGTGCATCTGTCTTTCGGCTGGCGCGATGGCCGATCCTGTTCCGGGGATTTGCCCGCTTGCAAAGAATGTTGGCGCTGCGCGCGCCCTCCTTTCTGGCGGCGCAATTGATCAAGTCGATGAGCGCCCCGGACAAGGCGTTTTTCGCGGATACCGAGCACAGGATCACCTTTGAACGCATCCTTGTGGCCGGGTTCGACGCGAATTACCCCACCTATCGCCGCGAGCTCCCGACCTATGTACGTCCGTGGTCCGACCGGCTGGCACGCATCAAATGTCCCGTGACGATCTGGCAGGGCACCGAGGATCGCTGGACACCGCCCGCCATGGCCGAGGCGCTTTACGCGGCACTGCCCGATGGTGCGCGGCTGAACCGCGTGGAAGGGGCCGGGCATTACACCACGCTGGTGCGCAAGGCGGATGAGATTTTTGCCGTCAACAGGGGCTAGGTGTTCAGTCCCGGCATTTGGTGGATCGGATTTAGGATGAAACGATCTGGCTCTGAAGTCCAGATCTTGCAGATGTATTCGTAAGGCGTCAGCCCGCTGAGGGTCTTGAACCTGC
>NZ_JAQIOZ010000025.1 GCF_028023675.1 Primorskyibacter aestuariivivens | reverse complement strand
CCAAATCAATGCCGATGATTGTAACCTCGTTCATGGATACCTCCTCCATTCTGGTGCTTTGAACGTCACCATATTGGCACATCGCGATGCCGTTGCGGGGTGAGGTATCCACACCATCAATAAACGACCGTTTGGCAGTAAGTATATGAGCTGTTCTTGCTTTTTGGCAATCTTTGCCATACATCTTACAGAGAGGGAGACGACTATGGGCACAATGAATATTTCGTTGCCGGACCCGATGAAGAGCTGGGTCGAAGAACAGGCAAAGACCGGACGCTATGCCAATTCCAGCGACTATGTTCGCGACCTGATCCGGCGTGACCGTGCCCGTCGTGAGGCCGTTGCGGAAATTCAGGCTGCTGTCGACGTAGGCCTCACCAGCGGGCCGGCGGCCCCGCTTGATCGTGGCACGTTCAAGTCCCGGATGCGCGCCGAATATGCCGAAGAATAGCCGTTGGGTCATTCGATCCGCCGCTCAAACCGATTTGTCCAACATCTGGCGTTACGGCGCAGACAACTGGGGCATCGAACAGGCAGATAGCTATGCGGATGGTTTATTCGCGCTCTTCGATCTACTTTCTGACTTTCCAGAGATGGCCCGGGAACGCGGCGAGTTCATTCCCCCAGTACGCATCCATCCCAGTGGCGTGCACCTGGTGATCTACCGGGCGCAGGGGCAGGGGGTTGAGATCATCCGCATATTGCATGCCCACCAGAACCTGACGGCCTATCTCCTGGAGGGATGAGTGTCACAGTCCTGCGGCCCTGGTCAGGTTCACGCGGAACCGATCCCGCCTGCGCAGATAGCGGCGGGTCATTTCGGCGGAGGTGTGGCCGAGGTGTTTCTGGACATAGCGTTCGTCGACCTCGGCGGAACTGGCGAGACCGGCGCGGAGGGAATGGCCGGAGAACAGCCGCAAGCGGTCTTTCTCTGGGAGGTCGGCGCGGATGCCGGCGGCGAGGACGGTTTGTTTGATCAGGCGGGCGACGTGTTTGTCGTTGAGGCGGGTTTCCAGGGCGCGTTTGCCATCGCGGGAGGTGCGGGTGAAGATGGGGCCGAAGTCGATTCTGGCAAAGTGCAGCCATTGTTCGAGCGCGTGAACCGGGCAGGTTTGTTCCGAAGACCCGCGGCCGATCTCGACCTCACGCCAGCCGGTTTTGGCATTGAGCGTGAGCAGGGCGCCACCCTCGAATATCCCGATCCAGCCGCCGGAGTCGGGCGTGTCGTCCTTGCCGACATCGAGGCTGACGATTTCCGAGCGGCGCAGGCCCCCGGCATAGCCGATCAGCAAGATCGCGCGATCCCGCAGGCCCCGCAGATCGTGGGGCAGGGTGGCCAGCATGGCGAGGATGTCCTCGGCGCCGATGGCTTCTTTCTGCACCGGGGGGCGGGCGTGTTTGCGTTTGATCCCGGCCAGCACGGTGGCGATATGGCGGTTCTTGCGGTCGAGCGTCAGGCCGCGCTGAGCGTAATTCCAGGCGAGGCCGGAGAGGCGGCGCTCGATGGTCGAGACCGAAAGGGCAGGGGTGTTGCCATCCGGCGCGGCCAGATCGGCGAGGTAAAGCCCGATCATTTCCGGCGAGGGAGGCAGGGGATCGGCACCCTTCATCCGGCACCAGCGTGAAAAATGCGCCCAGTCCCTTGCGTAGGCTTTCTGCGTGTTCTCGGAGGCGGCGGCGCGGGCATAGTCGCGCGCGGTGTCCACCAGCCGATCCAGCGTGCCCGACCCCGCAACATGGGAGGGCAGGGCGATGTCGTCAGCCTCGTCTTGTTTTGGGGAGGCGTGAGGATTATACTCCTTTGACATACGTATTCTCCGGGAGGTTTCTATGAGGCGAGTCAAGGTCAATCTGACGCTGGACGCGGACGTGGCGGAAACGGCCCGGTCGCTGGGGCTGAACATGTCGCGCCTCGCGGAGGCGGCGATTTCCGAGGCCG
This sequence comes from Primorskyibacter aestuariivivens, assembly GCF_028023675.1. Classification (GTDB taxonomy): domain Bacteria; phylum Pseudomonadota; class Alphaproteobacteria; order Rhodobacterales; family Rhodobacteraceae; genus Marinovum; species Marinovum aestuariivivens. The sequence goes on along the minus strand of NZ_JAQIOZ010000025.1, from coordinate 61,294 downwards.
CCAAGGTGGAACGCAACCGGCGCTGGCGCGAGGAAAACAGTGCGGCGATCAGCGCCTATGCCGACGAGGTGGCGCAAGAGGGCCTGCCCCTTGCGCGGTACAGAAGTTTCTGAGGCGCGGCCCCGATGGCGCAATTCGATCTTTACCGGTTGAGCGGCGGGCAGCTTGTGGTGGATCTGCAGACCGACCTGATCGGGATCGAGGCCTCGCGGGTGGTGGCCCCGCTGCGCGAGGCGGGCCGGTATGCGGCCTTTCCGGGGCTGACGCCGACGGTCGAGGTCGAAGGAGCGACGTGGATCGTGCGCGTTCAGGAACTGGCCGCCGTTCCGGGGGCGGAATTGCGCGACGTTGTCGGCTCTTTGTCCGGGCATCGGGACGCGTTGAAACGCGCGCTGGATATCCTGATCGACGGCGTTTGACGGGGATCGGGCGAAAGCGCGCCGATCTCTCTGGTTGTGCTGAGCCGCGTTGAACGTATCAGACGGGGCTGAGGCTGATTTCCCGGTCCTTAGCGGCATCTTTTCCCTGATATCCTGCGCAAAATGGGGCTGTTGTCGCGTAGCCCTTAATTGTGAGATGGGAAATTCAAGGAAATCAACGGCAGTGCTTTGCCCTTAAATATGAGATTTTGCCCTTAATTCCGATATTTTTGCCCTTAAACCTGAGACAGGGGTCAAAGACTTGTGCTGCAAATGTCGATGGAAAATGATGGCGAAGACTCGGTTGCCTTCGGTGCTGAGGAGGAGCGTAGGGCTGCGGTGCCACGTCTGCTTGCCGCAGTTGGTCACATTGCACAAAGGCGGGCGAGAAGCAAAGGCCCCATGACAGCCGAATCTCGCAATTAAGGGCAAAACTCGATGCCGAAAGCGTCTCGTCTCAGATTTAAGGGCAACGCGACACCAGAGGACAAGGTGGCGCGGGTCGCCGCAGCCGCCGGGCCCGTGGTATTCGTGGGTGACGGCATCAACGATCTTGCCGCCATCGTGCGCGCCGACGTCGGCATCGCGGCAACGGATGCTTCACCCGCCACCATCGCCATCGCCGACGTCGTGATCGCGCGCGGCGGAGTTGCAGCGGTGCGCAGGGCGATCGTCATCTCGCGCCGGGCGCGGGTTATCGTGCGGCAAAACCTCGTGTTTTCGGTCGTCTATAACGTGGCGGGGTTGGGCCTTGCGGTCTTTGGCACCGTGTCGCCGCTGGTGGCGGCCAGTGCGATGGCGGCTAGCTCCCTCATGGTCATCGCCAATGCCGCGCGGCTTGGCACCTTACGTCAATTACAGGACTAAACCATCATGGCACATATCACGCTTTTGCAACTCAACGACCTCCACGGTTATCTGTTGCCGCACCCTGAACTGGTCTGGACAGCCGACGGCCCAACCTTTCCGACAATGGGCGGCGTGGCGCGGATCAAGACGCTGTTCGACCGCATCCGGGCCGAAAGGCCCGGTGCCGTGCTGGCGCTCGATAACGGCGATACGTTCCATGGCACTCATCTGGCAGTTTCGACCAAAGGCGAGGCGCTGATCCCGCCGATCAACGCGCTCGGGTTCGCCGCGATGACGGCGCATTGGGAATTCGCCTGGGGGCCTCGCCACGTCGAGGCCCTTGCCGCACAACTGAGGCATCCGTTGATCGCCGCGAACTGCTATCGCAAGAATACCGGTGAGCGGCCCTTTCCCGCGACACTGACGGTTACGGTCGGCGGGTTGACCATCGGTATCATCGGCATCGCCGCCACGATCATCGACAAGAGCATGCCGCCGCATTTCTCCGAAGGGGTCCGATTCAACAATGGCATCGACGAGGTGCGAGACGAGGCAGAGAGCTTGCGGACGCAGGGGGTCGATCTGATCGTCGTGCTTTCACATCTGGGTTTGCCGCAGGATATGGAGCTCGCTCGACGGGTTCCCGGTATTGACGTGATCCTGAGCGGTCACACCCATAACCGCCTGACGGAGCCGGTTTGCGTGAACGAGACACTGATCATCCAGTCCGGCTGTCACGGCGCCTTCGTCGGGCGGCTGGATCTGGAGGTCGTGGAGGGTAGCATCGTGTCACACAGCCACGCGCTGATCCCGGTCGACGACAGCCTTGCCGAAGACCCGGAGATGGCTTCGTTGGTGGCCGCGGCCGTGGCGCAGGGGGAAGGCCTCTCGGCCATCGTCGGACAAACCTCAATCGCCCTGCACCGCAACACCTGCCTGACCGCACCGATGGACGACGTTTTGCTGGCGGCGGTCGCTGCGGCGGGGGGGACGGAGATCGCCTTTTCTAACGGCTGGCGTTATGGCGCACCGGTGCCGCCGGGGGCTGTGACTTGCAACGATCTGTGGAATATCGTCCCCGTCGATCCGCCCGTGTCGACCGTGACGCTGACGGGGCGGGAAATACTTGACATGATGGAAGAAAACTTAGAGCGCACGTTCTCTTGCGATCCGTTCGGCCAGATGGGCGGCTATCTGAAACGGTTCCGCGGCTTGACCCTGTTCCTGAAGCTGGAAAACCCGAAGGGGCAGCGCATCGTGCAGGCCTTTGCCGGATCGGAAGCACTGGACCGCGCAACGGCCTATTCGGTCAGTTTCATCACCGCACAGGGGGTGCCGATGAAATACGGAACAGATCGGCGGAATCTTGAGATATACGCTGTGACCGCGCTGATCGACTGGTTCTCAAACGCTGACAGCAACATCGATCTTATGAGTGCAGGGCGGGTGATTGTCGTCTAGCGCAGGCACCCGTTCACGCCATCACATTCAAGATCAGTCGAAGGTTTAGAGCACAAAATAGATCGTCTTACTCTCACGATAGAGCGCACCCAGGTCTTCCGTCCGCAATCTTGACAGCTGCTGAGACCCCAGGCAGCCCTAAATTTCAGCGGCAAAATGCATGTAATGTTACATAAGACAGACTCTCGGTTTCCCCGTTAAGTGCAATATTATTAACATAACCATCATTATGGGTGAAATTTACTTAATGTTGCGTTAGTATATTATTGAAGGTAAGATGGTGTCCGACAAAGGGGCCCCTACCATGCGCTTTCAACTCAAGAGACTGTCGCTATGCCTAACCGCAGCAATCACTTTAGCGGCTGGTTGGCTGCCGAGCATCACAAAGGCTCAAACCTACCCAATCGACTGCGCAATCCTCCTCTGTCTGTCCGGGGGTTGGCCCGCTTCCGTGCCTTGCAGCCGTGCCCGCGCCGAGTTTATTCGTCGCATCACGCCATGGCCTGTGGAACCACCACTGCAGATTTGGCGCTGTCCTATGGGCGCATCTTATGAGACCGAACGGCATCCGAGCAATGTAGGCCGGATCTTCGAAACCTTGTTTCACGCCAAGGACTATTCGCCCCACCAATCGTTTCCAGGCAATGATGTTGCCGTCCAAACAAAATCAACAAATGCCGTTTGGCGCTCTCCAGAAACCGGAACGGGCGGCATTCCAGCAGACTTCGTGCTTCGCCTTGTTCAGGATCGTGCTGATATCGATATCAGCGGTCCGGAGTTCAATTTTGTGCGGTCCATCCGCGTCTTTGACGTTCGCTATGCCCGCCAGCACGAATCCGGGCGAGATGGGGATTGCAACCGAAGTGCGACCGTGGTCCTCGGCACATATGGGACCCAAGGTGACTTCGCGTGGCAAAGGTCTTCCGTCACTGCCCTTCCTTCGGCTCACGTAGGTCTTGAACGCTGGGGCGAGCATTGCCCTGGCATTTATCACCGATCCGTCTTCGTCGATTGGCGTGACTATGAGGGCAACTACGGGTTCGAGCAGGTGAACTACTGACCTGCCGCCACGTAGATTTGTCTCGGAAGACGGCTTCTTTGGCGTGTACGACCGCACCGCATACGCGTCGCGGTCCACATGCTGTTTGGCGTTTCGGCAAACACTGCGGGTTCGCTCTGTTCACCTGTCGTCGCTTCTTCCGATCCTCGTCAGCGCATCGAAGTCGATTTCTTGCTTCTGTTCGTCACTTATATCCGGCCGGGTTTCCGATACCGGCTGGGGCCCTTGGACGTCCCACATCACCGCATGTGAGCCTGTACTCCAGCGATAAACCCAACCAACAACACTGCACCCATCGGTCCCGATCAGATTGGCGATCGCGACGCCCTCACCCTTATCATCGTTCACTGTTTACTGACTTCCTGCACTGTGGCGCTGCGAAATGCGGCGTGTGGTTGCAGAGTGTTCACTACGACCATGCACCAGCCTTCGTTGATTTTGGCTACCTGGTCCTCGATGAGAGAATGATCATCAGACCGGGAAAATGGGTTCCGGTTTTCTCAACAATTCATTGGCTTTAAATCCTGTGGTCGGGCTCCGTGGCGGCTTCAACGATCGCCAGAACCTCGAACGGGTCAAAGCCGATGGCGCGCGCCAGAACGACCAGCTCGACAACGTCGACCCGGCGCTGACCGCTTTCAAGGCGGGCAATGAGGGATTGGTGGCATCTGAGCTTGGTCGCCAATTCATCTTGGCCAAGGCCTGCCTTGATCCGAGCGTCGACCAACGCCTGGCAGAGTGCCACCTGCCCTTTGCTTCTGATTGTTTTTGCCACGCGTCACATACCTTTTGTGACGTCGCTAGCGGATGAAATCTGTTATCTAAAAAGTAGATATTTGAGGATGTTATCGGCGTCCTGTTTCCATGGGGTGCAAGTCTGATGCAGACCGGATGGACCATCAATCCCCTACCAGCTCCAGAAACCGACCGTAGTCTTCACTGACTGCGCGCGCTTCATCAAAAGCCCGGGCACGCTCTTCATCTAGACAGCGGAAGTAACTCTGGATATCCTTGATGTAGTCTTCGAAATCGCCACGGATGATGTCCGCATAGTCCCGCGCCGCCTGCGAATCGCTTGGCAGAAAAGGACGGGCCGGGGCGAAGCAGGACTCTGCGAAACCCGCGCCAGGGACAACTAGGAGTATCGGTACAGCCCGCAATAGGTGTTGGCCTCTCAACCTGCGGTTTCTCAAACCTGTTATCTCCTTGATCGCGGACACTGGCCGTGACTAGTGTTTGCGTAACCAAACTACAGCTAAAGCATGATATTATATCTTGCGGTTGATAGTATACTATCGTAACTCTGGGCTTCAAGTAGGAATGCCCAGGGTCGCGCCATTGGAGAAAGCGTGAGCCGGGCCATGAACTGGGACATCGAAGCACCAAATGTGGTTACGGAAGCCAGGTTCCGCGAGCTCGTGGAAAGCGGCTATAGCGCAGAAATCCTGTGCCAGGAGTCGGCACATAAGAAAGGCCCCAGCTATTACGGGGTCTGGATCATGCGCGTTGTCTCTGATGACGGCGTGGAAAAGCTCCTCGTCACCGCCCGCACGCGGACGACCTACAACGATATCAAGATCCGCGAGTTCAAGACGATCTCCGGCGTGGTGTCTTTCTTCATTGGCCTTGGCTTTGCGCATGTCGACCTGCCGCTTGAAGCGGGTACAAGCCGCACGCATAAACTCGCCCCGCCAGACAAAGCCCCATCAGACTTGGGCACTGGCAACTAACCTCGTCTGTCTCTGGCTGGTCGCAGCACCTGCCTCAGCGCAAATGGTCCTGATCATGGAGAGCGACGGCTCTCTGACCCCGTCGCGGTCTCAGAGCGGTTTTGCTCGAAACTACAATGACGGCGTTGGTCTGGGATCGGCGTCCGATGGTTTGGCCATTCTTGGTGAGACTGAAGCAGCTTCCGAACTTGACTCGCTGAGGTTTGCGGCACTCGCCCAACCAGCACCCCTGCCCCGCGCAGACGTTCTCTTGGGCATTGAGGCAACAGCCCTGCGCTATGCCGGCCATCCCGGTTTGCGCCGCGCAGGACTGTCCGTCACGGATTGGCTGGCTCTCTATCGAGCCAATATCGAGGTTGAGAGCGCCTACCGGCAGGATGCGATTTCAAGTGCAGGTGCCATTGGCCTTGGTCAATTGATGCCAGCGACGGCGCGTGATCTGGGCGTCGACCCGCGTGATCCGCTGCAGAACCTCGACGGCTCCGCCCGCTACCTCGCGATGATGTTGCGCGAGTTCGGCGATCCGCGTCTTGCCCTTGCAGCCTACAACGCCGGACCCGACGCCGTGCGCCAATACGGCGGCATTCCCCCTTACCGAGAAACCCAGAACCACGTGGCCCGAGTCATGGCCGTCGTGGCCCGATTGGAAGGATCAAATTAATGATGTCCCAACCTTTTTGGAAATCATTCCTCAAAAAACTTATCGGCAATGTCACGAGAGCGCGCAGCGCGGCAGTGCATTGGCGATACCGCTTTTTCCAAACAAGTTGGATTTCAAACCTCTTTGTCGCCTCGCTGGCGCTATTCCTGCTGATTGCCGAGCCCGCCCTTGCGCAAAGCATCGACCTCTCCCCGATCCAGAGCCTGTTGCAGGGCATTGTCGATGCACTGACCGGGCCACTTGGGGTTGTTATCGCCACACTCGCGGTCCTCGGCGTCTTCCTCAGTTGGTTCTTCAACATCATCGACCTGCGCCAGGCGCTCTGGGTGCTGGTCGGCATCGCCGGTGTCGCGGCCGCCCCCACCATCGTTGCCGCGGTCTTTGCCGGTGGCTGAGCGCGCGCCTCTCTTTCTCGGGCTCGTGCGCCCGCCGAAGCTTCTGGGCCTGCCCATCATGTACGCGATGGTCTGGCTCTTCGGTTCGGTGCTCTTGTTCGTCTGGGTCCAGCACATCGCGGTGCTGGGTTTCGCCGCCCTGCTCTATCCCGTGCTCTGGAAGGCCGCCGACTGGGATCCGCGCTTCATCGACGTGATGATGACGGCATTGCAAGAGACGCCGCCCACTCGGAACCGGAGCATTCATGGCGGGGACAGCTATGCGCCCTAATGAAGCCCTGGACGAAACGCTCGATCCCCGCACCCTGACGCCGGACTGGTATGCCCGAGAAACCCGTCTCGCGCATATGCTCCCATATGTCAGCCTGGTCGATGATCGGACCGTGCGGACGCGGGTGAACGAGCTTTTCCAGTGCATCCGCCTCGACGGGGCCAACAGCTACACGACGGACGATGCCTATCTCGACAAGGTGACGGCGCTCTTTGCCCGGATCATCGCGCAATTGGGACCGGAGTTCAGCTACTATGTCCACAAGGTCTCCAAGGCCATCGCACCGGAGCTGGAGCCGGTGTGCGAGGGCAGCTTCGCAGGCGAGGTGGACCGGCTTTGGCGCAAGAAGCTTGAGACGAGCGGGCTGCGGGACAAGACCTTGACGCTCACGGTGATCCACCGCCCTCCCCCGAAGAGTTTCCTGCCGTTCCTCAACCGCAGCGCGCCGGATCGCTTCAAGGAAGAAACCCAGAAACGCCTGCGCCGCCTGGGCGAGGCCGTGAATGTCTTCCTCTCGGGCCTGACGGAGCTGAACCCGCACGTCCTTTCCGCGAAGAGCGGCGAGCTCATCGGCTTTCTCGGGGCGCTCAACACGGGGACAGAACTGCCGCTCTATCCCGCCAATACATACGGCTTCCTGTCCTTCAACGTCGCTAACACCCGCGTGACCTTCCTCGAGGATCATTTTGAGCTTTCCGAAGGCGTCGTGGGGCATCGCTACGGCAAGAGCTTCACCATCGGGGAATACTCCGAGGCCACCTCCTGCACCATGTTCGACATGCTGAACCTGCCGGTCGACATGATCGTCACGCATTCCTTCACCCCGATCAATTCGAACCTCATGGCGGGCCGGATCAAACGACAGAAGCGCCAGATGCAGGCCAGCCAGGATGCGGCCCTCTCGCTCTTGGAAGCGCTCGACATCGCCGCCGATGATCTCGAGGCCAAACGCCAGAGCTTTGGTGAACACCATTTGGTCGTGACGATCTTCTGCGACACGCTGGACGAGCTGCAGACCCTGAGCGCCGAGATCGTCAACGCCGCGGCCACCGAGGGCGTGAAGATGATCGGCGAACGGGTCGCCGCCAAGGCGCATTACCTCAGCCAGCATCCCGGCAACCAGCCAAAGCGCGTGCGCGCCAGCGCCATCACCAATCGCAATTTCGCGGATTTCGCGGCGTTCCACCGGACGCAGCTTGGCAAGCCGGCCAGCAAAGTGCCCTGGGGCAAGGTCATCACCCTGTTTCCGACGCCGGAGCAAAGCGCCTACAGGTTTTCTTATCACGAGCAGGGTTCGCCCAACAAAGAACCCACCAGCGGGCACACGTTGATCATGGGGCGGCCCGGGTCAGGCAAATCGGTGCTGTCGGCCTTCCTGATGACCCAAGCCCGTCGCGCAGGCGCACGGATCTTCGTCTTCGACTATCGCCTCGGTATGGAGATGGCCGTCCGCGCAAATGGCGGGCGCTACGCGTCCCTGAACGCCGGTCAACCCACGGGCCTCAACCCGCTCTGGACAGAGACCGATGCCCGCGGCACCGCCTGGCTCTCGGACTGGCTTGCCACCCTGCTCTACCGCGCTGACAAGCCGCTCACGCCCGCCCAGACCAATCGCATCCAGGAAGTCGTGCGCCAGAACGCGCAGGCTTCCAATCCGGCCCTGCGGAACTGGCGAGACTTCGCATCGCTCTTTGTCTCCACCGATGATGGCGGCGATCTGCATCAGCGCCTGTTTGAGTGGACCGAAGAGGGCCGCTACGGCTGGATCTTCGGGCAGGCTCTGGAGGACACGTTTTCGCTCAAAGGCGATGTCGTGGGGTTTGATCTCACCGGCATTCTCGACAGCGAAGCGGAAAAGGAACGCATGGCGGTCCTCTCCTATCTCTTCCGCCGGGTCGAGCGCGAGATCGAGGACCGGCGCCCCACGATCATCATCATCGATGAGGCCTGGAAGGCACTCGACAACGCGTATTTCGCCGAGCGGCTGTCGAACTGGCTGGTGACCGCGCGCAAGCAGAACACCGTCGCGGTGATGATGACGCAATACGCGAGCCAGCTCGAGCGCACCCGGACCGGCAAGACCATCATCGAGGCGGTGCCGACGCAGATCCTGCTGCCCAATATCCGCGCGCAGCCTGCGGATTACGCCATGCTGAACCTCACGGAGAAGGAGCTCGACGTCCTTCTCAACACGGGCAGCAACAGCCGTTTGGCGCTGATCCGCGACGATCAGGGCTCGATCGTGGTCGATGCCGATCTCAGTGCTCTCGGGCCCAATCTCACCATCCTCGGCGGCATGGAGAAAGGCGAGGCGCTCGTCGGCGCCGATTACCGCGACCGCCCCGACTTCTGGAGGCTTTCATGATTCGTACCCTGTTTCTTCTCACCGCGCTCGGCGCTTTGGCCTCCTGCGCCCAGTACCAGGAACCGCAGGCCAATTGCTTCACATTCCTCGCGTCAACGGCACCTGTCGCGCCTGATTGCACCTTTACGCCCTTAGATGCGCCGGAGGGCGACATTGAAGTCTAGCCTGCCTCATATCCTGGCACTTTGCCTGCTGCCCGGTCTCGCCTTGTCTCAAGGCGTGCCGACCAATGACAGTGGGCTGACCGCGCGTGACATCGTCGAGACTGGCGATCGCGAGGCTGACTTGGCCGTTCAGGCGGACAAGCTTGCCGCGCGCGAACTCATTGCCGAGATCGAACGGGAGCAGCTGGAAACCCTGCAACGCATCCTCGATGCCCAGACCAGCTTCGGCGGGCAGGGCTTGCCGGCTATGGTCTCGGGGCTGGAAAGCGGCAGCGGGGATCCGGCCCGGTCAGTCGAGGCGGTCTATGACAATGCCGACATCGACCCCAATCCCGGCGGTGCGCAGATGTTCGGCGACGCCGCCGAGAACATCGAGCAGCTCATCATCCGCGTCGCCCAGGAAACCAGCGGCTTTGCGGGAGTTGGCCGCGCAGGGCTCTCACCCGTCCAGTGGCGCGCGTTGCTGCAAGCGCTCATCTGGCAGGAAAGCCGTTTCACCATTGGGGCACGGTCTCCCGTTGGCGCTTATGGTCTCACCCAGATCATGCCTGGCACGGCCAGCGATCTCGGCATCAACCCGGAATATTACGACAGCCCCTATCTGCAGGTACATGGCGGCGCGCGGTATCTCGCGACGCAACTGAACACCTTCGATGGCAATATCATCAACGCGCTCGCCGCCTATAACGCGGGACCCGGCAGGGTGTTCGAGTATGGCGGCGTCCCACCCTTTGCCGAGACCCAGCACTACGTTCAGGTCATCCCCGAACGCTACAATCTCTACCTCAGCCGCATCGGGGGCATCGAGGCACTTGGCACCATCGACCCCGCGCTTCTCGCCAATGCAAATCTTTCACTCACGGGCCATGGGGCCGCGGTCTACGGCAACAACTCGCCCCAAGCGATCCGTCAGGCCGCCCTGCGCATCCGCGATATCGTCGAGCGGATTTCCGAGACAGAAGATGTGCAGGAGAGCATGGCGCTCAACACCTATGCCCGCGCCGAACTGGTGCGCCTCGTCGCCGCCCGCATCCGGCTTCAGGCGGCGCGCACCCGCGTCCTTTCCGCCGAAGAGCTGGCTCAGGCCAGTGCGCGTATGGCCGAGGGCGCGTTCATGGATTTTACGATCAGGGAGATTGAATGATGGGACATCTGCTCTTGAGGACAGCTTTGGTCACAACGCTTGGCATTGGCTTGCAGTTCAGCGCCCTATCCCCTGCCCTCGCGCAAGGCGTGCCCGTCGTCGATACCCAGAACATCGCGCAAAACATCCAGCAGCTCCGGCAGATGATCGAAGACGAGATTCTGCAAAACGAGCAGTTGACGCAGCTACGCGAACAGCTTGCCACGCTCACGGACCAACTCGCGGAGCTGCAAAGAACCTACGAGGCCCTCACCCGTCTCGCCGAACTGCCTGAAATCATCCGCACCGAGATGGAAGACGAGTTGAACGGTCTGCTCGACCAGGAGTTCGGGGATATCATTGCAACAATCGAAGCCATCAAGACAGGGGACTTCTCACGCCTCACCGGCTCCGGCGCGGGCGAGATCGAAACCCAGATGGACCGGGTGCTAGCCGATCTCGGTTTTGACGATGACACGCTCTCGGAAATGGCCACCAGTGGCAATCCTGGCGCCAACCGCGTGGCGACCCAAGCCACGACCGGCGCGCTCGTCTCAGCCGCCGCCCAGAACAGCTATGAGGATGCCGGCCAATCGCTCGAGCGGGTCGACCGCCTTGTCGGGCTCATCGACGACATGGACGAACTCAAGGAAAGCATCGATCTCAACACGCGCGTGACCGCGGAGCTCGCCATTGCGCTGGTCGCCATGTGGCAGCTCGAGGCGGTGCAGACCGTGGGCGATGGCACGGGCGGCGTGATCGATGCGGCCACCATCGCCGAGGAGCAGCGCTTCATGGACTTCACCCTGCCCGAGTTGCGGGCTGATTAAGGCGTTTCGAAATTGATCCACAATATCAAATATCGGTTTTCGCGTTCGAGCGAAGCGAGAGGCAGCGAAGAACCGATTCCGCTTATTTCGAAACGCCGAGAGCGGGGTGTGACGCGTGGCGAGTGAACAAGAGATTATCGAAGAGGAACTGGTTTACGGGGCGCTCCGAAGGGAGCGGCTCTGGCAGCGCCTTGGGCTCATCGGCCTCATCTTCGGCATACTCGGGTGCCTGAGCGCGGCGGCGGTTGCGATCCTCGATGTCGATCCACCGCCGGTCGTCGTGCCTTATGATCCCGCCACCGGCTTTGCCCTGCCCGAGGCGTCCGTCGGCGCCACATCCGTCACCGCCAACCAGGCCATCATCGAGGCGGAGGTCTTCCGCTACGTGACCGACCGCGAGATCTATAACCAGCTCGACAACGATCTGCGCATCCGCAGCGTGCTCCGCCGCTCTGACGGCGCTGCCGAAAGTGGTCTGCGTCAGATCTGGAACAGCGCAAATGCAAACTACCCGCCAACAGTTTACGGCCCCAACGCCCGTCTCGACGTGGAAATCCTCAGCATCAACCGGATCGGCACCAACCGCGCCACCGTGCGCCTGCGCAAGCAGCTTACGTCCCTCAACGGCGTCCAGACCGGGCTCTTCACCGCTACGCTTCTTTTCGAGTTCCGCCCCGAGACCCGCCGCTCCATCGATGAGGTCTGGACTAACCCCTTCGGCTTCACCGTGCTCGAGTATTCCATCCGCTCCGACAGATTGGAGAATTAGTTTGATCAAAAAGTTCTTTGTTGTTGGCCTATTTGCCCTGCTGCCCAGCCTCACCATGGCCGAGGCCATCCCGCGTGGCGGGTCCAATGATAGCCGGGTGCGGCTGGCCACCTACCAGGAGGGTCAGGTCTATCGCCTCAATGTTTCTCTCACGCATGTCACAACGGTCGAGTTTGGCGAAGGCGAGAGCATCCGCTCGATCATCGCAGGCGATACCGAGGGCTTCGAAATCGACGGCGTCCCCGGTGGCCAGGCCTTCGCGATCAAGCCGGTGGCGCGCGGCGTCCATACCAACATAACGGTCTACACCAACCGCCGAAGCTACTACTTCAACGTGCAGGAAACTCGCAGCCCAACCTTCTATGTAGTCCAATTCCGCTATCCAGAGGACGATGCGCTCCTGACCCGGGCCATCGCGGCCCAAGCCCCCAACTACAATTATGGGGCCAGCGCGCGCACCGAGTTCACGCCGACACGCGTCTGGGATGATGGAACGTTTACGTATTTCGCGTTTCCGCGGAACGCGCCTGTGCCCGCGATCTTCCGCTATGCGAACGGGCGGGAACGGACGGTTAACACACAAGCCACCGGGGAGGGCGTGATCCGGGTCTCCGGCGTGAACCGGCAATGGGTGCTGCGGATCGGTGACGAGGTGGTCTGTATCGAGGCGACTCCGCCTGCAGGGGTGGGATCATGAGCGATACAGAAAACACAGACCTCGAAAAGCGCCTTGCCGCTCTGGAGCAAGGCAGAGGGGGTGGTCCATCCCCTGCCCCACGGCGCTCGCCGCTTCTGGCTTTGGTTGTTGTTCTCGTGATCGGTGCTGGCGGTGCCCTACTCTATCTGCTCTCCCAGTCCGAGGAAGAAGAAGCCCTGCCCACGGCCACCCCGGATGTCTTCCAGAACGAAGGGGACGGATTTGGCGCCATCGAAACCCTCCCTCCGCCCGAACCGGAGGTGGTTCTCGTGGCACCCGAGCCCGTGGAACCAAATGCCGAGCTTCTGGCGCAGCTCGCAGCACTTCAGGCCCAAATCGAAGAGCTGCGCAATGCGCCGGAACCCGTGGTCGAGGAAGACACGGCTGCGGCCGAGGCCATCGACGCGCTGACCGCACAGATCGCCGCCTTGCAAGCCGCATCTGAGGCCGCGCAACAGCAGTTCCGGGATGAACTCACAGCGCGCGACCGCGAACTTGAACAACTCCGCATGGATCTCGAGCTGGCCCAGCTCGAAGCCAACCGCCCTGCTCCCGCGCCCTTGGGGCCGTCTGAGGACGAGCTGCGCGCGCGGGAAGACGAACGAATGCGCCGTGAGGAAGAGGCCCGGCGCATGGCCGAGCTCGAACGCCGCGCGGCCGAGGAGCGCGCGTTTCAGGAACGCCGCATCGCCTCACCGACCATCGCCTTTGGTGGTACCTCCGGAGCGAATGAGACGGCATTGACCGAGCGCACCTTTGGTGAGGTGACGGATTTCGTGTTGAACGGTGCGTTGCCCTCCACCGTGACGCAGGCCGAGGTGATCGCCAATCCCTCCAACACCATCATCCAGGGCACCATGATCCAGGCCGTCATGGAAACTGCCCTCGACAGCTCCCTGCCCGGCCAGACCCGTGCCGTGGTGTCCGAGGATGTCTACAGCGTCGATGGCGCGCGCCTCTTGATCCCCCGCGGATCCCGTCTCGTCGGGCGCTACCGCGCTGGCGTCGATATCGCGCAGCGCCGCGTCACGATTGCCTGGGACCGGATCATCCTGCCCGACAACCAGACCGTCCAGATCAGTTCATTCGGAGGTGATGAACTGGGCCGTTCCGGTGTCACAGGTTTCGTGGACACGCGCTTTGCCGAGCGTTTCGGATCAGCCGCCCTGATCTCGCTGATTTCGGCCGCGCCAAGTGCCGCCGCCTCCGAGGTCCAGGATGAGACTGCCGCAGACGTTCTCGAGGACGTGGGCGACGATCTGGCCGATGCCACCGACTCTGTGATCGGCGACTACCTCTCGATCGGGCCCGTCATCTATGTCGACCAGGGCGCGCGCGTCACGGTGATGGTCGACCGCGATCTGGAGATTTTCTGAACCGATGTCGCTGAGCTATCTCCAGACTTCGCTCGACCGGATCGATGCCGCCGCCCGCGACGATGTCATCGAGATCTGCATCAACCCAGACGGAACCTGCTGGGGCGAATTCCAGGGCGATCATTTCATGCGAGTCCTGGACCAGAAGCTAACAGCGACGGACGTGAAGGACCTCGGCAACCAGATCGCCTCCTCCGCCAATACCACCCTGAGCAAGGACCGCCCCATCGTCTCGGTCTCGATCACCTATCGGGATCGCCCAATCCGGGCACAGGTCATCACCCCGCCCGCCGTGCTCTCGGCCATGTCGATCAGCCTGCGGTTCTTTTCCAGCCTGCCGCTCGAGGGCATCGAACTCGACTTTCTCTTCGGTAAGGAACGCAAGCTCGAAGAACTGCGCCTCGAGAAAACGCGCGAGCTGCGCGAGGTCGTGGCCTCCGGTTTGATCGATGACGCCCTCGCCTTCTGTGTCGAGAACAAGCTCAACATGATCGTCTCAGGCGGCACTTCCACCGGCAAGACTGTCGCCGCACGCAAGATCCTCTCCCATGTGCCGTCCGAGGAACGCATCGTCACCATCGAAGAAGCCGCCGAGCTTCTACCGACCCAGCCGAATGCCGTGACCCTTATCGCCAACCGGGATGCGGAGTTCCAGACCGCCGATGTGCTGCTCACCGCAACGCTGCGGATGCGCCCCGACCGGATCATCCTCGGCGAGGTGCGCGGCAAGGAGGCCATGACCTTCCTCGAGGCGATCAACACCGGCCACGGCGGATCCATGACAACCCTCCATGCCGAAACCCCGCAATTGGCCGTGCAGCGTCTGGCCATTGCCGCGCTCAAGACCGAGATCCCGATGACCTATGCGGACATGATCCAATACATCGAGAATTCCATCGATGTGATCATTCAGGCCGGTCGCCATGACGGCAAACGCGGCATCACGGAATTCTACCTCCCCGGCGCAACTGAGATTGGAACTTCCCCATGAAGACATTTGAATACGATATCTTGTTCTTTGAGGTGAAAAAACAAAAGGACTACGACGCGATGCGAAGCGCCTTGAATGAGCGCGGCGCGGAGGGGTGGGAAGTCATCACCGCCGAAGCGGGTGACTACGGCTACACCACGTTCTTGAAGCGTGAAACTGTTGCGACGAAGGCGGCTTCAGAATGATGCGGGTCGTTGCAACGGCAGGCCTGCTCGTCGCTCTCTGCCCAACCGCTGGCGTGGCCGAGCGGAACCTGGTCCCAACGCTCGACAATCAGCCGGATGTCTGCCCAGACCAACCTCCCGAGCCACAGTGGATGCAAGACATCGATGTACGCGAGTCCCACAAACGGCTCCTGATCCAACAAATCTATCGGGCGCAGAGTATGCAACGCATCGTTGAAGCCCAAAGCTGTGAATGTCCCACGCGGTATCCATCTTGGGCAGCAGCCGAACGCGTATACGTTGAGCGTTTCGCCTCGTCCGAATACTGGGACATCGTGGAAGCGAGGTCCCAATACCGGCGCCAAGCAAATGAGCTTCGACGCAAAGCCATGCCAATCTGCGAAGCCGCTGGAAACTGGTAGGGATCCATGAGTGTCGTCACCTACTTCGTGGAAACGGCCGAAGGCTATCTCAATACCGCTGCCGAGACGCAATTCGGCGCGGTCGCAGCAACGGTGGGCACGTTGCTGGTTCTGGGCACAACACTGGTTGTCATTCTGGTCTTCATCAACATGATCTACCAGTATCGCGCCATGGACGGCCGAACTGCCTTTTGGCTGGCCGTGAAGGTCGGGCTGATAGGAGTCTTCGCGGCCAATTGGGTCCAGTTCAATGCGCTTGCCTCAGCGATACTGAATGGGATCGACAGCATTGCCGGGGCCCTTGTGGCCTCTGTCGGCGGCGGATCACCAGGTCCGTCCGGTACCTTTGCAGAGGAATTCGACGAACTGATCGCAGCCCTCGGGGACTATCTGAACGCGGCGGGATCTGAGCTAAACTGGATGGCCGGTGCCTTGCTGGACACGCTCGGCGTCCTACTGCTCTCAATTTTGGGCGGGTTGGCAGCGTTCATTGTTGTGGCGTCACGGCTCATGATCGCTCTTCTAATCGGCATTGCGCCGGTCATGATCTTCCTGACCCTTTTCGAGGTGACCAAGGACTACTTCGCGCGCTGGCTTTCGGCACTCATATCCTTTGCGATGTATCCGATCGTCGTCGCTGGCGTGTTCGCGACGATCACGGGGGTTTCTCGGGCTCTTCTTGCCGAACTGGGCGACCCGGAGGGAGCCTCGAACATAGGGGCCCTTATCCCATTTTTCATGATGGTGCTGATGGCAAAAGGCTTCATCATTGCAACGCCCTTTTTGGTTCGGGCAATTTCCGGCAACATCATGATGCCGGCACTTTCGGCAGGGTTCGGGGGGAGCTATGCGTTCGCCAGAGGGCTGGCAGGTAGCCAACAGGTTTACAACCGTTACGCCATCGGGGGTGCAACCGGGGCTGAATACGCAGCCCTTCGAGCGCGACAATTCTTCGGTGTGCAAGCGTTGCCAAGCCGGCCCAACACAGCGGGTGGGCCAACTGCATCTCCTGCCGGCGACGGGACCGGAACTGGCGCTCGGATGCTGGCACAGCTTTCTAGGTTGGGGAGATTAGGCAGACGGTAAGGATTGTCTAGTCTACCGACTTGATTCACGCACCCAACCGTCTTGATCGAGAGCATGCTAATCCTTCGCAACAAGCGTTCTATGACGAAACGGAAGCAAATTCTGCTTTCAAGGTGGCGCGTTATTCAGAACCACCGTAACCTGCCAGCAATTGTTCCAGAACGATTGAGAGGGCAGCGAGCAGACCATGTCATCCGATACAGACATTGATTTGGATTCGCCGGGCCTTGCATTTTCCAAACTTCTAATGCTGGCGAAGCCCGGGAGGGTAAAGGCGCTTCTTCCTGACGAAATGCTCGACATTCTGGATGGGTTAGAACCGGGTTTCAGCACTTCAGAGAAATTGACTGCGTTGGCAGTGAACATGCTGGATCCTACCGAGACGCTGCAGAACGATACGTTGCGGGACTCCGTGATTTCTCTGATGCCGCTGAAGAAGGCGCGCGAGCTTTGCACAAAACTCGGGACTCCAGCCGGGCGAAACCCTTTCGATGATGCACTGAAGCTCGCGTCGGACGAAGAGCACTTCCCAGCATTGCTTTCCTTTTTTGGGGTCATCGATGACCCGACTGCCCCAGGGGCGCAGCTACCAGGAAATGATCGCGCGCCCGTCGGCTATGGGCTCTTTGAGCATCAGCGAGTGGCGGCAAGGCGCACTGAACGGATGCTCTTCGAGGGCCCCCACCGTGGTGTCCTGCACATGCCAACAGGCGCAGGAAAAACACGTACCGCAATGCACCTTGTCGCATCCCACCTAAGCGCCAGTGAGCCGAGACTGGTCGTATGGCTCGCACAGAACATAGAGCTTCTCGATCAAGCCGCAGATGAGTTTCAGAAGTCGTGGCGCTTCCTTGGCAACAGGGATGTCGGGCTTTGGCGGCTTTGGGGAAACAAGCGTGTCGATCTTGCCAACGCCAAGGACGGGCTAGTTGTCGCTGGCTTAGGTAAAATGTCAGCATTGGAAAAGAACTCGGTGAATGAATTGCTCACTTTGGCTGACCGAGTATCTTTGGTCATCATTGACGAGGCACACCAAGCGATCGCTCCAACATATCGCTCTGTACTTGACGCCCTAGCAACAAAACGGGCGACGACGCGTCTCCTTGGCCTTACGGCCACTCCCGGACGAACCTGGGATGATTTGAGCAAAGACGAAGAGCTCTCCGAATTCTTCGGTCGTGAAAAGGTAATGTTGGAAATCGAAGGCCACCCCGACCCAGTCACATATCTGATGGAAGAAGGCTATCTTGCCCGTCCGCACTTCCGGACTCTGAATGTGAAGGCCGGACTCGACTTGTCACAAGAGGACATGAAGGGCCTGTCACAGGCGATTGATGTGCCGGGGGACGTTCTGGAGCGACTAGGTCAAAGCACACAAAGAAACCTCAGGATAATTTCAGAGTGCGAGCATCTCGTGTCATCCCATCGCCGCGTCATTGTCTTTGCCCCATCGGTTGCCAACGCTAGGATGCTGGCAGCCATCATGGTCGCACGCGGCACCGAAGCACTTGTCGTCACCGGAGAATCCGCTCCGGCGGCTCGCGAACGGGCAATTCGACGCTTCAAGAGCCAGGCGCCAGAACCTATTGTGATGTTCAACTATGGCGTTCTGACAACTGGATTCGATGCACCGCAAACGAGCGCGGCCATCATTGCCCGCCCTACCAAATCCTTGGTTCTCTATAGCCAAATGGTGGGCCGGGCTACGCGAGGTGTAAGAGCTGGGGGAAATGAAACCTCAGAGATTGTCACGGTGACGGATACTGAAATGCACGGCTTCGGAGATGTAGCTGACGCTTTCTGCAATTGGGAAGATGTTTGGAATGAACGAAATTGTTAGCGACGGGACCACTGAATCCGGGTTCATTATTCCACCGGAACTCGCCGTAAAAGCGATGCGCGATAGTGGGTATCGAAATACCGCATACGCTCTCGCTGAGCTGATCGACAACTCAATTCAGGCTGACGCCAGTGAAGTTGAGCTCATCTGTGTCGAGAAGTACGAACAGGTAAATTCTCAGCAGCGCCTTCGCCTGCAGGAGATCGGCACGATCGACAACGGCAAGGGCATGTCCGCACGAACATTGGCCATCGCACTGCAGTTTGGAAACGGCACTCACCTGGATGATCGAGCTGGCATTGGACGGTTCGGCATGGGACTTCCAAACTCGTCAATTTCGCAATGTCGCCGTTTGGATGTCTGGACTTGGACGAACGGGCCGGACAATGCCATTCATTCCTATCTGGATGTCGCTGACATTCAAAGCGGTGTGAAAGATCGGGTGCCGCCGCCAACTCCTTCAGCCCTTCCCACCAAATGGCGCGAACGGTCCGAAATCTTGGGGACCTCCGGTACACTCGTGGTCTGGTCGCGATTTGAAGAGTATCGACTTACATGGCGAGGCGCTGAGGCGACCCTGCGAAATACCGAGGCGATCATCGGCCGGATGTATCGCAAGTTCATTAACGATGGCCGTGTCGCCATTCATCTCGTACGGGTGGAAGAGGGTGGGAACACCGGCCGAAGGTTGGCGGTTGTCAATGATCCCCTCTACCTTATGCCAAACTCCTCGACTCCCGAACCTTTTGACAAGGTTCCAATGTTTCAACGTTGGGGCGAGAACGACGAAGAGTTCACAATCGATTTTGGAGGCAAGCAGCATAAAGTTTTCGTCAGGTTCAGTTGGGCCAAGCCGGAAACCGTGCCAGATGACGGGCTGAATCGCGGCGCAAAGCCGTACGGCAAACATGCAATGAAGAACCTCGGCCTTTCGATCGTTCGAGAAGGTCGTGAACTCGATTTGGATACATCTTGGACCAACAGCTATGATCCCACCGAACGATGGTGGGGAGCTGAGGTCGAATTCCCTGCCACGCTCGACGAAATCTTCGGCGTAACGAACAACAAGCAAAGTGCGACGATCTTTTCGCAGCTGGCCCAATATGATTGGAAGGCCGACGCGGAGGAAAATGAAAGCCGCTCCTCTTTCATCGAAAGGGCGAGTAGCGAAGGTGACCCGCGGGCGCTGCTAATCCCAATCGTCGAGCACATCCGGGAACAGATTACCCAACTGAGGAAAAGAACAGAGCAGCAGACCAAAGGAACGCGAAGTACGGGTGGTCGCAAGCGTCATGAAGAGCCAGGCGTGGAAGACACCGTCACTTCGAAGTTCCGCCAACGTGCGGACGAAGGACATGAGACGCCGGGGGACACGGAGGATTTCGAAGCCGAAGACCGGGACGCCTATGAAGACGATTTGAAGGACGACAAGCACTATCCCGACGACGTCGCCAAAGCCATTGCTGACGCCATCCTTACCAGAAAGCGCAAGGTCGCTTTTCTAGAGAAAGCCATGGAAGGCTATGCGTTCTTCAACGTGGAGAGCGTCCAAGGCGGTGTCACCAACGTGGTCTTCAATTCTAACCACCCCTTCTACGAAAACTTGGTAAAGGCGCTGAACCCGGACACCGAAGAAGACACCGAGAAGGAGCTGCTCGACCGGGTACACACCGCTTCAGACACACTGCGCATCGTGTTTTCGGCTTGGGCTCGCTACGAAATGGAAGAAGTCAGGCACAAGCAACGCCTATCGGACATGCGTCAAGAGTGGGGCAAGATGACCCGGTTCTTCCTCGACGATGGCGAAGATGATTGATGCCGGGTGAGATGCTTGGCGACCAGCTGCTGGAACTAGTGTCATCGGCAAAAGAGCGAGTCGTCCTCGTTGCGCCCTTCATAAAGGTTGATGCACTCCAGCGGGTATTGGACACCATCCCAATTTCGGCAAGGCTGCATATCGACTGCGTAACGCGTTGGCGGCCCGAAGATATCGTGGACGGTGTATGTGACTTGGAGATTTTCGAGGTCATTACCAATCGCACGAACGCGCAGCTTTGGAGGCACCCAAACCTGCATGCCAAATTCTTCAGGGCCGACCAATCTTGTCTCCTCGGCTCCGCTAATCTGACCGGGCGAGCACTTGGTTGGCGCCTCCCGACCAATCTCGAACTCCTTGTTGAACTAGATACTAATCTGCTTGGGCTCCAAGCGTGGGAGACATCGTTGATGAACAGCTGCGTCCCAGTGACAGCCAAACTGCGTGATCAGATCGCGCAACAAGCCGCAGACATAGCGGCCCAGCGTCCAAAGATAACCTCGATCGATGTTGAGCACGACGATGATCCGAGTTTTCGATGGGTACCCCTCTGCCCGGCGCCAGAAAGGCTATTCAAGGTATATACCGGCGAACTTGACGAGGCCAAAATGGTCCGGTCGGCCTTCGAATTCGCGCAACGCGATTTGAGAGCACTAGGCCCTCCCAAAGGCTACTCGGAGGAACAGTTCCTGGAATACGTTGCAGTTCGGCTCCAGAATCTGGAAGTTGTCCAGAAAGTAGTCTCTGCCAGCAGTTCAGGGGTTTCGGATACTCAGGCGGCCAAGTTGATAGAAGAGTATATCGATGAGTCAGCAATGATCAGTCCGCCTGACGCCTGGAGAATTCTCAAGCAATGGATGATGCACTTCTTTCCGGAGCAATATCGAATAGAGGTAGGCCAAGAAATCCTGATTAAGGGCCGCACGATTTCTTCAGGGTAGAGATGGAGTCCGGTACACTAACCATTCGCTGGTGTCTCATCCAGCGCGAACAACAGACCGGCCCCCTGACGTTGGCCGATATCGGGCAAGGCATCTTCGACTAATACATTTATGATGATTCTCCCAATCTCTACGCCGTCCCCATCACCAGGGACTTTGCAAGGCTTTGGCTTAACATCCGACTTGTAATCGACTCCAGTTGTGAACAGAGCGTCCAACGCGCTCGGAGCCAAGGTGGACTCGAGTTTCGCTCTGCTTGTTTCGTAGACATCCGCGATTGCCGCCCGGACCTCTTTCATGAAGTTAAACCTGTGCGCGGCGTCGAAGGCTAGTCGATTAGAACTTTCGCCCACCAAGACTCCATCGAGGTTCGTCGCCAACGGGACAAGTTCGCGATGGCTGTTTGTGAAATACACCACACACCGAACCGGGAACATCGATGGCATAGTTTTCAATTCTCCGACCCGACCTAGGTCACTGAGCAACTTTTGCTGTAGAGAAATTGCTGTTTGCTCCTTCAACCTGGCCGGGACAAAGCATGGTCCTTCGGCCGATAGAAGTGAGGAGAGTGCGTCATTCCCGATCGTCTCAACATGCTTCAGGTCCCATTTAACAATACCCCGCAGTTCCGCATTCAGATCCAAGACGGGTGTATGGACCCCATTGGCCACAGCTTTGAAGTTGAGTGCCCCGTGATCATAAAAGATACCAGCGAGTAGCAAGACGCGCTTAGCCTTCGGTGGATCGCGCACGAGGTCGCACAAGGGTGTCAATACGAGGAAAACACGTCGCTCATCACCCTCAAAAATTGTGCCGCTCCGAACATCGGGCCCGTCTTCTTCCGGTGAGATTGCAATAATGTCGCCCAAAGAAACTGGAAAGCCGCTGCTCGGATCAAGTTGCCTTCGTTTTTCGTTGACAAACAGAGTCTTACGGACAACTTCCAATGTGTTCTTATTTCCCGTGATTGAGTTCGGCGGAAAGGACGTTGCCTCAAGTGCGTTGAGTGCGATCGCCGCGTCGATAACGCCTTGCTCTGCCTCCAGCTCATGTGCGAGCACTGCATCCATGATATCGACCATGTAGCCGCCCAATGGCACACCTTCTGAGGATAGCATTTGCTTTACGTGAGAAAGGTCTTCGAGATCGAGCTTACGAACTTCGTTTTGTGCGCGTTGAAGCGCTTGTGAGATGCCCGTCTCCCAGGATTTCAGGAACGACCACAGCTTCAGCGCATCTCCACGATGCTCGGCCAGTTCGAAGACAAGCTGCTCGAGGTGCCCATCTTCTTCGATTTCCGACTTTTTGATGGTCCGGAAGCCAGACGCCAGTAGCCCCGTCTTGTCGCGAAACTCGTGGCGTAGGTCATGAAGGCTGTTGTGTGCAGAAGTCAGGATCACAATGGGCGGGTTATCGGATCGCTCGCGCAAGACTTCTTTCAAACCACTTATCGATCGGTTTTTGTCCCCCTCCGCTTGTTCAGATCCAAGAAACAAATCAACAATAATGAGATCGGCGTCTTTAGCGGCCCCAATAAAATCTCTACCAACTTCGCTTACTTTTAGACCAATGCCATTAAGCCTAGCGGTCGCAGCGCCGATAAATTTCCGGACTTGCTGCTGATTTCCCAAGAATGCCTCAAACACCTTGCCGAGAGCGCTACCAGAAAATCCCTCCCGTCGTTCAAACATTAGCGTAACGAAGGTCTGGTCTTTGATTAGCGCTTCCGCATCGAGATCCTTGTGCTCGGGGTAGATCTCATCGAGCAGCTCTTTGTCCTCGACTGTCAAATCAGCCCAGAAAACCGACCATTCATCATCCACATTGCCAAGGTCGGATACTAGGGGTGACGGATCTACACCGTCATCGACAATTATCGCGGTAACAACGCCGTGCTGTTGGATATCCATTAGGTATGTTCCGAAATGCAGTACTCAAATGTATTCAGGCGCCCGAATTCATTGATTGGCTCCTCTTGTAGCTCGAGTGATCCACCCGCTGCGATAGCGTTGGCTCTAGCGATGTATAGACCTAAGCCGCGTCGTTTCTTGCTCTCTTTCAAAGAAAAGAACATATCGAAGATGCGGTCTTTATGTTCTGGGTCGATCCCCGGGCCATTGTCAGAAAATATGATTCTGGTCGGAGAGCCGACAATGCTGACACTGATCTGAGGTTTGAACAGAGGGGACTTCTCTTTTTCAAGACTCAACCAGTAAACAGAATTTGCAAGTAAGTTCTCAAATATCTGTACAACGTAGCCTTTGACGGTCTTCGTCGTGAAGCGGTTTTTTGGTGGTTCATAGTTGAGATGAATTCCGTGCCTATCGAACTGAGTCTGGTGATCCTCAAGGGTTTCACTGATGAGTTGGGTGAGTGAAAAGGTCTCAGGAGCTTGTCGTCCGCTTACACTCAATGGGTCCAGAATACGCAGTCTCTTGTGAATGCTCTTCATCGAAGCTGCCAACCCATCCAAACCCGTTACGACTTCATCCGACGTTGCTGTGCTTCGAATTTCCCGAATGCGCTCCAAAGCATGCTCTGAGGTCCGTGCGAGTTCGTGAGCGACGATTTCAACCAGTAGTCCTATGCCGGCCATATCTTGCATTAGCTTTGCATCGCCCTCGACTTCGGCGTTTCTTTCTCTCAAGATCTTCGCCAGCTCCGTTAACTCAAGCAACGTTTGTTGTAGTTCTTCTATTGTTTCGCGTTCTTGGTTGGTCGTGACTGAACGCAAATTGCTGATTGCCTTCTGCGCTCTCGTCTCGAGCCTTGCGATCTCCGTCTTTGCTTCGACTGGTCTTGCACGTTTAGCTTTGTACTTGGTCTCCGCACGCCTCATTGCATTACGCAATTGGTCTTGAATAGAGAACTGAACAATCCTCAGCATCGCTTGTTGTTCCTGGGTCTCTCTCAGGCCTTCCCGATTAGTCTGATCTACGAGACCAGGATTCGCGCTTCGACTGATGTCGACTTGACCGACAAGCTGAATTTTATTGAGGAGGTATCCCCTGGCCATAAGGGCTTCACGATCGAGCCCGAGCCAGTCATCCTTCTCCTGCCCATACGGATAGACCCGAAAGTCATCCCGATACATTCTGATCCCGGTCCATTGACGGTGTAGCTTCAGGATCTGCTCGCGATCCATTCCTCCCCCAGCCTTCACACGGCGCCTATTGTACCAATGCGCCTCGAAGGTGAATGGACCCAAGTCAGTCAGCGCATCTTCTGGAATCGCCTCGTCCCGGCCGCGTATCATTGCAAACAGATCCTTCTCCCCGAACCTTAGCTCCTCTTCGACAATTGGGTGCTCAAAACCCAACTCTCTGAGTTTCAAGTTCAGGGTAAGCTGGGGTCCGCTTTTTCCCACCGTATATGCCCCCCAAATGCTGGCGTGGGCGAGCTTGAGAAAGCTTTTTCCAAGCATAGGAACTGGGATGCGCTCACCATTCCATACCAATGCAATTCGTGGTCGATTTCTACTATCTGCAAGGGGATTGGTCAGAAAAGCAAAATCTGCAGCGGCCAACTGCTTGATCCGTCCTTCGTTCCAATCGGATGTTAGTTCTGAGATAATAAGAACAGTTCCAGAGTAGTCCGGCGAAGGTTTTGTTCCAGACGTATTTGCCTTGATATATATGTCTTCGATCATCTTATTGACGTCTTCAAACGCCCGCCAATCGATCTTTAGATGATTGATTTTCCTGTCTTTCTTTCGCGCGGTTTCGATAGAGAGCGTTCCACCCAATCGCATTGCTGACAGCCGACCCAAGCCTTTCTCACCAAGAAAATCGGGCTTCTTCTGCCCTTCAGAAACGGACTTCTCGACTGCGATCTTTCGTGAGGGTGTGCCAATGACCAGGAATTTTTCTTCCAGATCAGTCGCCGACATCCCGGTCCCTGTATCAATGACGCGGATCGTGTTTAGCGAATAGACTTCTTTCAACGCTTTAGAAAGCTGATCATACGAGTCTGCGGCAGCAATCAGTTTCCGCGCTTGGTCATAAATCGTTGTGGCAGATGAGTTCAGCTCAGACAGACAACGCTCCTTGAGATTTTCCAGCGGCACTTCTTGCTCTTTCGAGCGATTGCGAAGCGAGCTGAAGCTTCGTAGACCAAGCACAACATTAAATCGTACCTCAACGCCATTCTCGGTTCGCGCGTCAAACCCGTTCTTGATAAGCTCATAAAACGCGATCACGTCCGAACTGATAAGCTCGGAGCCGAGTTCCAGAACTGTTCTTGCAGTTACTCTAAACAACTATTGCCTTTCTCGCCCCTTTGCCAAAGCACTGTGCTGTGGATCCATGTGCTAAAGAGCCTGGAGACTATTTGTGACAAACAACACAAGAATTTCCTTCAGAGACACCAAAAATCTCGTCGATCGACGGCTCGGAGCGCGCTGACAGAGGGTTGGGCCGTATGGCGCGCATGGCGCGGGCTCGGCGTTTCTCGTAGTCCGCCTTAATCGCCGCAACGCGTTCAGGTTTGGCGAGGTCATCTAGGCTTTCACCATCGCTCCAGGTGAAGGGGGAGCCGTGTTCCTCAGCCGTTTTCTCATAGGCCCGGGCCTCTTCAAATGCCTTGGGATGCTCTTCCATCAACCGCACCCATTCAATCTTCTGTTGGAAGAAGCAGAAGGTGCATCCGGATCTAGAGCGCCAGCGATAGTATTCTGGCTCGCCGATGTCGGTGTCTTTCAGCAAGTCGACGACACCTGCCTTGTCAATGCCGGCATCCCGAAGTGGAAAGCGAACCAACATGTTTGGATGCTGCGATTTGTATCCAGACCGATTTGGCTCATCGGCCCGAATCGCGACGTAGGAATGGACGACTACTCCTTTCTCCAAGTCGTCACGCAGCCATAGGTTCAATGGCCTCAATTTGAGCTGTCGTGTGCACCAACGAGTTTTGGCCGACGGTAGGAAATGCCCATACTCTGCCAGCCAGAAATCAAAATCCCGATCTGGGTTCAGCCGATTGATCCGCTTGCCAAGGAACCCTTCGAGCCTATTTAAAAAGTCATAGACTTCAGGTAGTTCCTTCCCTGTATCGGTGAAGAAGTACTCCATGTCGATGTCGGGGTGGTTCTGGCGCATATAGACGGCCAAGGCGGCGCTATCACGGCCACCCGATATCCCGAGAATGTGTCGTTCGTTGGTCATGCTTCAATCTTGTCCATACTGTCCGTGAGCGCCGCAACCGCCCGAGCGAGAGCCGCCAGCGCGATTTCGTGCCCATGTTCACTTTGGCCAAGATTCCGAATGATCTGGTCCGCAAGCTTACTGGCAGTCTCTTTTTCGTTTTCGCTGAGTTCGAAGCTCTGAAGGATTGGCGGCTGCTTCGGATCGACGCCCACAATGAGAGCGATCGCTTCGGTGTTTGATTTTCGGTCGCGCATCAACGCCACTGCTTCGGCCTGCCTAAAGCGGCGCCCAAGCCTAGCTACCTCAGACAATGCTCCTTCGCGGTTGCGGTCGGACCATTCGCGCATGGGCTTCGGTTGCAGAGTTCCGGCCACCGCCTCAAGGCTGCCGGTCCCGGCTTCAATTTCCCCAACACGCGCGGCAAAAGCCTCAAACTTCAGATCTGAGCTCAACCCCTTGATGGACTCTGCGCGCTCGAGGCTTCCGGCAAAGGTGTCACTCGGAACTCCGATGGATTGCGCCAACGCGTGTCGCAGATCTTTAGCAAGGCTATCATAGGCCGCCTCACACTCTTCAATCGCAGCGACCGTTTTTTCGACTAGATCACCTTTGATATTCAGACCGGGAAGCGTTTCGAAGAGCAGTGTTTCCGGATCGTCTGCGTGCCGGATTGCATCGCGTATCTTGCGCGTATCGGCTGAGAGGAGACTGGTGCGTTTGGCAAAGTCGCTCAAAGCCTCAATACGCTGGAAGGCTGCACTTGCAACGCTAAGTGCAGATGCATCAGACAGATCCAGCCCTTCCGCAATCCGGGAAAGGAACGCCAGATGGTGTTCAGAGCGTCCAGCGGGCCTCAGAACGACGGCCGACGGATCCTGAAGCATTCTGTCGACAAAGATGTCATCGAGATCCGCGACAAAGCGACCGTCTTGGTAGACAGCATAAATCTGCCGATTTGCGAGCAAGAATGCCAGCGCTAAAACCGGCATCACGCCGACCTTCATGCCAAAGGGCGCTCCCCGCCAAGCCTCATAGACTTCCGCCAGCGACTGTTCCTTTTTCGAGCGCAAGATTTTCCATGCTGGCTTCAGGGACGCACCGGTCATGGTCTTATCTGGGTCAGCAAAACCGTAGCCAGACTTGGATTTTCGGTGCAGGCCGCTTGGGGCCAGAGTTGTGAGGTAGAGACCGAATGCAGCTGGAAACCCCTCGAAGTCTAGGTTCTTCCGATCCGGGCTTTTCACCATGGCATGGCAAAGGGCTCGAAGAGCGGCCGCAGCACTCGAGGATGGTCTGTCCTTTTGCAGCAGCTCGCTGTGAATGATTGGCGTCGAATGATAGGCTTTGTCAGCCAGGTGCGATGCCGCGGCGGACAGAGAGAGCACCATCTCGGAGTCGTTTGGCCGAAGGATTTGCCATTGGCTCGACAGCATCAAGCGTTGGAGTTCGACATTCGAGCGATTTCGCAGCAATGCCTCACGCGCACGGATTCCCCGCCGCGCGATCCTGTCTCCGGCGATCTGCGGTACTTGCTTTTGAACTTGAGACAACGCCGCCAGGTCGCCTGCATCTTCAATCAAGCGCTTCCCATCGCCGACCAAAGAGAATGCACTCACGACTCCCGTTTTCCTTAGGATCCGAACAATCTCATCCATCTTCTCTTCGATGTCTGGTGAGCGGGCGTCTTGGGGCGCGATAGCCATTACCATGACACCACTCGCGGCCAACGCCTTGCGACCTACGGTGCGCTTGAACTCATTTGGATCGAATTGCTCCCCCAGGCACTCTACGTGCAACGCAAAGGTCCGCAGCACGCCGCAATCAAAGTAATGTCTTTTAGCGACAATGTGGTCGAAGCCAGCCTTTGCGGCGACTTGGGAAAGATCTGACGAGGTGGTCCGACCCCCAAATCTCTCTAAAGCCGCATCGAGGTCAAAATCGCTGCCAGAGAACAGTGCATACCCACCCACTCGTTTCTGGCGAAGCAAAACTCCCCAGTCGCATAAATCATCGAGTGCACCCGTGATATCAGAGACGTTGTTCCCCGGAACGGCGATCAAGAGAGCGTCCTGGTCGACAGCCAATCCTGTCCCGTTCTTGAAGATTTCAATAAGCGCGGCAGATTTCGCCAGCTTCACGTGCAGGTCCGCTCCGAGCACGTTCGCTTTCTCGATTGCCTCCGCCGCGAGCGTCATTTGCGACCCCAACGGCCCAGCCGCAAGAGCAAGACCAAAGTTCGTTTGAAGATAGTCCCAAAGACGATCGGGGCCGAAGGTTTCCCCTGAGCTTGCCGATTCCGACTTCAGGAACTCGCGAAACCCCCCAGGTTCTTCGGACGCCAAGAATCCGAAGATGCTACGCTCGTTCTGACCGAAACTTCGGCGCGTGATGCCGCCGAGCAACAACGCGCAAATCGGGTTCAAAGGCCAGGTCTGCGAAAGCGCCTCGGTCAGCTCCTCTTCGTCCGTTGGTCGATTTGAACCGACGATTTTGGCCAAGCTTTTGGCCTGCGCTTCTGCTGTGCCAGGGATATCATCCGTATCGATCGCCCGCCCGAGCAGCCTGACCGTTTCATCACTTGCGGAAAGGAAGGAGAGATCCTGAAACCGCCCCTGGATCTTCGCCCATTCGAGACGGGCGCTCGAAGCGAGCTTGTCCGCATATGCCTCAAAAGCCTGATGCAAGATTCCGATCACAACGAAACGGCCTTCGCTTCTGGCGCTTATCTCAGCCAGATCCTGCAGGAGGTGCGCATCGTGGTCTTTATCGGCCGCGGCTTCGAGGAACTTTCCCAATTCATCCAGAACCAGAACAATTGGTCCCTGACTTGCGTGATCAGATATGTCTTGGACGAGTTGGCCATCGCTTTTTGTCGCGCGGTCCTTTTTTGTGCGGGTCCACCCGTATCGCTCTGCCATCTTCTCGGCGATGGCTTGTCTCAGATTAACACGGCTTCCGGTAACCGGAATAACGCTCCAACCACCCAAGCCGGGATCAAAGGCTTTCTCAATTGCCTTTGACAGCTTCGGACCGGCGATCTTCCGAGCGAGAGACTTTCCCTCTTTGGAACCGGCAACGAGGTTACCCAAAAGCAGTGCGGTACTCGACTTGCCGCCGCCGTAGGGTCCGGTCCAAGTAAAAGCACTTTGTGCTCCCTCCGATAGCGATGCGGCCATCGCGAGGAGCGATTTTTCGGTACTGGCTTGGAGCACATAACCTTGAAGGGGCGGCGTGCCGGTCAGATCCATGTCGATCCGCGCGCTTCGTACGAACCGGCCGTTCAGTCTGACTTTGTCTGAGAGCGTTTCACGCGCCATGCCATACGCCCTTTCCGCGGCGCGCAATCTCGCCAAACGCGCTTTGCAGCAGAGCATCCAAGTCAGGACGCCGATTCCGTTGGACCTGTCGCAGGCCTGCCGTATCGGTCCAGACGAAAGCACCACCAGTGCTTTCGTCGATCCGCATCAGCCGTTCGATGACGCTATCTTCGTCCATCTTAAACACCCGGCCGGGACTGCCGGCGTCGTGGCAGATCATTTCCGCGGCGAGCGTCGCGCGGTTGTCGTGCGCGCGAGTCCAGTAGGCATCCAATGCGTAGGCGAACAGGGCGTCGTGAAGGTTCGGCTTTGGGCCAATCGAGAATTCGTACCATCCGCTCGAGCCGGTCTCTTGGACCAATGCCAATTCAGCCAGCAAGGGTTCCGCGGCGTCATCCATCGCCCCGCTCGGTCGGCTGCAGTAGCTCCGCAGAAAGACCGTGACGTCGTTCTGGATAGTCTTGTGAGCACCACGCCATCCCTTTTGCTCGATCAACTTCTCGATGGCATCCACCAAATCTGTCGATCGAAACTCGTGGCCAAATAACCCGTTGAAACAATAGTAGAAAGTTGTGGTGTGCTCCGGCACCGATGCAAGCTTCCAATGGATGAGCCACAGAGAGGTCGGATGCTCCAGAAAAGGGTCAAATCCGTTCTCGCCGAAGAGCAGGTCACCCAAATTGTCAGGCTTTAATTCCTTGCCGTCGAGTTGGATAACTTCCGCCGCTTGCGCCCAAAATCGCATTGAAACAGCCATGTTACGGCCAACGCCGAACCGGGAGATGGCTTCGTCGTCCTTGAATACCGTCAGCGGGGCGCCGCCGCGAACCGCGTCATATGCTTTGCGCAACCAAAGGATGCGCAGCGGGAATGTTTCGTGCCCGGCGAATTGCGGTTTGCCGGACCAATTGTCAAATACATCGGCCATAAGCCTATGCTACTGGTGAAGCTCACCAGTAGCAAGGAGGACTTTCTCCACAGCGCTGACCATGATCGCCGTCGCGGAGCCAATATCGTCTTCAGAAAGCCACCACCCGACACCTATACGCAGGAAGCGTTTCTGCTCGTCATGAGTGAGATGCAGCGCGGAAAGAACCGGCGAAGGCTGCAATGAACCGGAATGGCAGGCAGACGCGTTCGAAAGACATACTTTGGTGTTCAGACTGTCGATCAGATCTGAGCTCGCCGGCGTGTCGACTATGAATGCGGCAGCTCCGGGAACCGCCGGACTTGATGGGAAAAGTCGTTCCACACGCAAGCCGTCGCCAGAGAGTTGCTCCTCGAACAGGGATATCAGACCCCTACTGTGGACAGACTCTCGCGCCATATTCTGAGCCGATATCTCGGCTGCACGGCCCATCGCCGCAACTAACGCGGCAGGTTGCGTTCCTCTCAGATGCTCTT
Source organism: Primorskyibacter aestuariivivens (assembly GCF_028023675.1). Classification (GTDB taxonomy): domain Bacteria; phylum Pseudomonadota; class Alphaproteobacteria; order Rhodobacterales; family Rhodobacteraceae; genus Marinovum; species Marinovum aestuariivivens. The sequence goes on along the minus strand of NZ_JAQIOZ010000025.1, from coordinate 29,999 downwards.
CCAACGGTCTTGCGGATGTCAGCTCGGATGGCTTTGGGACGTTGGCGGCCACAAAAAGCGCACCGACACCCTGTGGTCCCCCAAATTTATGAGCCGATAGGCTGAGGTAATCGGCACCGAGATCGAATACGTCGATCGGATGCTTGCCCGCGACCTGAGCAGCATCGACATGCATGAGCGCGCCGACGGCATGCGCCATTTCACTTATCTTTTCAATTGGTTGGATTACACCCGTTAAATTGCTTGCGAGCATTGTGCTGACGAGCAGTGTGGTCTCGCCCAAAAGAGCCTCGAGACTTTCCAGGCAAATCGAACCATTTATGCCGACAGGACACATCAGGACCTCGAAGCCCAACTCGCGCAGTGCTTCCGCAGGACGTCGAACCGCGTCGTGTTCCAGCGCGGACAGAATGATTTTGTTTCTGTGCGGAAACTGTTCTGCAACGGCGCGCGAAGTCCCTATGATCGCGAGCGCGTTTGCCTCAGTAGCGCCCGAGGTAATGAAGATCTCGTTTGGCGCAGCACCGATAAGGGTCGCAACGGCCCTCCTTCCTTTTTCGTAGAGGCGGTTAGCCTGCCAGCCTGCAACGTGATTGGAGTTCGCGTTTCCGGGTTGAGCCAGCGCCTCAATGAGAACGTCTTTGGCTTCCGGACGCATTGGCCAGCTGGCGAGGCCATCAAGGTAATACATGGTGTAAGCTTTACTCCGTCATCCGCCGGTTAGCGCTCAAACAAAAAAGACAATGAGCCACAGTAACCCCATTTTCTGATGGCTTTTCCCGCTTACCACGATTTCGGGCGACTGCAAATGTTGCCATACTGTTCTCATTGCACCAAAATTTCATTCCTCATTCCCATTTTTCAAGAAAACAACCCTCCAAAAAATCACTAGACGTCTTAAGGCCCATCTTTCATAGCCGACTCTAGCGCGCCCAGGCCATCCACAGCGGTCCTCACCTGCTCGTCACCCACCTCCTTTGCCAGATCATCAGAAGGCACCAGCACCGCAAAATCCATCTCCATCTGGCGCTGTTCCTCGACGATGACGACTTGAACGACAGGCGCGGTCTTCTTTGGAGCGGCGTCGGCTTGGCCTGACGGTTGACCATCGCCAGCTTGGCTTGCCCTCTCCACATCGGCTTCTGTTCCCCCTGGCCCATCCGAAGGCGGCGTCATCGGCATGGCGCGCACACTCAGCGGCAGCGTGCCTTGCGATCCCCCTCCTCCCGGCTTCGGAAACGGCAACTCCCCCGTCTGTGCCGCGTGGATTGCCTTGAACAGCCGATCGTCAAAATATTGGATCCGCTTTGCACGGACCGGCATTTGCGCATCGATCACCATGACAATCTCGTCGAGCGGTAGGCGGCGTGCCTCATCCTCGGGCAGGAGAGAGCTTTCTTCGGTCCGCGTGGATTGGCTGCGCCCTTCAAAGGGGTTCTTGCCGATGGACTGGGACCGCGTGATGACGGTCTTCGTGGTCTTGCCCACCGCCTTGCTCAGCTCTTCGACGGTTTTTTCATCCGAGGGCGTCAAATAGAGCTTCACACCGGCATTGCCTTGCAGGGCGCGGCGGGTGTTCTCGCCGTAGATTTCATCGAGGGCGGGGATGGTTTGGGTGACCACGGCCAAATGGCCGCGATAGGTACGCAGGGTCTCGATGCTCTCGACCACGATGGGCATCTTGCCGAGACGGTTGAACTCGTCGAGCATGATCATCACTGGCCACGGCTCGTCTGGCCCGGGATCCTTTTCCTGCATGGCCGAGAGCAGGTCGGAGAAAAACAGCCGGATCAGCGGCGCGAGCGGCTTCACCATCAGCGGCTGGACCACGAGATAGACCGAAAAGGGCTTCTTGCGGATCGTCCGGAAGTCAAAGTCCGACACCGCCGTCGCCTCATCGATGGCAGGGTTCTGCCATTGGTCGAGCCCCGAGGTCATCAGGAGCGAGACATAGGAGGTCAGCGTGTCGTTATTGGTCGAAGCGAGCCGCGTGAAGATCAGCTTGGCCGCCCGGTTGTCGACTTCGTGGCCCCGCGCGAAATACTCCTTCTGCTTGTTCCCGCCCGAGGCCGCAATGCGGTAGATCTCGCCCAAGGTCGGGCGCTTGCGCTGGAACGCCAGCAGGCCTGCCGCCACGAAGAGATCGATCCCGCCTTTTAGCAGCCCCTGCACCCGGTCGTTGTCGCTTTGCAAGAAGAGCGTCGCCAGGAGCTGCAATTCCATCTGCTGGCGCGCGGGATCTTTCAGTTGATAGATGCGCAGGAGCGGGTTGTAACGATGCGTGCGCTTGCCCTCCCAATCGGTGGGGGCAAAGCGATAGACCTTGTCGCCTTGGGCTGCGCGATGCCGGGCCGTGGCCTCGAAACACTCGCCCTTCACATCGAGCGTCACAGCGGAGCCTTGCCAGGTCAGCAGGTTCGGAATGACAAAGCCCGTGGTCTTGCCACGGCCCGTGGGGGCCACGATCAGCGCATGGGGGAAGACCTTGGAGCAGATGTAGTTGGCGCGGGAGCCCGGCGGCCCCAGCTTGCCGAGGATGAACCCGGTGCCCGGCGCCCCGAAGAAGCCATTGGCCTTCATCTCGCGCGCGGTCTGCCAATGGGTCTGGCCAAACCGTGTCAGGGCGGACCCCGAGAGGGCGAGGCTCAGCATCAGGCCAGCGGCGGCGAAGCTGCCGATGATCAGGTGAATAAGTTGCGCGTCCTCCGGGCGGCGATCGAGGATCGCCATGTAGTTCTGCGCGATATAGGCAAAGTCGATCTCGGCCCCGAACCCGAGATCCTGGTAGGTCAGCACCGCCGAGGCGATGGTATAGCCCATGGCCCCGGTCACCAGCGTTACCAGAAAGACCCCTGTGGCGATCCGCGCTTTTCCCATGGAGGCGCTCAATGGGCCTGACCCCGCTCGGTCTCTCCATCCACGTCTGTCGCGCGGTGTTTTTCATATTCGGTGTCGGCGAGATCATCGACCACCTGACGCAAGGCCTCCGTGTTGGCCGTCGCGGCATCCGATTGCAGGTAGACCTTGGCGACATAGAGCCGGTCGAGGCGGTCCTCGAGAACCTTCTCAAGCGCATCGGCATCGCCGGATGTGAGACGGCCCAATTGGCGGTCATCCAGCACCCGCGCGATCCCGTCGCGGAAGGCGTCCCGCTCCGCCTCGGTCTCGAAGGGTGCGGACAACTCCCCAGCCCGCTCATGGTCCAGGACACGCGCAATCTCGTCTGCAAGGCGGTCGGCACGGTCAGACTGCGGCGCAGTTTCACCGCGGGCTGCGAGGAATGCGTCGCGCGTGCCAGACCCGAGCCCGTCGCGCATCTCGGTTTCGCGGCGGACCTGGTTGATGGCCTCCGTGTCGCGGATCTCGACGACGGCCGCATAGGTCGCGCCAAGCCCGCGGGCGAGGTGGGACGGCATGTCCGGATAGCGCGCGCGCAAGTCATCCGTGACAGCATCTGCAACCGGCATGCGGAGGTCGCGTCCCTCCATGATGCGGTCGACCTCGCGGGTGATCTCGCTGGCGCGGGCCGCATCGGTGATGGTCTCCCTGTAGGGCTCAGACCGGTCGATCACGTCGCCGGGACGTGCGAGCAGCTCCGGGTGTGCCACGAGATACGCGCGCTGCTCGGTCTCGATCCGGCGCTCTGCCCGCGAGACAACCTCAGGGTCCCGGTCCTCGATCTGCTGCGCGGTCAGGCCGTCTGCGCGCATCTCCTGACGGATTGTCCCTTCCATTGCCTGGACCGCGTCCCGGTGATAATGGAACCGCTCGCTGACCGGTTCCGCTTCCATGACACCATCCCGGCGCAGCACGTTCTCCCGTTCCAAAAGCGTGCCAAGTTCGACATGCACATCGTTGAGAATGTCGCGCGCCTGTTCCAGATCGGCGCGGCGCTCGAGGTTCAGATCCCGCGCCTCGGCGACCTTGGTTAGATCATTGGCGATCCATTGATGCTCGAGCGCTGCATTTGAGGCGCCCGTCTCGATCCGGGCCACCACTTCCGATGTGCTGATCCCGGTGCCGTGTAGTGCCGCGTCAATGCGCGATCTCAGATCGGGCTCTGCCAGACGCTCGCGCTGGCTGGCGTCGATATTGGCTTCGGAATAGATCCCGCCCTCCGAGGGGGTCTCCGACAGCGTAGATGATCGCAAACCGAGAGGCTGCATGTGCTGGACCTGCGTCTGGATCTCGATGAGGCGTTTTTCCAGCACGGGACGTTCCGCGTCAGACTTCTCGGCGATCATGCCCTGCACCCGCGCGAGCTTCTCCGCATAGAGGCTTCTCAGATCCTCGAAACTTTGATCCTCGGCCATATACACATCTCCTGTTCGGTCCACCTGCCCGCCATGCGCCAGCACCTCGCCCGCGCGGAAGAGTGCCGCGGCAATGTCTTCGCGGGCCCCGCGGACCTCGGAGGTCTCCCGGGAGGCCTCCACGGCAAGCGAATGATAGACGGTTCTGGTGTTGGCGATCTCCGCCAGCGTACGCGTCAGGTCCTGCCCAACACGTTCCCGCTCGCGGGGCGCGCGACCCTCTTCTTTCGCCGCATAGACCTCGCGGGTAGCGGCTGGGTAATGCACAACCCCGCGATCCACCCGGCGCGTGGCCTCGAGGCGCACACCATACTTCTCGGCCTCCTCGACCATGGCGAGGCGGAAATCGTCATAGTTGAAGCGATGGTTGCGCCCCAGAAAGAAGAACTCGCCTTCCTGCGAGCGGCGGTTCAGCACCAGATGCGCATGCGGGTGATCCCAGTCCTCATGTACCGCGATGATGTAGTCGAAATGCCCCGCGTCGGTCTGGAAGAACCGCTCGGCCACATCCGTCGCGATGTCGCGCACATCCTCCCCGCGCGTGCCGATGGGGAAGGACATGAGCATATGGGTCGTCTGGCCCAGCTTGGGCTTGAAGCCTGCATCCCACCGCTTGGCAAAGCGTTCGGTCAGATCCTTGATGTCGCCCGCCTCAAGTTTCGCCTTGCCATCCAGAAACCCGCTCGAGTCGACGATATGGGTCGACTTCGTGGTAAGGTAATCGAGCTGGTTTGAGAGCTGCGATTTGGTATGCGTACCCCCGCCCCGGATCGCCTTGAAGACCGCCGGCCGGTGCCCTGCTGCAGCACGCACGAGTTGCTTCTGCTTGGCCACGTGCAGCCCCTGCATCGAGCCCCGGATCCGGCTCCAGCCATCCCGGAACACCTCCCCGGTAACAGCGTCGACAGCATCATTCAGCCGCATGGGCAAACTCCCTCAGCGCGGCCGTGGCCTGCAGCTGCATCGCGTCTCGACGGCGGCGCAGCAGCAGATCGATCTCGTCAGCGGAATCCAGGATGAACCGCGCCAGCCCGCGCATCTGCGCAAGGCGCAATTCGGTAAACTCCGGGCCAGCCCCCTGCCCCTGCCGGTTGGCCTGCGCCATCTGCTTGGCGATCTGCGCGACCCCATTACCGACCTCGTGCAGCGAGGCGCGATAGCGCGCCATCTCTGCTGCCATCTGCGCGTCCGGAACGAACACCCCGCCTGCCGCCTGAATGAGCCGCCTGAGCCCCTCGGCACGGCTCTCAATCTCGGCCTCAGCGAGCACCTCGTCGAGCGCCGCGAGCTCTGCAGCCGTGACTTTCACACTGACCGCTGAGACCGGAATAGCGGTATCGGTCTGGCGCTCGGCATCGGCTTTCAAGACGTAGCGCACGGCGCGCGATGTGACCTTGAAACGCTCGGCCAGCTCAGACGTCGACACACCCTCCGCGGCCTCGCGGACGATCTGCATCTTCTCGATCTCTGTCAGGCGTTTTGATCGGGACATGCGGAAGAAAGACCCCCTATTTCCTGCCACCTTCCACCAAGGCTGCCCCTACCTTACGATAATATACCTAGATGTCAATTATATACTTACGTCGCATCAGGTCTCAGGCAGCCTTGGTGTCCGCTTCCCCCGCGGCCCGCAGGGACGCGGGCCTGCCCCCTCACCACCAGCGCAGCCTCCAACTTCGGAGTCCCCCTTCCCCAGCCCCGCCCGAGGGTCTGGCCGAACACGCATGTGTTCGGACGGAACCGCGGGCGGGCGCAAACCCCACCGACAGGGCGGACAGGCAGGGTCAAGGAGGGCCAGATTTGGGTCCCCAAATCTCTGCCGCAAAAACCGGGAGGCCCTGGCCGATAGGTTTTTGTGGATGGCCCCCTTGAGGCTGACTGGCCGGTCTGTCGCGGCCTGATCATTCCGGGTGGAGTGCGTCCGTTGAACGCGCAGGGACCGGCATCCCTGGAACAGGGATCGGGCCGCCCCCGGATCGTCCTGGGGCGGCCCATCCTCGTCAGAGGATTCAGTCCTGGGGATCCTTCGCGCTCGGCGGGAACATCACCAGCTCCGAGACCGCGACGGGAAAGTCGAGCTTGAGGCTGAAGAACTCCGAGCCATCCCCGTTGCGGGTGTTGCGGAACATGGCGCCCACGCGTTGGAAGCGGGTGCGCTCCTGACCATCGGTGTCGGTGAACTTGACGGGGACGGTGGCGACGTAGTGGTTGGTCATTTGGGATACTCCTTGTTGCGATGGGGATCACCCAGCACGGGGGCAAGAGGCCCAGCCGCAAGCGCAAATGCGGAGGGTCCGCGGCCCGCCGTGGAAGCCGTATTTGTGCTTGCCGAAGCGGAAGCTGAGGGCACGATTGGGCCGACCCCGTGCGATCCACATCTATGAGCAAAAAGGAGTGATCCGGATGACCCTTGCCATCACGCAGCCGCCACCATCCGCGTCCGCGTCCCGCCGAGCCTGGCCGGGGTGCGGACGGAGCCCGCCGGCGTGGGTGTGATGTTCCGAAACGCCACCCAAGCGTTGTGCTGGTCTTCAGCCTCAAGTCCGACGTCTCGACCCCTCGCGTCTTACGCTGCTGGCGATCCATGTGAGGTGCGCACCATCCCCAGCCCGCGCCAATGCGGATGGACCGAACACTGACGGACCGGGTAGAGCGATGACAGTGCCGGCCGCCGCAGCCTGTCGATCTTGCGTAACCGACCGCACGCGCCATGAGACATGACGAAAGGGCCGCGCCAAGCGCGACCCCCTCTCTTCACTCCTGCGACGCCTTCTTCACCGGGTCCGCAACCCGCATGACCGTCAGGCCTTTCGCTTCCGCTTTCTGCCCGAGGTTCAGCGCGACCCCGTTGCCGCCGAAGAGTACAACCCCCGTCGCCGCGAACTTGTCGTCCAGCATCTCATCGTTGCACTTGAACGGTGCCGCCCGCCCGTGCGCGGACCAGCGCGGATCGAAGCGCGCCTGCGCTATCCCGCGTGCCCGGGCCCACCGAGCCGCAATCATCTCCGCCCCGTGCTTGCCACCCTTGTGGCAGAGGAAGATCTCCTGATTGCGGTTCTGCTTGATCCGTTCGCGAACCTTGTCCAGCGTGTTGAAGATCACATCGACATCGGTCCAGTCGGTGGCGCCTGAGACGATCAGGGGCACCCCCTCGACTTTCGACTTCTCGGCAGTCTCCCGGTCATGCTGCTCCAGGAGCTGCCGCGCCTCGAAGACCGCCCCGGTCTCCTGCGCCCGGACGCTCGCGCGCGACCCGGCTGCCGGGATGAAGGCGTGGCCCGTCTCGATCTCGTAGCATTCCGCCGCTGCCTCGCTCATCACCTCAATGGCGCTGACAATCTCGCGCAGCTGCAGAAAGCGCGCCTGCGCTTCTTCGAGCGCGGTCTCGGCGATCTCCGATCCGTCGTGAGATTTTGCCAGCGCGCCGATCTTGTCGGCGGTGCGGTCAACCTCCTTGCCAAGCGCCACCTTGCGCCGCTGCAGGATCGTGGCGAGCCCATGGGCCAGCGGTTCGATCTCTGCTTCAAGCCCGGTGCCGCGCAGCTGCCCGAGCAAAGCCTCGAAGCTGTCGCGGATAATGTGGTCGGTCAGGATGTGATCCTCGGGGATCGGCAGCTGTGCGTCCTTCTCGGTCAGTCCGAAAAGCTCGATGGTCTCGTAGGTGTTCGCAGTGTCGTAAGCCATGTCTGGTCTCCAGTGTTCGGTTCCAAGGCCACCACGTGAGTGTGGGGGCATGGCCGAATGCCTGGTTTCCGAATCTGCCCGGGTCAGGGACGGCGCAGCCGCCGGCTTGCCGGGCGCAAAAGTTTTCCGAGCGCGGCACCGGACACATGCGCGCGCTCACGCACGGGACCGCCCCAAGCCACCGGCTCCGCCCTCGCCGAAAAGTTTTGCGATCCTTGACGCGGGCTGATTTGGGGGCCATCCGGAGGATATGCTTCCGCACTCATGTGTGTGTGTTTTGACGGTAGGTTTGCCCGACACGAGCAGGCAAACGGCCCGACCGGACGCGGGAGACGGATGAAGTGGCGGGATCGTTTTGGCCTCGGGCCAAAACAGACCAGAGCGCAATCCGGCGGAGCGGCCGGGGAGGAACGTGCTCGCGAGGCGGGCAAACCGGGATGCCGGGTGCGACGCCGCGGTGAGGCCGCATGGCCGAATGCGCGACGGACCGAAGGGCCGTTCTCCCCTGCGACACGCGAAGCCGAGCTGGGGAGGCCGCAAGGCTCCAATCACATTAGAAGTTTAGGCAATCACCCTACCAGCCACAACGAGCTGATGCGCGTCAGAATCCGGCACAACGGGCGGATCGTACACATTCACTGCGCGAGTTGTCGACAACCGCTTCGCGCTAAAAACTGCCTCGGGCATCGCGGAGGCCAATGACTGCAATCAACCCAAGGCTTGCGAAACCTCCAATACAGTTGTTGGAAACTGGGCGTTTGCTTCGGTTGTGGCAAAAGGCTATTTCGAACCACAAGAGAAGGCTGTCTGCGACAAGTCAGAATTCGGCATCACAGCAAACATTTGGCCCCGAGAGCGCGTGGTCGTCTACATTCTAAGCGCGGATGGGACAAAGCTTGGAACATGGTAGACAACCCGTTATGAAATCCAACCTTACTAAAATCAGCCATTGGATATTCGGCAAGCTCGTCAAAATTGCGGAAGCATTGCGCTTGAGAACCGCTGCCCCCGTAGGGCCAGCAAAATTCGTTGACCTCGCCCCAACCGACGAGGCTGACCAAGGAGGGGTATATTCGGCTGCATTGAAGTTCGCGACCGACAGTCCGGACGTGTCAAACATCGCGCTCACCGGGCCCTACGGCTCCGGCAAGAGCAGCATCATCCGAACTTTCCTGAAATCCTATCCCCGAAAAGCCCTGCATATCTCTCTCGCCGCCTTCTTACCGGAAGCAGGTGATGAGCGACGCACAGTGACCAAACAGGAAATTGAGCGAAGTATCCTCCAACAACTTCTATATGGCGCAGATTCAAACAAACTGCCCCTCTCGCGCTTTAAACGTATCCAATCACCGGGATTCTGGTCGATCTTCCGATCCTTCTACATTCTTTCCGGACTACTCGCTCTTTGGCATGCGTTCTACAATCGCGCAGATATCTTTGAAGGGTCGTATTTCGAACCCTTCGATCTCACGAACTGGTTCAATATCTCCTTAGCCGTTTTTGCGCTAATCTTTCTTTGGTCTGTGATACATCACTTTTACGTCGCCAGCTTCGGTGTGTCCCTTAAGAGCATTTCGCTGAAGGACATCGAGATGCGGCCGTCTTCGGAAGACCAAGACTCAATCCTCAATCGTCACCTGGATGAAATCGTCTACTTCTTCCAATCTACGCGCTACGATCTCGTAATCGTGGAAGATCTCGATCGCTTCGAGGATTCCGACATTTTCGTCACGCTTCGCGAGATCAACAGTCTCGTGAACAGCAATGTAGGCGTGAAACGCCAAGTCAGATTCCTCTACGCACTGCGCGACGACATGTTTGTCAACACTGACCGGACCAAGTTCTTCGAATTCATCATCCCCGTCATTCCGATTATTAACAGCTCGAACTCAATTGACATGGTGCTCGCGCAGGGTGAGCGACTCGAACTGGACGGAAGGCTAGATCAGCAATTCCTGCGGGAGGTGTCTCGCTACCTCAGCGACCTCCGGCTGATCCATAACATTTTCAATGAGTATGCGATTTACGTCGCAAACTTGGAAACCGATGGCGAGAACGTGCTCGATGCCACGAAGCTTCTTGCAGTGCTGATTTATAAGAATGTCTATCCTAGGGATTTCGAACAGCTCCACCGCGGCGAAGGGCATCTCGCCGGAATTTTGGGGCGTAAAGACGAGATCATCGCCACTCTTGAACGGGGCTAACGATCCGAGATTGCCAACCTCGAACGCGACATCGCGGCGGCTGAACAGCAAATTCCGAAGGATCGGCGCGAGCTCAACCGCATTTATGCGATGGCGCTCCTCGAAACACTACCGGCAAATACCAGTGGCGTAGGCAGAACCCCACAAGAGAGCATTGCGCCTAATAGTTTGTCCGAGCATGCAGATTTCGAACAAATTATTACAACTCCGAACTTGCACTGCCGTCAGATCAATAATTATCGCTCTCAGCACAATAATTCTAGCTTAGAAGAGAAAGTCGACCCCAATGAAAGCTATGCCGAACGGGTGCGAAGCATCGAACAGAAAGCAGACGCACAAAAGAAGGCTGCGCATCGGCGAATCTCCGTTCTGAAAAGCGAGATCAAGACTATTCGAACGAGCAAGTTTAACGCCTTGCTGCGCTCAAGCGCGTTAGAAATCGAGAACCTTTTCGAAAATATCGGCGAGGGCGGCGAACTGGCTCGGTTCCTGCTCCTGGAGGGCCATCTCGATGATAGCTACTACCAGTATACCTCCTTGTTCCACACTGGACGGCTTTCACCGAACGACAACAAGTTCCTGATTCAGATAAGGGCTTTCCATACACCTGAGCCCCTGTTTCCGATCGACAACCCGAATGAAGTTATCGCTGGAATGAGGGAGGACGATTTTGGCCTTGATTATGCGCTGAACGTCCGACTCGTCGACGCGCTCTTGGAGAGCGGGGAGCATAAGAACCTACTAGAAAAGGTTTTTGCATATCTTTCAAATGAGTTTCCAAATCAGCAGGAGTTCTTCGAGGCCTACTATACGACGGGATTGCACATTGGCGAGTTCATGAGGCAGTTCATTGACGCTTGGCGCGGTTTCGTACCCGCGGCAATTGAGGATTCCTCCGCAATTTTGCATATTTCCCGCCTCATCGAACATCTTTCGCCAGCCACGCTGGCCCGGGAACGCGAGGAGCACCCCGAGCTGCGAGCGTTCGCCGCCAACAATCTCCGGGACCTTCTCGACCTGTTAGAGGGGATGGACCCGAGCAAGCTTGAAGAGTTGCGGATCGAAACGAAGGATCTTGCTGCCATCGATGAATATCCGAACGTTGCGCGCAAACTGTACGAGTTCGGTCATTACCGCCTGAACGCTGCTAACTTTGACTACATCTTCGGCTCTATCCTCGGAGAAGAAACTGGCCCAGACTTGCGTAAGCGACATTACTCGAGGGTTCGAAACTCCGGAGCCGAACCGCTCCTCAACCGGGTGGAAAGCGATCTTTCAGCGTACTTCACGAATGTGCTGTTGGAGATGAACGAGGACGATGAGGAGGATATCGAAGCGATATTGGCCGTGATGTTACACGATGAGCTCGATGCCAACGATGTCGAAGCGTTCGTCCTACGACAAACCAAGCTTCTGCCCACACTGGAAGAAATACCCGAGCGCTATCAGCCCCTGGTGTTCCGTGGGACACAGATCGCTCCTACTTGGTCCAACTGTCTCGCCTTTATCCAGTCTGAAAATTTCGGGGGTGACGCTCTCATCGCCTTCCTTGGCGATGATGAGGTCCGTACCGCTCTCCTGAAAACTCCAGTTCCAGAACCAAAAGAAGCACTCCCTCTTCGTCAGTTCCTCATCGATGCAGAAGGTCTCGCCGATAGCGTCTATCGTGATTATATCCGGGCGCTTCCAAAGGAATTCAAGGCATTTCCCAATGCAGTAAGCGCCGGCAAACGCCGAATACTCATCGAAGAGCGACGCGTCACCTTTAACGCCGAGAATCTGGCCACGCTTGACGGCGAGGCTGATCTTCAAACGGCATTCGTCGCTCAGAACATCGCCTCCTATCTTCGCGACCCCAGCTCGTATTCGATTGACGATAGCTTCCGCGAGAGATTGCTTGCTACCGATATCTCGGACGATGAAAAGCGGGCGCTCATTGGTTTAATGGACTTGAGCGGTCTTCCCAGCCTTCCAGAGCGCGCTGGCATTGTCGGGCCAATCCTTTTACGGGCAAATGGCGCGCTGCCTGCACTCACACCTGAGATCGTCAAGGCAGTTGTCGTGAATACCAAGCCAATCGGCACTCAGGTCCAGTTGCTCAATCTCCTCCATGAAACACTCGATACGAATGAAGTTCGTGAGGTCTTGGGAAAGCTTTCCTACCCATATTCGAAAATCCAAACCGGATATGCTCGTCCTACTCTCAAGAGAACGAATGAAAACAGCGAACTTGTTAGGTGGCTGGATGAGCGCAACATCATCTCTTCGGTAGGAACACCGTTCTGGTCAAACGATATCATGGTTAATCTATATCGGTCATAAGGTGTTGACCCATGCCTTTGACTTTTTCCGTAATCGCGTGATTACGAACGAACGTCGGCTGAGGTGTTCCCCGGCCGCAGCGGCATGATTTCACGCTCGGGACGCTTCAGGGCTTCGGCGTATTTGCGGGCATTGTCATCGATCGTGCTGTGCCACAGCTTCGAGACGAACGCTCGGGCGTCTTGGACCGTCATGTCCTTCAGCGATGAGGACAGCGCCATGAAGAGCTCATCCTCACTGATCGCAGCGGCACGGTGCATGGCGTCCGCGTAAAATGACGGATCGTTCAGGACCTGCTCGCTCAGCGGCATCAGCGCGAGGTTCTCTTCCGGTATCGCCATGAAGATCGTGTCCTGCAGGTCGGTCAGATAAGCACGCCGCGATGTGGACACCGGCTTGCCCGCCGCCTTGGCCTCTCTGTATGCCAGCCTTGTCGTCTCGAGCTTCGACTTGGCAAAAGACATGATAACATCGCGCTTTCGGGCGGGTAGCGCGAATTCGGTCCAGCGCTCGATATGGGCGGTGAGGATCTCAACCTCGGCCGCGACATCAAAGTTGTCAAACCATGGAACCGTCCCTGATCTCGCCGCCACGCGCCCGCTCCCGATACTACGTTAATATATTATTGTATAGCAATCGCACCAGATTGCAAGCGGGTGGGCTCCTTCACGCAAACGGACATGGAAAAAGGGAAACCGTGATCCCACGGCTCCCCTTGCTACTCGAATGTTCAAGCCTCGTGATATGATCAGGCGACCAGCGACAGCCCCGCGCCTCCATCCTGCGGCTGCTCACCACCGTCGATGAACGGGATGATCGAGAAGGTCTTGCCGCCGCGCTGTTCTTCGTTCTGCACGGCGTTGACCCGCAGATCGCCATCGGGCGTGTTGATCAGCAGCGACAGGTAGTCATTGCCCGTGCGGCTGCTCTTGGCCATCCAGGCAGACCCGACGCGGATCGGCTTGCCGCGGGGCGAGCTGACCTCGACCCGGTAATCGGGATGGGTGTCCTCGGACTTGTAGTCGTTCTCGATCAGCATGAAATCGAGGTCGAACATCATGTTGGCGATGTAACCCGCGAAGGCGTTGTCGGCGTCCATCGCGGTCAACTCGCCCGAGATTGAGCCGGATTTCATGAGGCCGTTCGAGACAAGCGGGATGATCTCGAATTCGCCGCTCTGCGCCGCACGCGCCTCCTGGGTCTGCACCGCATTGACACGGAACGGGCCGAGACCCACGTCGATCTGCATCGAGATGTAGGGGTTGCCACTGGTATTGCCGGTCTCGTTCCAGGCCGTACCGATGCGCACCTTGCGGCCCGACTTGTTGACCGCGGTCACGTCGTAATCCGGGCTGCGCGCGGACATCTTCGGGCGTTTTTCAAGCTGGATGGCGATATCGAAACGCGTCGAATGGATCACGCCAGAGTATTGAGCGGCTGCGGTCTCGACATTGCGGGTGAGGGTTCCTGCGAACATGGGATGGTTCCTTTTGGATTGGCCGGTGCCTGACGTCCTTGCCAGCGCATCCGGGATTGCTTTTTCGACCCCTCCTGGGATCACAAACCAGAAAGCTCGCTTTCCTTTCTTCCCAACCTTCAGTTCAGCGCTGGTGCCTGAGAGATTGTGCCACCTCCCCGCCGTGTACGACGCCCCTCCCCTGCCCGTCTGGTCTCAAATGGCTGTCCTGGGTATTCTCGTCGCCCTCCTCCGGTCCCGCGATGAAGAACTCTGCCTCATCCCCGTTCAACCGCTGCCCGCTGCGGTCGGTCAGCCCGATGGTGCTGCCGTTCGGCTCAAACGTGATCAGGTACTGGCCGAATCTGTCCTTGTGCACGCGGTAGCCGGTGTTGGCCCAATGTACGGTCTGGCCGGCATCGACGGCGGCCTTGATTTCATCGAGTGTCATGATCTTTCCCCCCCCTTGCCTATTCTGCTGCCACTGAAGCGGCATCTGGTGCCTGCCCCACGATCCGGGCCAGAATTCTGCCCGTGTCGATCCTGTCCCCATGCGGCAGGAACACCCGAAGCTGGAAGGCGATGATCTCGGTGAAGCAGCCGAGCGCCTTGAGGCCGTCGATCATGCCCCGATCCGCACCGCCCAACTCAAGGCGCATCTCGCCTGCGACCCGGCGGCGGGTCAGGGTCAGGCCGTGGCCCAAATCGACCTGGGCAGTGGTGCCCAGGGCGGCGGTCAGCATTTCTTCTGGGGTTTGTGGGTTGGAGACGAGGAAGCGTGCGCGCAGCGCTGCCGCCCCTTCCTCGCTCAGCGTGCGCCCGATCATCGCGGCCGCCCCGTCGGGCGTGACCCGGTAGATGCGCTCATTGGTGGTCGGGATGTCCTTCCAGATCGGCAAGAGCAGCCCGGTCAGCAGGTAGAGCTTGGTCGTGGTGGTTTTTGGCAGAGCAGCTGCTTCATCATCCCAGAGCCGGATGAATTCGGACTTCCCGATCTTTTCCCAGGCGGAGGCTTCAAACCGGGTCTCCTCGAGATAACTGGACCCGTTGGGCCGCACCGCCTTGCGCATCAGTGTGACGATATCCTCGTCATACATCTGCATGGGCCGCGCCGAGACGAGCGCCGCGCGGCCAGACGCGCGGTTGACCATCGGCTGTTTGTCCGGATCGCGCGAGAGCGCTTCATCCGCGGACAGCACATGCACCGGGTCCGTCACCTCGAGCCCGATGATCCGCGTCACCGCGCCGGATTTCGGGCAGGTCCAGAGGTCCTCCGCCCCGACCTGTTCGATCTTTTCGCCGCGCAGGGTTTCGACGCCGAGATCGAGCGTACCCGCCGCCCGCGCCCGTTCGGTCTGATCGGCGATCCGCCTCATGAACTCTGTAAAGAGCGCGTTCTGCATGTGGATCGGCAGCGCCAGCACCCGGTTGAGGAACCGTTGGATCGGGGGAAGCTCTTCGAGCAGCACCCCGTCCTTGTCGATCAGCCGCAGGGCTGTCCAGTCGGTGAAGCTCTCGTAGCTCATCGCGGCGGCGCGTCCGGCGGCAAGATCGGCGTAGTAGCCGCGCAGCGCCGCCCGCGCGATCGGGCTTTCGAGATTGTCCTCCTCGCGGAACATGCCTTGCGAGCCGGTTTCTCGCTGGCCCTTGGTGAGCGCCCCCAGCTGGTCGAGCCGTTTGCTGATCGTCGAAGTAAAACGCTTCTCGCCATGCACATCCGAGGTGCAGACCCGGAAGAAGGGCGCGCTGACCTGGGCCGAGCGATGCGTGCGGCCCAGCCCCTGGATGGCGGCATCCGCGCGCCAGCCGGGCTCAAGCAGGTAGTGCCGTCGCCGCTTCTGGTTCTTCGCGGTCTGAGCTGCATGATAGGACCGGCCCGTGCCGCCCGCATCGGAGAAGATCAGGACATCCTTCTCGCCGTCCATGAAGGCTTGGGTCTCGGAGGAATTGCTGCTGGCGGCGCGCTTCTCGATGAAAAGATGACCATCCGCCGCCTTCAGTGGCCGGATCGATCGGCCCGTGACTTCCGCCACGGCCTCGTCGCCGAAGGCCCAGAGGATCTGATCGAGCGCCGAGGGGATCGGCGCCAGCGTCATCAGTTCCATCATTGCCGCATCGCGCAGGGCGAGCGCCTCGCGCGAGACGACCAGCGCGCCGGTCTCGTCGCGCAAGGGTTCCGCAACCATGTTGCCGTCGATCTCGACCAGCTTTTGCGCATGGATCGGGAAGGCCTGCTCAAGATAACCCAGCACGTAGTCGCGAGGCGTCAGGGCACCCTCAACGAGTTCATCCTCCGGATCCATGGTCTCAAGTCGCCGCTTCAACAGGCTCTCACCCGTCGAGACCACCTGGATGACGCAAGCCTTGCCTGCCGACA
Organism: Primorskyibacter aestuariivivens; assembly: GCF_028023675.1. Classification (GTDB taxonomy): domain Bacteria; phylum Pseudomonadota; class Alphaproteobacteria; order Rhodobacterales; family Rhodobacteraceae; genus Marinovum; species Marinovum aestuariivivens. The sequence continues at coordinate 13,643 of NZ_JAQIOZ010000025.1, read as the reverse complement.
GATCTTCCTCGATGGCACGGACGATGCTCGGGGCCTTCATGCCCATTAGGAGATGATTGAAGAACCGTTGTTTCGTGCCCTCGAAGCGGGACTTAGCCGAGGCGCGTGCGACCGAGGCATTGGTCTCGCCCGAGGCATCGTTGACGCCAGTCGCGGTCAACGCCGCTTCGAGATTGTGGTGGATCGTCCGAAATGCTCCCGCATAGGCGTCGTAGATCTCGATCTGAGCCGGGGTCAGCGCGTGTTCGAGCACGTCATACTCCACCCCATCGAAGCTGAGGGCACGGGCTGTGTAAAGCCCGAGCGCCTTGAGATCGCGTGCGACCACCTCCATGGCAGCCACGCCGCCGGCTTCCATCGCCGAGACGAAACTCTCGCGGCTCGGGAAGGGGTATTCGGGACCCTGACCCCAGAGCCCCAGCCGCGCGGCATAGGCGAGGTTGTGCACGCTCGTCGCCCCCGTGGCCGATATGTAGAAGACGCGGACGCGGGGCGCGGCAAGTTGCAACCGCAGCCCGGCGAGGCCCTGCTGGGAGGGTTTGACCCCCCTGCCCTGCTCGGACCCGGCCGCGTTCTGCATGGCATGGGCTTCATCAAAAGCCAGCACGCCCTCAAAGTCTTCGCCCATCCAGTCGAGGATCTGGCTGAGCCGCATGGTGCCGCATTTGCCCGCGGACCGCAGCGTGGCGTAGGTCACGAAGAGGATCCCGTCGCCCATCGGGACGGGCTGGTCGGGTTTCCATTTGGAAAGCGGCTGGATATCAGCAGGCGAGCCGCCGAGATCAGTCCAGTCGCGGATCGCGTCCTCGATAAGCGTGGCGGATTTGGAGACCCAGATCGCCTTTCTGCGCCCGGAAAGCCAGTTCACGAGAATGAGCCCCGCGCATTCGCGGCCCTTGCCGCAACCGGTGCCGTCGCCGAGGAAATAGCCAAGGCGATAGGCCCGTGCATCCGGGTCATCATCGGCGCGCGTCAGCTTGGTCTGGTCGTCATCGATGGTAAACCGACCGGGCAGATCACGCCCATGGGCATCATGCGCCATGATGATGGTCTCGAGCTGCGCCTCGGAGAGATGTCCCTCCTCTATCAGCCTTGCGGGCAGGCGCAATTCCGCACCACCGTCACCCGAAGGCACGGGCGGCGCGACGGAAGCCATGGCGATGCTTTCGACCAGCGGCGTGGGATGTTCCTGCGCACCCGCGATCTCGATCCGCTGCGGACGGTAGCGCGCATAGATATCCGAGACCGGCGTGTTGTCGCGCGGGATATCAAGGCACGTGAAAGTTAGCGGGCGGGCGGCATTGGCCCGGGGTTTGGAGGCGGCGACAGGCGCAGCGGCGGTCTTGCGCGGAGCAGAGGATGGAACGGTCGGCCGCCCGTTAGGGATCGCCGCTGCCTGTTGTACGGGGCGCATCTCGGTCCGGGTTGAGGCCACAGCATCAACATATGCCAAGGCTTCATCCAGATCCCGCACAGGGACGCGGATCATTTCGCCGTCCTCCTGCACCTTGTCGAAGACCATCAGCTGGGTTTCGACAGATGTGCCGAGCTTGCGGTAGACCTGCCCCGGCATCGTCAACGCCAAGCGCGGCGTCAGGAGACCGCAGGCGCGTGACCAATGCGCGGCATCGCGTTCGGGCGCGAATCCCGGCGGCATGATCGCCACCAGCCGCCCACCGGGCGCGAGACGCTTGGCAGCCGCGACGAGATGTTTGGCGGCGATATGCTTGTCTCGGGAGCGATCGACCGAGGAGGCGAAGGGCGGGTTCATCACCACCACGTCGGGCAGGACCGGCGTCTGCAGCAGATCGTCGATATGCTCGCCGTCATGGCCCGTCACCTCGCCGCCGAAGAGAGCCCGCAGGAGGCGCTGGCGAAAGGGGTCGATTTCATTGAGCAAAAGCGTGGCACCGGCCCGGGCGGCGAAAGCAGCCAGGGCACCGGTGCCAGCCGAGGGCTCCAGCACGGTCTCGCCCTTGCGGATCGCCGCCGCCCGCAAGACCAGCGCCGCAAATGGCAGCGGCGTGGAAAACTGCTGCAGCCGGATCTGCTGCTCTGACCGGCGGGTTTCCGTCAGGAGCCGCGAGGCAAGCAGCCTTGCAGCGGCGATGTCACCTGCCGCGCCGTCCCCACGCAGCAGCACCTGAACAGCCGCGGCCTGCATCAGGTCATATGCCATGCGCCAATCCCAGGCACCGCCGGCATCGCTGCCATGAAACGTTTCGCGCATGATGCGCGCGAGCGCTGAACTGCGCAGGGGCTGGTTGTCGACCTCCGCGCCGATCTGCGCGAGGGCAGAGGCGAGGTTAGCGTTGGAGATTGAGAGAGCCGGATTTGCCGGTTTGGGCTTGGACATGGGGGTTTCCTTTGGATCAGGGTCTGAGTTCCAAAGGACAAAAAGCCCGCTTGCGCTTTTCAGGGTGACGGGGTCAGACCGCGCTGACCTCCAAGGCTTGGTCAGGACTTGGGTTCGACCTCCCGTTTCGCATCAATCAATGCCTGTGCGGCCTGCATCACCTGAACTTGAGATGTTCCCGTGCATTCCTCCTCCAGCGCGGCCTGCACCTTCGCGCGAAACCACGCGTCATACGAATTGACATCAACCGCCACGGAAATGCTCCTCGAGCCCGATATCCAGCAGCTTGCCGAGGTCATCGGGCATGTCTGCAACGTGCACAGCAATTGGGAAATGGTGCCCCGTCAGGTCAGGCGCGCATTGCTCCTCTAGCCCGAGGTGCTGCCTATCCTTTTCCGCCTCAATCATTGTGCTTTCTCCGACCCTATTATCAGCCGAGCTACATCTTCCAGCGGGGCGTCGTAAACGATAATGCTAAAGGGTCACAGCAAGCTGGCCCACTTACCGATCGGGTGCCGCTTCAAGAGACGTCTCGAACCGCTTGTCCGCCGCCGCTGCTTCTTTCAAGAGCGCGTCGAAATTGTCCGGTGGATTGCCATCTTCCAGCATCCCCTTGAACGTCGCATAGGCATCCGTCTTGCTGCCGTAGGCGCGGAGGGTCTTGTCGTCGTTCACCCAGGCCACCACGATGACCTTCGCATCGCTGTTGAACCGATAGAACAGCCGATACTGCTGGAAGAATTTCGCCCGGAACCAGTGCTTGCGGTGATCGCCGAGCGTGCCGCCTTGCCGGTAGGCGGCGGCACCCGGGTCCGCCGGTATGGCCTCGGTGACCAGCTTGAAGATGGCTGCCAGCCGTTTCGTGGGGTTTTTCTTGCGCCAGGTCTTTGGATCGCGTGCCTTACGCGCTTCAACCTCCTCGATCAGCCCTTCGAGCTGATCCAGAAAGAGCGGATGCGCATAAATCGACCATCCGTTTACGACGAGGGGTGCTTGGGCGGGCACGCTATCGCCGCTCATTCATCCTCGAGCGATAGCGGCGCATCGAGATCGACGTCAACGTCTCCGACCAGTGCTGCAAGACGGTCATGCAAAGCCCCATCGAACGCCCGAATGCGGTCCGGATGCGCCTTGATATCGGCCTCGACAAAATCGAGAAAGGCTCCGAGCACGGGATCTTCCTCGTCGCTGCGCACGGGCTCGATATAGACCCTGCCACTCGGCTCGGTGCAGTAACGAATCTGGTCGCCCTTGCCCAGCTTGAGCTGTTTGCGCACACCCGCCGGCACGGTCGTCTGATACCGATCCGTGAGTTTCGAGACATCTTGTGCGAGCGCTGTCATGGCAGTCTCCTGAAAGAATGGGGGTCTTTGCTGCCCGCGATAGGTAATGCATTTGCATTGCCTTGTCAAGACAAGCCGCAGCATCTGCTGTCGCCGGCAGGTCGATCAACGGTTCGGCCCAGCACCTATTCTCGCCCCGCGAGATACTCCGCCAGCACAGGACTGGCAGCACCTTTCGCGGAGCTGAGCAGCTCCGAGCCCGCAAGCGAAGCCTTCGACAGGCGTACGAGCCCACCGGTTTCCTCGATGCGGTAGCAGCGGCGCTTTTGCCGCCCCCGCCTGTAGTGGGTCGCAGTGACGATCTGGCAGGTGCTGCCATCGGTGAGCGTCACGGGCGTGGCGAGCCTGATCTTGTCGCCTTCCTCGTAGTCCGGGATCGCAGCCCAGTCCTGGGCGTAGCTGTCCGGGTCTTTCAGGTCGGAGAGGAGCTCGATCAGCCCAAGGGGAGCACGAGACTCGTTCGGGCCAGCGCTTTCCTCCATGTCCTTGTAGCCCCAGCAGCCGTCATCGTATCGGGTGAGGAAGACAGCCCCGAAAGTGATGGAGCCATCAGGATCGGTCATATAGGTCGCGTCCTCGACAGGGGTGCCGTCGAGATTGGTGACCCTTGCCGCCGCATACCAGGTGGAGCCGACCTTGCAGGCTTTGACCAGTTCGGTTTTGCGCGTGTCGCCCTCAAAGGTGCAGAGCCGGGCAATCTCCACTTTCTCGTCCGCGTAGGATTTGACGCGGCCGTCGGTGTAGAAAAGCCATCCCATCACGCCGCCCTCCGGTCATCGATTTCCATCAGCGCATCGAGCGGCACGCGGTAGGGCTGCATGGCGTCGAAATCCTCGCAATTGCCGCAGTTCTGCACGATCGCGAAGGTGTCGCAGGCATCCTTGAGAATGACCCGGAAGGTGCCGCCGAGGCCCGAGGGCACCTCGTAGGTCCCGCCGATGAGATAGTCCGAAGCCCGGCGCACGAAGACGCGGATGCTGTGGCCATCGGTGGCGAGCCGGATGGCCCCCCGCCCCCGGTCGATGAGCACCTGCACGTCATCCAGGATGTCGGTGTAGAACTGGCCGGTCAGATCGCGAAACGCCATGCGGCGCTGCGCCATCCAGTCGGTGTCCCGAAACGGGTTCATGCCGTCGGCGAAGGCGAAGGAGGGATCGGCCTGCTCGGTCGTGACGATGCGGGTTGTCGTGCCATCGATGCCGTTTGAGCGCAGATGCACACCATTGCCGACGATCAGGATCAGGGCGGGCCTGTCCACGGGCCCGTTCCAGTTGGGCAGGAAGGTTTTGCAGGCGCGCGCATGGGCGATCTGCGCCGCAACAGCGGAGGCAGAGAACTTGAGAATAGCCATGGGGATGTCTTTCCGTTGGTTGTGGGAGTGTCGACCCGCGCGGGTGTCATGGTCCGCGCGCGGGTCACGTGATGCATCAGGCCGCTTGCGCGATGTCGCTGTCAGGCTCGGGGGTTTCCGCAGTGGGTTCCGCCTCATCAAAGGCGACACCGGCGGTCTGCATCATCGGCGGGCACCAGGCGGCCACGGCAGCGCGCTGCGCGTCCGTGAGCGTGGCGAAGGGTTCGGCGAAGAGCTTGTCGCAGAAGGCGACGATCTCTTTCTTGCTCGACGAGGCGAGCGTCACCGCCTCCTGGGCGAGACCCAGATCCTCGCCGAGGATCTTCAGGAGCCAGGCCTTCTTGAAGCGGTTGAAGAGCGCCGCGTTCGGCGTCCAATACGCGCGGATGTCGGGCATGATCTCGATCTCGAACGCATGCATCAGGCTGTCGCGCTGGCGGTCCCGCGCGAAGCAGGACTGCGTGGTGCTGGCCGTGGCATAGGCCACGAGCTTGGCCTTCTCCCCTGCATCGAGCGCGCGAAACGCCGCGAACTGATCGGCGGGCGCGCGGGCGTCATCGAGCCAGGAGAGATCAAGTGCATCATGCACCGCCGCCACCTGCTCGAGCGAGGTCTCGTCGATCTCGTCCATCTTGGCATGGCTGCGGTATTCCTTGCGGGCATCGATCTTGATCGCCTGCGTGACACTCATGCCGCTGGCCAGAACGTCACTGACCAGCTTGAAGAGCGTCAGATCGAGCGTGGCTTCCGGATGCAGCGCCATCGCGGCCCCAAGCGCCATGGCTCGCTCGGTCTTGAGGTCCTCAGCCAGTGAGGCTGGATAGGTGATTTCGTCCGGGTCCGGGGCCTCCTCCCCGGTCGGGCTAGCCGAGGAGCCGCGCGCGCCCTCCTCTTTGACGGTGTCCTCGGGGCGGACGAGACCAACATGGAGCGTGATCTGCCCACCCTGCCACGACGCGATTACCCCAGACCGCGCTAGGTCCTCGGCGCTGTAGGCCTCCTGCAGATCGCGCGCTTCCTCTTCCAAGGCGTCCACGCGCTCGTAAAGCGCGTTGTAGGCACCGTCCTCGAGCCCCTCATCCTCCATCTCGAGCTGCAGTTTCTCGAGTTCGGCGGTGATCTCATCGATGCGCTTTTGCGCAGCCTCATCAGGCTCGATCGGGCCGGGATAGACGCGGCCGTAGTCGGCCATGGTCGCGTAATCATAGCGGACCATCGCATCGGCCCAGGCAAAGCCCAGCTTTATGCGGGCCTCTTCGGCAGCGGCACCGAGCTTTTCGAGCAGGATGGTCTCGACCAGCGCCGCATCCTCGAGCACGGAATGCTCTTCCAGAAGGTCAGCCGCGACTGCGCCGCCACGCGCCTCGTAGTCCGCGCGCACGAAAGCCCCGATATCATCGCTGACCTGCACCCCGCGGGATTTGAGCGCCTGTCGAACGGTATAGGCCTGCAGAAAGCCGCCGTCTTTCGTGAGCGCCTCGTAGACCTCACGCTGCGCCTCTTGGCTCGGGTGCTCGGCGAAGGCTTTCATCGTGTCGAGCGTGATCACCTTGCCCCGAGCCGCGGCGCGGATGTCGGGGTGGATCAGGCCATAGCGCAACCGGCCTTTCACGGCCGCCACCGTGGTGCCGAAGGTCTTTGCGATCGTCTCGGGCGTCTGGCCGTCGACCTCCATCATCCGAGCGAAGGCCTCGAACTCGTCGATGGCATTCATCGGTGCCTGGGTGATGTTCTCGGCGAGCGACAACGCCGTGGTGACGTCGCAGTCGTCAGGGACAAGGCGGCAGTCGACCTTGGTTTTCGCGGTGAAACCCTTCTCGCTCTTGTCCGCAGCCAGTTCCTTCAGGGCGGCATGGCGGCGGCCGCCGGCCAACACGGCATATTTGCCGTCGATCTTCTGGACCAGGAGAGGCTGGAGCAGGCCCAGAACAGCGATGCTGGCTTTCAGATGCGCGATGTTCTCGGGGTCATAGGTTTCCGGGGAGTTGCTGCGCACGTTGGCGGGATGGGCGACAAGGTCGCCGATGGCGACAGAAACGGGTTTGAAGCTTGCGGTCATGGGATATCCTTTTCGATGGGTATGGTCCGGCCCGCGCTCGCGCGTGACCAATCCCCGGGTTCGGAGATCAAAACGACAGAAGGCCCGCTTTGCCTTTTTAGGGGCAGCGGGCCTTCATCGTCTGGGCTGTCAGTAGGGGTGTCCCCTCCCCTACCAGTCGCGCGACATCATGATGGTCAGCACGCGCATCGTTGTTGCAGGGTTGTCCGGGGTCTCGGCCCCGTAGCGGAAATCGGAGTCCGCCTCATAGAGATCGATTTTCCAGAACACGGTCTCGCCGCGGACCTCGACCGCCCCGAAATCGTGCCATCCCTCGGGGTCATTCTCGGGCTCGAATGTGGCAAACTCACCGGTTGCCTTCACCGCCTCTGCCATGAAGCCGTCACCGGGCTCCATGAGCGAGCGGGTGACATGCATGCGGCCTTGGATGGGCGCCTCTGGCGCTATCCCGAGGCAGGCGAGCTTGCGGAAGGCATCGTTCTGATCGGCGATTACGGCGGGGTCTGGGCGGTCTGTCAGAGGCTGTGCTACGGAGGTCATGGGTCTGTCCTTTGAGAAGTTGAAACACCCTTCCCAAAGCCCGCTTTCACTTTTCTGCTTGGCGGAAGGACCGAAGCAGAAGGTGCCCTACCCGAACAGCCCTCTGGCTCTGTAATTCGGGTTGGGGATGGTTTCGATCCAGCCGCCCTGTTCCTTGATGGTCTCGAGCGCTGCCGAGAGTGGATAGGCACCCTCGGACGCGCTCCACCAATAGGCACTGCGCTTGAAGGTGATGATCTTGCGGCGGCCGTCAGCGAAGCAGGCCACCCGCAGCGTCTTGGGTTCCTTGCGTGACATGGGCGTCTCCGTTCTCCGTGTGGTCAGGCGGCCTCGGCACTGCGCCCTGCCCTGCCCGTCTCCGATCTGGCGATCAGATAGTCGCAGGCGCGCTGCGCGTCCGCGGCGTGCCGGAAGATCGCGCCCTTGTCCGAGCGCAGAACGCGCAACCAGTTGTGGAGGTAGGCGGCATTCATCTCGAGCGTATGCGCCGTGAAGCCGAGCGTCTGACCCAGGAACACCGAGGTCAATTCCGCGACGATCTCTTCGCGCGCATAGGACGTGTTGCCGAACTTCGAGAACCCGAAATCACGGTTCAGTCGATGGGGGGCCTTCGTGGCATGGGCCAGCTCATGGGCCCAGACCCCGTAGAAATTGCGCGGGTCCTGGAACCGCGTGATGGACGGCATGTAAACCTTGTCCACGGGCGGCAGGTAGTACGCTTCCGTTCCTGTGAAGACGGTCGTGATGTCGATGGCATCGAAAAACGCCTGCATGTGCGGGATGGGCTCGGACGGCGGATGCTCGGGCACGGGCTCCGGGTCAGGGTAGAAACTGTCGGGCAAGCCCTCGATCTGGCAGGCGTTGAACACGCGATAGGATTTCTGGAAGCGGAAGATATGGGCTTCCTCGGAGCGATCATCGCCATCGCTGCGGTCGTCCTCGCCGCCCGCGTCATTCCGGCTTTGACCGTAATAGACGACGACAGAGGATTTCTCGCCCTTGCGGACCTTTGCGTCCAACGCATTGGCCTGCGGCAACGTCATCCAGAAGGGAGAGCTGTGGCCCGCCATCACGGTCCGCATTGTCAGCAGGAAGTTGTTCACCCCCTGGTAGGGTTCTCCGCCCACGCGCAGGGGACGAGAGCTGCCCCCTGCGGTCCAGGGCTTGCGCCACGGCAGGACGCCGCGCTCGATGATGCGGATGATTTCGTTTGTGATGACCTCGGAGGCATCGAATTTGGGCGTGCGGGATCGGGCCATGGCTGGCCTCCTTTCGAGTTTTGGTGAGAGGGAATGGGGATCAGATTGACCGACAGGGGCGCGGATCGTTGGCGATCCTGGCACCGAGGGCTTCGACCATGTCGATGTAGGTGGTCAGCGACACGGACTTGCCGGGACCCGAAGAGTCAGGGTCGACCGATCCGTCCCGCGCCACACGCGGCAGGTTCGCGAAGGCGATGACATCGGTGACGGGTCGGATATCGATGAACGGGGTGCCACGTGAGACCGCAAGAGTGGCCAAGGGAAAGCGCTCGATCGGCGCGAAACTCGACACGGTGGTCCAGCCGAGGTGGATGAATGTCCCGCCCTCTCCGCAGATCACATGCGCGTTTGGCAATGACGCGGCCTGCTTCAAATACCCGAGATCACACAGGACGGTCTCGCGCTCGAGCCGTTGTGCCTGCCCCGTCTGGCCGGTTCGGCGTAGTCCCTTGTGTCGCCACCACGAGGCAGCGTTCGCGCGCAACACGCGCAAGACACCTATTTGCATGGGAATGCCCTTCATCAGGAACGGCAGACCGGAATCCGGCCCGGACCCATCTGAGGGACCCCAAAGGCCCTCATCCGTCAGTCACAAAACCCAAAGAACACTTTCACTCTTTAGGGATCTGATGCCGGAGAATGTTAAATGCGAAGCTCATGAGAACCTAGGATCCTGCACTTTCCGGCATCAGACCCCGATGAGGAACAGGATCAGGCCGGTTCAACCCTCTTTCGGGCACCCTCTCTCCGACACCCTCAGGCCTGACCCTCCCCGGCCCTCCTCTTCTTCTCAAACCCCATGATTTCCGGAGGTGGCTTGATTTTGTTCCTGTTATGTTCTATTTTAAGAACCACGCTAAGAAGGGAGATCCCCCATGGAAAGCACCACTTACGCCCTGCCCGCGACGCCAAAGCAGATCGCCTATGCGCGCGCGCTGGCCCTGCGCAACCAGACGCTTCTGCCGTGGGAGGTTCAGCAAGATCGGCGGTCGCTGAGCGCCTGGATCGACGCACAAGCCAAGCTCACACCCTCGACAGCGCTGGACAGCCTGCCCTCGTCCAAACAGGTCGCCTTCGCCGAGCGCCTCGCCCGGATCAAACGCCGCGCCGTCCCGGATGAGTGTTTCCGCGACAAGGGGCTGATGTCGAAGTGGATCGACGGGAACAAGTGAAGCTGGGCAGACCCTGCGGTGATCGAGATTACTTCAGCCGATCGACAACGGATGCCCCGCCCGACCTGGCAAGCGCGATCAGGCTGGACTGGATTTTGGATGTGAAGACTGAGCTGAATGTGCCGATGGGCGTGCGGTCCTCCCAGACATAGGACCGCTCCAGAATATCGGTGTTGATCTCGTCCAGCATGACCCATTTGCGAACATGGGTTTCCAACCCCACGCGCTGCGACTCGATCTGGGGCACCTCGATGAACTTGCGCGATGGCAAGGGCGGCTGCGTGGTGATCGGCAGGATGAACACCACGGTCTCGCTATCGGACTTGGCGACAGTGACGGCGATACAAACAGGCCGCGTCTTGCGGCCCTCGGTCTCACCGGCCATCTGTTCGCGTTTCCACAAGAACGGATAGCGGAAAACCTCTCCAGCACTCGGCTTAGTCATCAGACTGCGTCAAGTCCCGCTCGAGTCCTTCTATCATCAGCGCCTTGAGATCCTCGGGCATCTCGTCAACCATATGAGCCTGCTGCGTAGCCCCCCGGGTGAGTTGCTGATACTGATCCATGCTCATCAGCACGAATTTAGGCTTGCGGTGCTTGGTGATCGCAATCGGCGACCGAATGGCCGCGTCGAACAGGTCACTGGTGTGCCGCGTTAGGTCGGCCGCCTTGAACTCGGGAAGCTCTTGCATGATCTGGGTCTCCATTCGTGCAGAATATACATAAATTCCGGATATTCTGCAAGAGATGGGTTGAGCCCTCCCATGTGTCATCCGAACCGCTGCACGGTCTCAGCGTAGATGTACACATTGGCGGTGATGCCGTTCTCGATGGACTCGGCCGAGGTCAGATGGTCGTAGCCGCGATAGACTGCCAGCGCGCCGTAGCGATCGAGCGTGACGAACGCCCCTGCCCGCCTGATGTCTGTCGGATTGAAGACTAACGGCAGGGCCTCGATCTTTTCCATCTCCGCTTCCGACACGCGAAGCCGCTTATCAATCTCGGCGGGGGTCTCATCCTGTCCCGCGTGTTCTTCTTCCAGCGCCTGATACTCGGAGAGCCGTTTGGTATGAACCGCTTCCTCTTCATCCGTCATAGGTGCCGGATCGCAGGACAAGGACCGCATGCCGTGGCTGTAGCCGTAGGGCAGGTCGACTGCGACCTCGATCCACTTCCAGCCCTCAACCGCAACCGTCTCAGCCTCGGCCTGGAGTTTTTCCGTCACCAGCCGATCGAGCAAGGCAGGGTCCTCGAGCGAACTGTCGCCATCGCCCTGGAAGAGGTCATGCAGCATCGGTCTGACCCTTGTCAGGCAGAGACACAAACGCGCGGAACTGGTAGAACGGGTGCAGAGTGACGCGCTGCATGTTTTCCGCAAGGCAATCGTCCTCGGCCAGAATCTCGAACCCCGCACGATGCAGGAAATGGGCGTGGTCTTCGCCAACCGCTTCTGCTTCACCAGCAAGGACAATGCTAGGAACCGGCGGCCCCCGGTTGGGATCTCGAACTTGCCGGTCTCGGTACCATCGTCAGCCAACACGGGCCGCACGCTCAGGCTCTGCATGAGGCTGCGGCGAGCGATGTCTTCGGCCAGGTCCTCGACGGACACGCCGGCCTTGATACGCCGCACGTTGGACTGCCTCAACATCAGTTTGTCGAAAGGGATATCGAGGGACCGGGACAGGGTGATTATCTGGGCAGCTTTGGTCATCAGATATTCTCCACGACGGGCGTCGGAAGCCACTCTTCCGATCTCACTTCCGGTCACCCTCAAACCAACACTCCTTTCCCTATCACGGTGGTTCTTGACCGCGGTCAAGAAGTTCATGTGGGAGCAAGTTGTGTGCGTAGGACCCTTTCAAAATAGGCGTCAGGGTGTTTGATCGTATCTGCTCTTGCTATCAGGTAGTCAAAGATGATGTCGCGTAGCCCTTAATTGTGAGATGGGAAATTCAAGGAAATCAACGGCAGTGCTTTGCCCTTAAATATGAGATTTTGCCCTTAATTCCGATATTTTTGCCCTTAAACCTGAGACAGGGGTCAAAGACTTGTGCTGCAAATGTCGATGGAAAATGATGGCGAAGACTCGGTTGCCTTCGGTGCTGAGGAGGAGCGTAGGGCTGCGGTGCCACGTCTGCTTGCCGCAGTTGGTCACATTGCACAAAGGCGGGCGAGAAGCAAAGGCCCCATGACAGCCGAATCTCGCAATTAAGGGCAAAACTCGATGCCGAAAGCGTCTCGTCTCAGATTTAAGGGCAACGCGACAAGCGGTAACCTTTCAGGCGGGGCATGGTGGATGGAGTACTCATCAGAAACGTTTAGACAGCCACGAGACTACAAACAAGTTGGCGATGCCCTCCCGCAATGGACCCCACATACGCTTTATCCTGTCGCCGAGCTAAGCAATGCCTTACACTGAGAAAGGTGATCTTGCTCGACGAGGGACGTCGGATGCTTGTCGTTATTGGGTCAAAAGCCTTGCATAAGCATGTCGACGGCTATTGTGATTTTTTCAAAATCCTCATCAAGCTTTCCGACCGAGGACTTGAGAATCCCTGCCGGGACTGCAGCCATGAACTGCGTTACCATGACGACAGGTTCCCCGCTTATCACGAAGGTCGGATTTAGCCTCGTCGCAGGTTTCGGCGAACGGGAACTTGGCAGCAACGGTACAACAACACGCGTATTCAAATCGCTTAGTAGATCGGTTTGCACGTCCAACAGAAAGCCGTCTCCTGATGGATTGGGAAACACGTCATACTTGGCCATCAGAACTGGCGGAACTCATCAAGCGGCAGGCCATGCTTCTCAACGTAGGAGTTGGAGCTCCGAAGGGCGGCGGCATTCTCAGCTTTCCATTGCTCTGCTTTGGCGGCTGCAACTGCATGTCGAACCCCCTCTTCTGCTGCGCGAGACAAGTTCACCTTCAGCGCCTTGGCTTCTGTGAGCAAAGCGATATCCATAGACAGGTTTGTAGGTTTTCGTGGTTGAGAATTCATAGGCCAAGCCTCCTGAAGCGAGGATATCACTCGAGAAAATGCGCGTCAATCATACGCATATATATTGCGCATGATAATCTGATGGATTGGATGCTGGCGTTTTCGGTGGGTTTGCCGGAATGTGGGAAGTCAAAAGTTAAAACAGGCTCATTTGCCCAGAGGTCAATGTCCCGTAAGATAAACACTCTGTCCCCGCCAGCATGAACTGGCCGTGGCGCTCCGAGAAATCGGCCGCATCGAGCGCACGCTGTTCATCATCGAGTGGTTACTCGACGCCGACATGCAGCGTCGGGCTCAGGTCGGGTTGAACAAGGGCGAGGCACACCACGCCTTGAAAAACGCCCTGCGCATCGGGCGCCAGGGTGAAATCAGGGATCGCACCGCCGAGGGCCAGCACTACCACATGGCGGGCCCCAATCAGCTCGCGGCAATCATCATCTACTGATGGTGTGGATACCTCACCCCGCAACGGCATCGCGATGTGCCAATATGGTGACGTTCAAAGCACCAGAATGGAGGAGGTATCCATGAACGAGGTTACAATCATCGGCATTGATTTGG
>NZ_JAQIOZ010000024.1 GCF_028023675.1 Primorskyibacter aestuariivivens | reverse complement strand
CGGCAAACCCCCAGCCGTGGTCTACTGGCTAAGAAAAGACGAAACCCAATCAGGTCAGCAGGAGCAAAGAGTAGCTTAATTTACGCTGAACACTGTCCAAACACTGGGGAGTAGCTCAGCTGGCTCGAATGCTGCTTGCTCAGAGCGTCACGGCTCTGGAGGTCTTTCTTGCAGACTCTCTCATTCTCACAGTTGGCGGCAACACGGATGTGCAGGCAAAATTGCTACGTTCGAAGGATCTCGGAATTGGCAGCACGCAATTCAAGCTTGCCGATGCGATCGGTGTGGAAGACTTTGCCAGGGAAAGGCTCCTGCAGCATCTACACGCCGTTTCGTATCACAATATGAAAAAAGTTTCGAACCTTTTTCGGGTAGGTTTGGGTATCGATATTTTGCCCAAAGGAGAGCAACTCGATCAGCTGCAGGCCGCGATCAAGATTCGCCATGATTGCGTCCACCGCAACGGTATCGATCGGGAAAGTGGCGAGCTTCATGACATTGGCCAGGCCTATATCATGGGTCTGTCCGAGATGCTGTTGAGCATGGCTAAATCCATAGATGAAAAGGTGGATGACTTCGAAAGTCCGTTTTAGGTTCAGCGACTTCGGATTCTCGGAAGTCGGGGCAACCGCTGCGCCGAGGGTGTGTTGTCGACTTGACGATCAAGGTGATATCCGGCACATTTCACTCGGCCTCTAGTGCATGCCAGTGTGCCCGCCACGCAAAGCTACGCAGCACTTCATTCTTAAATGAACAACCCAGACCAATTTCGGGATCTGGTTAGTAGCGGGCACCTAGTCGGATCCCTATTTTGGGAACTGAACAATGACTACCAAAACTAAAATCGATCAACTGAAGCTACTGGCAAAACGCTATGCGCATGCCACACGCTCAAACCAACATGAGGCACTTGATGCGATTGCCTCTGAGCTGGGCTTTCCACATTGGAAGGCGCTCACGGTCAAGGCCAAACAAGGCTGGATGCCGAGCGAGGAAGAGCTTGCCAAGGCCGATACCTTTGTTCGTGAATTCTTCCCCTCACTTGGAGGCAAGCCGCAATTCATTGAGCAAAGCATGTCGCGGCCAGTCAGCGAGCCAATCAAGCCAGGCGAGATTGACGGGCATGCCTACCAGCTCTTCGAGTTCTCCGGTGACATTCGCATGGAAGGTGATGGCTGGCGCATCCTCATAGGCGAGGCTGATTTCTCGCAGCCTATGGTAGAGATCGAGACGACACACAAAGAGACCAGCCCAGCCACTAATCCTGGCTTTGTCGAAAAAGCGCTCGTTATTGCGGAAGCCCAGGCTGCGAAAACTCGTGCAGCCATTGCTTCTGATTGGCCTCGGCGTTCGACCAAGCCAAATGCCAAAGGCGAAGTCGTTCACCCGCTACACGGTGACCGGGCAGCGGAATGGTTTTGTCTTCACTGCGATGGCAAAATCACGGGGGTTCAAATCGCTGATAACCTTTGGCACTGCCCGAGTTGTGGTGCATCTCCTCTGAACATCTTCACTTCGCCGTGGTGGTTGGAAGGTGGCGATCAGCAGCCAAAAGCTGTTGAATGTGTTGATGGTCGGAAGCGGCCCGAGCCAACAATCGACGTGGTGGATTCTAGGCCAACTCTGAGGCTGGATGACGAGAGTATTTCCTTGCTTCTGCGGGTCGCGCTTCTTGAAGATGCCACCAACCCGGGAGAGCGGCTCGGTGCATTGCTGGCTGAGATCAATGTCGATGATGAGAACGATGCTTGGATTACCTTCGACGAAGACCTTTGGCCTGAAGACAAAGACCCGGATGCGGCCATTGCGGTTGCCGACAAACTTGGCATCGAGCTTGAGCTTGCAATGACCTGTATGACGTTTCCGTTCGCTTGGCCGGGTTTGGGACATGTTACTGCCAGCACAAGCGAGTATCTCAGGCTTCTTCTGGACGCATACGAAGAACACGGGGTCATTGTTCGCAACAATGATGACCATGAGTGATTGAGCGCCACTTGGCTCCACCGGCTTTGTCGGTGGAGCTTCCATGGACGATCTCGGGTCCGCTTTGTGAGCGTTTGGTTTTTTCTACTCCTGAGGTTTTGTCTTGCTTTCCCTCTCGGTGGCGTTCTCAGCTTGAAACCAAAGATGTGGCGGAAGTGGAAGGCGATGGTGACGGCAAGCCATCAGCAACAAGGGTACCAACCCCCGCTGGATTGCCGACATTTCATGGAGCGCTTTGAAGTTCTTGACGATCTCATCGATCTGGCCTCCCAAAGTACGACTCTGCCCCTCCAGCTCCATCATCGGAACGGGGATTGCGATGCCCTGACTTGTTCCTTGCCGCCAGAAAAATTCTTCCGACCCATCTCGCGGAACCCAGACTTGCTGTGTCATGTCAGGAAGCTCCTCCGCGATGGTTTTCTCCAAAACGGCCAGTTGTTCAGTTTCTTGAATTCGCTCCAAGGAAACCTTCAGGAAAGGCACGAGAACGCTACCTTTGGTGGATTTCTTGAAATACTCATCGCTTAAATCGACCGGATGACGTGCCAACTCGCGATAGTCCTGGAAATGAGTGGGCCACGATTTTCTGAGCCGATATCGGTAATTCAGGCGCGACGCGATCTCCACCAAATAGCCAGAGACCTTCGGAACATCCCCTCCCCCTTGGGCCAATAGCATGAGCAAGCCGATTTCGATATGGTGATCATCGCGGAGCGGTGTTGTGAGTGTTGGGTTTTGATTGATCAGCGATACAGCAATGTTCTGACATTGGTCTCGTAGTCTCAGGTGCTGTTCACGTTGTTTCCCATCCGAATTCACACCTATGAAGTGATGCCATAGCCCAAGGAGTGCGGAACGCCCCATCGCCTCAAAAAGCGCAAGGTTGATATCAAGCTCGGAGCTCGACCGAACTGTGCTTGATACTGCGTGCTTTTTTTCCGCATGCGGTCCAATTTTCTCAACTATCAGTTTTTGACCGATCGATAGGTAGAGGGAAAGAACATGATCGACGATTTCTGAGCGTGCTTTGCGCTCCTTCTTCTTGGCGCTGGCGCTTCGATTGAGCACATCCCAAGAGTACAGTAAGGCAAGTTCACTGCACCGGTAGGGCGCTTCCAAATTCTCTGCGTCAACTCCGTTGCTTACCAAAATCCAGAGGCAGATAACCAGCTGGCGAAGGCGGGTTGTGCCTCGGTGATCGTCCTCAATTTCTTCGGTCAGTTCGTGTATCAGTTCTCGGAAATGCCGATATGACGTGTCTGGCTCGCTGATCATTGCCACGGCCTTCTGAAAGGCCACTCGGCGATCTACATCCAGAAGTTCTCTATTTAGAAGTCCGGACAAAATCAGGTTCGCTAGGCGATCCCCGTTCCACTCGCGGTAACGTATCTTGTCGGTCGTGTTGTTTTCGACGTAGCCTCGCCAATACGACCGAATGACTTCCTTTAGCTCACCTCCCATGCAAATGCAGATCGAAATCGGGAGCTTGGCATACTGTTCGGGGATACGATTTGGGATATAGTCGTAGCGTATCTCATCCAATGAGGGCATGACATCCTGAGGCTTGCCCCCGTTCCAGTCCGTTCGCCCCAAATCGCCAGATTTTATCAAGAAGAGGTGCAGCGCTTTCTCGCCGTCTGCGTCTGGATCGGGGCCGACTGCCGCCACGTCAACGCCAGCCTGCTTCGTTCCGCGTCCAGGATGATGAATGACCTCGTACCCGATTTCACTGAGCAGCTGAGGCAGCAGCACATCAAGCTCATCTCTTTCCTTGAGACCTTGAACATATTGCCGAACGACCAGCTTCATTGTTCAACCATCCGTTCGTTGCGAAACTGATGTAGCAGCATGTCCAGCCCGATGGGATCAACAAAGATTCCCTTCGGTAGCTCGGAGCTTATGCTGATCTCTGAAAAGGGCATGGTCTTTTGTTCCAGTTCCTCGGCACTCGTCATGATGTTGAAGGCAGACCTGTCGCCATAAAGCAGGTGCTGTGTTGTGAATAGATCTGCGAAAATGGACCGTCGTCCCGTCTCATCACGCGTGCGTTCAGCTTCTTCCATCTTTTGGAAATTGACCACAGCACGCGCGCTTTCACTTGGCTCAAATTCGACAATTTCGCGGGCTTCCCTGCAACCATCCCAAACCGCCTGTGCGCGTTGCAAAACCTCTTCGATATCCGCGCGACTAGTTTCGTTGTCTGTGGCAAAGGCCTCGAGCCAATCCTTCAGAGCACCACTGTAGCTTAGTAGCAATGGATCGTAGAGAAGGTCGATTGCATGCTGCTTGGCTTCAGGGTGGCCACGCTCCAAAATGGCGACAGAGAAGGCCGCTGCCGTCATTGGATGGATGAACAGATAGCCAATGGCTTTTCGGCAAAGAAAGATTTGCTCATCCGCAGTTTCCGGAAGCGGAATTTCATCGACTGCGAATAAAGGGGCAGTTTGGTTGATTTCAGAAATGGCTTGGTTAAGGGCGGCACAGGAGAAAAAGCTACCCGAAGACAACCAGTCCGTCGTCAACCGAGCAAGTTGTTCTGAGTTTCCGTGGGTCAGTTTGTGAAAAAATGAGTCCAGCGCATCACTACCAATGGCACCTTTAGAAATGTCGATGATCGCGCGGGTGGCAGAACTCGCACTCTGAATCTCGTTTCTATCGACTAGTTTCGACAAAGCCATGTCGATTTCATCGATGGTCCCCTTGTTCTCGGGTTTCACGGAAGCGAGTTGTCGCAAGCATTTGCCTGTCTCATCTTCGCTCATCTCCACTTGGTGCCAATTCAACAACGACGCTGCTAGATGGACGACGTGCTCATCGGCTGAGGCAAAAAGTTTGTCCAGAACGGGGAGGAGCAAAGAGCGATCTACGTCTGTATCTTTCGCGACAATGTCGTAGATGGCTTTAGTGATACCAACTGATGCCTTGATGTCCGCTGCCAACGCTAGGGCGATGGTTTGTTCCAAGGCGGCTCGGACTTGTTCCGAGTTCAATTGCATGCGCGAGAGTGCCAGCACACCAGCTGTTTGTTCTTCTTCGCTACGATCAAGGCATGCGATTGCCTCGCCGAAATCTGCCTTGGCTTGCAATGCGAACACCAGGTGAAGGCGGGCCAGTTCGTTCCCATCTTTAGCTAGCTGAATGACTTCGTCTGATCGACGCGGGTCAACTTCACACCATTTTCTGAAGGCAGCATTCGGTTGATTGGCGGCAAGGTCAGCACCGCCAGCTTCGACAAGTAATTGAACCAGTTCAGTTAATTCGGATGGTGCCGTTTGAAGAAGGGGGATGACCTCACATAGGATCGTTTGAACTTCGAAGAATCTCGAGCCTTCCAGCCCTGCCAGAAGCTCTCGGTCCTCTTGGGTAAACAACCGATTGCGCTTTGATGCAGCGACCGCGATCGCATCGATTAGCTGCTCGTCTTGGTATGCCCCCAGCGAAAGCTGGCAAACAAATCCCATAAAGCCGTTTGTGCCGATTTCGGCTTCAACTTGACTGGGCTTGAACTGTCGGTTCTTTCGCAACCGCGATATCTCCCTAGATTGTGTATTGGAATTATACTGCACCCTAGGTGTAGTTCCGCGACCTATGGGTGGCAACTTTAATGGTGTTTCTGTCGGTGCTGCGCTGCTGCGGTTGCGGGCAAGTTCTCCAGGTGGCCTCACCTCTGAACGACAGATCAATTTACGGCTAGCGCTTGGTCATGATGGGTGTGGGATCGCCATCCCATACGAAATCCCAAGTCGCACCCTGCCGAATGTTTTGCACCAAATGCGGACGAAGCGCGACCAAGCATTGGCCATCCGGCAGTCGTGAGGACGGATAAAGGATCCCATTGCCGTCTGAGCCAAGCACATCGCGGGCCAGGACTTGCCCCGCCGGGTATGCGGTCGCAGGGTCAGTGTGCAATGCGGCGTCTTCTGTTCCCGGGGCGAGTTCGTGAAACTGTGAAGTGAACCCGGCAAAAAGCTCCCTGTAGGACGTGAGGTTGTCGAACACGCCGGTCGCCTCAAGCTCTCGCGTCAGATGCCAGGATACCTCGGCTTGCGCGGTTTCGATCGCAAGATCTCCATAGGACGCGTACCACGCCCCGCGGTCCGGGCCATTGAACCTGTTGCCTGTCGGGCGGGTATAGCAGAATGCCGCATTCACCAGCGTCCAGCCATACCCGGCGGCCTCGGTCAGAAGTTCTCCAGGATGAAGGCCGCCCGGGATCGGCAAGGTGACGGACCGGCGCGCGGATGTCAGCCCTTCGATTTCCTCAAGGATTGCCAGTTCATCGTCATCATCCGCCAGTGGTGCCATGGCGGGCTCGTCGATATAGGCGGTGGAAATCAGCCGGACAGTTTTGGGATCTGTGAACTCGACCTGTGCCAGATCACTTGCTCTGATCACACGCCACCTCGGAGCGCGTCGATATGCTGGCGCATTTTCATCATCGCCGGAATGCCGCCTTCGCACATGATCTGAACCGGAGTCTTGCCGTTGAAGCCCGGCCCAGCATTGGCGGTCTTTGGCCAGCCAAATGTGAGAGGGCCGTTGAACAGAAGTCTCAATCCCTTGAACAACCCGATCAGCAAGCTTGCTCGGGTGACCTTGTCTTGGTCCAACACACCCTTGTAGGTGCCAGCCTTCATGCGCCCCCAGGTGGCTGTCGGGACATCGAACAGCATTGCTGCTTCCGCATTCGACAACCCCCAGGCATCAGCGGTCCGCACAACGCCTTTGATAATCGCGGCGATCTTGTCCTGTTGGTCAATTGGTTGGACATATGTCGGTTGAGGCGCATTTTGGATGGGTTCAAGCATGGCTAACTCCATATGAGTGGAAAAAACTTATCATATGATGAGGTTTTGTCAATATCCTAAATATAGCGTGCGTTGCCTGATTGGGTTGGCACGCCAGTGCTCTGGCGCTGTCCAGGTTCTTGGCTACGCCCGGAGCCGCGTGACTCGCGTCTCCGCCAATTCTGGAAACGATCCTTCGTGCACGTTTCAGATGAGGTCGCGGGCGAGACCGCGATCACTTGATCCAGCGGTCAGCCGGATCTCCGCTCTGCTCTAACCCGGCTGGCAGGTTTCAATTCCTTGAATCCGCCTGCCATCCTGCCGGCGCCCCGAACAGGGGCTCTGGTGTCGCGTTCCGCGCCAGCCTCCTCGGAGAAATCCGGTTCCTCCCGCGCGTGCGCTCGGGTCCCTCCCGATTTCACCGCTCCGGCCCCCTGTGTCGGGTCGCCGTCCGGTCGCAGGAGGGCTGCCGCCCTCCCCTGCTCTGCCCAGCCGAAAAGCACGGGGGCTTTTCGGACTGCGAGATCAGTCGAGGCCTCCGCCACTGGCGGAAGCGGACAGGGCTGAGAGGTCACAATAAAAGATTCCGCGCCGCTCTAACCACGAAAGGAGCAGGCCATGGGCCTTGATCAATACGCATATGTCAAAACCCCCGAAAGCGGCGATGAGGGCGAAAGCCCGAAATTCGTCTGGCGCAAGCATTCCAAGCTGCAAACCTTCATGGAGGCGCTCTACTCCGAGCGGACCGGGCTTTCCGCCTCCGATCTGAATTGCGGTGAGTTGAAATTGGAAACCACGGACATCGACACGCTGGAACAGGCGGTGAAGGGAAGCGCCCTGCCCCATTGCGAGGGCGGGTTCTTCTATGGGCATCAGTTCCAAGACGAGCAGGCCACCGAATACCACGACTACGATCTTGAGTTCTGCGCATGGGCGCGGGCCGAAATCGCACGAGGGTCGACCGTGATCTATTCCTGTTGGTGGTGACGCCGTAGGGCCGGACCCTCAGGCGTTCCGGCCCCCCTCCCCTACCCCATCAACAAAACGAGCCGCCGAGCGCCTGAACCGCGCTCTGAGCGGGCCTGACATCCATCCGAAAGGACAAACCAATGACAAAGCAACAGACCATCCAAACCGACACCGCCAGTGCCGTGATCCTGCAAATCCCCTTGGAGATGCTCTACATTTCCGATCTGAATCCCCGCAAAGCGGTTTCCGAGGCCCATATCGAGAGTCTTGCCGACAGCATCGAGCGCTTCGGTCTCATCCACAATCTCGCTGGCCTCATGGACGAGGACGGTATAGTCGGGATCGTCGCGGGCGGGTGCCGCCTCCGTGCCATCCAGATGATTGCGGAGCGCTCGAAGGCTCATCCTTTCAACACGGTTCCCGTCAAACTGGCCACTGACGCTGCCGAGGCCGAAGATTGGGCCAGCGCCGAGAATGCCGCCCGAGAGGATATGACCCCTGCAGACGAAATCCGCGCTTTTGGCCGCATGAAATCGCGCGGGGCCACGGTGCCGGAAATCGCTCTCGCCTTCGCCGTGACTGAGGCCCGTGTCTACCAGCGGTTGGCGCTGGCTGGCCTGCCCGAGCCGGTGCTGGACGCGCTGACCGCAGGGGAGATCAGCCTCGGCACCGCCAAGGCCTTCACCCTTTCCGATGATGAAGCCCTGACCCTGAACCTTCTGGATCAGGTGAAAGGGCAAGCCGTGTCTGAGGCCGCAATCAAGAACGCACTGCACCCCGACGCGATCAAGGCCACCGACCGCCGCGCCAAGTTCGTTGGCATCGAAGCCTATGAGGTCGAGGGCGGCACGGTCACACGCGATCTCTTCTCAGACGAAGTCTTCCTTGCCTCCCCTGCCCTACTGGATCGGCTCTTTGCTGAGAAGCTGGAAGCAGCCCGTGCCGATCTGATCGAGACACAAGGCTGGGCATGGGCCGAGGCTCGCAGCGAGGCCTGGCTCAACTACTATGAGTTGGATCAGATGAAGCTGGCCCGCCTCTACCCCATCGAGGGCGATCTGACCGAAGAAGAAGCCGAGGAATACGACGAACTGGCGGACCTCGCCAATGGTGGGGTTCTGGATGAGGACGGCAAGGCGCGGCTCTCCGAGTTGCAGGTCCTTCTCGACGGCGACTACTCCGAGGATCAGAAGGCCCATGCAGGCTGCATCATCCTTGTGAACGGGTCTGGCAAACTTGAGATCACAGCCGGTCTGGTTCGCCCCGAGGACAAGAAAGCCGCCATTGAGGCCGGTGTCCTGCAAGCGCCGCAGACCACCAAATCGGACACCCCGAAATCCCCCTACTCGCAAAAGCTGGTGGCCGATATGCAGGCGATCCGGCTGGCCTCGGTGCAGGCAGCGCTTCTGGCCAAACCGGAACTGGTTCTGGACCTTCTGGGTTTTGGTCTGTCGGAGGTTTCGGGCAGCTTCGAGAGCGTGTTCGGCATTCGGCTGGACCGCCCGACCAACGCGCCAAGCGTTGAGGACGGGTTCACTCGTGAGCCGCGTCTTGAGCACGGGATTGATGCCAGCGAATATTGGCAGAAAGGCACCCGTGTCGAAGATCTGTCGGAAGCGTTCGCTACCTTCCGTGAGACCGGCAAGAAAGCCCGCAACGCCCAGATCACCGAGGCGATTGCGCGAACCCTGCCCTATCGGGCTGGCGGTCCCGAGTTCTTCGGTCTGATTGCGGACGAAGCCGGTGCCGATATTCGCAGGCATTGGACGCCCACGGCAGAAAATTTCTTCTCGCGGGTGTCAGCGGGTCATCTGGTCGATCTGCTTTGCGAGCTCCTCGACTGCGATACCCGTGACGAACGTGTCGCCGGTTTCGCCAAGCTCAAGAAGGCGGAAAAGGCCGAGAAGATGGAAAAGCTGGTCAGTGACCCCACCACCCAGAAGCTCATGGGGCTGACAACGGATCAAAAAGCCAAACTCGACAAATGGGTGCCCGACTGCACCTGACGGCTCCTTCGTGGGGAGACCCAACTGGCCCCGCATCACGCGGGGCTTCTTTTTTGCCAAGTGATTGACCAGGAGCAGGGCCTGGAAAATTGTCCGGCGGCGGGGCAGAAGAACAAGCCCCCTGCCCCGCCGCCGGACCGGCGCTGTCCGCGCGGAAGCACCGCATCGGCGGCGCGATTTGGCTTCTACCCCAAAGTAAGACTTCACAGAGTTGTAGCGCGGTTAGATGTAACTATAAGAAAAATATAAAAAATATGAGGTCTGGTGATGAAAGAAATCTCGCGTGAGGAACTCTTTAAGCTCGTTTGGCGTAAGCCGATGACAAGGCTAGCGGAGGAATTTGGCCTCTCCGATCAGGGCCTTGCCAAAATTTGTACGCGCCATGCGATTCCGAAGCCACCGCCGGGATACTGGGCCAAGCGGGAAGCGGGAAAGGAGGTTGAGAGGCGCAACCTTCCCCCCTGCCCTGCGGGAACGCCCAGTATCATCCGGATCACGCAGAGGAGTCAGTTTCAAAGAAAATCCCGCGAAGGCAGGAAACGTGTTGAGGAGGTCGCAGTGAATATCGCCAAGACTTCCATCCCCGGGACGCTTCGCAATCTCCACCCGATCGTCGCGGCTTGGGTGGATGAACACCGAAAGGAACAAGTAGAGCTGCGCGCTCGATTTCGTGCCCACCAACCGGACGATCTTTGGTGGGGGGAGGAAGAATTGGCTGATCTAACGGAGAGGGATCTTTATCGCTTCCGGGTCACCAGCGCGCTCCTGAATTGGTTTGAAACCCAGGGAGGCCGTGCGCTCGAAGGCAGTATCCGTGGCAAATTGAAAATGGAGGTTTCCGGGGAAAAGTTTGAAGTCTCTGTTGTCGAAAAGATGTACCAGTTTCATGGGAAGCCTTCAGATGAGCCGAAGGGCTGGACCGCCTTTCCTTATCACCACAACAGCGCTCTGGCCCCCACCGGGTTCCTGCGCTTCACGATCACGACCTACCTTGGAACGGGTGTGAAGAAAGAATGGGTCGAAACGAGTAAGCTCAATGGTGAGGATTTACTTCCAACCGTGATTGCAGGCCTTTTGCTGGCAGGACCGGCCTTGGCCGCACGACGCGCGGAGTTTGCGGAGCGAGACCGTCGCATTGAGGCCGAGCGGGTCGCAGAGGAGGAGCGCCGTCATATGGCTCAGCTTGAGCAGGAGAAATGGCGTCTGTTTCGGGACCGGGCGAAGGACTGGGAAGAAGCGCAAAGGCTTCGATCCTTTCTCGCCGCACTTGAAGCGAACCCTCATGGTTTGGCCGATGAGATTGACGGTATGCCAGCCGCTGACTGGTTGAAATGGGCGCATCGCAAGGTCGAGGAACTCGATCCGTTGGCGGCCCCTTGACGTTAGATATTGGCGTCGACGCTGCTGTGTGGTGCGTCGCACTGGCCTTCCATCGGCGTTGCTTAGAATGCTGGTCGCAGGTCCTACCAAAATCACAAGGGGCGGTTCCCAGAATTCTCCCCTGCCCTAACGTGCATTCCTCGCGGAACAGAATTCTGGCCCCCTACCCCTCGCCGCTTCGCTTCGCCTTCGGTGTGGTTTTGGCCATGGTCCCTGCCCTTTGACCATCATCGCAACACCATAGAAAGGAACCTGGCGATGACTACCAACTGCATTCACTTTGACAGCCCCAACATCGAAAACGCCAAAGGCAGCGGTTCGATTTCCACCCTGACATTCGACATCGACATCACCGTTGAGCCCATCTCAAGCGACAATCCGATGGCCCCGACGCACCGTGTTCTGGGGCGCTCTCCCCGTGGTCGCCTGGTTGAATGCGGCGGGATCTGGAAGAAGCAGAATCGCGATACCGGCGCCGACTATTTCACGCTGACGATCCGGGACTTTGGCTTCAACGCCAATCTCGGCAAGGCAGCAAACCAGGATGATGACACGCGTCAGGCTGTCATTCCCTGGGGTCCGAAGGAAGCTCAATAAGACCTGCACCGGGCCATTTCTCGGCCCGGTGCACCCATTCCTCCGGCGCTGTTAACAGCTGTTAACTCGCCGATGCAGTATCGCTTCCCTAGTAGCCCGTTGGTTAGATAGCACAAATTGTGGAAAAATCCTTGACTTAGAAGGGTGAATCACTGCCTTTAGAGTCAAGTTGCGCAAATAAGCGCGTTCGAGCAGAGAAATTGCAACTATGTTTCAGACGGCACCCATCGAAGCGGCCTCTCAATCCGAACTTACAAGCCAGATGGCGGCGCGTCTACACACGGCGCTTACCACGCATCTTCAGCAGGCTTATGCACCCGATCAGCGCAAAAGTTTGAGACTATTCAGCGCAACAGAGACTGCTGAACTGCTCGGCGTGACGGGACAGTTTCTGCGTAAGTGCCACAGCGAAGGGTCCCTGCCCGAACCTGAAGTTATCAAGAACGGGCGTCGGTTCTATTCCGGTGAAGAGATTCTGCAAGCGCGCCACCTCTTGGAAGCAAGCTCTCGTAAACCTGGAAAGTACCTTCCCGGGCGTCGCGAGGGTGACAAGCTTCAGGTCATTCAGCTGATGAACTTCAAAGGTGGTTCCGCCAAATCCACTTCCGCCATCCACCTTTGCCACTACCTTGCTTTGAGCGGCTATAGGGTCCTGGCGATTGACCTGGACCCGCAAGGAAGCCTCACGGGATTCTGCGGAATTCAGACGGAACTGGAATTTGAAGGCGCGTCAATTTATGACGCGCTCCGCTACGAGGATCCCGTGCCCATGTCGGAGGCCATTGTGGAAACCTACTTCCCGGGTCTCCACCTCGCGCCAGCCCGTCTTGTGCTAAGCGAGTTTGAAACCGAGACCGCAGTCAATGCGGGCCGCGGCGATGCTTTCTTTGAGAAGCTCAGCAAAGCGATTCAGTCCGTTGAGAGCAATTACGATGTGGTAGTCATCGACAGCCCACCAGCACTTGGGTTTCTAACCTTGACGGGCCTATATGCGGCCACCTCGGTCATCGTGCCGATGACACCAAGCATGCTCGACCTGGCGTCCACACAGCAATTTGTCGAGATGACCTCCGCCTATTTGGGCGTAATCGAAGACACGGGCGTCAAACTGGATCATGATTTCTTTTCCTTCCTCATAACGCGCGATGACCCGAGCGATATTCCAAGTCAGCAGATCGTGAGTCTGATGCGCGCATTGTTTCAGGACCGCGTCGTTGGTGCGACGGGCCTACGCAGTACGGCTATTGGCGACGCATCGATGCTCAAGATGTCGATCTATGAGGTCGCGCGTTCTGAGATGACACGGTCGACCTACGATCGCGCTAAAAACAGCATGGATGCGGTTGGTGCTGAGATCGCGGGAATGCTTCAACAGGCATGGGGGCGGTAATCATGGCAATGGGGAAAAACAAAACCGGCATCATGGCCGCGATTACTGCGGCGACTGAAGCCGCGAAAGACAGTGGTTCAGAGCGGGCGCATCGGACATTGCCCAAGGGGACCATTGGGTCTGTTCGCGCAGGACTCGGCGGTATTCAAGATATCGATACAAACCTCATCTTGGCATGGGGTCCAAAGGACCGGCTCGATATCGAGTTAACAGCTGTTAACAGCGCCGAGCCGCCTGAATCGATCCAGGACCTGGCATCCAGTATCGCTGAAGCGGGGCAACAAGTGCCCGTTCTTCTTCGGCCGTCTAAGGAGCGCGATGGGCATTTCGAGGTGATCTACGGGCAGCGACGGATTCTTGCTTGTCGGCATCTTGGTATCCCAGTGCGGGCTCTGATCCGGACGCTCGACGATACAGACGCCTTGATGGCAAAAGGGCTCGAAAACGCTGGCCGCGCGGAACTGAGCTACTATGAACGTGTTCGTTTTGCGAAAGCGATCCTAGAGCAGGGATACTCCCGCGCAGAAGTTTGCCAGGCCTTGGCGATCAGCAAAAACACGCTGTCTCAGCTTGAACGTATCAATCGCCTGGTTCCCGGCAGTGTCGGTGAAGCAATCGGCGCGGCTCCAGGGGCAGGGCGCCCGAAGTGGACAACCCTCGCAACTGCGTTTGAGAAGGAGCAGCTGACCGAGCAAGCAGCGCTCAGAGTGCTTGGCCGATCCGGTGAGTTGGAATCCGACACCCGTTTGGAGCTCGTGCTCAAGGAGATCGGAAAGCGCGGAAAGCAAGAACGGGCTGTTGAAGAGCGCTCTCCACTTCCTGGCGTTCAGATCAAGAATGGAAAGTCCGGCCTCTCGGTGACCGTCAAGAGGGCAGGGGGCAATACGAAATTCGCAAACTGGCTGGACCAAAATCTGGACCAGCTCATTCAGGATTCCTTCGAGCGGTTTCAATCAGAAAACCACGAAGGATAGGGGCGGTTAACAGCTGTTAACCGTCAAAACGGAGGCAACGAGCAGAAAGGAGAACGGCACCAAAAAGAAAACCCTCGAAACCGAAGTCCCGAGGGCTGCTGCGCACAAGGCGCGATTTGTTTTGACACTACAATCCTAGCAGCCCGCGAATCGCTAAACAACGAAAAACGTCTTTGGGCGAACAGGTTTTCTGTGCCTAGTTAGAAAATGAAGAAATTTAATGATGCTCCGCATGGAGCAACTGGGACAGGCATGCCTCAGAACGGTGGAGGTATGTCCAATATCAACCAAACCTCGGGCTGGCGTAAGGCAACGGTTGGACTTGCTGTCGCTGAACAGCACGCACAGGTCGGCGAAAAGGCGGCTGTTCCCAAATCGCAGGCCTTTGTTGCCGTGAAGCGTGTAGGAGCCCATATCGGCCTCAAAGCTGGCGACATGCTGCTTCTCGATACGCTGGGAGCGTTTACACAGGTTCAGGACTGGGAAGAGGGGCAGCGTCCGATCGTTTGGGCGTCCAACGCCTATCTGATGGAGCAGACGGGCTTCTCGCTGTCAGCGCTAAAGCGCCATGCGCGCCGCTTGGCCGAGATCGGTGTGATCTCCTTCAAAGACAGTCCCAATGGCAAGCGCTGGGGCCACAGGGACCCGGACGGACGTATCATCGAGGCCTATGGCTTCGATCTGTCGCCGCTGTCGGCGCGTGTCGAAGAATTCGAGCAGCTACAGGCCGAATTGCAGGCCGAGCGCGAGCTCTGCCAGCGCCTGAAGCGCCAAATCACGGTTGCGCGCCGGATGATCCGCGCCCGGATCGAGGCGGCCTTCAGCAGCACGCTGAGAGGGCCCTGGGCGCATCTTACAGGGCTGTTCGAGGACCTCCTGGACCGTCTGCCACGTCGGAACATGGGTTCTGAGACGCTTGAGCGGCTCCTGGCATGGTTCAGGGAGCTTCAGGAGCGCGTGGAGGCGACTTATCTCAAAGCAGTTCGCGCGGATGAGGTTGTGGAAAACACCGCTGAAACCACCGAGCAAGTTAGTGAAAAGACTCAAGAAATGGACCCCAGGGAGGTCATTTCTGACCCTCATATACTAATTACAACTCAACTTAATCCTGTAACCTGTAATCGCTCAGAAACTGAGCAAGCGGCGGGCGTGGTGCCCAATGCGCCACCGGAAGAGCAGGTGGATAGGGAGTTGGAAGATTGGGTTGCCGAGACACGCAAGAAACGCGGTGCTGCGCTTGATTTGCCGACGGTGATGCAAGCTTGTCCTGAATTCGCGTCCTGGGCGCGCAATATGGGCGGATATCTGAAGGATTGGGGCGACTTGCACCGGGTTGCCGGGCAGTTGAGACCCATGATCGGCGTTTCAGAGCACGCCTGGAACCTCGCTCAGGACCGACTTGGGCTTCAAATCGCAACAGCGGCGCTGGTTCTCACGTTCGACAAGCATTGCGCCGGCGAAGTGGCGTCTCCAGGGGGATATCTGCGTGGCATTGTCCAAAAAGCCGGGGCAGGGGATCTCCATCTCGAGCGCAGCTTCTATGGTAGGCTCAGTGGGCAGGCGGCATGAAGAAGGCGGTCCACTGGTCGATGCCCGCAGGTTTACTGCACAGTGAATCTGCGAGATTTCGCAAATATGGGTCTGAACTTTTCGAAAGCCTGTCTGAGTTTTCTACTGTGGATCATAGGGCAGGGGAGGGGATGCGAGCTTTTCTCGAATAAACCGGAGAAAAATTCTCTCTATATTGTTTAGATCGGAGTTTTAGGCAGATTATGCTTCGCCACCTTGATTTGTGTGGTGTGAGGCTTTATACCGGAGAAAAATCCGAACTAAGCCTTTAAAGCCGGAAAAATATCCGGTGTAACTCTAGGAGAGCGTTGTGGGCTCGTTACAAGTTAAATCCGCTTTGTCGCAGCTCGGTCGCGATATCCAGACGGCGCGCAAAAGGCGCCGCATGTCGGTTGCGGATTTCTGTAGCCGGATTGGCGTTAGCGATAAGACTCTCGCAAAGCTTGAGCGGGGTGATGGCGGCGTCCGGCTTGAGACCTTTGCCATGGCGCTTCTCGCTCTGGGCATGCTGGACCGGTTGGCCGGGATCGCGGATCCAGCCTCGGATGCCACCGGCATTGGATTGGACCGGGAGAAACTCCCAGAACGCATTCGGCGGCGTGGGCAAAAGGACAAGAAGACCGTCCCAGTCAACCAAAGTGACGCGTCACAGGGGCCGACGGTGCTAGATGATGATGAAGGGACGGCATTTTAATGCCTGAGGCAACCGTTGTTCTTGGGGACGCCTGCATCCCCGTCGGTCGTTTGATTTTTGAAACCGATGGGCGTCGGTCTCATTCCACGTTCATCTATGATGAAAGATGGCTTGAAAACCCGTTAGGATTTGATCTCGCTCCGGATATGTCGCGCAGTCGTGCGCCTTTCCATTCTTCGGCAGAAGGACGGGAAAGCCGTCGTCGAGATGTTCTGGCGGGGCCCTTTACGGACACATCACCTGATAGTTGGGGGCGCAAGCTCATTCGCAGGGTGCATGGCGTGGGCGCGACGGAGTTCGACTATCTGGTTGCAGCTGATGACAGGGCCCGACAGGGAGCCTTGCGGTTTTTGAATGAAGAGGGTGAGGTGTTCCACCCAGATCAGCCCCCTGTGCCACGCCTGGCAAATATTGAAGAGCTTCGTGCGATCGCAGCACGGTATGAACGCGATCCGGATGGGGCTGAAGCCGAAGCGCGTGATCTTGTGGGTGCGGCAGGTTCACTTGGCGGTGCACGCCCCAAAGCCAATGTCGTGGATGGCCAGGAGCTTTGGATCGCCAAATTCACCTCAATCGATGATACATGGCCCGTTGAGCGGTTGGAAATCGCCACGCTAAATATGGCGCGCGCGGTAGGTATTCGAACACCTGAGGCCCGACTTGAACTGGCCGCCAGCAGGCATCCTGTGGGGCTCATCAAACGCTTTGA
Source organism: Primorskyibacter aestuariivivens (assembly GCF_028023675.1). Classification (GTDB taxonomy): domain Bacteria; phylum Pseudomonadota; class Alphaproteobacteria; order Rhodobacterales; family Rhodobacteraceae; genus Marinovum; species Marinovum aestuariivivens. The sequence goes on along the minus strand of NZ_JAQIOZ010000024.1, from coordinate 49,674 downwards.
TCGCCGCAAAGGTGGTCGTCTGCCATATATGTCGGCCCGTACGGCTCTGGGGAAAAAAGGATCTGCTCACGGTTATTACACCGACATTGCAGATGCTCTTCGTCAAATGTCTGTTCTTCCTGACAGGGACATTCTGGAGCTTTGGCGGCGTCTGTTGTTCACCGTGCTGATCACAAACACCGATGATCACCTGAAAAATCATGGATTGCTCTATGTGCGCGACAATCGATGGCGCCTGTCACCGATGTTTGACGTAAACCCGCAGCCACGCAGGCAACCCACATTGGAAACGGGGATCAGCGACATTCATGGCTTTGAGCCTTCCGTGGAAGCGGTGATAGATGCCGCGCCATTCTTTGATATTGAGTCGGAAGATGCCAAGGCTATGGTCAGGGAAATGGCAAAAACGGTAACCGAGACCTGGAGCGAAACGCTCCGCCATCATGGCATTACCGGGGCTGCGCATAGAAGATGCGCACCAGCCTTTGAACATGAGAGGATGGAGACGGCTCTCGGATTGTAAGCGGATCCGTTAAGGCGGACCATCTCAACATGGATGCCAGACGTTGCCACAGTGGACGTGACAAAGCGTGCAACATGTTTGTGCGAATGATGGGTGCCGAATTTTAGCCCCTTGAACCTCCTCCTTTTCATCCCCGTGCGAGCAGGGGGATCGCGGGTTTGGCGGACGCCGCCACCCGCGCAATGGCCTGCCCGCTCCATTCGCTGACGCTCCCGGGTTGACCATGCCCGGTCGGCTCATTCCGTCCGCCATTTCCTCCCGCGTCCCGCACGGGGACGAGACAAAGGAGGATCACATGGCAAAGCCCGACATCTATACCCGCATCACCAAAAAGATCATTACCGATCTCGAAGCTGGCACCCGGCCCTGGCATAAGCCCTGGAGTGCCGATCATCTCGCCGGTCGCATCACTCGGCCCCTGCGCCACAACGGCATCGCCTACCGCGGCCTCAACATCATCCTGCTCTGGACCGCGTCCGTTGCCCATGGTTACGCCGCACCCACGTGGATGACCTATCGCCAGGCGCTCGAGCTCGGCGGGCAGGTCCGCAAAGGGTCCAAGGGCCAACTCGTCATCTATGCCGACAAGATGCGCAAAACCGAAACCGATGATGCGGGCCAAGACCGGGAGGTCGAGATCCCCTTCATGAAAGGCTACACTGTCTTCAACGTCGATCAGATCGAGGGACTGCCCGAGACCTACTACGAGGTGGCTGAGCCGATGCGCGAGCCTGCCGAGCGTGATACCAGGACGGAAGCGTTCTTCGCTGCGACCGAGGCCGATATTCGCCATGGTGGCAACCAGGCCTTCTATGCGGTTGAACCCGACTACGTTCAGATGCCGCCCTTCGAGACCTTTGAATCCCCTGAAGCGTACTATTCAACCCTCGGTCACGAGGTTTGCCATTGGACTCGCCATCCGAAGCGCCTCGATCGCAGCTTTGGCCGCAAACGCTGGGGCGACGAAGGCTATGCCCAAGAGGAACTCGTCGCCGAGCTCGGGGCTGCGTTTTTGGCAGCCGATCTGGACCTGTCGCCAGAGCCGCGTGACGAGCACGCCGCCTATATTGCGCATTGGCTCGAAGGTTTGCGCAATGACAAGAGGTTTATCTTCCAGGCTGCCGCGCATGCGCAGAAAGCCGTTGATTATCTGCATGAGCTGCAGCCCAAGCCGGAGGAGGTGGCCGCATAGGCGGCCTCAAGTCGAGTTGATCTCACCATACGAAGACCTTCATAGCAGCCCCATCCAACAGCTGGGCTGCGTCGTCAATCGTGATTGCCGCCGCACGCGCGGATTGTTGACAGGGCCACTACTTGTCGATTGTTTATTTGTTGCAGTCGGCCAGATAACGGCAGTAGGCGCTCGACAAGTGTACGATCAACTGAGCTTGCTCCTGGGAAGGCACTTTTGTTGGGCTGACATGCCGACCAAAATTGGATGAAAAGCCCCACATCTGTTTCAGAGCCCCATCCAATGGAGCTGGCAATCCAATTTTTGAAGCGAGTTTTCCAAGGTCCTCATTGGTACCGGAAACGTAACGAGCAGTTGCCTCAAGGGCGCCCAAGGCATGGTGAATTGCGCCGGTCAAATCCGCCTCAGGACGTCGCGAGAGATCACTCAAAGCTTCCCGGATTTCCTTAGCTGCCACATCGAAACCGGTCTGTGCTAATGCGGTTTGGGAAGACTGGACGGCTTCTTCAAAGTCAGCATCACCACGCATTACAATGCCATCGCCTGCAACCAGTTGCCAGCCAGCCCCAGTGTCAACGAATACTGAGTTGATACGATCAGCAAACTCTACCGTTACTTGGTAGCCGTATGTCCCTTCAATGAACGATACAAGACCTTCAATCGCGTCATATACGCGATACCATTCCACGTCTTGAATGATGCGTTCGACCTCATCCCGGATATTTGGGATCTCGCTCCAGTTTCCTTTGTCCGGTGCCAGATAAAGGGTGCGGCAAATAGAGGTGCGTATTTGCTCATAAGAGAGATGGTCGTAAGCGGCTTGAATGACTGCGTGGCGTAACCCCTCTGGAGCGTCATGACGAAATCGGATGGCCGGGGGTGATGCGAACCCGTGTCGTTTAGAAAACATTGCCCAGAAACCTACTCTTATACTTGCTCTGCCTCGGTAAACCTAAACTGTCATTAACCGCCAATGCACGTGGAATGAAAGTTTTTGGTAGTGCTTACAGTTTACAAAACTAACTTTGGCCGTGTGACGCAAAACCGGTAAACACGTTTCGCTCCAATCGATCTCCGTGTTCAGTAGGTCGGCCGCATTCGAGAAATCCGTGGGATATCAGTCTGCTGGGAACCGGCGTTGTTCAATGCCGCGATGGCGCCTCCACCATGTCATCTGTGCTGAGTTGGAGACAGCCACGCCAGAGCGGCGTCTTCCAGTAAATCTTTTCGGACCGTTTGTCGCCATCGCTGGTCTCTGCCAGAAACCCGATCCAGCTCAGGGGCCGCAATACATGGGTGAACAGAAACCCCGCGTGGTCGTAATATTCCCGATCATAGACGCCTCGCCGTTCCAAACCGTAGAGCGTCTTCACCAGATGCGGCTCGGTCAGGCCCTGTTCCGCTTCGACGTTGATGATGTTGAGGAAGATGTCCCAGTTGCCCGGAGCCGTGAACTCGGACCGAGCGGTGCGGGCGTGATTGTAGCGGAAGAGGTAGGTGTCGGCGAAATCTGTGAAGAAAGCGCCACGGTTTGATGCCTGCGCTCTGGCTTTCTTTGAGACCTGGAACTTACCCTTTACGTGTCGGCCCAATTTCATGACGATCATGAGGTCATGCACGACCATGGCCGGCGCGACATCCCACTCGTTGAGCACCTTGTTCAATCGAAGAAGTTCTTCTGCCTTGTAGCCCGGCCAAGGTGAATGCTCCGCCATCCAGTGCGCGAACTTCCGGTTGAACGCCTTGGTTTGTGTCAGTCCGATCCCGCCGTTTGTGTCGGCATAGGCGAAGGCGAGCTCCATGGCCTGCAGCAGCCGGGATTGGTCCAGGATAGGGTCGTTATCGGCAATGGGTCGAAGCTTGATCATGCCCCGCCATATCAGGTTGCGCAGGGACATGTCATTCCGGTCGTTGCAGCTTCATCCAAGTTCAGACGTCAGCCACCTTCGGAGCATCCAACCTCCATTTCGGTCTGGCGTGATCGGCACGCAGCCCGGCCACCTCTGTTCCCCTTCGTTTTCTTCCTGATGCAATCTCCGTGACCTGGCCCGTCTGCCGGGCGCGGCTTTCAGCCACCCCCTTCAAGCAGAACTTTCCCCCGTCCGCTGACGCGGCCATTCCTCGCGCGCCAAAGTTCAGCCTGACAACCGGTCCGGGCGGTCACGGTCTCCCGTTTGCATCGAAAACGAAGGAGAACCGATATGACCAAGTACTACACCGTCACCACCCCCGACACCGGCAAGGATGGCAAGACCCGCTTCCACAAGGTGGGTGTCGCCTTCCCGCAGAACGAAGGTGCCAAGTCCTTCATGACCATCCAGCTCTTCGCAACCCCCGTGAATGGCGAGCTCGTCCTCTTCGAGCCTAAGCCCGACAGCGACGATGTCCAGGTCACCGAGTGACCCGGCCGGGGAGGGGCCTCGTGCCCTCCCGCCAAACCTCTCCGACATCTCATACGAAGGACAGACACAATGGAACTTCTGCCTCAACCCATCCTCGACCAACTGGCCGCCAATGGCCGCGCCAACCAGACGCGCATCGAAGCCGGTGAAGACACCATCGACCATCACCCAGTCGCCAAGCTCTTCACACCTGACGGCGGCGCCACCTGGCTTCTCAGCGAAACTGATCCAGAGGATCCCGACATCGCCTTCGGTCTCTGTGACCTCGGCCTTGGTTATCCGGAACTTGGCTCAGTTCGGCTCAGCGTTCTCAAGGCGCATCTTGGCCGCCTCGGGCTACCGATCGAGCGCGACCTTCACTTCAAAGCCAGCGCGCCACTCAGCACCTATGCCGAGCGCGCTCGTGAAGCTGGAGGTATCATCGCATGAGCACCAATATCCGACCTGAACACATCAGCGCCTTTGCGGCGCTGACTTCCGGAGAGCACGACAGTTTCGCGCTGTTCTCCTGCTTCCTCGACGGTGAACCAGCCGTGGCAATTGTCGCGGTGATGCCGCCCAGAAGCGACGAAGACGAGTACCAGATCACACCGCTCATTGTGGGTATCACGGAGAACATGGTTCTGACGGATCATGAAGGTACTGCCGCCTGACGGTCGCGCGCCGCATAGCATCCAGAAGAAGAGGCTGCCCATTTCTGGGCGGCCTTTTTCTGTTTCGTTCATGATCCCACGCGAACAAAGCTGAACGAAATTTTGGGCGGGGCCCAGACGAAAAAGAAGGCCTCATTGTTCCCCGACTGGTGTCGGTTTGAAGTGCATTGAATAGTCGTGCCTCTCTGCACTCTGTTGGTCGAGGTGTGCCAGAAACGGCAGGCAAAAAGATACACCAATCAATACGATATATTGTGCAAAATGATGTATTGATGTATAAGTGAAGTAGAAAAGGAAGACGTTGGCAGGATATGGCCAATGTTTGCACATTTTGTCCGAGGGGTCTGACCCGTGCCGAGGCCAGCGAAAAACCTGAAGCTTGAGCAGCGCATTGAAGTGGCGCGGCGCTTTGCGGCCGGCGAAAGCGCCAAAGACTTGGCGGCGGCGTTTGGCATCTCTCCGCGCCATGTGAACCGGCTCGCGAAAGAAGAGGCGGGCGAGGGGATTGCGGTGCGTGACCCGAGCGAGACGGTGGCCTTCCGGGCCAGCCGATCCGAGCTCGATGCCTTCGATTTGGAGTGGCGCGCGCGGGGCTATGCCAACCGATCGCAGGCGCTGAATGCGGTGCTGCGCGGACGATGCGGGTTCCTCGATGTGCCGCGTGATCTGGTCGCGGAGTTCTGTGCCGCGTGGCGTCAGGCGAAGGATGTGAGCGACGCCGGACTGGTGCTTGCCAAGGCGGTCCATCGTGGTCGGCTCGAGGTCTCTGAGGCGGACCGCGCGGTGCTGATCGAGCTGCTCGATCTGGCGCAGTCCATGAGCCGTGAGATGGGCCGGATGAAGGATGCGGCGCAGGTGCTGCGTCATCAGGAGTGGCCGCAAAAGGAAGAAGGGCAGGGGGCGGACGGCGCGGTTCTGGAGGATGACTCGCGCGAGACCGTGACAGGTTTGAGGCTCATCAGAATTGGCTGATCCGCTCGCCCTCTACGCCTCGGTCATGGGGCGGCTCTGGGAGGATGAGCGCATCCGGGGGCAGGCCGCGGCGCGGATCGACGCGCGGTTGGCGGGGCGTCGGCAGGGTCGGAGTTTCGCGCGCGTTGGCTCCATGTCGGCGCGCAACGCGCTGAAGGCGGCCTCGGGCCAGAGCCGGGCGGCGGTCTTCAAACGGATCCGGGCAGGGGGCTGCAAGACGCGTGCTTCGCTCGGAGCGCAGATCTCCTACATCAACGACAAGGCGGTCTACACCTACTCGACGATGACCAATGCGCTGACCGATGCGGCGGTCCTGACGGATGAGCAGAAGGAAGACATCATCGAGGACTGGGCCGGGACCTGGCGCGGCTCGACCAAACTCGGCTTCACCTCGCACATGCTGCTCTCCTTCCCGACCGACGTGACGGTCGACCAGGTGCGCGACATCGCGATGGACTGGACGGAGCATTTCTTCGAGAGCGGCGAATACGGCGACCAATGGGACTATGTGCTCGCGGTCCATGACGACCGGGCGCACAAGCACGCCCATATCATCCTGAACAATCGCGGTGTCGAAAACGGCACCTGGTTCTCTTGCTGGGCCGAGGGCGTGATGTCGCCGCAGCTGATGCGCGAGAAGCAGGCTGAAATCGCGGAACGCTATGGCGTGATGCTTGACGCCACCACCCGGCTCGAGCGTGGCATCTTCGAAAAGCCCGCCGGGATCGAGGAAATCTACCGCGCCAAGGAAGAGGCCCGCCTGCCGCGCGAGATCGTCATGACGGCCCAGGAATCCGCCATCGCGCTGGCGCAGGTGGTGGGCTTCGCCAAGGACTACAAGAACCTCGCCGACCTGCTGGACCGGATGGACCAGCGTCACATGGCACGTGCCGTACGCGGCATGGCGGACGGGCTTGGCTCGGGCACGCCGTGGAACTTCACCGAAGGAGAGATAGACATGAAGGACATCAAGACCGTCGGTGACGCGATCGACTATTCCGAGCGCACGATCGAGGCGCTCAGGCTCAAGGCCGAAGAACTGGACCCGGCCGAGCGCGCCGCGTTCGAGGCTAAGGCCGCGCCGATCATCGCGGATCTTTCGCAGATGGTGCCCGACCCGGAACTGCGCGCGCGTTTCGGCAAGCAGCTTGAAGAGCCCTATCCGCCGGGGGCGGGCAGCGAGGTGCTGATCGCGGCACTTCGGTCCGGCAATGACGAGGGGCTGCGCGACGTGCTCGAGCGCGCCGAGGAAGCAGGCATGGACAGCGAGGAGCTGGTGGCCCGGATCGCTGCGGGCGGCACGCGGAACTACGGCATGGCGCAGGACTGGGTCGAGCGGGACATGAACGCTGTGTTGGCGAAGGATGGCCTCACCGTGGAGACCGCCACTGACGACCAGCTCGATGCCGCGCTGGAGAAGGTCGACGAGGTCATGGACGCGCTGGTGGAACGGGCGAAGGAGAAGGGCGTAGAGATCGGCCGAACCCTCGCGGACGAGGAAGAGGCGACGCTGCCGCTCATCGACGAGGATGACCGGACACCCAATCCCTACCTGCAGGACCTCGCCGACATGCTGCGTGACGGCAAACTCACCGAGGAGCAGGAAGAGGTGGTCGAGCGGACCCTGCAATCCGAGCTCTTCAAGGAACTGGGTGAAGAAGGTTTGGCCGAGCTGCGCCGCGGCAACTACGAGGTGCTGGATGCGGCCCTGCCGAGCAAGCTCGACCAGATCACCGTCACGCAGGAGTTCCTCGAAATGACCTTCGAAGAAACCGGCGATCAGGTCTTCACCGACCGCGCCGCCGGTTTGCAGCAGGATAAGGCAACTGAAGTGGCGCGGCTGCGCGGCCAGCAGGAGGCGCAGGAAATGGGGCGCGACCTTCGCCGTGACCGCGGACTCGACGACGAGATGGAATTCTGAGGGGGATGACCACCATGACCAAGACACTTCCCCTTTGGGCTGCGCTCCTCTTCGGCGTGATCTGCGGTGCCGTCATCGGCACCATCGTCGCCGCATTCTACCTGACGCTGGCCCTGAAAACCGGGTTTCAGAGCTTCGACATGTTGGCGCTCTGGAAGGCGAGCGCCGGCACCCGCGCGGCGCACCCAGAGGCCTTCAAGGTGGGGTTTGGCGCTGTCGGCTTCGGGGCCATCGGGCTTGGCGCCCTGGCGCTGGCCTGGACCTGGGAGAAGGAGCGAGACGACTACGGCTCGGCCCATTGGCAGACCAAGGCGGAGCTGAAGAAGAACGACATGTTGCAGGCGCCGGGCAAGGGCTTCGTCTGCGGCAAGCTTGGCGCACCGACCTCCAAGGCCGAGTTCATCTCCTCGACCACCATCCCGCATGTGATGATGGTCGCGCCCACCCGGGCCGGTAAGGGTGTGGGCTTCGTGATCCCGAACCTCCTGAGTTTCGCGGGCTCGGTCGTGGTGCTGGACGTGAAGGGCGAGAACTTCGAGAAGACCGCACGGCTCCGGGCGCTCAACGGCGACGAGGTCTATCGCTTCAGCCCCTTCGACTGGGCCAATGCCACGCATCGCTACAACCCGCTCGCGCGGATCGCGAAGGCCCCGACCTTCGCGCAGCGCTTCACCGAGGTCTCGATCCTCGCCGACCTCTTCCTCGACAAGGACAACAAGACGCTCGACACATTCTCTGAGGCGGGCAAGTCGATCTTTGTCGCGGCATGTCTGCTGGCGATCCAGCGCGGCACGCCGAACCTTGGCGAGGTGAACAAGATCGTCGCCGGGGGTGAATACAAGAACGCGCAGTACAAGACCTATGCTGACGAGGCCGAGGAAGACATCTTGCGCGAGCTCTGGACCAACGCCGCCTCGGCCTCGTCGCGGCTTCTGACCTCGAATATCCAGGCGCTGATGACGGCCGGTCTCAAGCAATGGGACAACCCGGCGGTGCGCTCGGCCACCGAAGCGAGCGACTTCGATTTCTCGACCTTCCGCAAGACCCCGCAGTCGCTCTACATCGCCGTCTCCGAAGATCACATAGCGACCCTGGCGCCGCTCCTGCGCCTGATGTTTGCTGACCTCATTGCGTCGATCCGGCTGAACGAGCCCGGCCCGGACGAGCCCTGGCCCGTCATGATGATGATTGACGAATTCCAGCAGATGGGGGCGATGCCCTATCTCGAACGCGCGATCCATTCTCTGGCGAGCTATGGCGGCCGCGTCGCGATGATCGCGCAGTCACTGGCTTCGCTCGACCGGATCTACGGCCCGGAAGGTCGTGAGAGCCTCGAGAACGGGGCGGGGCTCAAGCTCTACATCACCCCGCGTGACCAGCGCACTGTAAAGGAGGTTTCCGCCGCGGTCGGCAGCACCACCCGCGAGGCGGTCACCCGGATGTATGGCCGCAACAAGGGCTTCCTCGGCGCGACCTCGACCTCGGCGCGGTTCGAAGAGCGGCCGCTGCTTTCCGAGACCGAAGCGCGCCTGATGGACCCCGACGAGGTGATCATCCTCGCCTCGCCCCAGCATCCGATCAAGGCGAGCCGGATCAAGTATTACGACGATCCGTTCTTCAAGGACATGCTCGCCCGCCAGGAGGGCAAGCCGTTCCCCTATCCGCCGAGTGTGCAGGGCGTGGGGCCTTGGGGTAGCGACGGTGATGATGAGGCCGGCGCAGACGAGCAGGCGAAACCAGCCGAACGCGCGCCAGTCCGGGACCGCTCGGAGCGCCGCGAAGCACGCGCAATGAGCGTGATGGCGATGGAGGCCGGGCGTGGACAGCCTGAGCCCGAGACGCTCGAGCGGGAAGCGGCTGTGCCGAAGGAATGGGAGGCGGCGCTCGACCGGCAGGAGGATTTTATTGAGGAGTTGTTGGGTGGGTGAAGCTGGTGGAGGCGTAGAACTGATAGAGCGGACCTTTACGATCAGCGCGGCGAAGGTCGTGAGAGAGCCCAAATTACCTGATGCTGCGACGTTAATAAACGGGCAAAAACGAAACCAAAGCTGTCATTGCCAATCAAGCAATTTTGGAGTTGGGAGGTCTCCTATTACTGCGACTTTGGCGGGATTGGAGGCTGCGGCGTTGAGCAGTTGTCGATTCGAAAAACCATTATGTCTGCGTACATCTGCTCGTGGGCGCCGGTGCGGCCCGCGCGATCGAGAGTATCGGGTAAGACAGCTGACTCCAATCTTGGAGAAACACGCTCCGTCACACGAATCTGTTCAGGTAGTTCTCCAAAACCTCCTGCTTTCCTGATCGCGGTTCCGGATTGGTATTCGCGTCCAGCACGCGCCGCGAAATCTCCTCCAAGTCACTGTCCAGCATCGCCTGAGCCTGTGGTTCGCGCCAGCCTGCATAGCGCTCGGACAGCGCATCCTCCAACCCACGGTCTTCAAGCATCGCCGCGGCCGCCTTCAGGCCGCGCGCACAAATGTCCATCGCGCCGACATGGGCGGCGATCAAGTCGCCGGGGTCCAACGACTGGCGTCGCAGCCTTGCATCGAAATTCGTTCCACCGGTTTCGAAGCCACCTGCCCGCAGGATGTGGTAGTAGGCCAACGCCACTTCCGGCACGTTGTTCGGGAATTGATCGGTGTCCCAACCCGATTGATAGTCGTTACGGTTCATATCGATTGAGCCAAACATTCCTTCGGCTGCCGCAACGGCTACTTCGTGTTCGAAAGAATGTCCCGCCAGGATTGCGTGGCCTTGTTCGAGGTTCAGCTTCACCTCGCCTTCCAAGCCATATTTGCGAAGGAAGCCGATACAGGTAGCAGCATCATAGTCGTATTGGTGCTTGGAAGGTTCCTGAGGTTTGGGCTCGACCAGGATTGTGCCTTTGAAACCAATCTTGTGCTTGTAGTCAACGACCATGTTCAAGAAACGGCCCAGGTGGTCCAGTTCCTGTTTGAGATCGGTGTTCAAAAGGGTTTCATATCCTTCACGACCTCCCCAGAGAACGTAATTTTCTCCGCCAAGTTTTTGGGTCGCATCAATGCAGCTTTTGACTGTGGCTGCTGCAAAGGCAAAAACGTCCGGATCGGGGTTGGTGGCCGCACCGGCCATCCAGCGACGGTGACTGAACATGTTCGCCGTGCCCCAAAGGCATTTGACCCCTGTAGCTGCTTGCTTGTCGGCCATGTAATCTGTGATTTCATTCAAGGTCGCCAGATTATCCGCAAAATTACCGGTCTCGGGTCGAATATCGGCGTCGTGCCAGCAATAGAAAGGCACACCCAGGATCTGAAACATCTCAAAGGCAACATCGGCCTTCGTCCTGGCATTCTCCATGCTGTCCTGCGGATACCAGGGCCGTTCAAAGGTCTGACCGCCAAATGGATCGCCGCCCTCCCAGGCGAAGGAATGCCACCAAGCGACGGCGAAGCGCAAATGATCTTCCATTCGCTTCCCCATCACGACCTCATCGGGATTGTAGTGACGGAATGCCATTGGATTGGTGCTGTCAGCACCTTCGAACGTGACTTGCGTGATGCCGTCGAAAAAACCTGTACTCATTGGATTGCCTTGATGTTGGGATATCTAGCGCGGAACTTGCCATAGGCCTCGTCAAAGGCCTCCACGAGTGCCGCATCGGGTTTGATGGTTTGCCCAATCTTGGGAGGTGTCATCACGGATTCAGGGTCGGCCCCTGCCGCCGCGCAAAAGCCAAGTCGCGCCGCACCGAGAGCCGCGCCAAACTCGCCCGCTGCGGGTAGATTCAGTGGCTTGTTCAGGACTGTTGCCAACAGCTTGACCCAATAGGACGATTGCGAGCCGCCGCCTATGGCGAGCATATGGTCAAGTTTCGCGCCGGTGTCTTTCAGCGCATCGGCGCTATCGCGTAGACCGAATGCAACCCCTTCCATGACCGACCGGGTCAGGTCCGCGATCTCAGTGTCGATGCCAAGTCCTGTAAACGCCCCGCGAATATCGGCATCATTATGGGGTGTGCGCTCACCAGACAAATAGGGCAGAAATCCCTCGCGAGACGGGGCCTGCAAGACCTCACCCAATGCTGCGGAGAGATCGGCAGGTCTCTTACCCGTGATCCTGGACAGCCAGTTGATCCCGTCGGTCGCCGATAACATCACCCCCATTTGATACCAACGCTCGGGCACCGCATGGCAAAATGTGTGCACCGCACTGACCGGATCAGGGGCATACCTGTCGCGGGCGGCCAGGACAACGCCTGAGGTGCCAAGCGACACAAATCCCTGCCCTTGAGTCAGTATGCCGGTTCCACAGGCGGCTGCGGCATTGTCACCTGCACCACCAGCCAAAGCAACGTCGGGTCCCAGCCCCCACTCTCTTGCTAATTCAGGACGCAATGTCCCGGCACGTGCGCTGCCTTCGACAAGCCGCGGCATTTGGTCGATGCGCATATGGCTGGCGGACAGAAGCTCTGGCGACCAGGCCCGGGCTCTGACGTCCAACCAACTGGTTCCAGCGCTATCGGACATATCTGCCACAAATTCCCCTGTCAGATACCAATTCAGGTATGCTGCGGGCAGCAAAACCTTGGCGACACGGGCGAATTTCTCGGGTTCATGTCGTTTGACCCAGACCAGTTTTGGCGCGGTGAACCCTGGGAAAACAATGTTGCCGGACTTCTCGCGGAATGCCGGAATTCGATCCAACTCCGCTGCCTCGGCATGGCTTCGTGTATCATTCCACAAAATACAGGGACGGATCACTTGATCGTTCGAATCAAGCAACGTGGCGCCGTGCATATGGCCTGCGACGCCAATACCTGTGATCTGCCTGAATGCGGAATAGCGCTCGCTTAGGTTTTGAACGCAGGTTTCAAGAGCCTGCACCCAATGCTTGGGATCTTGTTCGGACCATCCGAGTTGCGGGTGCGAGGCTTCATAGTGAGATTCTGCCGCCCCGATGACATCTCCGTCTTCCCTGAGCAATAGGGCGCGCAATCCGGACGTGCCCAAATCTATGCCAAGAAAGGTTGGCGCGACTACCAATTCAAACACTCCCGAACAGTCACCTGCATTTATCTGTTCCGGTCGAATAGCTTTTCCGCCCGAGGTATCTCGCCAATACTGCGCTCTGATCAGTTTGTATCGCCCTGGCACCAAGGTGGATTAGCTCACCCCAAACGGCATCGGGCGACGCGAGCGCACAGCTGTCCGAATATTCCAGCGGGTGCATCGGATCCAACGTGTTGATCCAAGTATGCCGGTTTTGTTGTCTCAAGACCTTGTTGAGTTCTACGAACTCTTTGCCGTCTTGAAACTGAACCTCAACAATTTGCGAGTCGAGAAATTCGGCGGCGTTGGTTATCCGACGCACAAGTTCGCCCCGTTTGGCATCCAGAATGACTGGCATGAAATGCACTTTTCCGAACCAAGCGGCAGTTTTCAAATCTGCGCCATTCGTATCGGGATCGACACTCATCTTTACAAGAACGTGATCCTCCATGCCCGTTTGGAGTACGAGGTCACAAACCGCGTCGAGGTCTGATTTGTGCTTGGTATCGATGTTTAGCAGCACCTTGCCACGCGCGGCCTCAAAAAGGCCCGCCAAGGTTGGCAACTCGTACTCGGAGATCGGTGCGGCATTGCCGCCGTCCTTGGCCTTAAGGAGGACCTGATCACTGTGTTCGACTCTCAGGCTCTTTACAGGACCCGAAGCACCTGTTGTTCGATCAAGATGGTCGTCATGGATCGCCAAAAGTGTCCCGTCGCCTGCGGATTGCGCATCAATCTCAATCATGTCGGCGCCCAGTTCCGCGGCGGACAACATGGCTTCAATCGAGTTTTCCGGGTACTCTGACCAGTCACCGCGATGCGACACGACCCAGGGGTGTGAAGACAGATCGGAGATGGCTGAGGAAAGGGAGACACCTTTTGCCTTCAGCATACGTAAGCTTTCTAGAGACACGTTCAAATTGTTCTCACCTAGTGAGAAAGTGAAGAGTTATTGGACGAGGGGAAATTTTCACCTCCCCCCGTCCGGGGAGGTACTCGTACCAAACAGTCACCGCTGGAAAACGTTCTCAATCACAGCCGGCACAACAGCATCGGCTGGCAATGCCCCCCCGCTCCAGTTCGTCGAGTTTGCGCGCTCTGCATTGGAAATCAGAGCGAAGCTATCATCGGAATTGGAGTTTGACGGCGCTGAGCCAAACGTCTTGTTTAACTCGGTCTGCGTTTCTGCCGATGTCAGCCAAGAAATGAAGACGAGCGCGGCCGCTGGATGAGGTGCATTTTTGGGAATCGCGACAACATTGCCGCCTCCGTTCATTCCCCATTCCGGTAAGTAGACTTTGATGTGACCGCCCATTTCTCCCGATTGGATCAGGCCCGCGATCCCGTCTTCCCAAACCGGGACCATCAAGAATTCACCAGAATTAATCCGTGCGTAGCTGTCGTTGTTGCTGGTTGTCAGGACATATTCGTCTTCGTGGTCAACAAACCAGTCGAAAACAGGCGCGAGGTCGAGAGATTCCGGCGCTTCAGCGTCACCTGTCAACCCAAGGATGTTGCGGGCGACGTTATTGATGAATGAAGGGCCTGAGCCGCCGTTTTCAAAGTTGAAGCCAAGTTGTTGAGGATTTGCCGCCATCCAGGTCTCTAGTTCCGCTACGGTCTGGGGCAAGTCTTCAAGGTTCACTCGATTGGAATCATAACCCATACCAGTCTGGTTGCCCCAAAACTTGATGGCATAGCCACCCCAGTCGCCGCCTTGAGCTTTATCGGTTACTGCATTCGCTTCCGGCAGCAATGACAGGATCGGGCCGATAAAGAAATCGGATGGCGAAATCGCTTTGGTCTTGTCACCACTAATCGACAGCACATCGACCGCACCGGTCTCACGACCGGCTTCGGCCATGACTTTGTTGAGGCCCGCGTCTCCGCCGTCTAGGTCCGGCAAATTGACCTTGATGCCATACTGTTCCTCGAAGGCAGGGACAACGTTTCGAAATCGATCCTCAAAGTACCATTGGAACCATGTGACTTCTCCTTCTTCTTTGGCCTGAGCGACGATGCCGTCCCAGGACATTGAGGTTAAATCGGCGGCCATCGCCGAACCGGTCAGTGTTGTGCCGGCCAATATGCTCAGCATGAGTTTACGCAACATTATTTCCTCCTGTTGGTTGATCGTTCGTATTGCATCAGCCTTTGCCGGATACGCTGGCGGGGTTGGCTGATTGAAGAAGCCGCTCCAGGACGAGCATCAGAATGACATTCGGAACGACAAGAATGAGGGCGACCACCGCGGCATTTGTCCGGACAAATTCGAAACCGAGGTAGGAAAACAATATTGTCGGGATTGTTGTAAAATCCGGAACGCCGACGATGAACGCGATTGCGAATTCTTCGATTGAAAGGACAAATACGATCAGAAATGCCGCAAATATCCCCGGCTTAAGGACCGGGAAATAGGCGGCACGGAACACTTCGAATGGTGACGCCCCAAGATCGCGTGCGGCATTGACCACATCGTCCTGGACTTGCGAAAACGATACCGAGAGAATGCGCACCGCGTAGGGCATATACAGAACAATGTGACCAAGTAGGACGGCAGGATATTTTTCAAAAATACCCAGTGACAAAAGGAGCGACGCGAAAAACACAGCGGTCACAAAGCCCGGCAATACCAACGGTATCAGAATGACAACCTGGGCAATTGCTTTGCCGCGGAATTCCTCTCTGCCGAACGCGTAGGCCGTCGGGGCAGCCAGCAATAGAGTGCAGATGCCTGCAACCGGTGCGAGCGTGTAGGAATTCAGCATCGCGGTTGGGAGCGACGTCGTTTCCCAGACCACCCGCCAGCGCTCGAAAGACAGTTTAGGAGGCAGAATATCCGGATAACTCCACGGATGTCCGGGATCGACCATTGACCACATGACGGCCATTGCGAATGGGATCGCCAGCCAAAAGAATAGTGCAAAGGATACTGCAATCGCTAGAATCGTGCTGATATGGCGACGTTTCATCGTACATTCTCCGTGAATTTCGTCATCAGCTGAACGAATCCAGCAAGTGCGACCGCTCCAACCAAGGACAAGCCCATCAGCGTGACGCCCACGACCGCCGCCCCATTCCAGTCCGAATAATTGCTTCCCTGAAGTTGAGTCATGAGCGTGGCCATGGAATTTTTCCGAGCAGGTCCGGCGATGGCTTGGAAGCTGAAGTCGCCCGCAGCGCCAATAAAGATCAGGACAAGAGCTGCCTGCATTGCCTTCATCGTTAGTGGCAATACAACACGCCGGAACCGCGCCAAGGTGCCTGCGCCTAGATCCTGCGCCGCGTGAAGGACCGAATCCGGTATGGATTGGATCGATCCCAACAAAAGGAGGAATGCCAATGGAAGTTGTTTCCAGACTTGCAGGCCGATAATGGCGTAGCCGTTTTCGTCATTTTGCATACGCACCGGCTTGTCCCAGAGGCCAATCCAGATCATGAATTCATTGACGAACCCGTGGAAGGATATGACGTTGATCAGGAGAAATGCTGCCACAAGGCCGGGCACGAAATACGGCGCTTTGATCATCGCGGAAAGGATCGTGGATCCGAAGAACGGGCGCCTTAGCCAAAGTGCCAGCGGATATGCCAAAGCCACAGATAATAACGCGGAGGTCGTGGCGATATAGCCGGACCAGCGCAGCGCACTCCAATAGCGACGGTTATCGAACATTTCCTGCCAGTGCGCGAGGCTCAGGATGTCTTCGCCACCGAAATTGTACAACCCGAATGACTGCGCAACGGCGCGATAAATCACCATGCTCATCATCACAACGACAAGGCCGAGGCCCGGCGTGAGCAAGAGGACGATCCTGAGATACCTAGGCATCGACATGTCCCTCATCCGCCAGTACCACGACGTTCTCGGGATCAAGCCCAAATGAGACTTCGTCACCTACGTCGAACTCATGTGACCCGGGTACTTGCAGGCGCACGGTCTGGTCGCCGGCACTCACAAAAAGATCGAGATGTCCGCCCTGAAAGGCGCTCGCGGTAACAGCACCCTGCAAATCACCTCCGAGCCTCACGACTTCCGGGCGCCAGCACACCGTTTTGTTGAGGGCGTCGGCACCCCGAACGCCGAGAGGTCCAAAGGGTGTTGCCATTGCGCCGTCTTTGATCTTGCCGACGTGAAGATTTGCCGCGCCGATGAAGTCTGCGACAAATGAAGTCCGGGGCCTGAAATAGATCTCACGTGGCGCACCGGACTGTTCGACGACACCTTTGTTCAGGAGAAAGACTTCGTCCGACATAGCTAGGGCTTCCGCCTGGTCATGCGTTACGTAGACAGCTGTGAAGCCGACCTCACGTTGGAGTGCACGGATTTCGGTGCGGACCTGGTCTCTGAGCTTTGCGTCAAGATTGGACAGAGGTTCGTCGAATAAGACGATCCCGGGCGCGACGGCGAGTGCGCGTGCCAAGGCAACACGCTGTTGCTGGCCGCCCGATAATGCGTTCGGGAGTTTCTCTGCATGAATGTCTAGGCCCATTTGATCGAGCAGCTTCGACACGCGCTGCACAATCTCATTTTTCGGAACCTTTTTCTGACGCGGACCGAAAGCAACGTTCTCGCGTACGCTTAGGTGTGGAAACAACGCATAGGACTGAAAACACATCGCCGTATCACGTGCTTCCGGTCGCGTGTCGGATATGTCCATACCATCCATGCGCACGGTCCCGCTGGTTGGCTTCAAAAAGCCCGCAATCACATTGAGCAAGGTGGTCTTGCCACATCCGGACGGACCTAGAAGCGTAACAAAGGCGCCGTCGTCGACCGTCAGATTGACGCTTCGCAGCGCTTCAAAGCTGCCAAATCGAACGCCTACGTTCTCAATTTCGAGCCCCATTCGCTTCCTCCCATCAGAGCAACTTTCTCGCCGCTCAAGTTTTACACTTTGTGTGTATTGTTGTATCACACTTATTATGTAATATTCGTGACGCCAAGGAAAAATTTGCGCCCCGCTCCGGAAAAGTATCGGGACGTCGGGTGAGCACCTAAAGAACACCTTGCAAAACAGAGGGTTAACAGTTTGGCCGCATTGAGTAACAACCAAAGAATGATCCTGGATCTGGTTCTCCGCAATCAGCCGATTACGCGGTCTGAATTAACAGAGCGTACGAATCTTACCCAGCAATCGGTTCATAGAATCGTTTCTCAACTGGACGCTTCTGGCCTATTGACGATCAAACCTGCCCCTGCCAGCGGACCGGGCAAACCAAGCCCATTTGTTGATCTAAACAGCTCGGCCGTTCACAGCCTCGGTCTTTTAGTAAACACTGATTCCGTCGTCCTTTCACTTGTCGATCTGACTTGCTCACCTGTTGGCGAACGTCGGATGGCACTCGATCTGTCATCTCGCAAAGACGCACTGGTTCGAATTGGATTGGAGGTCGACAGGTTTCTGTCGGACCATGGAATCAAAAAGAAGAACCTGTGTGGTATCGGCTTCACGATACCGGGATATTTTACGGACAGACACCGTACCTTTAATGCACCTGCCCCACTCCGTGACTGGTCATTGATCGATATTTCCACTGAGTTAACTGAGCACTTCGGCCTGGAAGCCTATGTCGAAAACAGCGCAACAGCTGGTGCGATAGGTGAGAGCCTGAACGGTGTGGGGCGCAATCTGGATAGTTTTGCCTATCTCGGATTCGATTATGGCTTTGGCGGTGGGATCGTTATCAACGGTACGCCTTTGACCGGCATGAACGGGAATGCGGGCGAGCTATCGAACATCTATACGACACCTGAGGAACATTCCAACCGCCCAGCTCTTCGTAGTCTTTTGGAACGAATCCGTGAGGGGGGTATCCCAATCGCAGGCATTGAGGATCTTCGGCAGAACTTTGATCCTGCCTGGCCCGGGGTCGACGATTGGATCGACGCAGTCACGCCACAGCTGAATCGCGTCGTCATAGCGATCCACGGCTTTCTGGATCCCGAAGCTATTGTATTCGGTGGACAAATACCGACGGCTCTGGCGCAGATGCTGATAGAACGGGTCGAGTTCCCGACGGAGCACCGCTACGATGCGCCTTGGCCTCACCCAAAATTGCTACTCGGCAAGACCACCGGCGAGCCCGCCGCGACTGGCGCCGCACTTAAACCTCTCAAAGAAAACTTCTTCCTGTAGGGAATGTCATGTTGAACAGTTCACAACTGGCTGCGCGTAGCGCGAGCGTTGAAAACGTAATTCGTAAAGCTGGAAAAAAGGCCCTCGATCGATTCCATGCCCGAGACTTCGAAACCGAGACCAAAGGCGCGCAGGATTTCGTTTCCGCGGTTGACCGAGAAACAGAAGCGCTGATCCGAAATTGCTTGGAGGCGACATATCCGGATACGACATTCATGGGCGAAGAAACCGGCGGGAGCATCGACGGTCGCACCTGGGTGATTGATCCAATTGACGGGACTTCAAACTATGTGCGCGGAGTTCCATTCTGGTGCCTCTCCATCGCATTGATTGAAGACGGCAAAGCGATCCTCGGAAGCATTTACGATCCTTGCAACGACGAGATGTTTTCGGCGTGGCACGGCGGCGGATGCCACCTCAACGGCAAGCCTGTTGAGGTCAGTGACACAATGAGTGCAGACCGTGCTGTCCTGGGTGTCAGCTTTAGTTTCAAATCCTCGGCCGAACGCCACCACTCGGTATTGAAGGCCCTGATGGATCACAAGGCGCTCTACCGTTTTTGCGGCGCCGGGGCGCTAACCCTCGCACATTGCGCAGTCGGCAGGCTCGACGGTTTCTGGGAAGATCACATTATGCCATGGGACGTTGCCGCGGGCATCGTTCTGGCCACCGAGGCGGGTGCCCATGTCTCCGACTATGCATCCAACGATGGATGGCGTCTTGGAAACGAGATCCTGGTCAGCACTCCCAGCATGACCGAGTTTTTTGTCAGGGCAACAGGCGTTTCGCTGGCCGCGACGCAACCCTCGGTTGCCTAGATGTCGTGGCGGTCTTGGACACAAGCATACCGAAGCCTCGGGCCCGCGTGAAGTAAGGCTGCACCGTTTGCCAGACCGAAAACTAACTTTTGGAAACGCGGAGCTGCGCACAGCGCAAAGAAAGAATTGAGATCTTGGCGATAGTAAGTTTCACCATTCACTTAATGAGCGGCGCGATATTACTGCTCTTTGCCGTCCGGTTTTTACGGGTCGGGGTGGAGCGTCTCTGGAGTGCCCAAATCAGAGCGATGTTGGGAAACAGCACGGCGCTGCCTGTCTCGCTTGCCAAAGGCGCAGCCCTCGGCTTTGTCATGCAAGGTGCAACGGTTGTCTTGCTCATGGTCAGTGGATTGACCGGAAGCGGGACAATCCCAGCCGCAACCGCAGTGTTACTCGCCATGGGGGCAGATTTTGGATCTGCGGTAGCCGTTCAGTTTCTGACGCTCCCAGTGTCCGCGCTTGGACCTCTCGCACTCCTTGGTGGCGGATGGGCATATCTAAACGCCAGACAAGCAAAGGCCCGACACCTCGGACGCGTATTCCTGGGCCTGGGACTGATCTTTCTTTCTCTGAATGTCATCCGCGACGCCGTGGAGCCTCTGAAATCAATGGCGGGCGCTCCATCCCTGTTAGCTTTCATCAATAGTGACCCTGTAAGCGCGGCAATTTTCGGTATCGCTCTGACGCTGCTGATGCATTCAAGTCTCGCCGCCATTCTAACCGCGTTGTCATTTGCCGCTCTTGGGGTGATCGAACCGTTGGCTGGACTGGGATTTGTTTTCGGCTGTAATGCTGGGAGCGCAGTGTTGGGAGCCTGGCTTCTCAGACGAGACACAGGACCTGGACTGGATATTGCTCGCTCGGTCGCTTTGCTCAGATGTGCGCTTGCCGCGATTGCGGTGGCTGGCTTGCTTGCCGGCCAGACCCACGTACTGGATGCCCTGAAATGGCCTGCCAGCGCGGTAATGTTGGCCGGGCATTTGGTGTTCAATTTCCTGTTTCTATTTCTTGCTCCCATTTCGCAACGTCTAGCAATCTGGTTTGGGTCGCTGTCAGACGATGGCCGCCGCACCGAAAGATTTGAACTCCCACACAACGAAACAGATCCAGACGTGATCATTGCCACCATGAAATCTCATGCCGGACAGATGCTCGACATCCTGAAAAAGATGCTGGACGAATTGGAGTGTCCCAATCCAAACACCGAAGAAGTTGGAGCTTGTGAGAAGCGTATGAACCAGGCTCTATCGGACCTTCGGGAGGGCTACTCCGATTTGCCTGATCTTCCAGAAACTCCCACCTCTCAAGTCCATGTTCTTCTTGATTTTGCCATTCGTGTGGAGAGCTGCGGCGATATTTGTTCCGGCAAATTGCTGAACATCCAAGAGGAGAGATTGCGTGGCGAGTACAAGTTCTCCAATGATGGCCAACACGAAATCGACGAGATGTTTGCGGGTCTACGCAAGGCAATTTTGCTGTCGCAAACCGTACTTTGGACACGGAGACTCGAGGATGCGAGGGCGTTGGTGCAACACAAAGCTGCTATATCCACATTGGAAGAGGAAAGCCGGAGAAGTCACCTCGATCGGGTTGGGCGAGCAAACCTGACCAGCCTGAGTTCCAGCAATCAGCATCTGGAAATGATCTCGGGCCTCAAGACGGCAAACAGCAAACTCGCGACAATCGGCTATGCTGTTCTCGATGAGCATGGTGCACTCAAGAAAACGCGAATGAAAAGTAAACCGAAATCGGGCACGAATTGAGGTGAGCGTTCCTTCCGTGGAAGGGCACACTTGGACTAATATGGTCCCTACTGTGGCTCCTCGGTTCTGGCCACTGCCTGTTTCAACATTTTCTAGCTGCTCATACAATGGCGATAAGTAGCTGTTAAGCGGTCGTTGACGACAAGTACAGCGAAGGCGCGCACTGTTCGCATGGTGACCCTTGAGACCTGGCGCAGCGAATGACTGGACTCGGGCCCGCACCCTGTCGAAAAACTCTGTCAATTCGGCAGATAGAACTCGGTAATCCCCCGTTTCCCCTCGACCCGCCCCAGCTGGACGATCACATCGATGGATTTCCGGATGTATTCCCGCACCTCGGCGAAGGTCAGCGGTGTGCCAGCCTGCAGAACCATGATCGCCAGCCGGTCAATGGCGAGTTCCGCGGTTTCGGCGTGGATGGTGGAAACCGACCCGCCATGGCCGGTGTTGATAGCTTCGAGATAGGTCAGGGCTTCGGCGCCGCGCAGCTCGCCGACGATAATCCGGTCGGGGCGCATGCGGAGGGAGGCCTGGAGGAGGGCGTTGGCGCTGCGTTGTGAACCGGCACCGCGGTCGGCAAGGAGGGCGACGGTGTTGGGTTGGCCGGGGAAGAGCTCGAAGGCGTCCTCGATAGTGATCAGCCGTTCGTGCTCGCTCACATGCGTTAGGAGGTGTCGGGCGAAAGTGGTCTTGCCGGTCGAGGTGCCGCCGCTGATCAGGACGTTGAGCCGCGCTTCGACAAGGGTCTGCAGTGCAGCTTCGAGGTTCTCTTCGGCGAGTGTGGCGATGTTTTTCATCTTCTCGGCGCGGAGCGCGTCGAGCGAGACGGCTTTGCCGAAGAGATAGGCAGGAGCGTAATCCCGGACGCTGCCGGAGGCGAAAAGGCGGATGGTGATCGAGGCCCCGCGATCGATGGCGGGCGGCACTGCGACCTGGACCCGGAGAGGACGGCCTGCATATTCCACCTTGCCGGAGACGAGGGGGTTCTTTTCAGAGACGCGGGCCTTGGCATCGCCAACGATGGTCTGGGCCATGTTGAGGGCGGTGGTGCGATCCACGGTCTGGCCTTCGTGGCGCATGGTGGCGTCGCCTGCCACTTCGAGCCAGACCTTGCCGTCCGGATTGATCGCGATCTCGACCACGTCATCGCGTCTCAGAAGGTCGCGGAACGGGTCGAGATAGCGCTCAAGGTATGAGGCTGGTGACGCCTGCTCCATCAGTAAATCACCACATCCCGGTCCACGAGCACGGTGACTGAGGCGCCCTGATCGACATAGATCGTGGGTGCGATCGACACCTGGTCGGCAATGACCGATCCGACCGCATCCTGCAGGTCGCTGCCGACATCGCCCAGAACGATGCTTGTGGTTTCTTTGTTGGCGCTTTCGGCCGCTACGGCCGGTGCCGCCCCAATCACGGAGATCAGCGCCGCCCCGCCGAAGCGCTCGGCGAATTTGGTGTCGACCAAACCGGTGAGGCCCGAGCGGCCAAGCTGATCCCCACCCACGGCGGCGATTTCCATCGAGGTGCCGTCCGGGGTCAGGACGCGGGTCCAGAGGATCAGGATGCGCTTCTGGTGCATTTCGATGCCGGAGCGGTATTGGCCAAAAAGGCGGGAGCCCCGGGGGATCAGGATCCGGTCCCCGGAAAACGCTGGCACCGGCTCGGAGACGACCGCGACGACTGAGCCCGGCAAGTCGCTGTTGATGGCGGTCTGGAGCGCGGCCTGGATGACGGACCCTTGGGTCAGGGTGCGTTCGGGATGGGTGAGGCGGGCGGCCTCCTGCACCTCGAGCGGCCGCGCGCTTTGCAGGAACTGCTCGTTTCCTGACAGGACCGGACCCCCGGTGCCAGGGGCCGCCGGATCAGCGACTGCCGCGCCACTTTGGCCACCACGCGGACCGTCGGCATAGACTACCGCGGGGGATTTGATCTGCGCGGTCAGAAGCTCCTCGGCGACCCGCTCGGCCTCGCGCTGGCGCTGTTCCTCTTCCTGCCGGCGGCGTTCTTCGAGAAGACGCTGGTCAGCGATCAGCCCTTCGCGGTCGAGCTCGGCCTCGAGCCCCTCGCGCTGCGCTCGTTCGGCATCGAGCATGGCCTGAAGCCCTTCGATGCGGGTCTCGGTCTGGCGCTGCAGGTTAGCCAATTCGGTTTCCTTGGCGGCGAGCGTCGCTTCAAGCGCCGCCTTCTGTTCGTCGAAGGCCTCGCGCAGGTCCGCAACGGCAGACTGGATTTCTGAATTGCGCGCGGCCTGGCTGGCGGCAAGGGCCTCGCGGAGCTTGGCGATCTCGGCCAGCACCTCGGCGCTCGGCTCGGGGGCCGGGGCCGCGGGCACATCAAGCGCCTCCTCGACGGCGATCAGCGCGTCATTGACCCGCTGCTCTGTCTCGTCGGGTGGAAACTCCAGCCGCCCGCCGGTACCGGGGCGGCGGTCCTGGAAGGTCTCGACATCGGAGGTCTCGAGTGCGCTGTCGCCTTCCTGCAGACCAGTGGCCAGGAAATACGCGACCCCGGCGCCGCCAAGGGCGAGGGCAGCGGCGAGGGCGCCGACCCCGAGGCTGTTGCTCCGGCGTTTGGATTTGCCGCGCTGGCTGAATTGATCGAGGCGGTTTTGAAGGTCAGGAGGGGTTTGATCGGCCATGGTCAGTTGCTCACGTAGATCGCGCTTTCGTCGCGCCAGGCGCAGATCGCCGCGTCGCCGATGCGCAGCGTCCAGTAGGTGTTGACCCCGAGGACCCGGACGGTGTTGCCTTGTTGGGTCCAGTTGACGGTGCGCTCACGGCCCTGGTCATCGGCCTTGAAGAGGGCGGGCTGGCGGACGTTCTCCGGAAACACGAAATAGGTATAGCGCCCGTCGTCGTAGATATGGCTGGGGCGGAAATCACCTTCGCCCGAGACGCGGTAGTTGTAGTTGCGCGGGGCCTCGAAACCCTTCGGCTGGGTGGCACCCGCCGCGCGACGTTCCTCGTCGGGGTAGCGGAAGCGCACCTCGAAGAACATACCAGTGCGGTTCGGGATCGAGCCCTCGCGCAGGTGGAAGGAATAGGTGCGGCGGTTGGTGATCACCGTCATGTTGGTGGAGGCATTGGCCACATGTGGTTTGATGGTCAGCACGTTGCCAAGTTCGGGGATCGGGTCGACCTGGAAGCTCTCGGTGTCGCCGACGATCACCGCCTCGAAACTCTCCCCGGCCCCGAAATGGATCGTGGTCGAATGCCGCAAGTCAGTTTCGATCCGGTAGACCTGGTTTTCATTGTAGACGGCGGTGCGGATGCGGATATCGAGCGGGCCACCTTGTGGCGTGGCCTCGGCGAGTGCGGCAACAGGAAGGGCAAGCGCTAGGAGAAGTGTGGTGCGGAGCGCGGGCAGGGATTTCATCTTGGTCAGTTCTCCAGGGTCTCGGCGTCGACGCGGTAGGAGGTCACCACGAAGCCCAAGGGGTTGGCCCAGACGTCCTGAAGGCGCTGGCGGGTTTCGGGTTGGAAGTCGTAGCCGACAGTGGCGACGTAAGACCGGGTGACGGTGCGCGTGTCGCGCGGCCGGCGCAGCGTGCGGGTGAAGCGGACCTGGGCCACGCCGTGCTCGATCTGGTTCACGGACTTGATCACCACCTCGATCTTGGCGTCACGCCCATAGACCGTGATCGGGTAGTCCTCATTCGTGGAAGACCAGAGATCGCGCAACGTGCGGGCGGCATCGCCGTCCGAACGATCGAGCACGGAGTTGATGCGTTGCTCGCCATCGGTCAGGTCATAGGTTTCTCGATCATCCACATAGGCTACGAGATTGGCCTGGATGATGGCATCGCTTTCCGAGAGCGTCAGAGCCTGCACGGCGGCGACGCGATCCATCTCGCCGGTCTCCTTGTCGACCACGACCACGAAGGTCTCGATCGTCTTGAGGGGAAAGAGACTCGCGCCCGCGACCATGCCGGCCATGCCGACGAGCACACCTGCCGCCGCGACGAACCACGCAAATCGTTCGCGCCGCCTTGGCCCATAGATGAAATCCGCTTCAAACGCGTCGCGGTCAGGCGCAGGAGAACTGGACACAAGCTTCTTCAAAGTCGTCGTCTTTCACATCAGGGTTTGCGGAAGGCCTTGGCGGCGAAGAGAAGCGCGCCGGGGCTTTGCCGGATCAGCTCGCCGGTCTTCACCACGCCCGCATTGGCCATCTGGTTCAGCTCGTGCGGAGACTTGCCGGTG
Organism: Primorskyibacter aestuariivivens; assembly: GCF_028023675.1. GTDB lineage: Bacteria > Pseudomonadota > Alphaproteobacteria > Rhodobacterales > Rhodobacteraceae > Marinovum > Marinovum aestuariivivens. The sequence goes on along the minus strand of NZ_JAQIOZ010000024.1, from coordinate 24,061 downwards.
ACGAGACGCGAGGTCGCGCCAGTGCCGTACTCCCGCGTGTTCACAAAACCCTGACGTGCGAGGCCGGTCAGACCCACGGCATTCGAGGCAATGCCGACGACGCCGGTGAGGTTGGACGCAATATAGGGGACTGAGGCCATGATCCCGGCGCTGAGAATGAGGATCACGAGGAAGGGCAGGATGAGGCTCACGGTCTCGACATCGCCCGGATCGGCGGAGGCGTCCCCGATGGCTTCGGCGATCGCCACGATGATGCCCGCGGCGCCTGCGGCCGCGACCGGCATGAGCGCGTAGCCGACGGTGGCGCGGGTCCAGGCCTCGAAAAGAGACTGGGTCGGCTTGAACAGCGAGGTCACGATCATGAAGGGGGCGATGACGATCATCAGCGCGAAGACGATGCGTGCGAAGGCAATGATCCCGGCGGTGACGGCGGCGAAAACGGCGGAAAGGACAAAGAAGATCGCGCCCAGGACCGCGCCGAAGACCCAGCCCGCGCGGTCGCCGATCGTGTCGCCATAGGCGGTGATGCGCGCGACCATGTTGTCGAGGCTCTCATAGACCCCGGCCTCGTCGCCAGTGTCAGTCAGGTCGAGAATGGCTGCGCCGATGCTGTCTGGCACTTCGGTGACGATGCGGTAGATCACCTGGAAATTGTCCCAGCTTTGGGCGAAAATCGAAATCAGCAACAGTTTGACGCCGAAGGCAAACGCGCTGCCAAACGTCATTGGCCGAAGCTGCATGACGACACTTGTTCCCAAGAGGATCAGAAGCAGAATGCTGCCGGCACTGATCACATTTCCGACGGCTGCGGCCGCGTCGAGAAATCCGTCTTGGGCAACGGTGTCGACGGCACTGTCCACTTCGGAAAGGATGTCGCGAATTATGCCCATTATTTGATGCAGGCCTTGTCGTGTTCTGCCAGCATTTCGTCGGCAAGCAGGCGCAGTTCTGAGACATCGAAGGGACGGCGAGCGTCATCCGACAGCATGAAATCAGCAGAGCGCTCGACCACCTCCTGCCATGTAATTTGCGTTAGATAGCACTCGCAGGAATGCGACTCCTGCCATTTCTCAGCGGCCATTATTCTCAGGATCGCGCGGTAGCCGTTGCGGAGATAGGCGGTCTCGGCCAGATCGATGGGCGGTTTCGGGACACGGCATGCGTCGGCCTCGTCCCGCGCGATGGCCATCGAGCTGAAGGGCGTGTCACCGGAGGGCTGTGTGGTTGGAGTTTGGGCCAACGCAACACTTGGTGGGGCGGCCACGACAAGCGCGGCGAGACCAAGAGATAGAACCGGTGCCAAGCTGCGGGTCATGGATTGCCTCATGGATCCACCGCCATCGAGCGGAACTTGCGCTCATCCGCGAGGGTTGCGGCGTCGACGACCCCAAGCTGGCCGGCACTGACGCCCTGGGCCGCTTCCAGCCGCCAGATCTGGGTCAGGATGATGCCAAGTTCGGCGGTGACGCGGGTGTTGAGATCGACGGCGGCTTTTAAGCCATCCTGATCGTCGATGAGCCCAACCATGGTCTCGAGCCGTTCGAGGCTCTGTCCCGCTTCTTCGTGGCTTTCTTGCGCTGCGACGGAGAGCATGGCGCTGGCCCCAGCCGAGGCGGCGATGCGGTTGTCGGCAGGCTGATCGGAGTCCGAAAGCGTGCTGAGGCGTTCCGAGGTGAAGCCGCTGCCAGACAGCACGCGCTCGACCGAGGCTGAGAGTTCTGCGCCGGGATTGAAGCCGCTCAGGAAATCGCCGCTGGCCAAAGACTGCGCGGTGTTGAGCGGGGCCACCAGCTTGCCACGCAGCGCGCGGAACTCTTCGACCGTGGCAAAGAGTTCTCCGAGCCCGCTGCCTTCAATGAGCGAGGTCAGTTGCGCCTCGAGGTTCGTGAGCTGCGACAGCTGGGTTTCCAACTCCAGCCGCATGGTCGCAAGCTGCTGCATCTGGACGTTCAGGTCCTCAGCCATGTGTTCGAGCTGCGCCACGAGTTGACCAAGCTGCGAGCCATCAAAGGTTGGTACGCCCTGGGCCGTTGAGGGCGAGGCAAACCCGAGTGTGGTGACTGCGGCCACGGTCAGGAGAAGATGTCTCATTCGGGAACTCCCATCTGCATGAAATCGCGCTCGGCCAGCCGGTCGGCCACGAGGTGCTGCGCATAGGCCGCCTCGCGCTGCTGGTTTGCCGCCATCAGCCGGACGCGAAGGTTGAGGATGCGACCGATCTCGGCCTTGGCGTAGGTGTTGAGCTCCCAGGCCGCCTTGGCATTGGGTTGGGCGTCGATCTGCAGGATGATCGCGCGGAGACGATTGATGACCTGTTCGGTGGTCGCCGAACTGTCGGCGGCGTAATAGACGCCCGCCTCGGAGATGCTGGCATATTCGGCGAGCGCAAAATCCGAGGGCGAGAGCGTGCCGAGCGCGTCGGCACCGCCCACGACGGCGAGGTATTCGTTGTAGAACTTGGAGATGTTGCGCACATAGCCTTGGGTCTCGGCAAAGGGCGGCACACCACCGTATTCGATGACCCGGCCAGGGCCCGCGTTATAGGCTGCAAGCGCATGGGGGATATTGCCGAAGCGGTTGAGCTGGGTCGTGATATAGCGCGCGCCGCCGCGGAGGTTGTCTTTCACATCGTACCGGTCGACGCCGAGATCAGAGGCCGTGCCGGGCATGAGCTGGGTCAGACCATAGGCGCCGACGGGACTTTCGGCCGCGACGTTGAAGCGGCTCTCCTGCTTGATCAGGGCCTGGAAGAGGCAGCGCCACTGGGTGGCCGAGAGACCGGCGCGGGCCACACCGGGCGCGCCTGCGAATTCGCCCGCCACCTCGACGATCATCATCTCGACCGTCTCGCGACCCTCGCCGAAGAGACGGCTCACCATCGGGCTCGGATCGGTGTTGGGATAAACTGCCGCCACCCCGAAATCCGCATTGCCCTCGAGCGCGCGGGCCTCAAACCCGGGGCCGGTGATGGCCGCCGTCATCTCCTCGAGGACGCGTAACTGGTCGGCCTGGACATCGGCCAGCGTGGACTCGGTGCGGTCCTTGTCCTGCTGGACGCCCAGATCCTCGGCCAAGGCTGTGACCCGCGCGATTGCGCGCCCGATCGCGGAATTGTCCTGCGTCGGCACGCCTTGGGCATGCGCGGGCAGGGCGCCAAGGCCAAGGAAGAGCCCGGCGGATATGAGTGCCGCACGGCTCATTCCGGACGGGGCAGGGGCGCGAAGGTGCAGTCGGGTTTGGTCGCCGCCTGAACCGGACCGCCCAAGGTCGAGACCGAAAAGGCAGACCGCGTCACTTGCGGTTCGCCATTGCGTCCGAAGCATGGCGATGTCTGTTCGGTGTATTGTTCGCAAGCGGCCAGCAGGCTCGCGGCGGCGCAAAGCGCGAAGAGGGGTTTTGAACTCATAAAACATGTCTCCAGAAATCGGGATTGCCGCGCCAATCGGCGGGCACGCGGGCCTCGCCAGTGGCACCGCCGCCAAGGATGGGGAGGAGGTCGCCAAGCGCGGAGAGATCCGCGTCGACAAAGACGCTGTCGCCCGCTGAGCGGACGAGCGCGATGCGCTGGCCGATGGTGGGCTGCACGAGAAGTGCTGCTTCCTTGGCGTTCACGCGCAGGAAGTCGTAATCCGAGATCGTGGCGCGGTCGTTCGGGAAGAGGATCTGGGTGGGCACCGTCTCGACAATGGTCTTGCCAACGCGGGAATCCCGCAATTGGCTCGGGTACTGCGTCATCATGATCACGACGCAGTTCATCTTCCTGAGCGTCACCAGCCAGTTTTCCAGCCGCGCCCCGAAATACGGATCGTCCAGGAGCTTCCAGGCCTCGTCGAGCACGATGATGGTCGGGCGGCGGTCCTCGACCACGCGTTCGATCTGGCGGAAGATGTAGGAGAGCACCGCCATGCGCTCGGTCGTCATGTCGAGGATTTCGGTCATATCGAACCCGACGATATCGCCTGTAAGCTTGAGACCCGCGCCGCGCTCGGGTTCATCGAAAACCCAGCCGTAGCGCCCGCCAGGGGCCCATTCGGCGACGCGGGACTGCAGCTCGCCCTCGTCATCGAGCGACTGGAACAGGGTCTCGAAACTCTCGAAACGTTGCAGAGCTGCCCCCGCATCAGCATTCTGGCCGACCGCACTCTGGATATGGCGAGATTGCTCGCCCGAGAGCGTGCCATTACGCGTGAGAAGGGTCGCAAGCCAGTCGGAGAGCCATGCCCGGCCCCGCTCGTCTGTCTCGGTGGCGAGCGGGTTCAACCCCGTGGGAACGCCCGCGCGGATTTCGTTGTATCGGCCACCGAGGGCGCGCACGGCCATCTCGAGCCCTCGATCCTTGTCGAAGAAAAAGAGCCTTGCGCCAACCCGCTGCGCCTGCGCCGCAAGGAAGGCGGTGGTGAGCGTCTTGCCGGTACCGGTGCGGCCCAGCACGAGCGTATGGCCAACGGTCGGTTCCTTGCCCGGGCTGCCCGCCTCGTGGAAATTGAAGCGATAGCCCGACGTGCCGACCGTGGGTAGCACGGAGATGGTCTGACCCCAGGGCGACTGGTCCGGCCCACGCCCCTCGACGCTGCCATGGAGGGCGGCGAAATCCGCGAAGTTGATCGAGGAGATCGGCGTCTTGCGCGCGCGGTAGCCGAAATTGCCGGGGGATTGCGCGAAGTAGGTGGCTTTCAGCGCCATGTTTTCGCGGACGATCACCGACATGATCTCCTGACCCACGCGCTTGATCTGGGCGGCGGCGCGTTCCAGCGTGTCGCGGTCCGGCGCGTAGACCGCGATGGAGAGGTGATGGTCGCCAAAGGCGATGCGGCCCGCTTCCTGGTCGTCGGCTGCTTGCCCGAGTTGCTCGCGCAGGGAGACGGCCGCATCGTCGGAGGCATGCATCTGACGGATGATGCGCTGGATGCGTTCGGCCATGATGTTGTTCGGGATCGGGCTGAAGGAGTTTGTCAGAACGACGTCGAGGGGTAGGTCGATCGCGTCGAGCAGCGTGACATCCGTGAGGGCCGGATAGGTCTTCATCGAAAAGAGCGCGCCGTGTTTGACCTGACCGGTCACGGCGTCGGTCAAGGTGACAACGTCGCCATCAAAGGTCGCGCGGCAATTGCCCAGGGTGTGCGAGAGGGGCAGGGCGCTTTGCCCGAAGGCAATGGGGGAGAAGCTGCCCGCGTTCAGCGTATTGAGGTAGCCCAGCCATTCGCCGACCTTGCGGGTCAGCCGAACCGGATTGGCCGAGGCAAGTGCCACCTCGAAGAAGCCCATGACCTCGTTCAGCTCCTGCATCCGTGTCGCGCGGTCCTTGACCCAGGTCTTGCGGGCAAAGGCGCGCAGAAGCGGGATGCGCGCTGAGATATCGGGGCGCCGGATGACGCTGAGATAGAGCTGACGCTTGGCCGGGCGGAGGTCTTCGACATGGGCCTGCCAGCGGGCGTCGATCGCCGCGGCGAAGCTGTCTCCCTCGATGGGGCGCATTCCGAGATCCTGTGGCACGGAGATGCGGTGGATGTAGAAGCCGAAGGCGTTGCCGGTCTGGGCGGCGATGGCCGCGACCGCGCGTTTGAGCGCGTCGAGCCGGGCGTCTTCACTGGTCATCGGGTTGAGCCCGTCGAGGCGCAGGGTCGCCATCAGATCGCCCTCGCGTAGGACCATGACATCATCATCCGCGAGAGCAAAATAGGGCAGGTGCTCCGCGAGATAGCTCTCCCGCGCGAATTCCCCGCCGCCCGCTTGATGCAGGGCTGCTCCGTGAGTGGAAAGTGTGCCTGCATCAAGCGCCAAAGCTGTCGCCTCCATGCAGAGCTCGGTTCTTCGTCGGGCGCACTGAGCCGTAGGAGACGCGCAGCACCTCGAAGAAATGCGGTTCGCGGTCGGCGACGAACCAGAGGATCGGATAGGCAACAACGCCGATCAGGAAGAACACCATCGACTTCGTCCAGATGAACGGCAGAACGACCCCGGTCGCCAGCACCACGAGGTATCCGACAGGGAGACCCAGATACTTGGGCGGGCGGGCGAGGCCCAGAAAGAGGGGGGATCGTTCTGCCATCTCCAGGGACCGGTCTCAGGCGAAGCCCGCGACGATCGTACTTGCCGAGAAGATCAGCACGATCCCGATGATGACCGAGGCAAACCAGCCCCAGTTGAGCCGTCCCATCATGCACATGAAACCGGTGCCGATGACCGCGAGCGTGGCGACCGCGATCCCGATGGGACCGGTCAGCGCGGCCTCGACGGTTTCCAGCATGGTCTGGATCGGCGACAAGTCTTGCGCGAGGGTAGGGCTTGCAAAAGCCGTCAGGGTTGTGGCGATGGGCAAGAGGCGGCTGAGGCGATGTCGAAGCATGCGAAGTTCCCTTGTTCTACTGAAATTCGATGAGGACCGGCGCGCGGACTGGAACCCGGTCCGCGACGCGAGTGTCCGGCGTTGAAGCGGGTGCGCCTGCCAGCCGGGACCGGATCCGGTGGATGCGCGCGATGTAGTCGCGGGTCTCGGTGAAGGGGGGGATGCCGGAATACTCGACCACCCGGTGCGGCCCGGCATTGTAGGCTGCCAGCGCCAAGTCGATGTCCTTGAACGTGGCGAGCTGCGCGAGCAGGTAGCGCGCCGCTCCATCGAGGTTCTGGGAGGGATCGTGCGGATCGACGCCGAGCGCGCTGGCCGTGTCTGGCATCAGCTGGCCCAAACCATAGGCACCCTTGGGGCTGACGGCGGTCGGGTCATAGCTGCTTTCGGCCTCGACCAGGGCGCGGAAGAGGATCTGCCTGTCGTCCGCATCGAGGTCGACCTGCTGCAGGGCGCGGTTTCCCTGGTGGCGATCTGCTGTGGCGTGGACCAGGGAGAGGATGTCGTCGCGACCAGACCGCGGCGTGGCGTCCAACGAGGCCAGAACGACTTCGGCCTCAGCACTATCATCCAGACCCGCCCAGGCAGGCCGCTCGCCGTGGAAGGTCCAGCCTGAGGTCCGGGCCGTGCCGTCACTGCCGAAGGCGATGACGTCAGCCACGCTCCTCGAGGGTAATGCTATAGTCAGGACCAAAGCGCAGATCGCGCCCGTCACCGAACTCGAGATGATGTTTGAAGAGCCCTGGCCATATGTTGAAATACCGCGGCTCTGGCCCGTGCGGGGTGATCCGGGTCGAGACCAAAATGGCTTCCGGTTCACCTTCGCGCAGGTAGATGCACTGGTAGCGCGGCTTGCCATCGTCCGTGAACCCCACGAGTTCATACCGGCAGCGGAACGCGATGCCCTGTTCGGACAAGTCTTTAACACCATCGATGGTGATCAGGATCTGGTTGCGCGCTATCGGCATGTTTTGGACTCTCCCCACGAGAGCCCTTCTACTTCACGACACTAAGGCCATAAAGTCATATGGAGTCAATACGACATATTGCAGATAAAAACATATTGCGCGATAGTCTGCGCAACTTTTGCGGGAGAGCGACATGAAGCGACAGGCGATGGCAGCGGCGATGGGGGTGATGGTGGTGTTCGGAGCCCCTGAGAAGGCGCAGGCCTATGACATCGACTGCGCCATCATGCTCTGCATGGCGGGTGGTTTCCCCCCGAGCGCGGTCTGCGCGCGCGCCTATCGCACCATGATCCGCCGCATCACGCCCTGGCCGAGCCTGCCGCCCTTCGGGGTCTGCAACTTCACCCATGTGCCGGTCGAGCTGGGTGGGCCCGGGGGAGAGGGCGAGCTGGACACCAATCTGCCGGAATACGAATGGCTGAACCGGACTCATGTTATCTGGTTCACCGGGCGCTCCTATGAGCCGCGCGACGAGCCGCGTCAGTGGGATTGGTCGATCCGCTCTTGCGATCGCGAAAACCGGACCTGTCGCTATATCCAGCGGGTATACGGTTCCCTCACGCCCTGGCCCGCGACATTCGTCTCGGAAAGCGGCCAGGAGATCGCCTACCCGAGCAGCGGAGGCCTATGGCACTTCTATTCCCGCAGCATCATGGTCGAATTTGGCGACTACGAGGGCAACTTGGGACACTCGGAGTGGTTCTCTTACTGATCCAATTCGTCCGATGCCTTCAGGGAAACTGGGCGAAGCTCGGCCAGGCAAGCATCAAAGCGTTCAGGATCGACATACCAACGACGGCTCACCGAGCCATCATTCCAACGGTAATCGGTGAACAGGTGAAGTTCCTGCATCCCGTCGATGATAAACCCTTCCTGGAAAGGCCAGCCTATCTTTCTCTTCGCCATGTACCCGCGCCACTCGTACCGTTCTTGCTTTCGCTTCATTCCTGCAAATTTTCGTGGTCACACCCGGATGGAGCGGACTAGCGTTTTGCAAAAAGTTCTTCGGCGTCGACGTTGAGAGCCTTCGCGATGCGCTCCAGGAGATCGAGGGAGGCGGAAAATTTGGAGTTTTCGACCTTGCCCATATGGCCGCGGCTCACGTTGGCCCGATGGGCAAGTTCCTCCTGGCTGAGGCCGCGAGCGCGCCTCAGGTCTTGGATGTTTTGTGCTACGCGATCCCGCAAGTTCATGCCCGCGAAACGGGCACGATACACGAAATATCGCCACGCGATATATGTTACATTCGAGGGCGCAGAGAAGAAACTTTGGAACGGCTTTTGGTCGCCTAGATAAGATGCCTGCTGACACGCAGGTCACAGAAAGATCCGTCTCGCATACTTTGTGGGCCGTTCTAATGCATTTTTCGAAAAGGCTGCACCGGAAATTCCGGTGCAGCGAGTTGGTCGTCATAGGGAGGTGGCGAAGGAAGCACTTTTCTCCGACAAATAGGATCAGCGAAATCCGATTTCGTGGCTCTGTGGGGAAATTTCGAAGCCGTCAGATCCCGATGGCCTTGTAAGCCTCCGCGATCCGATTGATGGAAAGAGTGTAGGCTGCGCTTCGAAGATCCCTTGCTGGGTCGTCGGGATCGTTCCAGCGACGTGACAGTTCGGCATAAGTTGAGCGCATCATGTCATCGAGGCCCGAACGCACGAGATCGATTTCCCGTCGACCCTGGAAGAACGCAGCTTCGGCCTCCTTGGGGAAAGCCTGACCCGTCATCATTTCCAGAGACCGCGCCAAGGTACGGTGCCCTTTTTCGTCGTAGCGTCTCTCCATCAGGCCGAACGGAATGTGGGTGAGGTTTTTGACCCATTCAAAATAGCTCACCGCCACGCCGCCAGCATTAGCATAAATATCTGGGATGATGACCACCCCTCGTTCGCGTAGCTTCTGGTCCGCTTCATAGGTGGTGGGGCCGTTTGCCGCTTCAACGACCAGCCGCGCGTTGATCGCGCCCGCGTTGCCGCAGTGAATGACACGTTCCATCGCGGCGGGAATGAGGATGTCGCAGTTGTCTTCGAGAGCCCGCGCGCCCTCAGGGTCGTAGCTTCCGCCCTCGAAACCGTGTACTCCACCGGTCGCCGCGACATGCGTCTTTAGTGCCTCGATGTCCAATCCCGCAGTGTTGCGCACTACACCGTCACGCTCGATAACGGCCGTAATCAGACAGCCGTCCTCTTTGCTCAGAAACTTGGCCGCGTGATAGCCGACATTGCCGAGCCCCTGAATTACCACGGAGCGGCCGTGCAGATCGCCCCCGGAGAACCCGGCTTTGGACGCGTCGCTTGGTGTTTCAAAGAAGGCTTGAATGGCAAATTGCACGCCGCGCCCGGTTGCTTCGGTTCGACCTTCGATGCCATTGCCGCCGAGTGGCTTGCCGGTAACACAGGCCATGCCATTGATGTCATCCGGCTTCAGACGCCGGTATTCGTCGGCGATCCACATCATTGTTTGTTCGTTTGTACCCATGTCGGGAGCGGGCACGTTCATACCTGAACTTAGAAAACCATGCCTAATCAATTCTTGTGCGAAACGGCGTGTGATCTTTTCGAGTTCGTTTTCTTCCCACTTGCTTGGGTCGATCTTTAGCGCACCTTTCGATCCGCCAAAAGGCAATCCTAGCATCGCACATTTGTAAGTCATCAATGCTGCCAGAGCCTCGACTTCATCCTGGTCGGCTATTGAGGAGTATCTAATTCCTCCCTTGGCAGGATTCTGATGGGTTGAGTGGACCGCTCGCCAACCAGTGAAGGTATGGATTTTCCCCCTCAACCGCACGCCAAAGCGGGTTACATACGTTGCATTGCACACCCGAATTTTCTCAGCTAACCCTTCGGGCAAATCCAGTGAAGCAACTACATTGTCGAACTGAGACTCGACGTCTTTCAGAAAACTGCTCATGATTTCGGAGCCGTGAATTAGAGTTGCTAGGAAAACTAAGAAGAGCTTTGCCGATTGTGCATGCGCAAACGGTTGTCTTTGGTCTTTTGACCAAGCTCAATTGCCATCTGGGAAATATTGGTACCGGGGCCAAAGACCGCCGCCACACCGTTTTCCAGCAGGTAGTCATAGTCTTTTTCCGGGATTACACCGCCCGCGACGACCAGGATGTCATCGCGCCCCAGGTCTTCGAGAAGAGTTTTCAGTTCCGGGATTAGTGTTTTGTGACCGGCGGCCAACGACGAAACGCCAACCACGTCAACATTCAGCTGATCGGCCTGTATGGCCACTTCGGACGGCGTTGCAAACATATCGCTGAGTGCGACCTGCCAACCCAGATCCTGTAAGACCGAGCCGACGCTATGAGCACCGCGGTCGTGGCCATCTTGCCCAAGTTTTGCGATCAGAATTTTGGGTTTCGGGCCATTGCCTTCCAGATCGCTGACGGTGCTGCGGGCTTGATCATAATCCGCATGGTCTTTGGCTGGGTCATGATAGGCGCCCTTCACCAGCGTGACGCTGGCTTCGTGGCGGTTAAAGACGACGGACATGGCATCGGTAATTTCTCCAACCGAGGCCCGGGCGCGGGCGGCATCGACGCTGAGCGCCAGAAGGTTGCCGCCGGTTGTTGCACCCTCAGTCAGAGCCTTCAGCGCCGCTTGGCATGCGGTTTCATCCCGGGTTTTGCGCATTTTCTCTAAGCGCGTGACCTGCTGGCGGCGGACTTCATTGTTGTCGATGTCCAAAACTTCGATGGCGCTGTCGTCACTTTCCAAACGGTATTTATTAACCCCGACAACGACCTCTTCGTTACGGTCGATCCGGCCCTGGCGCGCTGTCGCGGCTTCTTCGATCCTGCGTTTGGGCAAACCGGCCTCAATCGCGCGGGTCATGCCGCCCAGCCCCTCGACCTCGTCCAGCAGCGTGCCGGCCCTTTCGATCAGATTGGCGGTCAGGCTTTCGATGAAATAGGATCCGGCCAATGGATCAGCCGTGCTGGTGATGCCGGTTTCTTCTTGCAGGATCAGCTGCGTGTTCCGGGCGATGCGGGCTGAGAAATCGGTGGGCAGCGCAATCGCCTCGTCCAGGGCATTGGTGTGCAGGGACTGCGTACCGCCAAGCGCCGCCGCCATCGCCTCGACTGTGGTGCGGATCACGTTGTTATAGGGGTCCTGTTCCGTCAGGCTAACGCCAGAGGTCTGGCAATGGGTGCGCAGCATTAGGGATTTCGGGTTTTTGGGCGCGAATTCATCCTGCATGCGGGTGGACCACAGGTAACGGGCCGCGCGCAGCTTGGCGATTTCCAGGAAGAAATCCATACCAATGGCAAAGAAGAAGCTGAGGCGTGGCGCAAAGTGATCTACATCCAGGCCCGCGCCCTTGGCGGCGCGAACATATTCCAAGCCATCGGCGATGGTATAGGCCAGTTCCTGTACCGTGGTCGCGCCGGCCTCTTGCATGTGATAGCCCGAGATCGAAATCGAGTTGAACCGCGGCATGTTTTCCGAGGTATAGGCGATAATATCGGAAATGATGCGCATGCTGGGGGCAGGCGGGTAAATGTAGGTGTTGCGCACCATGAATTCTTTCAGAATGTCGTTCTGAATGGTGCCTGACAGCTGATCAGGGCTCACCCCCTGTTCTTCGGCGGCGACGATGTAATTGGCTAGAATTGGTAGGACGGCGCCGTTCATCGTCATCGAAACCGACATTTTGTCCAGCGGGATATCGTTGAACAGGATTTTCATATCCTCAACGCTATCAATCGCCACGCCTGCCTTGCCCACGTCGCCCGCGACGCGCGGATGATCAGAGTCATAGCCCCTATGTGTGGCCAGATCGAAGGCGACGGATAGCCCCTTTTGCCCGGCCGCCAAGTTGCGTTTGTAAAAAGCGTTGGATTCTTCTGCCGTGGAAAAGCCGGCATATTGACGGATTGTCCAGGGCCGGCCGGCGTACATGGTGGCCTTTGGCCCGCGGACAAAGGGGAAGTGTCCGGGCACAGAATGCAGATGCAGCATATCGTCCAGATCATGGCTGGTATAAAGCGGTTTGATCCGAATGCCGTCCGGCGTGGTGCGGCCTAGATCACTTAGAGGTTTCCCGCGTGCTTCTGCTGTGGCTGTCTGCGTCCAGCTGTCGATATCTTCGCGTTTTGCCATTGGGTTTTCCTCCCCCGTTTTATCCTGGGTGGTCCTGATGTTCAGTATGTTCAGATCACGTTTTTCGCCGTCAGCGTGGCCAGTGCGTCCTGATCTAGGTCTAAAAGATCAGATAGGACTTCTTCGGTGTGCTGGCCCAGCAATGGTGGCGCCAGATCATAGCGCACCGGTGTTTCTGACAGCCGGATCGGGCTGGCCAGCAGGGGCACCCCGGCCTCACCGGTTTTGGGGTGTGGCAAATGGACCTTCAACTCGCGGGCGATGACCTGAGGGTTTTCAAACACCTCTTTCATGGTGTTGATCGGCCCACAGGACACCCCGCGCGATGACAAAAGGTCCAACCAATACGCTGATGGCTGCTGCCGAATGATTTCGGCAATGGCAGAAACGCAGTCCGCACGGTTGCGTACACGCTGCGCATTGGTGGCAAAACGCGGGTCCTGGTGCAGGGTGCAGCCCGCGGCCTCGCAGAAGCGGGCGAATTGTTCGTCATTGGCCACCGCCAGGATGAAATTGCCATCTTCAGTTTCAAAGGACTGGTAGGGCACGATGCTAAGGTGGGCATTGCCCATGCGTTGTGGGTTTTCGCCGGTGGTCAGATAATTCATGCCCTGGAAGGACGAAAAGGCCACCATGGAATCTAGCATGGAAATATCGATTTGTTGGCCCTGGCCGGTTGCCTCGCGGTGACGCAGCGCGGCGTTCACGGCCACCGCCGCATACATGCCGGTCATGATATCGGCAATCGACACACCGGCCTTTAGGGGTGGGCCATCCGGGTCGCCGTTCAGGCTCATGAAGCCGCTCATGCCCTGGATCATCACATCATAGCCAGGTTTCTTGGCGAAGGGGCCGGTTTGGCCGAAACCGGTGATGGAACAATAGACCAGACCGGGGAACCGCTCTTTCAGTTGATCGTAGGAAAACCCGTATTTCTCCAGACCGCCGGTTTTGAAGTTTTCCACCAGAATGTCGGATTTTTCCAAAAGGCCCAGAGCGATGTCCTGCCCCTCCTTGGTGGAAATATCCAGGGTCACAGACTTCTTGTTGCGGTTGGCAGCGCAGTAATAGGAGCTTTCGCTGGTGTCGCATCCCTCAGCATCTTTCACAAACGGCGGTGCAAACTTGCGGGTGTCGTCCCCAGACCCCGGTCGTTCAATTTTAATCACCTCAGCGCCAAGATCGGCTAGAATCTGCGTGCAGGTTGGACCAGCAAGCACGCGCGTTAGGTCAAACACGCGCAGTCCATGAAGCGCCCCGATCGATTGTGTCATACCTTCCAGCCTTTCCAAATGGCATAGCAGTCCCATTGGGGTGGCGGAACCATCCCATTCAAACTGCCAAAGTTTGCGGTTTATTGCGGCGTTAGCCGGTCATACGGCGCCCCTAGTGCATGGCGATCAGATCCGCCATTTCATGGGGCAAACGCGCGATGAAATCCCCGAACGTTCCACCCTGATGGATGACATGTTCACGCATAAGTACTTCGACTCCCAAGTCATCCCCGGCTTTGAGGGCGTCCAAGATCTTCTCATGTTCATCAAATGAACCTTCGATGCGGCGTCCGCTCCCTAGTTGCGCCCGGCGATAGGGAGCTAAACGGTTGCGCAATTGAATAGTTTGTTCTTTTACAAAATCGTTGCGGGCCGCTGTATATATCGCCTCGTGCCACCGCTCGTTGTAGCCGTAGTAAGAATCCAAATCCTGCTCTTCAACCGCTTCGCGGCTTTCATTATGAAGCGCTTGCAGTTCCTCTAGCTCCTTGGCCGATGCCCGTCGTGCCGCCAATCGCGCGCACAACCCTTCCAACTCGGCCATGAGTTCGAACATTTCCATCAGTGTTTTGATTGACAGCCTACTGACGAAGGCGCCTTTACGAGGCTTCAACTCGATAAGGCCCACCGAGCTGAGCTGGAGCAGAGCTTCGCGGATGGGGGTGCGAGATACATCGTACTTTTTGGCGAGCGAAACCTCATCCAGCCGCTCACCAGGCCTCAAATCGCCGGAAATAATGCGCTGCTGCAGGTCCTGCATGATTCGCTCACTTCTGTCCTTGGACATTGATTTCTCCGTTCAAACGCTTCGCGCGTACATACTACCGCGTCTGACAGCGTCAAAGTAGCGGTCATTTTGCATTTTGTAAATACCATATTGTATACACGAAGAGTTGACAAAAGAACAATCGGCAATGTATTGCACATTTCGGGAGTCCGATTTGTCGGATCTGCAATCTAGTATTGGCTCCGAACTTCCGGTGATTGGGTCGGGCGACGGATGCTGGCAGGAGAAGAAATTGAATATCTACTACGATCAAGACTGCGACCTGGCAGTCATCCAAAACAAGCGGATTGCAATTGTCGGCTATGGCAGTCAAGGCCACGCCCATGCGCAGAACCTTCGCGATTCTGGTGTTCAGGACGTTGTGGTGGCTCTTAAAGAGGGATCTGCGACGGCCAACAAAGTTAAAGTTGATGGTTTTCAGCAGATGAGTGTCTACAATGCTGCGGCTTGGGCGGACATCATCATGATTGTTGCCCCGGATGAATTTCATGCAGATATCTACAAGCATGAGATTGAGCCGAATTTGAAGCCTGGCAAGGCCCTAGCATTTGCGCACGGACTGAGCATTCATTTTGGTCTGATCACCCCGCGTGACGACGTGGATGTATTTATGGTCGCGCCAAAAGGCCCCGGGCATGTCGTGCGTTCGGAATTCGCCAAAGGACGGGGCGTTCCGTGTCTTTTTGCAGTCCATCAAGATGCTTCTGGCAAAGCTAGGGACATCGGGTTGGCTTATGCAGCTGGAATGGGTGCCGGTCGCTCCGGAATCATCGAAACTACTCTAAAAGACGAATGTGAAACAGATCTGTTTGGTGAGCAGGCGGTCCTGTGTGGCGGTTTGGGAGAGTTGATAATCTCCGGGTTTGAGACCCTGACCGAAGCAGGCTATGCACCAGAGCTGGCCTATTTCGAATGTTTGCATGAAATCAAGCTCATCGTGGATTTGATCTATGAAGGTGGAATCGCAAATAGCTACTTCTCTGTGTCGAACACCGCAGAATATGGCGGTTACCACTCCGGTAAAAAAGTGATTGCCGGGCCAAGCAAAGATGCAATGCGTGAAGTCTTGAGGGACATTCAAAACGGGACATTCGTCAAAGACTATCTCACGGACAACAATGCGGGCAAACCGAAACTCAACGCAGAGCGGCGTTTGATTAGTGAGCATCCTATCGAACATGTCGGGAAACGTCTTCGTGCCCTTATGCCGTGGATTGAGGAAGAACGGGTTATCTAATCCCGAAGGGCAACCAATTCTCGGACCTGTGGGGATGGGTCCGAGAATTGGAAAAAACGAACCTCTTTAACCGTGTCATCGAAATATTTCGAAACCTCAAGGGAGGAAATTCATGAAACTTACGACTCTAATTGCATCTGCCTTTACTCTGGGCATGGGAGCTTCGGCAGCGATCTCAGAGGAGTTGCGTCTGTCGCACCAATGGTCGACGAGCGATATTCGTCATCAGGTTGCACAGATTGTTGCTGATGAAGTGGCGGCAGCCAATGTTGATCTGGGGATCAAAATTTTCCCATCTAAATCGCTGTTCAAACCGCGCGAGCAATACCAGCCTATGAGCCGTGGTCAGTTGGATATGTCAATGTTCCCCCTGGCGTACGCGGGCGGAGTCCAGCCAGCCTACAATCTGACTCTCATGCCGGGCTTGATCAAAAACCACGATCATGCAGCACGCCTAAGCGCCTCTCCATTTATGGAGGCGTTGGAAGAAAAAATGGCCGAAGATGACGTCATGGTTCTGGTGCATGGCTACCTAGCTGGTGGATTTGCGGGGAAAGAGGGCTGCATAACTGGGCCTAGTGACGTGCGGGGTCTGCAGACGCGGGCGGCTGGCAAGTCCTTCGAACAGATGCTGGCTGGTGCAGGCGCATCGATCACGTCAATGGCGTCGTCGGAAATCTACTCGGCGATGCAAACCGGGGTTCTCGATGCAGCTAACACGTCCTCGGCGTCGTTTGTATCCTATCGGATCTATGAACAGGTTTCCTGCTATACCCCTGCCGGCGACGTGGCGCTCTGGTTCATGTATCAGCCGTTGTTGATGAACAAATCGACATTCGAAGGTCTCACGGCCGAGCAGCAAGCGGCACTTCTTGCCGGAGCTGAAAAAGCGCAGAATTACTATCTAGAAGAAGCCAAGAAGCAAGACGCAGACTCGGTAGAGGTTTTCCAACAGGCGGGCGTCGAAATTGCGGAGATGACAGAGGCCGATTTTGAGGCCTGGCGTGCGATTGCCAAGGAAACTTCTCTTGCCAGCTTTGTTACGGAAGTTCCTGACGGGCAGACGCTGTTGGATATGGCCCTAGCCGTAGAATGATGTCGTCGCTGAGCGATCGTAAACGATCGCTCAGCACCCCAATGGGAGGATCACAATGTCGCATTCGCACGCAACTTCTGAGGCGAAAATGGGTGAGAATATAATCCTGATAGCGATTATCACCATGTCTAAAGTGGCGGGATGGGTATCGGCAGGAATGATCGTTGCTGCGGTCATAACCACCTGTCATATGATTTTCATCCGTTTTGTTCTCAATCAATCGACCACCTGGCAGACCGAGGCCGTGGTCTATCTTGTCATCGGCGCAACTTTGGTCGGGTTGGCATTCGTGCAAAGTGTGCGGGGTCATGTAAACGTTGACTTGATACCTTTGGCGTTGGGGAAGCGACTTAGGAAGCTTTTGGCGGTGTTTACACTTGCCGCTTCCATGATCGTCGTCGCCGCTATGTGCTGGTATAGTTATGAGCACTGGCATTTGGCGTTTGAGAGAGGCTGGCGTTCAGACACAGTGTGGGGTGTTCAGCTTTGGATCCCTTATCTTGCTCTGCCAGTGGGGTTTGGCCTCCTTTCTTTGCAACTATTGGCAGACCTAATTGGTTTGCTCCTCGGAATTGACAAGCTATTTGGATTAGAGGAGTAGCCAATGGACCCCCTCATTCTCAGCGCTATTGTTGCGGGCGCAACAATAGTCGTTCTATTTTCAGGGGTTTCGGTGGCCATCGGCTTGCTGACAGTATCCGCTGGCTTCCTTATTGTTTTTGATGGCGTCCGCTCGTTAGAATTGTTGCCTGAACTCTTCTTCGGAAAGCTCGACAACTTCGCATTACTATCCATTCCGATGTTCATCATCATGGGGGCTTCCATTGCCTCTACAAGAGCTGGCGCAGACCTCTATGAGGCTCTCGAACGCTGGTTGACGCGTGTTCCAGGTGGTCTTCTGGTTTCCAACCTCGGCGCCTGTGCGCTCTTTGCCGCAATGTCCGGCTCAAGCCCGGCGACATGCGCAGCGATTGGGAAAATGGGAATTCCCGAGATGCGTAAGCGCGGTTACCCTGACGGTGTTGCAGCGGGTTCGATAGCAGCCGGTGGGACGCTCGGAATTCTGATTCCACCGTCCGTTACCATGATTGTTTACGGAATTGCCACCGAGACCTCGATCGGGCGACTCTTTCTGGCGGGCGTTCTCCCAGGGCTGATGTTGGTCGGTCTTTTTATGGTCTGGTCGCTATATTCGACTTGGAGGTCTGGGGACAAGCAATTGCTTGGTGGTGGAAGCTACACTTGGCGGGAGAAGTTTGAAATCCTGCCCCGGGTTGTACCGTTCTTGGCAATCATCGTCGGCGTGTTGTTTGCCATGTATGGAGGTGTTGCGACACCATCAGAAACCGCAGCAGTTGGCGCATTGCTCTGCCTGATCCTGGCGATTGTAATCTACAAGCTTTGGAATCCAAATGATATCTGGGCGGTACTGCGGGACAGCACACGTGAAAGCGTCATGATCCTGTTCATCATCGGGGCAGCAGGTATCTTCGCATACATGCTTTCGAGCCTCTTTATCACCCAAGCCATTGCCGAGTGGATCGGCACTCTGGATGTAAACCGCTGGGTTCTTATGTTTGCAGTGAACATCTTCCTGCTAATTGCTGGGTTCTTTCTACCCCCCGTTGCCGTCATCCTCATGGCTGCACCGATCCTACTGCCGGTTATCACGACGGCCGGTTTCGATCCTATCTGGTTTGCGGTTGTTCTGACGATCAACATGGAAATCGGCCTGATTTCTCCTCCGGTCGGTTTGAACCTCTATGTGATCAACGGGATTGCGCCGGAAATCCCCCTGAAAACGATCCTCAAAGGATCTCTGCCATTTGTAGCTTGCATGGTCGTCGCGATTGTTCTGCTGTGCCTGTTTCCACAGATTGCAACTTGGTTGCCAAATACCGTGATGGGAAAACCTATCTAGCTATTGGCGATCTGACCTCGTGCTAATTGAGCTTCCCGGAGCTTAGGTTTTGAAGCCGCAATGAACGCCGCCAGAATAAGATCGAGACAAAATGAGATACGGCAAGAATCCTATGAAAAATGAGCTCTTTTACAATTTGGTTGGTCGCCATTCGTCCAGGGACGAAACCTTTTTAAGGGAAGCTGATGGCACCGTCTGGAGTTATAAGAGGTTCATCCAACTAACAAATCAAACGGCAAACGCGCTTCAGTCTATGGGCATAAAACCTGGGCAAAGGGTTGCGGTGCAAGTGGATAAGTCGCCCGCCGCTTTGGCAATCTACACAGCATGCATACAATCGGGCCTCGTGTTTCTTCCATTAAATACGGCCTACACTGCAAGCGAAGTCGAATTCTTCCTAGAGGATTCGGGCGCTCGATTATTTATTTGTCGCCCCGACTTGCGGGATCAGTTTCGTAGGAATTTGGGTGGAACGGGCGTGTGCGTGGAAACGCTTTCTGCCGACGGGACGGGTTTGTTCGCAGACAGGGTAGCAAACCAAAGTCTAGTTGGACCGGTTTGCGCTCGAAACAAGCGAGACTTGGCTGTCATACTATACACCTCAGGAACAACCGGGCGCTCAAAAGGCGCCATGCTCACGCACGAGAATTTGCTTACCAATGCCTCTACCTTGGCGAAGCTATGGAAGATTACGGATCAAGATACGCTGCTGCATGCTCTGCCCATTTTTCACATTCATGGTTTGTTTGTCGCGGTCAATACGGTTTTGGTTGCCGGTGCATCCATGGAGTATCTACCTAAGTTCAATTTGGATGATGTGTTTGCTGCACTGCCAAAATCTACGCTCTTTATGGGAGTTCCTACTTTTTACACCCGACTGCTGCAGGACGAGAGGCTAAGCGCCGAATCCACTGACCACATGCGGCTGTTCGTGTCAGGGAGTGCACCGTTGCTAGCTGATACATTTGACCGGTTTCAGCAACGAACAGGTCACATCATTCTAGAACGTTACGGCATGACCGAAACGAATATGATCGCGTCAAATCCCTATGACGGCGAACGACGCAAAGGAACTGTGGGGCTGCCGTTGCCAGGTGTGGAAGTGCAAATAGTTCGTGATGAGGACGGGCAAGTCTGTGCAGCAAACGAAGTTGGACAAATCCATGTGCGAGGACCTAATGTATGCGCAGGTTACTGGAAACTTGAAGAAAAAACCAAAGCAGAATTCACGAGCAATGGATACTTCCGAACAGGCGATCTTGGCTGCTTGGATGCCGATGGGTACTTGAAGTTAACTGGACGTGCGAAGGATCTGATTATCTCTGGCGGATATAACATATATCCGAAGGAGATTGAGGCAGTTCTCGACGGATGCCGCGGTGTCAAGGAAAGTGCTGTCATCGGTATTCCTGACCCGGACTTTGGCGAGCGGGTTCTGGCAGTAATCGTCGAAGATGAAACCGAAACTTTTGATGAAGAATCCACCCGCGCGGTGATATCGAGCGGTTTGGCTAAGTTCAAACATCCAAAACTCTACAAAACGGTCTCAGAACTCCCCCGCAATTCGATGGGCAAAGTTCAAAAGAAAGACTTGCGCACCCAGTTTGCGCAATCCGATGCACGCCTCAACTAGATGCGCAGTGTTGTTCTACGATTAACAACGAAACCAAAGGACAATAGTAATGGCTGAGAGTTTTAAGAAGCTCGCTCTGGAATATCACTCGAACTTTCCATGTGGGAAACTTCAAGTCTTGCCATCTAAACCAATGGCGACGCAAAGCGATCTTGCATTGGCCTACAGTCCAGGCGTGGCAATTCCTTGTAAGGAAATCGCAGATAGTCCGAGCCTAGCGAGCAAGTACACGATGCGGGGAAATTTGGTTGGCGTGATTTCAAACGGAACTGCTGTTCTAGGACTTGGAAACATTGGTGCGCTGGCCTCGAAGCCAGTCATGGAAGGTAAAGCGGCGCTCTTTAAAAAATTTGCAGGAATTGACGTATTTGATATCGAAGTTGATGAGACAGACACCGAGGCATTCTGTGAAACCGTGGCGCGGTTGGAGCCCACATTTGGCGGTATTAATCTTGAGGATATTAAAGCGCCTGAATGCTTTGAAATCGAAGCCAATCTCCGTTCGCGGATGACAATTCCGGTGTTTCATGATGATCAACATGGAACAGCGATCGTATCTGCTGCGGCTGTCATCAACTCCTTAGAGTTGGTAGGGAAATCAATCGAGGATATCAAAATTGTTGCCAATGGCGCTGGAGCGGCAGCCTTGGCTTGCTTGGATCTTCTTGTGAGCTTTGGAGCGAAGCTGGACAATATTACAGTGTGCGACCGACAGGGCGTTGTCCATTCGGACCGCACAGATGATATGGACTGCTACAAAGCACGTTACGCCAGAAAAACCAACAAAAGGTCTCTTACCGAAGCTCTAAATGGCGCCGACGTGTTCTTAGGGTTGTCTGCCGGAAAAGTCGTCAGTGCACCTATGGTTGCGGCCATGGCGTCCAACCCTCTGATCTTGGCTATGGCTAACCCAGAGCCAGAAATCCGACCAGAACTTGTTAAGTCAGTACGAGATGATGCGATCATTGCAACTGGCAGATCTGACTACCCTAACCAAGTCAACAATGTGCTTTGCTTTCCGTTCATTTTTAGAGGCGCGCTTGACGTGGGCGCAACTGAGATTAATGAACAAATGAAGCAAGCTTGTGCGCGCGCCATCGCGGAAATAGCCAAAGTGGAAGCCTCTGACGTCGTTCTCTCTGCTTACGGTTCAGAAGCGCTTCGCTTTGGACCTGAGTACATTATCCCGAAGCCCTTCGATCCTAGACTTATTCTGGAAATTGCACCTGCAGTAGCGCAGGCTGCCATGGACACAGGTGTCGCAGAGCGCCCGATCAAAGATATGGAGCAGTATCGGCAAGACCTGACGCGGTTTGTTTACCAATCTGGCATGCTCATGAAGCCGGTCATGGAGAAGGCGGCGGCGGACCCCAAGACTCTGGTATTCGCAGAAGGCGAATCGTCAAGGGTACTGCAGGCCGCTCACCAAGCTATCGCAAATGGAATTGCCACCCCGATATTGATCGGGTCGAAGTCCAATATTCACGAGAAGACTATTGAATTGGGATTGGCGTTGGATGTGGAGAATGACATTCAGGTAGTAGACCCCGAAACTGTATCATTGGAGCCATATGCTGCCACGCTTCACTCACTTGTTGGTCGTAACGGCATCGCACCGAAAGAGGCTGCCCGAGGAGTCAGAAACGACCCAAGTGTGCTAGCATTTTGTATGTTGGCGCGAGGTGAAGTAGATGCAGCTATTTGCGGTACCAATGGGCGATTTGGACATCATCTAACTCGACTTGATGGTATTGTCGGGCAAAAATCTGGCGCGGTAAATTACTCGACTTTAAATGCATTGGTGCTCCCTTCAGGGACCGTTTTCTTGGCGGATACGTATGTAAACTCAAACCCTACGGCCGAAGACATCGCCGAAATCACAATTCAGGCTGCCGCGACTCTCAAAAGTCTCGGAGTTACGCCTAAAGCTGCGCTCCTTTCGAATTCAAATTTTGGAGATAGACCGAACAAGTCTTCAAAAAAGATGAAGAAAGCCGCTTCGATACTTCAGCAGAGAAAGGTCGACTTTGAGTTTGACGGCGAAATGAACGCGGATGCGGCACTGAGTGTTGCGCTCCGTCAAAACGTTATGCCGAACAGCAATCTGAAAGGAGCTGCAAATCTGCTGATAATGCCAAATGCGGACGCAGCTCACATCTCGTTGAACTTGATAAAATCTCTAGCGGGAGGTGTGTCTGTGGGGCCAATCATGATGGGTGCAGCTCAACCTGCCCACATTGTATCTCAGTCAATTACTGTGCGCGGTTTGCTGAATATGGCAGCGATTGCGGTCGTCGATGCTCAAACTAACATTTAGTATCCACGCTTTGGAGCAAACCCTCCGACTTCGAGTCGGACCCGCTTTAGCGCGGAAGAATCGGTTTATGCTCTTACCCTCCCGAAAATGAGCCGCAGCCGGATCGAAGGCTCATTTTCGGGAGGGTAAGAGCATGCAATATGACACTGGCAAGC
Source organism: Primorskyibacter aestuariivivens (assembly GCF_028023675.1). Taxonomy (GTDB): domain Bacteria; phylum Pseudomonadota; class Alphaproteobacteria; order Rhodobacterales; family Rhodobacteraceae; genus Marinovum; species Marinovum aestuariivivens. The sequence continues at coordinate 1,219 of NZ_JAQIOZ010000024.1, read as the reverse complement.
ACTGCGTTTTCTATCATCGCTACCATCTCGTCTGGTCGACGAAGTATCGTTACAATGTTCTGACCGGGGCGTTGCGCTTGAGAGTGCGCGACATCTGCCGTCAGGTGTGTCGCGAGAACGAGGTCGATATCTTGCGCGGGGTACTATCGAGCGATCATGTTCATATGTTCGTGTCGGTGCCGCCTAAGCTCGCGATTTCGGATCTGGTGCGCAAGATGAAGGGCCGTTCGTCCTACCGGGTGCAACGGGAGTTCCCGCATATCCGCAAGCGCTACTGGGGATGCCGGTTCTGGGGCAGGGGGTATTTTTCAACCACCAACGGCGCCATTACCGAAGACATCGTACTTCAGTATCTGGAGCAGCACATCGCCGATCCTACCGGCGCCAGCCGGTAGTCGTTCAGTATCCACGCTTTTGAAGCAAACCCTCCGACTTCCAGTCGGACCTGCTTCAGCGTGAAGAACAGGTAATATGACACTGACAAGCACTGTGTTTTCTGTAGCCGCTACCATATCGTCTGGTCGACGAAGTACCGCTACAAGGTGCTGACAGGGGCGCTGCGCCTGCGGGTCCGGGACATTTGTCGGCAGGTCTGCCGCGAGAACGAGGTCGACATCTTGCGTGGGGTGCTGTCGAGCGATCACGTGCACATTTTCGTCTCGGTGCCGCCGAAGCTTGCGGTCTCCGATCTGGTGTGCAAGATGAAGGGCCGTTCGTCCTTCAAGGTGCAACGCGAGTTTCCCGCGATCCGCAGGCGCTATTGGGGCTGCCGGATTTGGGGCAGGGGGTATTTTCAACCATTAACGGCGCCGCCTCGCATGGAAAAAACCCTGGCTCTAGGCGATTGCTTCACCACTGATCCCTCTCCTTTCTATGCGCCTTGCATCGACAAACTTAACCCATATAGATAGCGCCACTCCCAGGAAACAATAGGCTGCACCACCCAATAGCACGAGTTCGCCTGAAATTGGACCAATGGAGGCGCGTGCAACAAACTCAGAAATGTCGTTTGCCGGTGTAGGATGTATGATGAGTTTTCCAGCATATGCTAATAGCTGGATCACCATTATCCACAAGTAGTTGCGCCGAACGCGGCGCCCAAGTGAGCTACTCCCCAGTGTTTGGACAGTGTTCAGCGTAAATTAAGCTACTCTTTGCTCCTGCTGACCTGATTGGGTTTCGTCTTTTCTTAGCCAGTAGACCACGGCTGGGGGTTTGC
>NZ_JAQIOZ010000023.1 GCF_028023675.1 Primorskyibacter aestuariivivens | reverse complement strand
CTTGTCGCCACGCAACGCTTCCAACGCCACCTTGGCTTTAAACTGATCCGTAAAATTCCGGCGCTTCGCCATTCTCGTATCCCTTCAAAGGTTTGGGATACACCTTAGCTGACTGTCCAATTTTCCGGGACCACTTCAACGGTGGAATCCAAACTCGGTGGCAATAGCCAGCGTGGGTTTGGACGAGGTACCTGTCAGTTGATGAAGAAGTGATGCAAATCGCCCCTTTTGTCGGCAGCGGGGTTCGTGTCGCGACCAGGGAATTGCGTGGTGAGCGTTGGCGTGAACAACGCCGGGCATATTGTAACCACGATCCGGGTTTCCGACAAAAAAACGCGGGATTTCCGTGCTGCGACCTCACCCGGGGTTGACCTCCCCGGCGCGGGCGCTCACTTATTGACCAGAGATTTCACACAACGAGGGGGACAACCCAATGGCTTTCGAACTTCCCGATCTTCCCTATGCACACGACGCTCTGGCCGGTCTCGGCATGAGCCAGGAGACCATGGAATATCACCACGATATCCACCACAAGGCCTATGTCGACAACGGCAACAAGCTGATCGAAGGCACCGAATGGGCGGGCAAGACCCTCGAAGAGATCGTCAAGGGCACCTATGACGCGGGTGCCGTGGCGCAGAACGGCATCTTCAACAATGCCTCCCAGCACTGGAACCACATGCAGTTCTGGGAAATGATGGGCCCGGGCGGCAACTCCATGCCGGGCGAGCTGGAAGCGCGCATCAAGGATGCCTTCGGCTCGGTCGAAGAGTTCAAATCGCAATTCTCTGCCGCCGGTGCCGGTCAGTTCGGCTCGGGCTGGGCATGGCTGGTCGTTGACACCGATGGCACGCTCAAGGTCACCAAGACCGAGAACGGCGTGAACCCGCTTTGCTTTGACCAGACCGCGCTGCTGGGCTGTGACGTGTGGGAGCATTCCTATTATATCGACTTCCGCAACAAGCGTCCGGCTTACCTGTCGAACTTCCTCGACAACCTGGTGAACTGGGAAAACGTGGCGGAGCGTCTGTCTAACGCCTGATCCGGCGGACATTGCATCAAAGAAACCCGCGGCACAGCCCGCGGGTTTTTTCTTTGTCAGCCCATTGCGGAGCTTCGGCAAACCGGCTCTAACCAAACGGTCGTAATCGCCCGGAGCTTTTCCACGTGTCGCAGGTCCAGATCGGTATTCTGAACATGGTCGCCGCCTGCGTCATCTGGGGGCTGTCGGGGCTCTACTACAAACTGCTGAGCCATATTCCGGCGATTGAAATCCTGGCCCATCGCACGCTCTGGTCGGCGGTGTTCTTTACCGGCGTATTGGCGGTGCAGGGGCGGCTGAGGGTGTTGGGCAGCCTGCTGTCTGATGGGCGGCAGGTGATCACCGTGGCGCTGGCGGCGCTGATGATCGCCTGCAACTGGTTCTTTTTCATCTGGTCGGTGGGTGCAGGCCGCGCGACCGAGGCTTCCTTGGGCTACTACATCTTTCCACTGGTGGCGGTGCTGCTGGGGCGGGTGGTGTTCGGCGAACGGCTCAGCCCGGCGCAATGGGCCGCCGTGGCGCTCGCAGGCTGTGCTGTTGCCGTGCTGACCCTGGGGCTTGGCGTGTTGCCCTATATTTCGCTGATCCTCGCCACCAGCTTTGGCATCTATGGCGTGTTCAAGAAACGCATCGCCTTTGGCCCCATCGTGACCGTCTCGGGCGAGGTGGTCCTCCTGACACCTATTGCGCTCATTGTGATGGTGTTCTTTGCCACGCCCGAAGGGGCGGGGCTGGACCGTGTGCTGGCGGTCGGGACCGAGGCGGGGCTGAGCTGGCGCGACATGGCGCTTCTGATGTTCGCCGGGCCGCTGACCGCAACGCCGCTGATCCTTTTCTCAGCCGCGACCCACCGGGTACCAATGGCCACTGTGGGGCTTGTGCAATACATCAATCCGACGCTGCAATTCCTTGTTGCCGCTTTGGTTTTTGCCGAACCGGTGACGCTCTGGCACCAGATCGCCTTTCCGATGATCTGGGCGGCGCTGGCGCTTTATTCCTGGACCTCACTGCGTCAGGACAGGGCGGCGCGTAGGCTGGCGATGCAATCCTCGACAGACGTGGTCGTGCCCCAAAGCTCTCTGAGGGACGGATCGGCAAAACCCTGATCAATGACGTGGTCCAGAAGCGCCAGCAGCGGCTGCCAGTATCCCGCCACATCAATCAGGATCACCGGCTTGGCATGCAGGCCAAGCTGCGCCCATGTCAGCACCTCGAAAAACTCGTCCAGTGACCCGGCGCCGCCGGGCAGAAGCACCACGGCATCCGCATTCATCAGCATGACTTTCTTGCGCTCATGCATGGTTTCGGTCACGACAAAGGTGTTCAGGTCGCGCTTGCCCACCTCCACATCCAGCAGGTGTTTGGGGATCACGCCGAATGTCTCGCCGCCATGCTCCTGCGCCGACCGCGCGACGCGGCCCATGAGGCCAATGTCACCGGCTCCATAGACCAGTCGCCAGCCTTCGCCCGCAAGCGACTGGCCCAGCGCCTCTGCGGCCTCGGCATAGGCGGGATCGGTCCCATCGCGTGAGCCGCAGTAAACGCACACAGAGATGTCGGCCATTGTCATTCGCTCCCGGGGCAGTTTTGGCGTAACCTGACGGCATTAAAGCACAATGCGAAATACTTGAGCCAGAGTGCATCGCGTAACGCGTTGAAATCCATGATTTCAAACAGCGTTAGGCGATTCAGGTTTTTCGCAATGCGCTATAGTCGGCGTTGCATGGGGGAAGTCAATCAGCGCCGCGCGCCTTTTGGTTGCTGACACGGGCGATATTGTCGCGCGCGCGCCACATTTTGACCGTGTGACGGCGGGATGATACTGATTTTTGCGCTTTTATGAGTGGGTTGCGGTGTAACCTGTGCCAAGCTCGGCAAAAAAAGCGTCCGGCGCGAAGACGTCGCGCCAGCGCATCAAAGGGGAAATGACATGACGAAGTGGGTCGGAGTGCTGGGCGGGGGCGCGGCGGCTGCCGTAGTGGGAACCGGTCTCTATCTGTCCGGTGTCTTTACCCCCACGCAGACGCCACGGGAGCCGCAGCAGGCGGTTGCTCTCCCTGACAGTAATGTCACGGAGCAGGCAGAGGGTTCAACAGACCCGACGTCGCCGTTGGTGGCCAAGGAGGGCGGTGCCGCTGACATTGCCGCATCAGAAGAGGCTGACCCCGCTCCAATCGCGCCCCCCACATTCGATATTGTCCGGATCGAACCGGATGGTTCCGCGCTGATCGCAGGCCAGGGGGTGGCGGGCAGCGCCATTCGGGTCCTGCTGGATGGCGAGGATATCTCCGAGGCGCAGGCCGACCGCGAGGGCAAGTTCGTCAGCCTGCTGGCCATTGCCCCATCGGATCAGCCGCGCCTAATGTCGCTCATCATGTCGGTGGATGGTGCGGAGTACCCGTCCGATACCGAGATCATCGTTGCGCCCTTTGGCCCGGCGCCCAAGCTGGCTGAAGCCGCAACTGATGCAGACCCTGCGCCAGCCAAAGAAGAAGAGATTGCGTCGGTCTCTGAACCGATGGAGACCGCGACCGCCCCCGCTGATGACACGCCGGCCACCCAGCCACCTGTTGAGGGCGACGCGCAGGAGGCCGAGGAACCCGAGCGGGCCGAAGCAGCAGATCCGGCCGAACCTGTTGATGCAGATCCTGCCACCGAGGAGATCGCAGCGCAGGAGCCAGCGAGCGACACTCAACCGGAGACGGCCCCGACGGAAGCCGAAGCGCCCGAGGCGGGCGGTGAAGACTCCGTTGCCGAGACGCCAGAGCCGCTAGAGACGGCCGAGACACCCGAAGTCGAAGAGCCGTCCAAGGCGGACCCGGTTGTGGAACAGCCCGTCAAGGTGGCCGAAAAAACCGATACGGACACCGCAACGGGCGAAGAGGCCGCGGAGACCGGGCAATCCGACAGCGCGGATGCCCCCGAACCCGCTGAGGAGGCCAGGGAGGCTCCGCCCACCTTGCTTGCCTCGGACGAAGAAGGGGTGCGCGTGCTGCCAGGCCCCGAGGTGCTCGATTCCGTGGCCATCGACACGATCAGCTATGATGAAGCGGGCGACGTGGCGCTGGCCGGTCGTGGCGCAACAAGCGAGGAGGGCGGTTTTGTCCGCATCTATCTGGACAACACGCCTGTGACGTCGTCGCGCATCCGCGAGGACGGGTCGTGGCGCGTGAACCTGCCCGAGGTGGACAACGGCGTCTATACGCTCCGCGTCGACGAGGTGGACGAAGACGGCACCGTGAAGTCCCGCACCGAGACACCGTTCCAGCGCGAAGATCGCAAAACGCTGGAACGCGTGGCCGGGGACGAAGACGGTGCGCCATTGCGCGTTCTGACCGTTCAACCGGGCAATACGCTATGGCAGATCGCGCGCGACCGCTATGGCGAGGGGCTGCTCTATGTGCGCGTGTTCGAGGCCAACAAGGGCCAGATCCGTGACCCCGACCTGATCTATCCGGGGCAGGTGTTCGACCTTCCGGACACGGCAGAATAACCACCATCACCCATCGCGCCCGGGATCGTCCGGGTTGCATGAAAACAGCGCGATCTTGTTGCCCTGCGGATCGCGCAGATAGCCGACATAGAATTGCGGGCCATAGGTCGCGCGAAACCCCGGCGTGCCATCGTCGGACCCGCCAGCGGCAACCGCAGCAGCATGCAGGGCGCGCACCTGCGTCTGGTTGCGCGCTTCAAAGGCCACCATCGACCCGTTTCCGGCCAATGCGGGTTGGCCGTTGAACGGTGCCTTGATGTAGAAATCGGGGAGGGCGGGGGACTGTCCCGGCGGCACGGGCAGCGCATAGCTCAGATCACCCTGATAGCGCTCCAACCGGTAGCCAAGCGCAGGCAGGAACGCCGAATAAAACCGTTCCGCGCGCGCGATATCGTCAGCACCAACGGTGACATAGGCGATCATGCTCGTGGGGTCCGTTTGGGAGCAAACGGGCGGCTTCACCGCCCGTCCGCATATCGGCTTAGCTGTAAAGCGGCTGCACGCCCATCTGCATATGCAGCATGTTTACGGTCTGCTGATCCAGCCCCAGCGCCCCGGCCAATTGGTCGAGATAGGCCGCCTCAGCCTCGGTATCGACGCGGATCGACATGAGCGACATGGAATAGACCTGCATCTTCTGCGCCTCGGGGGTGGCGGCGGCCAGCGCCTGTACATCCACCGGCGCGGCAAGCTGCGCCTGCACAAAGGCGATGTCCCCGGCATCCGCATCCTCGCCAAGGGTTTCAAGGATCTTGGCCTTTTCCGCCTCGTCAATGTCCCCATCGGCCTTGGCGGCCTGGATCATTGCGCGCAGCATCAGCCCCGCGGCTTCCTCGGCCTCCGGCGCGGTGTCGGCGGTTTTGAACTGATCAAGCAGGCCGCCCACGCCCTGACCCGAGGCCGCCGCAGCGCCTCCGGCCATGGCCAGAAGCCCGGCAAGGCCCGCGCCGCCCGCGCCGGACAACAGGCCGCCGCCTTCGCCGCCATCCTGCTGCTGGCCGCCGCCCATAAGGCCACCCAGCATGGATTGCAGGTCCATACCGCCCGCGCCCCCTGCGCCGCCCATCACCTTGGACATCATCTCCTGCATGTTGCCCATGCCGACCGCGCCCTGTTCCTGCATCTGGCCCATCATGCCCTGCAACTGGTCCAGTCCGGGCATCTGACCCATGGCCTTGGCCGCCTCGCTTTGGGGGGCTGCGGCCTCGCCCGAGGGCACCTGTGCGCCGCCCAGAAGCCCGCCGAGACCGCCGTTCTTGCTCAGGTGATCCACGCCGCGCGCCGCCGCATAGCCCATGGCCACCTTGGCCAGTGTTCCCATCAATCCCATAACCGAACTCCTTTTCACGCTTTGGTTGTCGTCAGTGTTGCACAAAGTGGGCAGGAGGTAAGGGGAAATCCCGGCCACTGCGACGCATGGCCCTGCGCGCGCGGGGTCACATCAGGTCCGGCATGCGACCAAACCGGTTCGCCACCCGCGTCACCGTCAGCCCCTGCACGATGATCGAGAAGATTACCACCACGTAAGTTGCTGTCAGGATCAGCGGTTTCCATTCGCCCTCGGGCAGCGACAGCGCCAGCGCGACCGAGATGCCGCCCTTGAGCCCACCCCAGGTCATGATCGGGATCACCCCGGGGCTGAAGTCGCGGAACGGTTTGAGCACCATGACCGGGATCGCCACCGCCGCCAGCCGCGCCACCAGCGCCAGCGCGATGGCAAACACGCCCGAGGCGAGATAGCCCGCGTCAAAAGCCACGGCAAAGACCTCGAACCCGATCATCAGGAACAGCACCGCATTCAGGATCTCGTCGATCAGCTTCCAGAAGGCGTCCACATAATCGCGGGTCTGGGCGGTCATACCGTGTTTGGTTCCGATATCGCCGATCAAAAGCCCCGCACATACCGCCATGATCGGTGCCGACACATGCAGGTATACCGCCAGCTCATAACCGCCAAAGGCCAGCCCCAGCGTCAGCAGCACCTCAAGCGAATAATCGTCGATCCGCCGCATCACCCGGAATGCCAGCCAGCCCAGCACCACGCCGAGCACCGCGCCGCCAAGCGCCTCCTGCACGAATAACAGCGCCGCGCCTTCGAACCCTGAGCCGTGATGATCGCCCGAGGGAAAGGCCAACCCGACGAGAACGAGGAACACCACGTACCCCACGCCGTCATTGAAAAGCGACTCGCCCGCGATCTTGGTTTCCAGCGACTTGCGCAAGTTCGCTTCGCGGAGCACCCCCAGCACCGCCACCGGATCGGTGGGCGAGATCAGCGCGCCAAAGACCAGCGCAATGAGGATCGGCATGCCCGTCATCCAGTGGAACCCGATTCCGGCAATCACCGTGGACAGCCCCACGCCCAGCGTCGCCATGAGAAAGACCAGCCGCCATTGGTCGCGCAGGTCCGACAGCTTCACATGCAGCGCCCCGGCAAACAGCAACAATCCCAGCATGCCCTCCAGCAGCGCCTCGGAGAAATCGACGCCGGTGACCTGTTCGCGCACCGTGTCGGCCAGTCCCAGCGACGGCACCGCCAGATCCAGCGCCATGATCCCGAAAGACGCCAGCAGCGACACCACCAGAATGCCAATGGCGGCGGGGAGTTTGAGAAACAGATAGTTGATCGCGCCGAACACACCGGCAAGCACGATCAGAAGCGAAGCGATCTGGAGAAAGGTCATGTGGTTCGAAATCCCTTGTTCGGTTTTCTCGCTAGCACGGCGCGGCGACCCTCGCCAGCTTGACCCGGCCTGTCGCCCGTGATCATGCTCGCGGCCATGAACACCAGACGCGATCTAGATTTTTCCGGCCTTGCCGGGCTTTTGGCGATCACCCTGATCCTGTCCTTCAATCAGGTGGTGATCAAGGTCACCAATGACGGGCTGCAACCGGTCTTTCAGGCCGGGCTGCGCTCGCTTTTTGGGGTGATCTGCCTGTCTGTCTGGGTGGCGTTTTCGGCGCGAAAGATCCGCGTCAGGCGGGACGAGGTGCTGTCGGGCCTGTTGCTGGGCCTGCTGTTCGCGGTCGAGTTCCTGCTTTTGTTCCTGGCGCTTGATATCACCTCGGTCGCGCGCTCGGCGATCCTGTTCTATTCCATGCCGATCTGGCTTTCGATTGCCGGGCATTTCCTGCTGCCCGGGGAACGGATTACGCGGCCAAGGTTGATGGGGTTGATCCTGGCGATGAGCGGCGTGATCTGGGCGCTGGCTGACCGTGACATCGCCCAGGGCAATCTGCGCGGTGACCTGATGGCTCTGGGCGGGGCCTTTGCCTGGGGCGGGCTGGCGCTGACCGTGCGGCTGACGCCGCTGGCGCGCAGCAATGCCGAAACCCAGCTGTTCTGGCAACTGGGGGTGTCCGCGCCGCTGCTGCTGGGTGCCGCGTTCCTGGGCGGGCCGTTCATTCGTGACCTTGCGCCGCTGCATATCGCCGGGCTGGGCTATCAGGTGGTGCTGGTGGCCTTTGCCGGGTTTCTGGCGTGGTTCTACCTGATGCAGCAATACAAGGCCTCGACCGTGGCCTCGTTCGGCTTTCTCTCGCCGGTATTGGCCGTGCTCTTTGGTGCCGTGCTTTTGGGCGAAGAGACCAGCCCCGCGATCTGGGCCGCGCTGGCGCTGATCGGGGCGGGGCTGTGGTTGATCAACAAGCGGCCAAGGGTCGCCGGTTAAAGCACCCGGGTCATGAGCATGAAACGCTCGCGGGCAGAAAAGCGCGCACGGCGATAGAGCTTCTGCGCCGGCTCATTCGCCCGGTCCACCTCCAGATGCAGCGCCTTGAGCCCGGCCTCTTTCAACGCCTTGGGCAGCGAATAAAGCACATCCGAAGCCATGCCGCGCCCGCGCACAGCGGGGCGGATGTAAAGCTCATCGACGAACCCGTCCATGCCGCCGAACTCCAGCGACCAACCGAAGGACAGGATCACATAGCCCACCGGCGATTTCGACGGGCCGATCACATAGACCGCGCCATGGGGCGAACCTTCGAGCAGCGGCATGAGCGCCTTTGTGCGATGCTCCGGGTCGGTTTCAATACCCATCTCGGCGCTGAAATCGGCGGTCAGCTTGAGCAGCCGGTCTAGGTCGTCAGCTCCGGCAAGGTGCAGTCTGGTGCTCATAGGCGGGCAAGTCTTTCGGTCAGGAGGGTGAAAAAGCCATCGGCGTCGATATCGCCCATGAAGGTTGCATTGGGCGCGCGGTCCGTGACGCGCCACCAATCGGCAACGGTCATGCCAAGGGTCAGCTCGGATGTGGTCTCAATCTCGACATTGATGTGCCGCCCGGTGAACAGGTCGGGCCAGATCAGGTAGGCGGTGACGCATGGATCATGCAGCGGCGCCCCGGCGCTGCCGTATTTCTCCTTGTCGAAGCGTTCGAAGAAGTCGGTCATTTGCGCCACGGCGATCCCTACGGCTGTGTCCAGCGCGCGGAACGCATCGTTGCGCGGTTGGGTCACCAGTGCCTTATGCGTCACATCGAGCGGCATGACCACGATGGGCGCACCGGATTTGAACACGATATCAGCGGCTTCCGGGTCAACGTAGATGTTGAATTCCGCCGTGGGGGTGATGTTGCCCACCTCGAAATAGGCCCCGCCCATGAGCACGATCTCCTGCACCCGCGCCACGATATCGGGCGCGCGGGTAAAGGCCGTGGCAATGTTGGTCAGCGGCCCCAGGGGGCAAAGCGTGACGGTGCCGGACGGCTCCGCGCGCAGCGTCTCGATGATGAAATCCACGGCGTGCTGGTCCTGAAGCGCCATCACCGGATCGGGAAGCTCCGGGCCATCCAGCCCGGTTTTGCCATGCACATGTTCGGCGGTGACCAGCGGGCGGCGCATAGGTACGTCGCAGCCCGCAAAGACCTTGGTCTCGGGCTTGCCCGCCAGTTCACAGACGATGCGCGCGTTTTTCTCGGTCAGGGGCAGCGGCACGTTGCCCGCAACGGCGGTGATTCCCAGAACCTCGATCTCTTCGGGGCTGGCCAGCGCCAGAAGGATGGCCACCGCGTCGTCCTGTCCGGGGTCGGTGTCGATGATGATCTTGCGTGCGCTCATGGGTCACCCGGTGTCAAATTCGGCGCTACAGTGTCAAGCTGTGCGGGGGAAGTCCACAAGAGGTTTGTCGCTGTGCGGGCTTGTGCCTATGGTGGCGAAAAATCCGGGGCGGCAAAAACGGGGCGGGCATGAGCAAACAGGTTTTTATCCATGCAGGCGCGCATCGCACGGGCACGTCGTCGTTCCAGATGTGCCTGGACCTCAATCGCGACGCCCTGCGTGCGGCGGGCGTGGATCCGGCCTATCCGGGCCGCGATGGCATCCCCGGCGGGCGGCTGCGGCTGAAATTGCCGGGGCCGGGAACGGGGGAGCAGGCCCGCGACGCGATGGCGGCCCGCGCGGCAGAGGTACTGCAAGGTCACAGCCCCGAACCGAACCGCGCGCTTTTGTTGTCCGAGGAGAACATTCCCGGACGCATGTTCCATTTCTACAAGGGGCAGATCTATCCTGCCGCCGAGGCGCGGTTAAAGCTGCTCGACAAGGCGCTGAAAGCAAACGGTTGTGACAAGGTGGCTCGGCTCGTGCTGGTGCTGCGCCGCTACGATGCGCTCTTTGCCAGCGCCTATCGTAAACGGGCCGAGGACAACCCCGTCGCCCCGTTCCGCGAGATTGCCCCGCGTATGGTGGCGATGGACCGGGGCTGGCCCGCGCTGATCCGGGCGATCAAGACGATCATTGCGCCGCAGGAATTCATCGTGCTGGAGTACGGCCAGAGGGGGGAAAGCCGGGACGTGTTGCGCCGTCTTCTGCCGCAGGTTTCGGTTGGCTGGCAAGAGCCGGAGCGGGTGATGAACCTCTCGGCGACGGATGCGGCGCTTGAAGCATTGCAGGCACGCTATCATTCGGGCGAAACGCTGGGCCGGAATGCATGGCAAGAGGTTGTGGCGTCACATCGCGACAATCCGGAAAACACCGGCTTCGCCAGTTTCACCGAAAAGGAAATACGCGTTTTAACAGAGCGTTACGACGCGCATCTCGACAAGATTGCGAAGATCCGGGGGATCACTTTCATCCGCTGACAACACGATTTCTTTTGAAGAAATCGGTCCGAAATCTTTTGAAGATTTCGTGACTACTCGGCCGCCTTCGCCGCATCCCAAAGCGCGTCCATCTCTTCCAACGTGGCGTCCTCCGGCCGTTTGCCTTGCTCCGCCAGCGCCGCTTCAATCGATGCAAACCGTCGAATAAACTTGCCATTGGCCCGGCGCAAGGCGGCCTCGGGGTCCACGTCCAGATGCCGCGCGAGATTGGCCATCACGAAAAGCAGGTCACCCATCTCTTCCTCGATTTTGTCCTGCGGCAGGCTCTCGCGCGCCTCGACCAGCTCGCGCGCCTCCTCGGAGATCTTGTCGAGCACCTGATCCACCTCGGGCCAGTCAAACCCCACCCGCGCGGCGCGTTTTTGCAGTTTGAACGCGCGCAAAAGCGCGGGAAGCCCGACCGCCACGCCATCCAGTGCGCCGCCCTGTGCCTTGCCCGCACGTTCGGCGGCCTTGATTGCCTCCCAATCGGCGGTCTGTTGTTCAGCGCTCTTGTCGCGGCTTTCATCGCCAAAGACATGCGGATGCCGCGCCACCATCTTGTCCGACATGGTGTCGGCCACCTCGTCAAAGCTGAACAGGCCTTTTTCGCTGGCCATCTGCGCATGAAATACCGACTGGAACAGCAGATCGCCCAATTCCCCCTTGAGCTCGTCCCAGGCCTCGCGCTCGATCGCGTCGGCCACCTCATAGGCCTCTTCGATCGTGTAGGGCGCGATGGTGGAAAAATCCTGTTCGATATCCCAAGGACAACCCGTTTCGGGGTCGCGCAGGCGGCGCATGATCTCCAAGAGCCGGGGCATGCCGCCCCTGGGATCGTGGATCAATGCGTCACCGGCCATTGCAGCCCCCTCAGTTTTGCGCTCAGGTGCAACCTGTCCAATCCGTGCACGGGAGTCCAGACATGGCCGTCATCAACCGCATTGCAGGCTACGCCGATGACCTGACCGCGTGGCGGCGGCACCTGCATATGCATCCGGAACTGGCGCTGGACTGTCACGAGACGGCGGGTTTTGTCGTCGAGAAACTGAGCAGCTTTGGTGTGGACGAGATACACGAAGGCATCGCCACCTCGGGCGTTGTGGCCATCATCGACGGGCAGGGCGATGGTCCCTGCACCGGGTTGCGCGCCGATATGGACGCGTTGCCGATGGACGAGGAAACCGGGGTGGAATACGCGTCAAGAGTGCCGGGACGGATGCATGCCTGCGGTCATGACGGGCATACCACGATGCTTCTGGGCGCCGCACGCTACCTTGCCGAGACGCGGAATTTCGCGGGCCGCGTGGCGCTGATCTTTCAACCGGCTGAGGAAATCATCGGCGGTGGCCGGATCATGGTGCAGGACGAGCAGATCATGGACCGGTTTGATATTGACGAGGTTTATGGTCTGCACACTTTCCCATTCGCCCAAGCCGGAACGATCAGCACTGCGCCGGGTCCGCTTCTCGCGGCGGTGGATGATTATATCATCACCATCAAGGGCAAGGGCGGGCATGCGGCCTACCCGGAGGAATGCGTCGACCCGCTCATCGCCGCGACCGCCCTGCATCAGGCGTTTCAGACCATTGTGTCGCGCAATGCAAAGCCACTGGACTCCATCGTGGTTTCGGTCACGCAAATCCATGGCGGATCGGCGCTGAATGTCATTCCGGACAAGGCGACCGTGGCGGGGACCGTGCGCACCTATGCGCCGGAGCTGCGCGCCTTGGCCGAAAAGCGCATTCGCGAGATCATTGACGGGGTCGCCCTGACCCATGGGGTTGCGATCGAACTTGAGTTCCTGCGCGGCTACCCTCCGACAGTCAATCATCCGGATCAGACCGCGCTTGCCGTTCAGGTCGCACGCGAGGTCGCGGGGGCAGGCAATGTGAATGACGCTCTCGAACCGGAAATGGGGGCCGAGGATTTTTCCTATATGCTTGAGGCGCGGCCCGGCGCGTTCCTGATGCTGGGGCAGGGGATCGGTCCGTCCTGTCACCACCCGGCGTTCGATTTCAATGATGAGGTCGCGCCCATCGGCGCGTCCTTCTTTGCGCGTCTTGTGGAGACGCGGCAACCCATCGGGGGAATGTGAGACATGGCGCTAGAGGATGCGAAACAGGCGGTGGACGATGCCTTTACCCGGTCGGATCGCCGGGGGCTGAGCTATGAGAACACTTTTGGCGGGGCCACCTCCTTTGTCCGCCGCCGCTATACCAAGGACCTGAACGGCGTCGATATCGCCGTGACTGGCATCCCCTTTGATCAGGCGGTGACCAACCGCCCCGGCACGCGGCTTGGCCCCCGTGCCATCCGCGAGGCCAGCGCCCTGCAAAGCCCCGATGCGCCCTATGGCTGGGGGTTTTCGCCGCTGGAACAGCTCGACGTGGTGGATTATGGCGACATGGCGTTCGACTATGCCAAAGTGTCCGAGTTTCCCGCCACGCTTGAGGCCCATAGCGCAGGGATCATCGCGTCCGGCGCGGCGCAGGTCACGCTGGGTGGTGATCACTACATCACCTTGCCGATCCTGCGGGCCCATGCGGCGAAACATGGCCCGCTGGCGTTGATCCAGTTCGATGCGCATAGCGACAGCTGGGTGGATGATGACATGGAGCGGATCGACCACGGCACATTCGTCTACAAGGCGATCAAACTGGGGCTGATTGATCCGGCACGCTCGGTTCAGATCGGTATCCGCACCGACAATCCCGACACCTGTGGCGTGAACATCATCGACGCGCGCGAGGTGCATGCCACCGGCCCCGAAGCGGTCGCGGCGCGGATTCGTGAGATCGTGGGGGATACACCCGCCTATCTGACATTTGACATCGACGGGCTGGACCCGGCCTTTGCGCCCGGCACCGGCACGCCGGTCTGGGGCGGGCTGAGCACCGCGCAGGCGGCGGTGATCCTGCGCCAGATCGCAGGCGTCAACCTGCTGGGCGGGGATGTGGTCGAGGTCTCGCCACCATTTGACACCACCGGTGCCACGGCCATCGCGGGCGCGCATGTGGCAATGGAACTCATATGCCTTATCGGGTGGAACAGGCTAGGACTTGGCGCATAGTGTCATCCATTGACCTGAGCGCCCGATTATTGCGGGGCCGGGCAATGTCCGAAAGGTCCCGAATGTTCCGTCAGATCGCCATTCTCCTGCTGGTCGCGTTCGCGTTTCTCATGTTCTACATCCGGGTTGCGCCATCCGATCCGGGGCGCTGGCACGTGACGCTAACGTTTACGCATAACGAAACGCTTCAGGCCGCGGCGCGCCGGATGTTCGACGGCGATAAGGAAAGGCTGGCCGCGCTGGACCGCGTGATCCGCGACACGCCGCGCACGCGGGTGCTTGCCGGGTCGCTGGAGGAGGGGCATATCACCTATGTCACCCGGTCGCTGGTCATGGGCTTTCCCGATTACACGACCGTTCAGCTGACCGATGGCACCATCCGGCTCTTTGGCCGGGCGCGGTTCGGGCAGTCAGATCTTGGGGTCAATGCCGCCCGTCTCGACGGCTGGCTTGAGACTCTGGGGCAGGGATGAGCTGAGACAGCCCTGCGCCACCTCGCGCCACATCGGCACGTTGAGCGACATCTGGCATTGCGCCATGAACATGCGCCCGTCGACCTGCAGACAGATAGTCTGACCCAGCTCGACCCGCGCGCCGGATGAATCGGTGCAATAGCAATCCGCCGTTTTGCCGCCCGGGCCTGTTACATCGGCCGATGCGGGCAGCGCCATAACGATCAAAAGGACACTTCCTCTCAGCATGGGTCCAGTTTATCACGAAGGTCCTGACCTGCAAAAAGCAAAGCTGACATGATCCCCGAAGACCGCCTCCGCCAGATCCAGGACCGTTTCGAATATCTCGAAGCCCAGATGGCCGAAGGTGGCGGGGATATCGCCAAGCTTGCCAAGGAATATGCCGGGCTGAAACCCGTGGTCGAACAAATCGCCGAGTGGCAGAAATTGCAGTCGGACATGGCCGAGGCCGAAGCCATGCTGGATGATCCGGACATGGCCGAACTGGCGGAAGAAGAATTGCCGATCCTGCGCAAGCGCCTTCCGGAGGCGGAGAAAGCGCTGCAACTGGCGCTTTTGCCCCGGGACGAGGCGGATACGCGCCCCGCGATGATCGAGATACGCCCCGGGACTGGTGGCGAAGAGGCGGCGCTTTTCGCGGGCGATCTGCTGCGCATGTATCAGCGCTATGCGGAAGGACGCGGCTGGGGCTTTGAGATCATCGAAGAGCAATCCACCGAACTGGGTGGCGTCAAGGAAGTGGTGGCCCATGTGAAGGGCGACAATGTCTTTGCGCGGTTGAAATTCGAATCCGGTGTGCACCGGGTTCAGCGCGTGCCCACCACCGAGTCGGGCGGGCGTATCCATACCTCCGCTGCGACCGTTGCTGTGCTGCCCGAGGCCGAGGATGTGGACATTCGCATCGACGCAAACGACCTGCGCATCGACACGATGCGGTCCTCGGGTGCAGGTGGTCAGCACGTGAACACCACGGATTCGGCGGTGCGCATCAC
Source organism: Primorskyibacter aestuariivivens (assembly GCF_028023675.1). Lineage (GTDB taxonomy): Bacteria > Pseudomonadota > Alphaproteobacteria > Rhodobacterales > Rhodobacteraceae > Marinovum > Marinovum aestuariivivens. The sequence continues at coordinate 54,213 of NZ_JAQIOZ010000023.1, read as the reverse complement.
GCACCTGCCCACCGGCATCGTGGTCACGAGTTCCGAGAAATCCCAGCACCGCAACCGCGAGATCGCCATGCAGGTGCTGAAAACCCGGCTTTACGATCTCGAACGCCAGCGGGTCGATAGCGAACGCAGCGAAAGCCGCAAATCCCAGGTTGGATCAGGGGACCGGTCGGAACGCATCCGCACCTATAACTTCCCGCAGGGGCGCATGACCGATCACCGTATCAACCTCACGCTCTACAAGCTCGATCAGGTCATGTCCGGCGATCTCGACGAGATCATCGACGCGCTCACCGCTGATGCGCAGGCCACGCAACTGGCCGAGATGGCATGACCGGGTCGGAACTGCTGGCGCGTGGGACGCGCGCGCTCAAACAGGCGGGGATCGACGGGGCAGGGCGCGACGCACGGCGTCTGATGGCCTTTGCGCTGGGGGCTGAGCCGGGGCGGCTGACGCTGGTGCTGCCTGACCCGGTGGGCGACGAGGTTGCCGCGACATTCGACACCTTGATCCAGCGCCGCGCCGCCAGCGAACCGGTGTCCCATCTGGTTGGCACGCGCGACTTCTTTGGCCGGTCCTTCCGTGTCACGCCCGATGTGCTCGACCCGCGCCCCGAGACCGAGACGCTGATCGAGTCCGCGCTGGCCGAACCGTTCGACCGGGTTCTGGACCTTGGCACCGGAACAGGCTGCATCCTGCTCACCCTGCTGGCCGAGACCGAAGGCACGATGGGTACGGGCGTTGACCTGTCCGCTGATGCCCTGGCGGTGGCGCGCGACAATGGCGCGTCTCTGGGTCTGTCAGGGCGCGTGACCTGGCTCGAAAGCGACTGGTTCGCCGGGGTTGAAGGGCAGTTCGACCTGATTGTGTCCAACCCGCCCTACATCGCCGCGGATGAGATGCCGGGCCTGTCGCGGGATGTGCAGGCCTATGAACCGCGCCTGGCGCTCACCGATGAAGGCGACGGGCTGTCGGCCTATCGCGCGATCACTGCCGGTGTCATGGCGCATCTGGTGCCCGGCGGGCGACTGGTGGTGGAAATCGGCCCGACACAGGCCGGCGCCGTGGCCGCGATGATGACGGCGGCGGGGCTCAAGGGCGTGTCGATCGTGCGCGATCTTGACGGCCGGGACCGGGTTTTGACGGCCCGTCACCCCGATTAGAGGGGAAAAAGGTGCATTTCTGCCGCGTTTTCCCGCCGATTGCACGAAAAATGGCGTTTACCCTCTTGTAAGGGTCCCCATGACATGTTTACTCCTGAGACATCGACGCGGTGGATCGTCTTGACGGGTCCCGCACGATGCCAAGCCCAAAAAGCGTTGAATTGCCATATATCTCGCGACATGCGCGTATCACCCGGCAAATCAACTGGACATGACTTACAAAGGCTGGATTGCTGCTAAAATGAGATCTTCCAAGTCAAGGTCGCGGTCGAGATCGAACCGCAACAAACCCTCCTCTGGTAACATCATCAACCGGGTCTTCGACAGCTCGGGCCCCGAGGGCAAGGTGCGCGGAACCCCGCAACAGATCATCGACAAATATAACCAGCTGGCCCGCGATGCGCAGCTTTCGGGCGACCGCGTGGCCACCGAGAACTTTCAACAGCATGCCGAGCATTACACACGGATGCTGAGCGAGGCGCAGAAAGAACAGGACGCCAAGCGCGAAGAGCAGGAGCGGCAGAACCGCGAACGCCAGGCCCAGCGCGACCGTGAACGCGCCGACCGTCAGGAACGGGAAAGCAATGGCGGTGGCGGCAATGACAGCTCCGCGCAGGAACAGGCCGCGCCGCGCCGCGACAGCAATGCTGACCTCTCCGAGGCTCCGCAGCCGGATGTGATCGACCTGGATGAAAACGGTGAAAACACCGATTCCGGGCTCGTGGACACGCCCGAGGAGCGCGCCGAAGAGCCCAAGCCGAAGCCGCGCCGCAAAAGCGCGGCCCCGCGCAAAAGCAGCAAGCCCAAAGCCGCCAAGAAGGACGACAAGTCCGAAGCGGATACGCCCTCCAGCGATGAGCCGTCACAAGCGGCGGAGTGATTGCTTTCATACCGGTTTGGAACGGGTCGCCATGTGGCGGCCCGTTTGCGTTTCAGGCCCGCCGCGCCGCCACTTCACGCGCCAGCGCGCAGAACGCCTCAAGCGGCACCTGTTCGGCGCGCTCGGTGGGTTTGATGCCGGCCGCGGTCAGCATGTCCTCCACATCCGCACCCAGCCCCTTGAGCGAGGCGCGCAGCATCTTGCGCCGCTGGTTGAAGGCGCGGGCGACCACGTCCTGCAGAATTTTGGCATCCGCCGGGTAGCGCGGCTCGGGCAGCGCGTCGAGATGCACCACGGCCGAGGACACTTTGGGCGGCGGCGAAAAGGCACCCGGCGGCAAGGACAGCACGATGCGCGCGCGTGTCCGCCATTGGGCAAGGATCGCCAGACGCCCGTAAGCCTTGGACCCCGGTTCGGCGGTAATCCGTTCGGCCACTTCCTTTTGAAACATCAGCGTCAGGGATTGCCAGAATGGCGGCCAGTCCCTGGGCGTGAGCCAGCGCACCAGAAGCTCTGTTCCGACGTTATAGGGCAGGTTCGCCGCAACGCGGATCGGCGGCATCAGATGCGACAGCGGGTCGATCTCAAGCGCGTCGCCGTTGATCACCTCCAACTGCCCCGGATAGCGCGCCGCGATCTCGGCCAGCGCCGGAAGACAGCGCGCATCCTTTTCAATCGCCAGCACCTTGCGCGCGCCCTCGGCCAGCAGCCCCCGGGTCAGTCCCCCGGGACCGGGACCGATCTCCAGCACATCGCAATCTCGCAGTTCCCCGGCCTGCCGGGCGATCTTGGCAGTCAGGTTCAGGTCGAGCAGGAAATTCTGACCCAGCGCTTTCTTGGCGCTCAGACCATGGGTGGCAATCACATCGCGGAGCGGCGGTAGGTCATCAATGGTGCCCATGTGTCTTCTTCTCTTTGCTCATCCGCATCTCAGGCATCTGCCGCCATGCGCAGCGCCGCGATCAGCGATGCAGGATTTGCCAGCCCCTTGCCCGCGATGTCGAAGGCTGTGCCATGATCGGGTGAGGTGCGCAGGAAAGGCAGGCCAAGGGTGACATTCACGCCGCGATCGAAATCGAGCGTCTTGATCGGGATCAGCGCCTGATCGTGGTACATGCAAACCGCCACGTCATAGCGGGCGCGGGCGGGTGCATGAAACATCGTGTCGGCGGATAGCGGCCCGGCAATCTCCATGCCGTCGCCGCGCAGCCGATCCAGCACCGGGGAGATGATCTCGATCTCCTCGCGCCCCATCTTGCCGCCTTCGCCCGCATGCGGGTTCAGCCCGGCGACGGCGATGCGCGGCGCTTGGATACCAAAACGCTGGATCAGCCCGGCATGGGTGATGCGGATCGTCTCTTCCACAAGTGCAGGTGTCAGCGCCGTTTTCACCTCGGACAGAGGGATGTGAATGGTCACCGGCACGACCCGCAGCAGGGGCGAGGCCAGCATCATCACCACGCGTTCCACGCCCGCCAGCGCAGCGAGATATTCGGTATGGCCAGGATAGGCAAAGCCAGCCCCATCCTGCAACGCCTGTTTGTGGATCGGCGCGGTGCAGAGCGCGCGGGCGCGCCCGTCCATGGCCATGGCCACGCCCTCGGCAATGGCGTCAATGACGGGTTGCGCATGGGCCGGATGCGGCACGCCGGGCGTGACCGGCGGGCCGAAATCGCGATGCAGCACCGGAAGGCCATGGGGCATCGCTCGGGTCGCCTCGGAGGGATCGGCGATCTCGACGCGCGGCGTGTCGTTATCGGGCAGGTGGCGCATGTCCCCGATGAGACAGAACGGCACCTCATCCCGCAAAACCTCCCACGCACGCAGCGCAAGTTCCGGGCCAACCCCGGCAGGCTCGCCACAGCTCAGCACGACCGGGGCAGGGGGGATCATTCGTAGAAAACGATACGCGCGTCGGCCCGCAGCTCTTCGAGGAAGGAATTCGACAGCGATTCAAGACGACGGTTGCGCAATCCGGTGATGACAGCTTCGCGGTCGGGGGCCTCTTCGACCGCCGGGCTGCGACCACAGAGCATCAGGAAAACCAGCGTCTGCCCGTTCGCGCGGGTCAGCGTGGTGGAGACCTCACCGGGGTCCAGCTTGGCCAGTTCCAGCGCGATATCGGTCGGGATATCCTCGGGCGGCAGCGCGTCGCGGTCGAGTACCTCTTCGGGCTGGCCCTTGGCGACGCCATAGAGATCGTCACAGCGATCGACACGGGCCTTGAGCCGTTCGGCCTGGGCCAGGGTCTGTTCGCTGCGCCCGCCCGCCATGTAATAGGCTGCGTATTCAATGGCGGAATAGCTGGGCGGGGAATATTCGGTTTCCTCGATGGCGCGCATCTGGAACAGCGCAACCGCATTGGGCAGCGGCAGCGGCTCGGTCACTTCGCCCGGGGCCAGCGCCAGCACCAGCGGGCGCAGGGGCGGGGGCAGGTCCTCAAGCTTTTGCCAGGGCAGCTTGCCGCCGCGACCGCGCGAGGGCGTCGCCGAGTAGTTGCGCGCGGCGGCGGCAAATTGTGCCTCTGTTGTGTATTGCGAAATCTCGGCGGCACGCGCCTGGACCTGCTGCGCGTTGCTTGGATCGGCAGGCATGATGATTTCAGACAGCAGCACCCGCACGGAGGACCCTCCGCCTTGCGAGGACAGCGCGCGGTCCACTTCGGCCTCGGAAATCTGCACCCGACCGGCGAAGCGTGCGCGCAGCACCTCGCGCCAGGCCAGACCGGCCTGCACGAAATCGCGGAAGGTCTGCAACTCGATCCCGGCCTTGCCGATCTCGCGCACGAATTCATCGGCGCTCAGATTGGCGCGGGCGGCAAATTCGGTCATGCCGTTGGCAATGTCGGAATTGGTCACCGAGATGCCCGCCGCACGGGCCGCATCCAGCTTGAGCCGGTCTTCCACCAATTGCTTGCGGGCGTTTTCGCGCGGGTCGCCGGGGGCGCGCAGGAGCTGCAGGAATAGTGTACGCTGGTTCCATTCGTAATTGGTAATCACCTGGTCATTGACCTTGATCGCGGGCGAGAACAGCCCCTGTGCCAGTGCCGGCACGGCACCAAGCGACAGGGTCGCGGCGCAAAGGGCCATTGCGGCACGGCGCAACATGGGGCGGAAAATGGTCTTGGTCATTGTGTGCATGTCCTGCTGTAGCCTCCTGCGTCGCCGCCTGTGCTGAACCCCTTGAGCGTAACCGTTAGACCAAAAGAGGTCGATGGGTCCAGATTGCTGGAATTCGCAAAGCGGCGCGTGGCCGAAAAATTCGCCTCGATACATTCGTTTCTATACGCCATGCCTAGCCCGGCCTTGACCGCACGGCCATCGGCCATGTCGTAACGCAGATCGCCACTTGCCGTCCAGTGGCGCGACAAACGGTATGCCCCGTCAAAGGACCATTCCGCCGCGCGCTCACTGCGGCCTTCATCCTCGTCGGAGGGCAGGATGAGGAATGACGCGCCGAGATCGAGCAGATCGTTGTTCCAGCTTCCGCGCGCTTCGGATTTCGAGACCTCGCCGCGGTCGTCGACGATGGTCCGCCCCATCAGGTACAGCCCGTCCTCGTGGCGGAAATGGGCCGATAACAGCCAATCCGACATCGCCTCGTTCAGGCCGGAGCTCTTGGTGAAATCGGGATGGGCAATCTCGCGGAACACGCGACCCACGGCCAGCCCGGCCTCCCAGCCGCGCGGATCATCGTGCAGAAAGCGCAGCCCGGTGACGACCGACGCCCCGCGTTCGCGCCGGTCCGGTGCCGGAAAGCGCGACAGATCAAGCAGGTTGCCCTCGTCCAGTTCCTGACGCAGGCTTTCATCATTGGCCACAGAGGGGTTCGACCCGCCGCTCCAGCCAATTTGCGCAATCGGTTCAAGCAATTGCCGCGCGCCCCAGGACGTGCTGCGCAGCAGCGGATAACGCAGTTCCAGCGCGGCGCTGGGGGTGATGGACGTGGCGCTGGGATCCGAGCTGCTGTCATCCTCGATCCAGAACTGATCCACCGCCAGCCCGGCGCGCGCGCCAAGCTGCAGCCCGCCGGTCGTCGTCCAGCGATCCAGCCATGTGACTTCGGCGGTCGCCCGCGTCACATCGCGGCCAAGGATATCCTCGTCAGAATAGCGCAGGTGGCTATGGGCATTGAGTGCCATGCGCAATTCGCCGCCCACTGACCCGTCAAGCTGGTAGCGCCGCTCGTAGCTGATATCGGGGATGATCGTGGGCTGGCGGGCATTCTGTTCGTTATCGCGCAGCGAATTGTAATTGATCAGGCTGGCATCGAAATATTCGTGCCGTTTCGCGCGTGTCACGCTGATCGCGCTGTCGAGCCGGTCCTTGCTGGAATAGTCATATTCCGAAAGATAGGCCTCGTCCGAGGTCAGCTCGATGTCGAATTTGAGCACGTAATCGCGGGGCAGGTCGAATTCACCTTCGCCCAAAAGATAGCCGCGCAGCCCGTCGGAGCGCAGCGTGTCGCTGGTCACGGCACCGTTGAATTCGATATCGCCGTTGTGGAACGCCCTGCGGAACCGCAGTTCGACCGTCCGGGTTTCCTCGGATATATACGGCGTGATCGTGAGGTCCGCGTGATCGCCCAGCGGCAGGAAATAAGGCACCTTGACCCCGGTTCCCAGTTCCGTGGTCGAGCGCATCGACGGGAACAGGAAGCCGCGCGCGCGCTCCAGCGTCGGATCGGGAAGGCGCAGGCGCGGGATGTACATTACCGGGATGTCGAGCACCCGGAACTGCGCCCCGTCTAAATAAAGCTGGCGTTCTTCCTGATCGTGGATGGCGCGCCGGGCGCGGATCGACCAGAGCGGCACGGCGTTCTTGCCGCAGACCTGACAGGAGGTCACGGTTGTCTTGCTGAGCTGCGAATAGCGTCCTTCGGCCCGCGCGATCTGTACCGCGGCAAGCTGCAATTGCTGGTCCAGCACCAGCCGCGCACCCGTCAGAAGCCCGTTTTCCAGACCGCTGTCGAGCGATGCGCCATCGGCCAGAACAACGATGCCGTTGCCATCATCGATGCGGATCGGGCCCTCGATTTCGAGCGTGTCGTTTTCCTGATCATAGACGATACGTTCCGCCCAGAGCCGGGTGCCGTCATAAAGCGCTTCCACGTTGCCATCGGCAATCAGCCGTCCGTCATCGGTGACCACCACATTGTCGGCCACCAGAAAGGCAATTTTGCTTTGTTCCTCGGATACCGCGGCCTCGTCAGCCGTTTGCGCGCGAAGCGGCGCGCCGGGGGCCAGGACCAGGGAGGCGGCCAACAGAACAGGCGCGGCCCAATATGCCCATGTCACCTGCCGCATCATCCGTCCTCCATCTGCAGGATCAGCCCCAGTCCGAGAAAGATCGAGGCGATGGGGGGTGCCCACGCCGCGAGCGTTGCCGGAATCTGTCCGTTCTCACCAAGGATTTGGGCGAAGTTGCGCACATAGTAAAGCCCGAAGCCGAGCATCAAGGCCCCCAGCACCGCCAGACCGGTGCGGCCCGAGCGCGCATGCCGCATGGTAAAGGCCGCGCCCAGAAGCACCATCGCCACAAGGAACAGCGGCCGCGCCAGTTCCATCTGCATCCAGACCGCATGGCGCCGGGCCGAGAAACCGGCGGTCTCCAACTGATTGATAAAGGCCGGAAGATCCCAGATCGACACGACAGAGGGTTTCCCGAAACTGTCGCGGATACGCTCCTGCGTCAGGGTCGAGGGCAGGCGCAGTTCATCATGCAGTGCTGCGTTGACCTCGGGGTTGATCCCGGGGATCAGCGGCCAGACCTTGGCATTGGTCAGGACCCATTCGCCCTCCGCAAGCCGCGCGGTTTCGGCCTTGATCCGCCGCACCGGCCCGCTGTTGGCGGCATAGGCGAGGAAGGTCACATCATGCAGAAGCGTCGCATTGGGGTTCGAGCGTTCCGCATGGATCACCGTCTGGCCGCGCCGGTCGCCCTGGCGCAGCCAAAGCCCCTCGCTCCCGATGGAGAGCGTCGACATGCCGCCCGAATCCTGCAATTCGCGCAGGTCGTGATAGCGTTGCGAGGTGGCCGCCACGATCGGGTTGAAAACGGCCACGGTCACGGCGCCCGCCAGCAGCGCCACCATCAAGGGGCCGAACAAAGAGACGAGCCCCGCACGCCCCGCTGCCCGCGCGACCACCAATTCGCTGGAGCGCGCCAGCGCAAGGCAGAGCGTGATCGAAGACAGGATCATCACCAGCGGAAGCATCTCATAAAGGCCCTCGGGCGTGTTGAGCAGGGTGATCTTGAGCACGGTCGAGAAGGGCGCATCTTCAAATGCGCGCACCTGCTCGATCAGGTCGAGCAGCGCCACGAACAGGAAAAACAGCGCCAGAAGCGCAAGGAACACGGTCAGGAACCGCCGCGCGAAATAGAGATGCAGCGTCATGCGGTCACCTCTGTTTCGGGCGTTGCGCCCCGCTGTTTGCGGCGCACAAAGGCCATGGGATGGCCCGCACGCCAGAGCAAGGCAGCCCAGATCAGCAACCCGATCATAATATGGCTGTAACTCAGCGGCCAAAGCTCGGGCGATGAGCGCACCGGGTCGGTCGTGGCCCCTTCGATCAACTGCACCACCACGATCAGGAACACCGCGAGGACGACCTGCTTGGTCACGCCAAACCGGCTGAATCCGCCCACCAGAAGCGCGGCCTGCCCGATCAGGGCGGCCACCAGCCCCAGCAGCGGTGCGGTCAGCCGTTTATGCGCCTCGATCAGGATCTCGCCCTTGTCCTCGCGCACCTCGTCTTCGATGGCGTCGGTGCTCCACAAAAGCTCCCATGTCGGGATATAGCGCAGCTTGCGGGGTGACCCGCCACCCTGTGCGATCAACCCGCTGATATCGCGGGACAGTTGGGTGAAATTCGTGGTCGAAAGCTGGCCAGTCTTGGGCGTCAGGATTTGCGCCATGCCATCCACCATGATCAGCTTTGGCCCGGCCTCGTCCCGCAGGAGATAGGCGCGTTCCGCAGTATAGGTGATATGGCGCAACGGGTCGCGTTCGTCCGACATGAAGACATCGCGCAGCTCCCCCTCGGGCGAGATGTCGCGGATATAAAATGTCACGTCATCTGCCGGATGCAGGAACACGCCTTCGCGCAGGAGCTTGGCACTGACCGAGCCCGCAATCTCGCGCTCGCGTTCCTTGAGCTGCTCCAGCGAGGCGGGGATCAGCACATGGGTCAGGATATTCATCATCACCGCCACGAACAGGCCGAAGATGAACACCGGCCGCGCCAGCCGCCACGGCGAGTAGCCCGTCGCCTGCATCACCGTCAACTCGCTGTCACCGCTCAGCCGGTTGGTGACATAGACCGCCGCCGCAAAAGCGGCCATCGGCAGAACCATGCCGATCACCTTGGGCAGGGACAGCGCCGTGAATTCCAGGAACACCGTGGCCGAGTGCCCATCCGCGATCAGTTCATCGAACAGGATCACTGCGCGATTCACCCAGTACACAGCCACGAGAACCAGCGCGAAAAAGCTGAAAAGCACGAATAACTGCGACAGCATATATCTGTCGAATCTGGACAACCGGTTCCCCCAAACCTTGATTATGAGAGCGACAGTAAAGGAATTCGCCGACAGGGAAAACGACCTTTTGGGCGCAAGCACGTTGGGAATTGCGCATCGTTGCCACATTGGGGGGTGGTTTGGGGGCATTTCTCCCACTAGGACTTGTGCAACGCAGAGAAAACCGGGAGCGACCAACCATGACCACACCTGCCAAAATCACCTTTGCCGAGACTGACCTGGACGCGATTGCAACCGCCCCGGGCCGGGTGGCCGTGATTCTTGATGAAGAGGGCAAGCTGGACCCCGGCGCGCGGCGGGTAAACCGGCAGACCAAACAGGCGCTCAAGCGCTTTGCCGAAAGCGCGCGGTTTGAAAAGATGAAGGCGGGTGATCTGGCCTCGCTCACAGCGCCTGTGGGGATGGAAGCGGATGCGGTGGATGTGCTCAAACTGCCGCGCCGCCCGGATGAAGCCACGGCGCGCAAGGCCGGGGCCGCGCTGGCCAGGGCGCGCGGCGACGCGGATCTTCTGGTGCTGGCCGGTGGGCGTGCCAAGATGGACGAACTCGCGCTAGGGCTGGCGCTGCGCGGCTATGAATTTTCCGATCACAAGACCGGCAAGGACACCCCGCGCGACGCGACGCTGACGGTGATGTGCTCCAAACCCGACGATCTGAGCGCGGCCTACGCGCCCAAGGCCGCCGTCGCCGAGGGCGTGTTCTTTACCCGCGATCTGGTGTCCGAGCCTGCCAATGTGCTGACCACCCGTGAATTTGCCGCCCGGCTTGAGGCGCTCTCGGGTCTCGGTGTCGAGGTCGAGGTGCTGGAAGAGGACAAGCTCGAAGAGCTGGGTATGGGCGCGCTGCTTTGCGTGGGGCAGGGCTCTGACAGCCCGTCCAAGGTTGTCGTGATGAAATGGATGGGCGGCGAGAAAGACGCAGCCCCGCTGGCGTTGGTGGGCAAAGGTGTTGTGTTCGACACCGGCGGTATCAGCCTCAAACCCGCCGCGGGCATGGAAGACATGACCATGGATATGGGCGGTGCTGGCGTGGTGTCGGGCGTGATGAAAGCGCTGGCGCTGCGCAAAGCGCCCGCCAATGTGGTGGGGCTTGTTGGGCTGGTGGAAAACATGCCCTCGGGCAATGCCACCCGCCCGGGCGATATCGTCAAGTCCATGAAGGGCGACACGATCGAGGTGATCAACACCGATGCCGAGGGGCGCTTGGTGCTCTGTGACGTGATGTGGTACGCGCAGGAGACGTTCAAACCGGCGGGCATGATTGATCTGGCCACGCTGACCGGCGCGATCATCATCGGGCTGGGCCATGACAATGCCGGGGTGTTCTCCAACGATGACGCGCTCTGCAATGCGTTCCTGAAATCCGCGGCTGCCGAGGGTGAAGGCGCATGGCGCATGCCGATGGGACAAAGCTATGACGATCAGCTCAAGTCGCAGAAGGCCGATATGAAGAATGTCGGCGGGCGTCCCGCCGGGTCCATCACCGCCGCGCAATTTCTGGGCCGCTTCGTGAAAGAGGACTGTCCGTGGATTCACCTTGATATCGCGGGTGTGGCGCAGGTCACCAAGGACACCGACCTTGCGCCGAAGGGTGCGACGGGGTGGGGCGTCATGGCGCTGGACCGGCTGGTGCGCGACAAGTTCGAGGGCTGAGATGGGCGCGGCTTTTTTCTACCACCTGACCCGCCGCCCGCTGGAGGCGACGCTGCCGCTGCTCTTGGAGAAATCCCTTGCAGCGGGCTGGCGTGTGGCGGTCAGGGGCGTAGAGGAGGGCCGTCTTGACTGGCTGGACGAAAAACTGTGGCTTGGCCCGGAGGAGGGGTTTTTGCCCCATGGCCGGGCGGGCGGGCCACATGACGGGCTGCAACCCGTGCTGCTGACCTCGGGCGCGGCGGGAAATGATCCGCAATGCCTCATGTCGGTCGATGGCGCAGAAGTGGCCGCCGAAGAAGTACAGCGGCTGGAGCGGGTCTGTATCCTGTTTGATGGCCATGACGAGCAGGCGGTGGGCCATGCACGAGGCCAGTGGAAGGCACTGACTGGCGCGGGCTGCGCGGCGCAATACTGGTCCGAAGAGGGCGGGCGCTGGGAGAAGAAGGCGGAGAGCGGTTAACCGAAATCTTCAAAAGCTTTCGGTCCGTTCAGCAAGAAAACTGTCCCCCAGACAGTTTTCTTGCCTCACTCTTTTGAAGAAATCGTTTCCCATTTGGTGCGGTTCAGTCTTTGCCCGTATCGCGCGGGCCGATCACGAAATCGAACTGCCGCGTCGGGAAGGGCTCATTGCGCAGGCGGAAATGCCACCATTCCTTGGAATAGCCACGAAACCCGGCCTCATTCATGGCGCTTTCAAGCCGGTCCCGCTTGTCCCAGACCTCCAGCGACAGCCGCGCACCCAGCCCCGATTGATCCGAAAAACAGTCGAAATTCGTGCCCATATCGACCGATGTTTCGCGTGGGCGCGACTCATATGGCGCATCACAGGCACGCAGGTCGTCCATCGCAGGTGTAATGGGCGGCTCTCCCGTCCGGACCAGCCCCAGATCGACGGTCGAGCCGCGCGAATGGGCCGAGCGACGCGCGATATAGCCCAGCCGGTGCAGGTCAGCCTTGGCAATGTCGGGATAAAACACCGGCTTGAGCTGCCCGGCGCGTTTGTTGCGCGCCCAGGCGGCGAAATGTTTGACGGCGCGGTCGGGGCGGTAGCAATCCCAGACCACCAGCCCATAGCCCTGCGCGACAAGCCGGGTCTGGACCGTGGCCAGCGCCTCGGCTGCCTGCCGGGTCAGCACGCATTCCGCGGCCTGATAGCCCGGCACGGGGCGGTCGGTGAAATTATACGGCCCGGCATAACGGATATCCTGCGCAATCTCCGGTGCCGCATCGCGCAGGTAGACGAACCCGTCAGGCAGGGGATCGGCCATCGCGTTGCCCGCGATCAGGCCGAGGGCAAGAACATACTGCTTAATTCCCAATTTCCTGCTCCAGCCCGTTGATCGAGGACCAGCCGCTTTGCCCCCGCCATGTCACGTAGCACCAGTCATAGCGCCCGCCGCCCGGGTCGGGCCTGCGGCATTGGCTGACGGTGATGCCGCCCTCGCGCGCCGGGATACGGAACACCACCGGATGCATCGTGCCGGGACCGGAGCGGATATTCTGGTAGCCCTTGGAGACATTGGGTTTCACGGCCCATGTCACGCGCGGCTCCGCGGGCCGGGGCGCAGGCGTGCCCAGCGATTGCGCGCCCGCAACGGCCGCGCCGCTTTTCTGGACCGAGATGCCCAATCGCAGCGCGTCCTCCTCGCTCAGCCATTGCATCGCGGCGGGGTCGGAGCGGGTGATGTAGAAAATCGCCTGATCCGACAGGCCCAGCTTGTTCAGGTAACCGCCGACCAGCGCATTGCCCATGGACGATACCGACGCGCCGCCCTGTTCGGTCACGCGATAGGCGGCGTGAAACCCGATCTGCGCGCCATTGCCCATCACCCGCCGTGTCCCGCCCAGCCAGGCCAGCGCACACGCCGAGGCACAGACCGCGTCATCGGGCACCATGGTGCGCATATCCAGAAGCCGCGCAGCCTCACCAATATCAATGCCCGCCTGCAGGCTGCCGCCGGGGCTGGCCAGCACGACGGTGGCGTCGCGGTGGCTGAGCGCGGCTTCGGTAAAGCGCGCCGCATCCCCCTGAACAAGCTCACCTGTGATCACGACCATCGCGCTGTCACCCGATCCGGTTGTCCCGATGCTGGCCGCGCCCCCAAGTGAGGCCCAGCCCATCAACAGCGCGGTTGCCATCCAGCGCATGCGCTTGCTCCTGCTTGTCTCTCCGGGACAAAGGCTACGCGCGAGGAGGCTTTTGGCACAAGGGCGAAGGTCTTAGCGTTCGAGAATGAGAGTGCCGCCGGAAATCTCCAACCGGTCAAACCGTTGCAGGTAGCTCATGCCTAACAGGCTTTCGGGCATGGCGCCTTCGTTGACATAGGCGCCGACGCGTCGGTCAGTCACCGCGCCCACGCCGATCTCGTCCAGAACCACGCGCGCGGTGCGCACGGGGCCATTGGCGGTCATGGCCGTGCTGGCATAGATGAGATCGGAAGGATCAAAGCCCGCCGCCCTGGCGTCTTCCTCCAGAAGCACGATCGAGGTGGCACCGGTATCCACCACGAACCGGGTCGGCACGCCATTCACGTCGAGGGTCAGGTAGTAATGCCCGTCCGCGCTGCGCGGGACCTCGATCCGGCCCGCCTCGGCAAATACCGATTGCCGCGGCACGATGGTGTGGCGGATATCGGCCCAGAGGCCATAGACCGCGACCACCCCGAAAAAGATCAGCACCCACATCAGCGCATGTTGCGCGACCGTGCCACGGCTGCCGCGGTTGGCGGTCACAAACCAGAACAGCACAGCCCCCAGCAGCATTGCGAGATAGATCAGTTGTCCGGTGTCCATGGACGACATGGGCGTTCTCCTTCTCCCCTGAGATAGGGCAGGGTGGACGCGATTACGAGGCTACGCCCGCAGCAAACCCGAAATCGCGCAACCCGTCGAGCACGAATTGCACCGACAAGGCGGCCAGCAACATGCCCAGCAGACGCGTGACGACGTTGATGCCCACGCGGCCCAGCGCGCGCTCCAGAAGCCCGGCCATGAGAAAGAGCGTCAGAACGATGGCCACCACGGCGACCATGACGCCGGTGACCATGGCATAGCCCTCAAGCCCCGGGCGTTCACCGGTGAGCAGGATCATCGAGGCAATCGCCCCGGGGCCCGAAATCAGCGGGATGGCCAGCGGAAAGACCGACGGGTCGGGGCGGTCATCCTCTTCTTCGGCCTGATCCTCGCGCCGCTTGGTGCGACGCTCAAACAGCATGTCCAGTGCGGTGAGAAAGAGTAGCAGGCCACCCGCGATACGGAAGGCAGGCATGGAGATGCCGACAAAGCCCAGCACCGCCTCGCCGAACAGGCCAAACAGAGCCAGCAAGAGAACCGCGACGCCACAGGCGCGCAACCCGATGGCGCGGCGTGCCGCCGATGTCATGCCCTGGGTCAGCGCCACGAAGAGCGGGGTCAGCCCGATCGGGTCGATCACCACGAAGAGCGTGACAAAGGCAGAGATGAGAAAGGCGGTGTCCATGGGTCTTTGCGATCACGACAGCAGGGCTTTGTCAATTGTGCGCGGCCAACCAAAACCGATTTCTTTTAAAGAAATCGGGCCGAAATCTTTTGAAGATTTCGCGACTTTGGGCTCAGGCGCTTTCCGCCGCTTCCAGTTTTTCCAATGCCCGTTCCCAGAGCATCTCGGCGCGGTCCAGCCCCTCCATCACCTCGGCATATTTTCGGTTCCAGACCTCCAGTTCGCCCACGCGTTCCTCGTCATAAAGCGCGGGATTGGCCAGTTTGCTGGCCAGCTTGTCGCGCATATCCGAGATTTTCTCGACGCGCTCCTCGCATTTGCGGACCTCGGCGCGCAGGGCAAGGATGGCATCGCGCGACGGGCGCTTGGGTTTGGCCGCTTTGGCCTTGTCGGTCTTCACCGGCTTGTCGGCGCTCAAAAGCAGCTTGCGATAGGCTTCCAGATCATCATCAAACGGTTTCACCGTGCCGTCGCCCACCAGCCAGAGCCGGTCCGCCACCATGGACAGCAAATGCATGTCGTGGCTGACAAGGATCACCGCGCCGGAATAGGCCGTCAGCGCCTCGACCAGCGCTTCGCGGCTTTCGATATCGAGGTGGTTGGTCGGCTCGTCGAGGATCAGGAGATGCGGCGCGTGCAGTGTCGCCAACAAGAGCGACAGGCGCGCTTTCTGTCCGCCCGACAGGCGGCCCACTTCGGTGTCGGCCTGATCCGCGCCAAGCCCGAACCCCGCCAGTTGCGCCCTGAGCCGGGTGGGCAGCACATCGGGGCGCGCGCGGCTCAGATGTTGCAGCGGGGTCTCATCAATATGCAACTCATCCACCTGATGCTGGGCGAAATAGCCGATGCGCAGCTTGTTGGAGCGGGTCAGTTTTCCCGCCAAAAGCGGCAAGCGGTCCGACAGCAGTTTCGACAGGGTGGATTTGCCCTGACCGTTCTTGCCCAAAAGCGCGATCCGGTCGTCATGGTCGATGCGCAGGTTCAACCGCCTGAGCACCGGCACCCCGTCATAGCCGGTCTCGCCGCCTTCGATGGAAATGATCGGCGGCGAGAGTTCCTCGGGCTGGGGAAAGGTAAAGACCTTGCGCGCGATCTCTTCGGGGGCGGCGACAAGGTCGATCTTTTCGATCATCTTCAGCCGCGCCTGCGCCTGTTTGGCCTTGGATGCCTTGGCGCGGAACCGGTCGACAAAGCTTTGCAGATGGGCGACGCGGGCCTGTTGTTTCTTGGCCATCGAGGCCTGGACGGCGCGTTGTTCGGCGCGTTGGCGGGCGAACTGGTCATAGGGGCCCTGATAGAAGGTCAGCCGCCGTTCATCGAGATGCAGGATCGCACCTACCGCCCGGTTCAAAAGCCCCCGGTCGTGGGAAATGATGATCACCGTATGGGGGTATTTCGCCAGATAGCTTTCCAGCCAGAGCGCGCCTTCGAGGTCGAGATAGTTGGTCGGTTCGTCCAGCAGCAGAATATCGGGCTGCGCAAAGAGCACGCCGGCCAGCGCCACCCGCATCCGCCAGCCGCCGGAAAAGGCGGAGCAGGGCATCTGTTGCTCGGCATAATCAAAACCCAGCCCCTTGAGGATCGACGACGCCCGCGCCTCGGCCGACCAGGCGTCGATATCGGCCAGCCGTGTCTGGATATCGGCAATGCGGGTGGGATCGCTTGCGGCCTCGGCCTCGGCCATGAGCGCCGCGCGCTCGGTATCGGCCGCCAGCACCGTGTCGAGCAGCGAGACATCGGAAGAGGGCACCTCCTGCGCCACGCCGCCGATGCGGGCGCGTTCGGGCAGGGTGATCTCGCCGCCTTCCAGCGCCAGTTCACCCCGGATCATGCGAAACAGCGTGGTCTTGCCGGTGCCATTGCGTCCCACAAGACCGACCTTGTGACCGGCGGGAATGGTGGCGCTGGCACCCTCGAACAGTGGGCGGCCTTCGACCGAATAGGAAATGTCATTGATCCGCAGCATGGGGTGCTCTTGTCCAGGGTGGTCTGACGGCGCCCGTGGCGCAGCGGTCCCGCGTTACAAGAAATCGGGCGGGATCGAAAGGCGCAATTGCCGGGGTGATGTCCGGAGTGCGCACTTTGCTGCCGTTGGCTTTGAAGTCCTAAGGGCCGGGCTCGACCCTGGGTGGGCGCAAGCGAAGCTATCTTTAGGCCGCAGCATCGCTGCTCGTATAACAAAGGTTTGGAGCGAAACCGCTCACCATGCGCCCTCCCGGGGGGAGGGTCGGGCGCGGCCCGTGGTTCCCCCGGGCATACCAACAGCGGTTGTCACTACGGGCTCATTCCCGACGTTCCGCCCTTTGCTGATCGCCATGCCGCCAACCCGGGTCGCGCAGCACATTCACCCCTTTGGCGCGCCACTCTCGCCGCTCGACCGCACGCGCGGCACCAGCGCCTTGACCAGATCCTTCATGTCGAGCTGGCCAATGACCTCATCCCCACGCATCACGCGGTATACGTGGTTGGTGTCGCCATCGGACAGCGCGATGAGCTTCTCCAGCGTGCTGCCCGCGTCGATGTCGCCGTCAAAGCGTGAGGCAGAGAGCGGTGATGTGACCGAGCCCACGCGCAGCACGCGGGCGCGGTTGATGTCGCTCACGAAGTCCTCGATATAGGGCGTCGCAGGCTCCAGCAGGATCTGTTGCGGCTCTCCCTGTTGCACCACTGCGCCGTCCTTGAGGATCACGAGGTGATCGGCCAGTTTAAGCGCCTCGTCGAGATCATGGGTGATAAACACGATGGTCTTGTGCAGTTCCGCCTGCAACTCCAGCAACAGGTTCTGCATGTCGGTGCGGATCAGCGGATCAAGCGCGGAGAACGCCTCGTCCATCAGCATGATATCGGTATTGGCGGTGAGCGCCCGCGCGATGCCGACACGTTGCTGCATGCCGCCCGAAAGCTGTGCGGGGTAGCGATCCTCGAACCCGTCCAGCCCCACACGCGCCAGCCATTTGCGCGCTTCACGATCCTGCTCGGACGCGGCCACACCCTGCACGGACAGCGGCATCATCGCGTTCTGCAACACCGTGCGATGCGGCAGCAGGGCGAATTTCTGGAACACCATCGACATTTTCTTCTGGCGCAGCCTGCGCAGCTCGGATTTGCCCAGTTTCATGATGTCGTCGCCATCGACACGGATCTCGCCCGCAGTGGGGTCGATCAACCGGTTGAGATGGCGGATCAGGGTGGATTTGCCCGACCCGGACAGCCCCATGATGACGGTGGTCTGACCGGCCTGAATATCCACGTTGATGTCATCCAGTCCCAGCACATGGGAATGCTGTTCCAGCAGCGTCGGCTTGTCGATCCCGGCCTTGACCTTGGCGACCATCTCTTTCTCGCGCGGGCCAAAGATCTTGTAGAGATGGCGGATGGAGATTTTGGCTGTCATATGGCCACTCACTGTGCGTTGCGTTGCTTGTCCACGCGGGACAGGGCGGCCTTGGACACGCGATCCAGGATGACAGCCAAAAGTACAATGCCCAGCCCCGCCACGATGCCCACGCCCAGTTCAAGATTGCGGATGCCGCGCAGCACCAGCACGCCAAGACCGGGGGCAGAGACCAGCGAAGCGATGACCACCATGGCCAGGCTCATCATGATGGTCTGGTTCACACCGGCCATGATATTGGGCAGCGCCAGCGGCAGTTCGACCCGGAACAGTTTCTGGTTCGGGGTCATGCCAAAGGCATTGGCGGCCTCGACCACATCCTGATCCACCAGCCGGATGCCAAGGTCTGTCAGACGAATGACCGGCACAATGGCATAGAGGATGATGGCGATCCCGTAGAGCTTGGATTCGGTGACCGAGAACAGGAAAATCAGCGGGATCAGGTAGACGAAGGTCGGCAGGGTCTGCAGAAGGTCGAGGATCGGCACGATCAGCCGCTGCGCGGTGTTCGAGCGCGACATGCCGATGCCGATGGGCACGCCCAACAACACCGACAGCCCGGTACAGACAAACACGATGGCCAGCGTCTGCATGGCCACCTCGTAATGGTCGATCAGGGCAAAGAACAACAGCACGACGGCGACGAAAGCGGTGACCGCGCGCGAGCGGCTGACCACCCAGGACAGGAGCAATAGCAGCGGGATCATGACCCACCACGGCGTGGTCTCGAAAACATAGAGCGTGCCGTCCAGCATCCAACTCAGCGGCTGTGTGATCGGGTCGAGCACGGTTTTGAGCTGCCCCCGGATCGACAGGAACCCTTCTTCCAGCCCCGCCGTCAGATCGCGGGTCTGGCCAATGGCGTGGCAGGACTCGTGCAACACGTCCAGCGACGGAAAGGGCAGGCCGGTCTCCTCGGCGGCGGCGTCCGCGCCTTGCGTCTGCGACAGAAGCTGCGCCATGGACATCGGCGCCTCGGATTTGTCCGCGTCGCACCAGTCGCGCAGGCCAAGCGTGTCGAACAGGTTGTCGTAGGCCGCCATGGCACCGCTCCCAAGCAATGAAGCCCGATCTAACAAATGCCCCCGCGCGGGTGCAACCGCACGGGGGCAGGGTGACGGATTATTTCAGCAGCGGTGCCAGCTTTTCGCGCGCCTCGTCATTCAACCAGTTGCCCCAGACATCCTTGTAGGTGGTGAGGAAATAAACAGCGGCCTCTTCGTAAGACGCTTCATTGGCTTCCTGCCAGGCCAGCACTTCGCCCATCTGGGCGTTGGTGAAGGTGATGTTGCGCATCAGCTCGGCGGCGTCGGGTTCGCGGTTGACGAAATCAGACGTTGCAGCGGTCACCACATTGGATACCGGATAGGCGGACAGGCCCGGTGTGGCACAGTCCTCAAGCCCGTTGCAGGTGTGGGTCTCTGCGTCATAGGCGGGCATTTCCACCTGTACCATTGGGTATTTGCCCAGCACGCTTGTGGGCGCCCAGTAATAGCCGAACCACGGCTCCTCGGCGGTATAAGCCGCTGCGATCGATGTCGCCAGCGTTTCGCCCGATCCATGCTGGAACCGTTCCATCCCGGCGTCTGCCAGACCCGCGGCCTTGAAGTTATTGAAATTCGTGATGTCGCAGCCCCAGCCCGACGGACAATCGTGGAAGCGCCCGCCGACCAGATCCGGGTTGGCCTTGATTCCGTCCAGCGTGGTCAGTTCGGGATGCGCATCGGCAAGGTATTGCGGAATCCACCACGCCTCGACCCCGCCATCCGACAGCACCTTGGCCAGTTCGGTCAGCTTGCCCTCGGCGCGCAGCTCTTCATAGACCTCGGTATAGCTGGTCCAAAGCTCGGTCAGAATGTCCGGCTCGCCGGTTTCCGCAACCGAGGTCATGGCGGGGACGGTGGTTGTGGGGACGACGGTGACCGTACAGCCATAGCCCTGTTCCATCAGGAATTTGGCGACGGAGGTGACAACCGCCGACGAGGCCCAGTCCATCTCCGTGATCGAGACCTCGCCGCAATCTGCTGCCGCCCCGCTGGCCGTTGCCAGCGCAAGTGTCGCCGCTGCTGCAAAAGTAAGGTTACGCATGGTGTTTCTCCCTGTTCCATCCGGTCTTCTGCCGAGATTATCGCGTGATGTGATGGAGGTTTAACAGATATGATTTACGTGCACGCCTGTTTTTTTCGGCGTGCCCGTTTTCTGGGGCAAAGGTATTTGGGTGGGACGCGCAGCTCAGGTTTCGCTGGCGCGTTTGATATCGCCGGTATCCAGCACGGGCGAGGCGTCGATATCCTCGGCGTCGAGCATGGCGGCAATGCGTTCAAGGCTGGCCACCAGCATGGCCTGTTCCCAATCCTCCATGGCCGAAAACTTGCGTACGAAGCGCTGCTGCAACGGGTCAGGCGCGTCGGCCAGGGTTTTCTTGCCCTTGGGCGTGATGTGAATATTGGTCTGCCGCCGGTCCAGCGTGGATTTCTCGCGCAGCACCATGCCTTCGCGCACCAGCTTGTCCACCAGCGACGTCACGGTCGCCTGGCTCACGCGCATGCGCTGGGCGATGGTCTTGGCCGTGGTCTGACCCGTCTCGCCGATGATCTGCAGCACGCGGAACTGCACCGGGGTCACACCGGCGGATTGCGTGATTTCACGCCCGAACATCTCGGTCGCGCGCAGGATTCGGCGCAGGGCGATCAGGCTGGTGTCGATGCGATCCATGGATCGGCCTCCAATACTTTAGTCGGCTAAGTATAGATGGCATTCGAGTTATTGTGAAGCGGCAAGTTATTAGGGTCTCTAACCAGATACTTCCGAGTTCACTTCGTTCCCTTGCGGCGTTATACGCGACATATTGCGCATTTGGGCGCATTTTGTCGCGCGCAGAACAAAATATGCTTTGACTGTTGAAATATCATGCGAGCCTTGCTATTTCGACATCCGAAGCAATCAGGAGCCAAGCAATGCAGCATCCACGTGACCTCGCCAGAGCCAATATTCCCAGCCTTCGCAAGCCTCGCTCCGAGGATGGTGCGGCGATCTGGGAACTGGTGCGTGCCTGCAAGCCGCTGGATGAGAACTCCATGTACTGCAATCTGATCCAATGCGATCATTTTGCCGACACCTGTGTCGTGGCCGAGCTCAAGGGCGAGGTTGTGGGCTGGATTTCGGCCTATGTGATGCCCAACGACCCCGAAACGCTGTTTGTCTGGCAGGTCGCCGTGTCCGAGAAGGCACGCGGCATGGGGCTGGGCACGCTGATGCTCAAATCCATTCTGGATCGTGCCGAGTGCGACGATGTCGAGCGTATCCAGACCACGATCACCTCCGATAACGAGGCGTCTTGGGCGCTGTTCCGCAAATTTGGCAAGACGCAGGGCACTGGGCTGGATGTGCAACCTTACTATACCCAGGCGCTGCATTTCCAGAACCGCCACGAGACCGAAAACCTTGTGACGATCCCGCTGGCGCAATCGCTGGCGCGCGCGGCCTGAGCGCCCCGCCTCGTCCCGTCACGCAATTTCAATCCATTCGAAACCTGAAAGAGGTCGTATGTCTACGAATTCCTCCCGCATGCCTGTCTTTAAACGCCGTGAATCCGAGGCGCGCAGCTACTGCCGTGGCTTTGACACCGTGTTCACCAAAGCGACCGGTGCCGAAATGACCGACACCGCCGGTCGCACCTATATTGATTTTCTGGCGGGCTGCTCGTCGCTGAACTACGGGCACAATGACCCGGATATGAAAGCTGCGCTGGTGGATCATATCGCCGGGGACGGCGTGACCCACGGGCTTGATATGCATACCGATGCCAAGGGCGCGTTCATCGAGACCTTCGAGGAGCATATCCTGAAACCGCGCGATATGGACCACAAGCTGATGTTCGTGGGGCCGACCGGTGCCAATGCGGTCGAGGCGGCGATGAAGCTCGCGCGCAAGGCCACGGGCCGGACCAATGTGATTGCCTTTACCAACGGTTTTCACGGCGTGACCCAGGGCGCGCTGGCCGCCACTGGCAACAGCTATCACCGGGGCGGCGCGGGCGTACCGCTGAACAATGTCACCCGCATGCCCTATGATGGCTATATGGGCGAAGGCTATGACACCTGCGACCTGCTGGAAAAGATGCTGAACGACGCGTCTTCCGGCGTGGACGCACCGGCGGCCATTCTGCTGGAAACCGTGCAGGGCGAGGGCGGCCTGAACGCCGCAAGCCCGGACTGGATCGTGCGGGTGGGACAACTGGCCAAGGAACATGGCGCGCTGCTGATCCTCGATGATATTCAGGCGGGCTGCGGTCGGACCGGGACATTCTTTTCCTTCGACGAGATGGATGTGCAGCCCGACATCGTGACGCTGGCGAAATCGGTTTCGGGCTTTGGCCTGCCGATGGGGCTGGTTCTGGTGAAGCCGGAACATGACGTAATGGGCCCGGCGGAGCATAACGGCACCTTCCGCGGCAACACCCATGCCTTTGTGACGGCGCGGGTCGCGATTGAAAAATTCTGGGCCGATGATGCGCTGCAACGTGACATCAAGCGCCGCGCCGACATGATGGAAGACGCGCTGACCGAGATCGCATCCATGGTCGATGGTGCCTATCTCAAAGGGCGCGGCATGATGCGCGGCGTCGATGTGGGCTCGGGCGAGCTGGCCGGTGATATCTGTGCCATGGCCTTTCAGAACGGTCTGATCGTCGAAACCTCGGGACCGAATGACGAGGTGGTCAAGATCCTTGCACCGCTGACCATTCCGGATGAGACGCTGAAAGCGGGTCTGAAAATCCTGGTCGAGGCCGCGCAAAGCGTGACCGGCAATCTCAAGATTGCGGCGGAGTGACATCATGATCGTCAGAGACTTCAACGAGATCGTCAAATCCGACCGGGACCGCGTGGTGTCCGACGCCCAATGGTCCTCCGTGCGCATGCTGCTGGCCGATGACGGGATGGGCTTTTCCTTCCACATCACCTTTCTGGAGGCGGGGTCGGAACACACGTTCGAGTACAAGAACCACTTTGAGAGCGTCTATTGTATGCAGGGCACCGGGTCGATCACCGATCTGGCGACCGGCGAGACCCATGCCATCAAACCCGGCGTGATGTATGCGCTGGACCAGCATGACCGCCATGTGCTGCGGGCCGAGGACGAGCTGATCATGGCCTGCTGCTTCAACCCGCCGGTGACGGGTACCGAAGTGCACCGCGAAGATGGCTCCTATGCCGCGCCGGAAGAAATCGAGGCCTGATATGCCCCATACTGTTGAAAAGATCGGCGGGACATCCATGTCCCGCCTGCATGAACTGCGCGATACGCTGTTCCTTGAGGGCGGTACGCCGCGCTATGGCCGCATCTTTGTGGTCTCGGCCTTTGGCGGGATCACCAACCTGCTGCTGGAGCACAAGAAATCGGGTGAGGCAGGGGTCTATGCGGCCTTTGCCAATGCCGATGACGGGCATGGCTGGCACGATGCGCTGAGCCGCGCCAGCGCCGCGATGGTCGAGGCGCATGAGCGCGTGCTCGAGAATGCGGGCGATATCGCGCAGGCGACGACCTTTGTGCAGGACCGCATCGAGGGCGCGCGCAACTGCCTGATCGACCTTCAGCGGCTGTGTTCCTACGGGCATTTCCGGCTCAACACCCATCTGATGCAGATCCGCGAATTGCTGTCCGGTCTGGGCGAGGCGCATTCCGCCTATGTCGCCACGCTGATGTTGCAGCGCGCGGGCGTGAATGCCCGTTTCGTGGACCTGTCGGGCTGGCGTGAAGAGGGCGATCTCTCGCTGGATGCGCGCATCCAGGGCGCGATGGAGGGGATCGACCCCGACAGTGAGATGCCCATTGTCACAGGCTACGCGCAATGCCGCGAGGGGTTGATGCGCGAATATGACCGGGGCTATTCCGAGGTGACATTTTCGCAGCTTGCCGCGCTGACCGGTGCAGCAGAGGCGATCATTCACAAGGAATTCCACCTGTCCTCTGCCGATCCCAAGCTGGTGGGCGAAGACGCCGTGCGCACGCTGGGGCACACCAATTACGACGTGGCCGACCAGATGGCCAACCTCGGGATGGAGGCAATCCACCCCTCAGCCGCCAAGGCACTGCGCCAGGCCAATGTGCCGCTGCGCGTGACCAACGCGTTCGAGCCGGAGCATCCGGGCACGGTGATCGACGACCAACCGGCGGATAAGGCGGCGGTCGAAATGGTCACCGGGCTGGATATCATCGCGCTGGAGCTGTTCGAACAGGACATGGTGGGCGTCAAGGGCTATGACGCGGCCATTCTGGACGTGCTGACACGGCATAACGTGCGCATCGTGTCGAAAGTGTCCAATGCCAACACGATCACCCACTATGTCGATGCCTCGCTGAAGTCCATGCGGCGGGTCGAATCCGATCTGGCGGCGAAATTCCCCCAGGCCGAGATAACCACGCGCAAGCTGGCGCTGGTTTCGGTGCTGGGGCGTGACCTGAGCGGGCTGCATGTGCTCTTGAACGGGTTGCAGGCGCTGGAGGCGGAAACGCTGACGCCGCTGGGGGCCACGCAGGGGCCTCGCAATGTCGATACCCTGTTCATCCTGAACCGCAGCGACAGGGACAAGGCGATTGCCGCGCTGCATCGCGCCTTCTTTGACCGCGCGGTTGCGGTGCCCCGCGATATCGCGGCCTGACACCGGGACGGGCGGCAGATGATGCCGCCCTTTCCCATCCGCATCTCCAGCAAACCGGCAAAGGGCGTGAGTGCTTTTTGCCGGTTCAGTTGCTTTTTTGCTGGCATTTTCCCGATAACGACCCCCATCTTTGCTGATGGCAGGGGCCGTGACCGCGTGACAGACGATATTTCCGTCTGATGCGCGCGCGGTTCAGGGTAGGCATGCCGCCGCGCAAGCGGGCGGTTGTGGAACGTCGGGGAAGATCATGAAAACCACCAGACTGGACGCGGCAGATATCCGCATTCTGGCAGCGCTTCAGAAACACGGCGCGCTGAGCAAATCCAAGCTGGCCGAGATGGTGAACCTGTCGCCAACCCCGTGCTGGGCGCGTCTGGACCGGTTGCGTGCGGCCGGGTTCATCCGTGGCTACCATGCGGATCTCGCTCTGGAACGCATTGCCGAGGTGACACAGGTGATTGTCACCGTCTCGCTCACCCATCATCGCAAGGCGGATTTCGACCGGTTCGAGGCCGAAATCCTGTCCCATGACGAAATCACCTTTTGCGTCGCCACGGGCGGGGGCATGGATTACGTCATGCATGTCTTCACCCCCGGGCTGGCGGCGTTTCAGACGTTGATGGAAGAGCTCCTGGCAGCGGATATCGGGATCGACCGCTACATGACCTACATTGCGACACGCAGAATCAAATCGATTCAGCCAAATGTCGCAAATTTCGTAGGCCGTGACGCGAATTGACCATGCCTGTCTGAACGGGCCGCCAGTGGTCTGATTTTCGGACCGTTTGGGCCAAGTGGGGCCGTATTTTTGGACCAGACACGCGCGACATAAGGTCCTAAATCCTCGGCAGTTCTCAACGTCCACTGACCGCTTCGGTCCCATTCCCAAGGACTACTGACATGACCCAGACTGATGATTTCGGCTTCGGCACACAGATCCGTAAATCCCCCTATTTCGACGCCACCGTGCGTTGGGGCGCACAGGGATTTTCCGTTTACAATCATATGTATATCCCGCGTGACTTTGGGAACCCGGAACAGAACTTCTGGAACCTCGTGAACGAGGCGATCCTGTGTGACGTGGCCGTTGAGCGCCAGGTCGAAATCACCGGAGCCGACGCCGCGAAATTCGTCCAGATGATGACGCCGCGCGACCTGTCCAAGATGGCCGTGGGTCAGTGCAAATACATCCTGATCACCAATGCCGATGGCGGCATTCTCAATGACCCGATCCTGCTGCGTCTGGCCGAAAACCACTTCTGGATCTCGCTGGCCGACAGCGACATCCTGCTCTGGGCGCAGGGTCTGGCCGTGCATTCCGGCATGGATGTCTCGATCTGCGAACCCGACGTGTCGCCGCTGCAGCTGCAAGGCCCGAATTCCGGCCTGATCATGCAGGCGCTGTTTGGCGAAGAGATCATGGACCTGAAATACTACTGGCACCGCGAGCTGGAGCTTGACGGCATCCCGCTGATCGTGTCGCGCACCGGTTGGTCGAGCGAGCTGGGCTATGAGCTCTACCTGCGTGACAGTTCCTATGGCGATGCGCTGTGGGAGCGGATCATGGCGGCCGGCATGGAATACGGGCTGAAACCCGGCCACACCTCCTCGATCCGCCGGATCGAAGGCGGGATGCTGTCCTACCACGCTGATGCCGACATCAACACCAACCCGTTCGAGCTGGGCTTTGATCGTCTGGTCAATCTCGACATGGAGGCGGAGTTCATCGGCAAGGCCGCGCTGAAACGCATCAAGGAAGAGGGCGTGACCCGCAAGCAGATCGGTCTGATCATCGATTGCGATCCGCTGCAGGGGCCGAACACGACCTTCTGGCCGATCAACAAAGGCGACGAGACCATCGGCAAGGTGACCTCGGCTGTCTATTCGCCGCGCCTCAAGCAGAATATCGCGCTGGCGATGGTGTCGGTGGATCACGCGGTTCTGGGGGCGGATGTGGAAGTTGTGACGAAATCGGGCCCGACCCGCGCCACCATGGTCGAGTTCCCGTTCTACGACCCGAAAAAGCAAATCGCCGCCGCGTAAGCGCCAGTGCAGGAGACCTGACCCATGTCCGATCTTGCGATCCAGCTGCATTGGCACCGTGCCGAACCCGTGCTGCAAACCGGAAAATATTCCAACGCGCACCGGGTCTGGTTCAACGACAATTACGAGGTCGAAGTGGACTCCGCCCCAGATTGGGGCGGAAACCCGGCCAATACCAACCCCGAACAGGCGTTGGCCTCGGCCCTGTCGAGCTGTCACATGATGACCTTTCTCGCGCTCTGCGCCAAGGCGGGCTGGCCGGTGGCCAGCTACCACGACTATGCCGAGGCGCATCTGGGCAAGAACCCCAAGGGGCAGATGTCCGTGACCCGTATCGACCTGCACCCGGTGGTGCGGTTCGACACCGGATTTGACGTCAGCGATGAGCAACTGGCCGAGATGCAGCACCGCGCGCACCGCTACTGTTTCATCGCCAACACTCTGGCGGATTCGGTGGAAATCAACGTTCTGTAACGCCGTTGCGCGGCCTGCCAGCTGGCTTAAAAAATCCCCGGGTGCCGATCATCGGTGCCCGGTTTTTTTATGGTTCGGCTGGGCGGTATCTCCGCCGCTATGCTGCGTCGAAATTGAAAAATGAGAAATATCAGTGCGCTAGAGGTGAAATCTCATGTTTGAATGATGCTCCGCAGATTGAGCGCCACGGCGAGAATCCCGAATTGATTGCAAAACACACTCAGCGTAGCATCCCGTCATCTGCCTTACACAAAGCGCGACGATAACGCGTGGCAGCGGATGGGGTCTTCATCCGATATCAAAGCAATTGGGAGTGAGTCATGAAACACACGATCAGCATTCTTGCCGCCGCCGCTGTACTGGGGTCGGCACAGGCCGCCACGGCCGCGACCGAGATTGAATTCTGGCATGCCTTCACCGGGCGCCTTGGGGAACTGGTGGCCGAACAGGTCGAAACCTTCAACGCGTCGCAATCCGATTACACGGTCGTGGCTACGCACAAGGGCAATTACTCCGAGACGCTCAACGCCGGGATCGCCGCCTTCCGCGCCGGGGAACAGCCCGACATCCTGATGGTGTTCGAAGTGGGCACCGCGACGATGATGGCGGCCAAGGGCGCGATCAAGCCGGTCTACGAGGTGATGGGCGACGGGTTTGACCAGTCGAAATATATCGGTTCGGTCAAGGGCTATTACACCTCGCCCGATGGCAACATGCTGTCGCTGCCCTTCAACTCGTCCACGCCGGTGCTCTGGGTGAACCGGGACAAGCTGGCCGAGGCCGGGATCGACCCGGACACTGACATGTCGACCTGGGAGCAGGTGGGGGGCGTTCTGGACGCGCTGAAAGAGGCGGGTGTGTCCTGCCCGATGACCACGGCCTGGCAAAGCTGGATCCATCTTGAGAATTTCTCGGCCTATCACGATGTGCCTTTTGCGACGCAATCGAACGGGTTCGACGGCACCGATACCGAACTGGCCCTGAACGGCGCGGCGCAGGTGGCCCATATCAGCGCGATGGGGCAATGGGCGCAGGACGGCAAATTCATCTATGCCGGTCGCCGCAATGAGGGCGGGGCGAATTTCCGCGCTGGCGAATGCGCGCTCTTTACCGAAAGCTCCGCCGGTTACGCAGGCATCAAGGCCGAGGCCGAGTTCGATTTCGAAGTGCGCCCGCTGCCCTATTGGAAAGCCGTGGCGGATGAGCCGCAGAACACCATCATCGGCGGGGCATCGCTTTGGGTGATGGAAGGGCAGAGCGACGAAGAATACGCGGGCGTCGCGGCCTTCATGGATTTCCTGTCCTCGCCGGAAATTCAGGCGAAATGGCACCAGGACACCGGGTATCTGCCGATCACCACGGAAGCCGGGGAGCTGACCCGCGAACAGGGCTTCTATGATGCCAATCCCGGCACCGATATCGCGGTGATCCAGATGACGGCCAAGGAACCCACGGCCAATTCCAAGGGCCTGCGCCTTGGCTCCTTCGACCAGATCCGGGGCATCATCGACGAAGAGCTTGAGGCCGTCTGGGCCGGGGACAAGGACGCGCAAACCGCGCTGGATTCGGCGGTGGAGCGCGGCAACGCGCTCCTGCGCCGGTTCGAGCAGGCGGCACGTTAAAGAAAAGGTTGGCCGCCCCGTAGTGTGACGGGGCGGCCACGCATATCGACCATGGAAAAACGCGTCACCTTCAAGGGGATCTGGCTGCCGCTGTTGCTGGTCTTGCCGCAGATCCTCATCACTGCGGTCTTTTTCTTCTACCCGGCGGGGCAGGCGATCTGGCAATCGCTGTTCATCCCCGATCCTTTCGGGCTGTCCATGCAATGGGTGGGGTTGGGCAATTTCGAATACCTGCTGTCAGACCGCTATTACCGCGCCTCATTTGTGACCACGGCGATCTTTTCGATCCTCGTGACGCTCGTCTCCATGGGGGTGGCGCTTTATCTTGCGGTGCTGGCGGACCGGTTGATCAAGGGGTCGGGGGCCTATCGCACACTGCTGATCTGGCCCTATGCGGTGGCCCCGGCGGTGGCGGGGGTGCTGTGGCTGTTCATGTTCAACACACGCGTGGGCGTGGTGTCGTGGTATCTGGGTCAGCTTGGATATGACTGGAACCATGTGCTCAACGAAGGCGAGGCGATGGGGCTTGTCGTCGTGGCCTCGGCCTGGGGCCGGATCAGTTACAACTTCCTGTTCTTCCTGGCGGGGTTGCAGGCGATCCCCCGCTCGGTGATCGAGGCGGCGGCGATTGATGGCGCGCGCTTCTGGACACGGTTCCGCACGATTGTCTGGCCGCTTCTGTCGCCCACCACGTTTTTCCTGTTGGTGGTGAATATCATCTACGCCTTCTTTGAAACCTTTGGCGTGATCCACACGATCACCAGCGGCGGCCCGCAACAGGCGACAACCATCCTTGTCTACAAGGTCTATTCGGACGGGTTCGTGGGGCAGGATCTGGGCTCGTCGGCGGCGCAGTCTGTGATCCTTCTGGTGGTGGTGTCGATCCTCACCATCATCCAGTTCAAATATATCGAACGCAGGGTGCATTACTGATGGCAGAGCGTTCGGGCATGGTCGAAAAACGCGGGCTTGGCCTCTGGCTGACCCATCTGGGGCTGATCATCGGGGTGTTGTTCATCTTCTTCCCCATCTGGTTGGCCTTTGTCGCCTCGACGGTTGAAAATCAGGATATCATTCGCCCGCCCATGCCGGTCTGGCCGGGCGACCAGATGATCGAGAACTATACCAATGCGCTTGTTGCGGGAATCAACGCGCCGGTGGCGCTCATGCTGTTCAACTCGCTGGTGATGGCGCTGGGGATTGCCCTGGGCAAGATCGCGATTTCTCTGCTCTCGGCCTTTGCGATTGTCTATTTCCGCTTTCCCTTCCGGCAGACGTTTTTCTGGCTGATCTTCCTGACGCTCATGCTGCCGGTCGAGGTGCGGATTGTGCCCACCTATGAGGTGGTCGCCAATTTCGGCATGCTCAACAGCTATTCGGGCCTGATCCTGCCGCTTGTGGCCTCGGCCACGGCCACCTTCCTGTTCCGGCAGTTTTTCCTGACGGTGCCGGATGAGCTGGCCGAGGCGGCCCGCGTCGATGGCGCGCGGCCCATGCAGTTTTTCTTCGACATTCTCCTGCCGATGAGCCGCACGAATATTGCAGCGCTTTTCGTGATCCTCTTCATCTATGGCTGGAACCAATATCTCTGGCCGCTGCTCATCACCACCGACCCCGAGATGAACACCATCGTGATGGGCATCAAACAGATGTTCCCCTCGGGCGATGATTTTGCCCATTGGCCAACGATTATGGCAACCTCGATCCTGGCCATGGTGCCGCCGGTGATCGTGGTGGTGGGGATGCAGAAACTCTTTATCCGTGGCTTGGTGGAAAGCGAGAAATAATGGCAACGCTCACGCTTGAAAACGTCAAGAAATCCTTTGGCAAGACCGATGTGATCCACGGCGTTTCCGTGGATGTGCAGGATGGTGAGTTCATCGTGATCGTCGGCCCCTCCGGCTGTGGCAAGTCCACGCTCTTGCGCATGGTGGCGGGGCTGGAGGCCGTGAGTTCCGGCGACATCCAGATCGGCGGGCGGCGCGTCAACGACGTGGAGCCGATGGACCGCGATATCGCCATGGTATTCCAGAATTACGCGCTCTACCCGCATATGTCGGTGTTCGACAACATGGCCTATGGGCTCAAGATCGCCAAAGTGCCAAAACCCGAGATCGAAGAGCGCGTGCGGCAGGCGGCGAAGCTGTTGCAGCTTGAGCCGTACCTTACACGCAAACCGCGCGAGCTGTCTGGCGGGCAACGTCAGCGTGTCGCCATGGGGCGCGCCATTGTGCGCAAACCGGCGGTGTTCCTGTTTGATGAGCCGCTGTCGAACCTTGATGCCAAGCTGCGGGTGCAGATGCGGCTGGAGATCAAGGCGCTGCAACGCGCGCTTGGGGTCACGGCGCTTTATGTCACCCATGACCAGGTCGAGGCGATGACCATGGCCGACCGGATGATCGTGATGAATGGCGGGGTGGCGGACCAGATCGGCGCGCCGCTCGACGTCTATGCCAATCCGGCGACCGAGTTCGTGGCGGGTTTCATCGGTTCGCCGCCGACGAACTTCATCGACGGCGCGGCGGTCGGCCAGTCGGGCGGCCACCGCGTCGGCGTGCGACCGGAACATATGCAACTGGTGGGCGCGGGGGCAGGGCGTCTGGATGGCCGTGCGGCCTATTGCGAGGCGCTGGGGGCCGAAACGCTGGTGCATGTGAAATCGGCCACGGGCACCCAGATCACCGTCCGCCAGGACGCGGGCCACCCGATCCCCGAGGAAGGCTCGGAGGTGGGCATGGACTGGGACAGGGAGAACGAGATGCCGTTCAACGCCGAGGGCAAGCGTCTGTGAGCCTGAGACGGCGGTGTTTGAGGACGAACGCGGCCTGTCACGCGGGCGCGTGACCTCGTGCCCCCATCGAAATCTCCCCAAAGGGGTAGGGGGCGGTGCAGCGCACACGTTGGCCGTGTTATATGCCATAAATTTCATATCTCATAAAGTGAATGCTTGCCTGTTGCGGGTAAAACGCTAACCTTTTCATAAGGCTGCAGTGATCTGTTCCGAAAATGGGCCAGCCAAGATCCCGCCGCGCATGTGTATCGGGGTGATCTGGGGGCTTCCCTTGTATCGCACCGCAAGGGTCGCAAGTGCTCGGGTTAATCACGTATTGAAATGCCCCCGGGGGGCTGCGCTGCCCCGAAAAACGCGTGTTGGCCGGGTCGGTTGATCAAGAGGGGCGTGAAGGACACCAGGGGCTTTGCGCGACTTCCATCCTCCGTTTTCGACGCCTGATCCGTTGAAGAAAGGAAATTTCCTTGTCCGTCAAAAACAGAATTACCGTCGCGGGTCTGGGCTATGTGGGCATGTCGCTGGCTGTTCTGCTGGCCCGGCACCACCGGGTCGTCGCCTATGACATCGACCCCGGACGGGTCGACAAGATCAATGCCAGGCAATCCACCGTGGCGGACCCCGATATCGATGCGGTATTGGCCGGGGAAGAGGTCGACCTGACGGCAACGCTGGACGCAAAAGAGGCTTTTGCCGGGGCCGAATTCATCATCGTTGCGGCGCCGACAAACTACGACGAGGACACGCATTACTTTAACACTTCGGCGGTCGAACAGGTTATCCGCGCGGCCCGGCAGGTCAATGAAACCGCGTTGATCGTGATCAAGTCAACGATCCCTGTCGGTTTTACCGCGTCTCAAAGGGCCGCTCTGAATGATGACAGGATCGCGTTTTCGCCTGAATTCCTGCGCGAAGGAAAGGCGCTGCATGACAATTTCTACCCGTCCCGCATCATTGTCGGCAGCAAATGCGATCAGGCCGCGCAATTTGCCGAGATCCTGCGCACGGCAAGCCTGACACCCGATGTCGAGGTCATGCTGACCGGCTCGAACGAGGCTGAGGCCGTCAAGCTGTTCGCCAATTCCTATCTCGCGACACGGGTGTCGTTCTTCAACGAGCTGGACAGTTTCGGCTACGCGAAGGGGCTGAATGTCAGCGAGATCATTCGGGGGGTGAGCCTCGATCCCAGGATCGGGCCGGGCTACAACAACCCGTCTTTCGGGTACGGGGGCTATTGTCTTCCCAAGGATACAAAGCAGCTGCTTGCCAATTACGAAGACATCCCACATCAGCTGATCCAGGCGGTTGTGGAAACGAATGCGGGCCGCAAAGCCTTCATCGCCGATGAAATCCTAAAGCTTGGTGCGCAGACCTTGGGCGTGTACCGGCTGACGATGAAGCAGGGGTCGGACAACATGCGCAGCTCGGCCATGCATGACATTGTCGAGCTTCTGGTAGCGCAGGGCGCGCGGGTGTTGGTATACGAGCCGATGCTGAAAAACGGGGACCTTGCCGGGGCTGAAATTGTCGACGATCTTGACGCGTTTCTGGACCGGATCGACCTTTTGATCTGCAACCGGCAAGACAAAAAAATCAAAAAGTTCTCGGGACTTGTCTTTACTCGTGATATATTCGGTGTGGATTGAGATAGACATGCGTTTTTTGGGCGGGCCATCCGCCATTTCAGAACTCTGATTTTTGAGATTGGGCCCCTCACCAGACAACGATTGAAGATCCCGGCGCAGAGTTTCGGCGGGCGGTTCTAAAAGGCGCGAGGAGGAAACACTATTGGCTGTGTCGTTCCAAACGTAATTTCGGAGCGGCGAGGGTCGAATAAATGGAGGTCGGATAAATTCGAGAACTGGGGTGCTCACATGTTCTGAAGCCGTGTCTGGCGGGTTTTTCTAGGACTTGACTAGACGTAAACTTCAGGAAAAACTCCCTAAGTTCCGGGTGTTTAATTGATCTGGCGCAATGTGCGCACTCTGCGTTGAGCTATTTTTAACCGTCCCTGTGGCTGTGGCAAAACGAGAGAGTGTCAAGGCGCAGTACTTGGTTGTGTTTTTTCAATCAGGGCGCGCTTCTTTCAATGGTAACTCTACCATGTAGGGAATTAGGGGAAACGTGATAATGAAAGCGAATACTGGAAAAACCAAGCCTGCGGCGTCACTCCGGAGCCGATTGATCTCCTTGCCTCGCAAGGGGCAAACGGTATTGATCACCGGGGGGGCCGGTTTTCTCGGATCTGCCCTTTGCTCGTTTTACATGGAACAGGAAACGCGGGTCATCTGTCTGGATGATTTATCTACCGGTCGTATGCGAAATATTGACCACTTTCTGGAATCGCCGAACTTTACCTTCGTAAAACAGGACGTTGCAGACCCGTTTGATCCCGAAGACGGGATCGACTTCATTTTCAACATGGCGTGCCCGGCATCGCCGGTGAAATATCAGGCCGACCCGATCAAGACGTTCCGCACCATTGTCGCCGGCTCCGAGAATATGCTGCGGTTGGCACAGCGCAAGGGCGCGCGTATTCTCGAGGCGTCGACCTCGGAAATCTACGGTGACCCGGAGGTCAGTCCGCAGATCGAAAGCTACCGTGGCAGTGTTAACACTATGGGTCCAAGATCGTGCTACGATGAAGGAAAGAGGGCGGCTGAGACCTTGTTTCACGAGTACTGCGCGCAGAACGGAGTCGATGCCCGCGTCGCTCGGATATTCAACACCTATGGCCCGGGTATGGACCCTGAAGATGGCCGGGTGGTGTCGAATTTTCTTGTTCAGGCGCTCAAAGGGGCACCGCTGACCATCTATGGCGATGGGAAGCAGACCCGGTCATTTTGTTATGTCGATGACATGATCGCTGGGCTGGTGTCGCTCATGCATGCCGAAGGCGACATGTCGGGCCCGGTGAACCTTGGCAATCCGGGCGAATTCACGGTGATCGAGCTAGCGCGCATCGTTCTTGAGGAAACCGGTTCGGACTCGCCGCTTGAGATGCGGCCGCTGCCGGTGGATGATCCGAAACTGCGCTGCCCCGAGATCCAGCGCGCCAGGGAAGAGCTGGGTTGGGAGCCGACGGTCGCGCTGAGGGAGGGGCTGCGCCTGAGTATCCCGTATTTCGCAAGTGAAATCGCAATCGAAGGGCGGTCCCAAAAGGTGGTCGAGAGATGACAACAACACCGGTCATAGTCACGGGAGGTGCCGGATTCATCGGCAGCCATGCCTGCAAATGCCTGGCCGAGGCCGGTTATCTGCCCGTGACTATCGACAATTTGCGTACCGGTCATGCCGATGCGGTGCGGTGGGGGCCGTTGGAAAAACTGGATGTGCGCGACACAGACGCCGTGGCCCATGTGTTCAGGCGTCATTCGGCCCGGACCGTTATCCATTTTGCGGCCTGCGCCTATGTGGGCGAATCCGTCGAACAACCCGGTCTTTATTACGACAACAATGTGGGCGGAATGATCTCGCTCTTGTCGGCGATGAAACGGGAGGGCGTGGGGCAGATCGTCTTTTCCTCCAGCTGTGCCACCTATGGTATCCCGAACACGGTGCCGATATCGGAAACCTCGCAGCAAGCGCCGATCAACCCGTATGGACGCACCAAGCTGATCTGCGAAATGATGATACGCGATCATGCGGCGGCCCATGGGTTGCGGTATGCCATGCTGCGTTATTTCAATGCGGCGGGTGCCGCCCCGGACGGCGCACTGAGCGAACGGCATGATCCCGAGACACATCTCATTCCGCTTGCGCTGATGGCCGCGTCGGGTATGGGGCCGCCGCTCAGGGTGTTCGGCGGTGATTATCCGACACCGGACGGGACCTGCATCCGGGACTATATCCACGTCTCCGACCTTGCCGAGGCGCATCTCCTCGCGCTCCGGCATCTTGAGGCGGGCAGGGATGATCTTGTGCTGAACCTTGGCACGGGGCGCGGCACTTCGATCCATGAACTGTTGCAGGCCATCGCGCGGCAAACCGGTTGCGATGTGCCCTATGAACTTGCGCCGCGTCGCCCCGGAGATCCGGCCGAACTTGTTGCCGCGCCGGAACTGGCAGAGCGGGTTTTGAACTTCCGTGCGCGCCGGTCGGATATCGACAGCATCATCAAGGATGCGGCACCCCATTTTGCAAAAGAGAACTGCCATGGTGTCGATGCCTGACGTCACGTTGAGACACGGGCAGGGGCGGAGGCACCGTGCGGACAGCCGCTTTACACGGCGCCTGTTCAGCGGGTGGCGTCGGGTCAAGTATGAAGCACTGATCCTCCTGTGGATCGCGGCCAGCCTGTATTTCTGGGTCTGGTGGTTCCAGCCCGAGCACATCCTGCCGGGAGCGCGCTACTGGATCGTGACACTGGCCTTTGGCTGGCTGTTTTTCATGCAGGCCTATTTCGTCTTTATCTTCCGCACGGCTCGGGTGCCCGCCTGCGCCGCGCCAAGTCCCGACACCACCCGCGTTGCCATGATCGTCACCAAGACCCCGTCAGAGCCGTTCTCGGTTCTGAAACGAACCTTGGAGGCCATGCTTGCGCAGTCCTATCCGCATGACACATGGCTGGCAGATGAAGACCCGCAACCGGAGACGATTGCATGGTGCGAGGAACGGGGCATCCGGATCTCGACCCGGAAGAACCGGCCTGATTATCACCGCAGTGAATGGCCGCGCCGTACGCGCTGCAAGGAAGGCAATCTTGCCTTCTTCTACGACATGTTTGGCTACGAGATGTATGACGTTGTCTCGCAGCTGGACGCCGACCACGTGCCAAGCCCCACCTATCTGGAAGAAATCATGAAGGGCTTTGCCGATCCAGAGGTGGGCTATGTCAGCGCGCCTTCGATATGTGCCAACAATGCCGATGAGAGCTGGGCCGCGCGGACGCGCCTGCATACCGAGGCCGGGTTCCATGGGGTGTTCCAAACCGGATATGCCAGCAGTCTTGCGCCGATGTGCATCGGGTCACACTACGCGGTGCGCACCTGTGCGCTGCGGGAGGTGGGCGGCCTGGGCCCCGAGCTTGCCGAGGATCATTCGACCACGCTTTTGCTGAATTCCGGCGGCTGGCGCGGGGTTCATGCGCTGGACGCGATTGCCACGGGTGATGGGCCGGCCAATATCTCGGATCTCTGCACGCAGGAATTCCAATGGTCCCGGAGCCTGCTGACATTGCTTTTGCGCTATACGCCGCGCTATCTCCGGATCCTGCCAACCCGGTTGAAATTCCTCTTCGTGTTCTGCCAGCTGTGGTATCCGCTTTTTGCCGGGTTCATGTTCGTTCTGTACCTGATCCCGATACTCGCCGTGATCTTTGACATGCGCTATGCGGATGTCACCTATCCGGACTTTGTGCTGCATGCGATATGGCCGCCGATCGTGCTCACAATCATCGCCTATGCGCTGCGCGCCGACGGGTATTTCCGGCCGCGCAATGCACCGGTTCTGGGCTGGGAAAAGGCGCTGTTTCTCGCGTTGCAGTGGCCGTGGGTCCTTTGGGGGTGCCTGATGGCGGTGCAGGACCGGTTTACCGGGAATTTTGTCGATTTCCGCATCACGCCCAAAGGTGAAGCGGCCGAGGCGGTGCTGCCGCTGCGGGTGGTGTTGCCCTATTTGGTGCTGGCTCTGGGCTGTATCGTTCCGGTATTGCTCTTTGATCAGGTGCTTGATGCACGGGGATTTTACTTCCTGACCTTGCTGAACGGCTCGATTTACGCGATCATATCCGCAGTGATCGTGATCCGGCATCTGCGTGACAACAATATCCGCCTGAAAGACGCCGCGGCACGGATCCCGCTCCAGCTTGCGACGGTTCCTCTGTTGCTTGGGCTGATCGTTTATGCCCTTGGCACGCGCGGCCCCGAAAGCCTTCTGGCGCTGTCAGTGGGGATCGGGAATGATCGGATGGTCCGCTACGAATATGTCGTTTCAGGGGCCGGCCTGGGAGAGGCCGGAGCGGTACGTTACCGGTGGAACCCTGATTTTCTGAACACCTGGTTCACTTTCAGCAAGGAGTAAAAGACATGGTCTGCTCAAACAACTCCAAAGCGCTCGCCATCGGCTTGATCGGGAGCATGTTCACAATGTCTGCGGGATTTGCCGCGCCTCCCGGCGAATTGCCGTTTGGTGTCTATGACCCGAACGGGGCCTTTGCGAACGACACCGACGTGTCCATCGAGCATCTGTTCCTGCCGTGGGAAGACGTGCTGTTGCAGTCGCTCTACGACGCCGACGAATACGCCGCCGAGCGCAACCGCGCGGTTCTTGCCACGATCGAGCCTTGGACATGGACGCGCAATGAACGCAACACGCCCGAGATCCTGATCGCGGGCATTGCCGATGGCACCTACGACGAAAACATGACGACGATCTGTGCCATCTTCAACGATTTCAGAAGCCCGGTCACGGTTCGCTGGGCGCATGAGATGGAAGACGAATCCGGCCAGTTCATCTGGGCCGGATGGGAGCCGGAGACCTATATCGCGTCGTTCCGCCGGATGGTCGATGTTTGCCGCGAGGTCGCGCCGGATGTGGAATTCATGTGGTCGCCGCTGGGATTGGAGGGGTTCGAGCCGTATTTCCCGGGCGAGGACTATGTGGATGTTGTCGGCCTGTCGGTCTTTGGCCTTCAGCCCTGGGAACAGGAAATCCTGGGCGGGGAGCGGTCGTTCCGCGAAATCCTGCAGCCGCGCTATGACCGCGCCCTGGCATTCGGCTTGCCGATCGTGGTGGCCGAGCTCGGGTTTGTCGGCGATCAGGCGTATTTCGACAAGTGGTTC
Source organism: Primorskyibacter aestuariivivens (assembly GCF_028023675.1). Classification (GTDB taxonomy): domain Bacteria; phylum Pseudomonadota; class Alphaproteobacteria; order Rhodobacterales; family Rhodobacteraceae; genus Marinovum; species Marinovum aestuariivivens. The sequence continues at coordinate 15,736 of NZ_JAQIOZ010000023.1, read as the reverse complement.
AACGATGTGCGCCAGGACATCGAGGGGCTGACCGAACTGGTTGCGGTGATCTACTTCAACCAGACCGAAGTGTACCCCTGGCCCGACGGGTACGGGCTTCCGGATTGGCGGTTTGACCACAATATTCTGGAATAGACGACAAGATTTTGGAATTGACGACAAGATTTTGGAATTGACGACCGGCATGCGCGCCAGTCGGCAAAAATCTGCCAGCCGGTCACGGCAGGAACACAGGCGGCCCCGGGGCCGCCTGAAATGATTTTGTTTCAGATATTTATTGTTGCATGCCGGTCTGGAGTGGCCGTCGGTTCCGGACCGTGAACACCCGCTTTGCCCCAATGTTGTCTACATTTTGCCCACACTTCCTCACGAATGGGTGTGATGAAGCTTTGAGATGCGTTAATTCCCGCTTAACGTCTGCCCCATAAAAGATGTCCTCATCACATCACTAGATGGGTGCGGCACGGCGAAGAGGAGAGATACAGGCATGAAACGGATTGCGACATCCGCGCGTGTTCGCGCGGCCAAATTTGCAATGTTTGCGGCGGTTGTGGCTATGGGCAGCACATCTGCAATTGCGCATGAGACGGCGGCAATCGGCACCCAGCCCCAGGCAGTTTCTGATATTGGCACTGTGCGTGTTTCGCTGAACCTTCTGAGCGAACCACGCTCCGGGTCAAAGACAGTGCGCACCCGGTCGATGGGCAATGGCAGCTATCTGTGTTCGCTTGCCGGGTTCGGCCAACGGTCGCGGTGCCGCCGGAACTGATCCCGGCGTGACAGCCCCGGAACAGCCCGGGGATGGATCAGCTTATTTTGTAAAATTTTTCAACGCTTTGCTGCAGCGCCCCTGGTTGTCGTGACCATGACGCTTTGCCACGGCACATGCCTCAAAGGCGCCGCTTTTACGCCCCGTGAATGCGCGATTTCTTTGCGAAAATCGCCCCAAGGAGGCAGGATGGCCGTGATCCAACGATTTCTTATCTTACTTGGCTTTGTGCTGATGACGCAAACTGTCGCTGCCCAGCAGGCCGGTGTCGGCGCTTGGGAAAACAAGAGCTATACAACCCTGAAGTGGATTGAAAGCCAGCAGGGGCTCAAATGGTATTACAACTGGCGCACTGACCAGATTCATGCCCGTGGCGGTCCGCGCCGGCGCGTGGAATTCGTGCCGATGATCCACAACGCCAGCAACGTGAACGACCCCATTCGGTCGGATCGCCCGGTGCGCGCGCTTCTTGGCTTCAACGAACCGGACGGGCATGGCGGAGACCATCAAGCCGGGATGAGCGTTGCAGAAGCCATCGCACTCTGGCCGAAACTGGAGGCGCACGGTCTGCGGTTGGGCAGTCCGGCGACGACGCAATTCGGCACATTGGGGCGCAACTCTTGGTTGGGGCGCTTCATGGCCGAAGCAGAGCGGCGCAATCTCCGCGTTGATTTCATGGCTGTGCATTATTACTCGCCCGATGGCGACGTGATAGCGTTTCGCGACTGGCTGATCGACGTTTACAAGGCCTATGACCGCCCGATCTGGGTCACGGAATTCGCGATGATCGACTGGAATAGGCCAGGGCGGGCAACCTATGACGCCAATGCGAAATTCGCCTATGAGGCCATCCGGATGATGGAAACCCTGCCGTTTGTCGAAAGGCACGCGTGGTTTGCCGCTAACCCGTACCCGTGGAAGGGCACACCACCGAAGATCAACCTTGTCGACCACAATATGGAGCGCACGCCTTTGGGTGTCGCCTTTGACGAGGTTCTTTCAGGCCGCGCGCCGGAACAGGTCGCGAGCGCTGACTGATCCGCTCTGAACCTTCGCGGTGCCGGTCCGCGAGCGCCAGGGGTTTAGCGGGTCAGCAATGCGCCGACCACTCCGGGACGCAGCACGTTGTCATTGCAATATGGGTCCAACTCCATGTCCCGGCATTTGCGCGCGGCCGCCAGCAATGTCTTGCGCGTGGCATACCCGTTGATCGACCCGCCATAGCGACCCTCGGATGCGAGCTGCGCCTGAAGGATATAGAAGGCGATATTCAGGTTGGCCTCGGCAATCTGCGTTCCGAACCAGGTCGAGTGCAACTCGGGTCGCGCATTGAAGGCGTCTGCCACCGGTGCATAATCCTGAACCTGCCGGGCCAATGCCGCGTCGATCGACAGGGCATATTGATCGCGTCTGGTTTCACTGAACAGCGCGCCGAATTCGGCCAGCGCCTCGCGCGCCTGAACAGGTCGGCGGCGCACGTTCAGCCCGTTGCCATCGCGCATAAGCTCGATCAGATATCCGGCAGCCCGGGCATTTCCAGCCTCTGCGGCGCGTCTGAGGCCGTCCAGCGTCTCGGGGCCGCTCGCGCGCATGTTGATGCCCCACATTCTGCGTTCGGCTTCCAGCACGGCGATCTTGTCCGCGCCTGCTTCGCGCGCCCTGTCCGCATAGCCCTGATATTTTGCGCGCGACGTGCGGCCGCCGCCGAGATAGCCATACATCGCCCCATGGGCGAGGCTGACCCAGGCTTCATGCGCCTGCATTTCGCCCGCGCGGTTCAGGATGGCTTCGGCCAGCCTCGGGTTGCGTTCCGACCACATCAGCGCATCACCATAGGCCGCAAGCCCGTGGCCGTTTCCGGCCTCTGCCGCCGTTTCGAACAAGGCCAGCGCCTTGTCCTGATCTTCGCGCACGCCGATTCCGTACAGGTATAGCTTGCCCAAGGCGACATGGGCGTCGATGTCGCCAGAGGCGATGGCGCTTTCCAATAATGCCGTGCCCCGGTCGACGTCGCGCGCCAACAGGTCTCCGCTGACAAGCTGTTCGCCCAGCACCCGCATGGCGGCCGCGTCCTCTTTTGCGCTTGCCTGTTCAAGATAATCCGCGGCGCGCGCCGGATCGCTCGGGACGGTCAGGCCGAAAAGATAGGCCTTGCCAAGCTCGGTCAAAGCGGGGGCATGCCCGGCTTCGGCGGATGCATTCAAAAGCTGCAGGCCCCGGGGCTTGTCCTGCGCCAGAACCCAGCCGTTCAGCAAATGTCGCCCGAGAAGATATTGCGCATGGACATCGCCGGATGCTGCAGCGTCTTCAAGCGTGGCGCGTGCATCGGCGATGACCTCTGGTGTGGGCGTGTCCCACAGCATTGCATCGGCCTGCCGGATATCGGGCGCGGAGGACGTCTGCGCCTCGGCGACCCCTGTGGCGAGTGCACCGAGCAGGGCGAGCATGGCAACATTCAGGCGCAGCCGCGACAGATGAGGGGTAAGGGTGCGGGTCTGAAAATTTGGAAAAACAAAATACATGGCGACTCTCCTCTCGGGCTTGCGCCGCGGCGCTGAAAGAACAGTTTGGGCTAATTCACTGATTTTAGCACATTCTGTCCCGTAAGTCGTTGACTTTGATCAAGGGGTTCCCGGCATTGTGATCAGTGGTCACTCTGGGGTGCCAATCGGTAGATGACATATTCGCGGGTGGCTTCTATCCGCGTTTCGGTCTCATTGAGCCAGTCGATGAACCCGGCGTGGTGGTCGACGAAATACCGGCCCAGATCATCCTCTGCATTGGTGGCGTATCCAAACCATCCGGCACCTTGTGCGCGCAGATCCTCAAGCTGGGCCATGGCCGTCTGATCGTCTTCGGCAAACACGGACCACACCGTTTGCCCCCCGCCGGGCGGAAAAACCCATCCGCGATTGCGGCTGTAATAGATGGCGACAGGGTCCCCCAGATCCGGGCTGATCGCGATTACAAGATCATCGGGTTCGGTCAGTCTGTTCAATGCAGCCCCCAGCAAGCGCGCGTTTTCGGAATGCGGGGCCTTCATCGAGCTCAGCAGCGGCATCGTGGCGTTCACGCCCAGCACGACAATCGCCAGCACCCCACGCAGCGCCCCCATCGGTGAAAGCACCCGCGCGCCGCCCAATTCCATGAGAAAGACGAGGCCGCGCCCACCGAACAGGGCGACCGGGATGCTGAAGATGTGCAAGTTCCACGGATTGTTGGAAATCTCGCGGGCGGCGAGCAGATACACGATCACACAGCCGACCGACCACACCAGCGGAAGGTGGGGCAGGTCGGGGTTTTCGTCTTTGCGAATATTGCCCGGATAGGCCCAGAGCCCGACAAGCAGCAGCGCGAGGAACGGCATGCCGTAAAACCACCAGACGGCGATATTGGCAAAATCCTCGAACCAGAAGCCATGATCAAGAAAATGCGTCAGGCCGTTGTCCCAGATATAGCCGCTGCCTGCCACGTGATAGGGCGGGGTGGTATTGCCCAGATACACGGCCCAGGCGTAATAGGCGATGATCACCAGAAGCGACACCAGCATCACCGTCAGGGACGCCGCCGCGCGCCGTATCTCGCCGCGCAGGAGCAAAAGAACGGTCAGCCATGCCGGGACAAGCCCAATCGCAATGCCCGGCAATTTGCACAAGGCACCCAGCGTGAAACAGAGTGCCGATGCCGCGAGCACAAGAGCCGATCCCCCAAGATAGTACCGGACGAACAGCCAAATGCCCGCCGTTATCAGCGCAAGCATGACCGGGTCCGGCAGGTAGGAACTGTCGATCATGATTGCGGCGGGCAAAAGCGCATAGACCAGCGCCACGACATGCGCGTGGGTTTCGTTCCAGATCAGAGCCGTCAGCCGATGCAGCGACAGGACCGTGAGCAGGCTGAACGCGACGGCGACGAGACGCCCGCTCCAATCCTGCCAGCCAAACAGCGCATTATATAGCGCCGCCAGGAGCGTCATGAGCTGGAATTCGCGGCCCTGATAACTGGGGCCGGGGCCGGTCCAGCTCACTTCGGGGTAAAAGATGTTCCAGCCGTGCAGCGGGATATTCTCGGCAATCATCGCGGTGCTGGCCTCGCGCCAGCTGAACGCGTCGACGATGGGCTGGAATGCATATTGGAGCCGGAGCAGCCCAGCCAGCAAAAGCACAAGGCCGAGCAGGACAAGGTCCAGCCGCCGCGCGCGATCCAGTCCCAAAACCGCCGGAAACCGCTTGGTTATCTGGTCTGATCCACGCTCAGGTGTCATGCATTAAGCCCCGCCCTGCTATTCGCGACATAGACAAAACCGCGACTCGTCTGCGCCGGGCGCGTCTGGGGCCATTGTAAGGGGGTGCTGGATTTTTTCCATAAATATCAGCCCTCTGCCACAAAAACACGTCCGGTTGTGGCCTATTCCGTGTCGCGCCGGAGCAGGTAGACATTGTACAGCATCAGCACGAGCGTCGCCGACATCAGCAAGGTCAGGGACAATGATCCGGCCCGGATGCCTTCGAGCGCCAGTAGCAGCGATGCCACCACCCGCATGAGGAAAAACCGCTCTGTCACGACCGAAGTGCCGGCGAGCCGCGATTCCCATGACTGCAGCAGCCATGATCCGAAAAACACCGCGCCGCCCAGAACGCCCAGAAACTCTTCTGAGAGTTTGACCAACAGCGTATTCAGCAAGTCTGCCACTTTGAGCCTCCGGAGTGGGACAGGATTTTGTGCAAGGCCAGCGCATTCATGAGGCCGGCCAACCGAGGGTCGCAATGGCCTGGGACCGCCACGAAGCGAGGGCCGGGCTAGGGGGTCGGCATGTCGTCATCGTCCAGCCCCGCGATTTCGTCGATCACGTATTTCTTGTCTTCACTCATCGACCGCGACTGGATCAATTCGGCAAGCAGCCCGGTTCCGAGGATCTGTACGCCGACGATGACCGACAGCAATCCGATCAGCATCAGCGGGCGATCCCCGATCGGTCGGTAGTGCAACAGCCACAGGACCGAGAGATAGCTCAGCGCCAGCAATCCGAACAGGAGGATCGGGATGCCGATGAGAGCAAAGAAATGCAGCGGGCGCACATGGTAATGCGCCACCAGCTTGACCGTGACGATGTCCAGAATGCCTTTGATAAAGCGGGAGCCTCCGTATTTCGACTGGCCGAATTTCCGGGGGTTATGCTTCACCGCGATCTCGGTGATCCTGTAGCCCCGCTCATTGAGGATCGCGGGCGTGAAACGATGCAACTCACCATAAAGGTTCAGGGATTTCACCGCGCGGCGGGTATAGGCCTTGAAACCGCAATTGATGTCGTGAAGCTTGATGCCAAAGTTCCATGACGTCATGAAGTTGAACACTTTGGACGGCAGCGTCTTGCTAATCGGGTCATTGCGTTTCTGCTTCCAGCCGCTCACCACATCGAAGCCTGCGTCGATCTGTTCGAGGAACCGGGGGATCTCGCTTGGGTCGTCCTGAAAATCCGCATCCATCGTGATCACGATATCCCCGCGCGAATGCGTGAACCCTGCGGACAGGGCCGAGGCCTTGCCGAAATTGCGGGTAAAGCTGATCATGCGCAGCTCGGGCCAGCGCCTGGCCAGGTCTGCCGCGATCTTCGCTCCCGCATCCGTGCTGCCGTCATTTACCAGAAAGATGTCAAAACGCCTTTCGGTCTTTGCCATCACGTTGCGGATCTCTGTGACCAGCGGTTCGAGGGTTTCGGCCTCGTTCAGAAATGGCAGCACAATCGAAACGGAGCGCCCGGGTCGGTTCGTCGCATTTTCGGCTGCCATGCGGGTTTTCCCCATTCAGTCCCAAGCGGAACCGCTCCGTGACCACATGGGAGGATGCGCCCGATGATCACTTAAATATTCGGCAATTCCTATGTTTACCATACGCGCTCATGGTGATTTATCAACCAATCATCGTGCCGCAGCGCCTCTCAGCGGCGGGTGCCAGATGCGTAGGCGGGGCGCAGTTCGGCGGCGGCATGGCGCAGGCGGCTTGCGAACACGCTGCGTTCGACGCTGATCGGTGCGGAGCGCGCAATGCTGATCCCGACGGGCCCCGACAGGAGCGGTGAAGCCAGCGGCACCACGACAAGACTGCCCGCTGCCAGTTCATCCGCGACAACGCCGCGTGAAATGAACCAAAGCGCGTCCGAGCTTCCGACGATCTTGCGCCCGACCGGCAAAGCCACGGTTTCAAGTGCCGCGCGCATCTCGGGCAAGCCGATGCTGGCCAGATATCGTTCGACGGTCGGAGCGATGACCGCGCCCGGGGGCGGCAGGATCAGATCGCTGTCGGATATGTGGTCTTCGGGGACACGCGCACTGAGGATTGCGTGACCGGGCCGACAGACCAGAACCACATCCTCGATATAGAGTTGCTGAAACATGATCCCGGTGGCCTTTTCCCGTTCCGGCATGCGCCCGACCACGAGATCAACACGCCCCGCGCGCAGCTCGTCGAACAAAAGCCAGTTCGGACCTGTCAGGATATGCAGGCGCGCGCTGGGAATTTCCTTGCGAAAGGCAAGCGCGGCGCTTGGGACAAGCTCGGATGCCGCTGTGGGCAGAACTCCGACCGACAGACGCGATGTAAGATCCCCGTCTTTCGTCAACCGGTCGCGGGCCTGCATCAATTCCACCATGGATGCGCTGGCATGTGCCTGAAACACGCGTCCTGCCTCATTCAGGCGCAGACCGCGACCGACACGGTCAAACAACGGCGTCGCCAGCATCTCTTCGAGCTCTTTCAGGCTGCGGGATACAGCCGGTTGCGAGATGTTCAACCGCGCCGCTGCGGTGGACACGCTTTCCGCCCGCGCGATTTCAAGAAAGGTGCGGACGTGGCGTAGCCTGAGATGTGCGTCAAAATCCATAACCTTTAGATTATGAGATGGGTCGCAAATATCAATATTCATGCGATGTGTGGCAGGTTACGCTGGACTGGATCGTGGCAAAAGCGGCAAGGTCGGTGGAATGAAAACATCTGTAGCCATCATTGGCGGTGGCCCGTCGGGGTTGTTGCTGTCGCAGCTGCTGCACCGCAGGGGCATCCCATCCGTGGTTCTTGAGCGGAAGAGCAAAGACTATGTTCTGTCCCGGATCCGGGCCGGGGTGCTGGAGCGGGGGCTGGTGGACCTGCTGGACGAGGCGGGATGCGCGGACCGGTTGCATGCCGAAGGCTATGTCCATCACGGCACCCTGATCTCCTACGGCGACGAGATGTTTCGCGTCGATTTCACCGAACATACGGGCACGCCGGTCATCGTCTATGGCCAGACCGAGGTGACCCGTGATCTCTATGCGGCACGTGAGGCGGCCGGGGGCCAGATCGAATACGAGGTCGAGGGCGTGGTGATCCATGATGCGGATGGGACCGCGCCTTATGTGACCTATTCGGTGCATGGGGAGGAGCGGCGGATCGATTGTGATTTCGTCGCCGGGTGCGATGGGTTTCACGGTGTCAGCCGCCAGACCATCCCGCTCTCGGTCCGGCGTGAATATGAAAAGGTCTATCCCTTCGGCTGGCTTGGCATCCTGAGCGAGACCCCGCCGGTCTGCGACGAGTTGATCTATGCCAATTCCGAACGCGGCTTTGCCCTGTGCTCCATGCGCAACGAGAACCTGAGCCGCTACTACATCCAATGTTCGCTCAGCGACAAACCCGAGGACTGGACCGATGCGGCGTTCTGGCAGGAGCTCAAACGGCGCATTCCTGCCGAACAGGCCGAAAAACTGGTCACCGGCCCGTCAATCGAGAAATCCATCGCGCCCCTGCGCTCTTTCGTGACCGAACCGATGCGTTGGGGGCGGTTGTTCCTGTGCGGGGATGCGGCCCATATCGTGCCGCCCACCGGGGCCAAGGGGTTGAACACGGCGGCCTCGGACGTGCACTACCTTTACCATGCACTCGGGGAGTTTTACGAAACCGGATCGCACGCGGGGATCGACAGCTATTCCGCCAGGGCGCTGGCCCGCGTCTGGAAGGCCGAGCGGTTCAGCTGGTGGTTCTCGTCACTGATGCACCGCTATCCGGACCAGAGCGCCTTCGATCTCAAGATGCAGATCGCCGATCTGGAGTTCCTGCGCTCCAATGTGGCGGCGCAGAAAGCCATGGCGGAAAACTATGTGGGCCTTCCTTATTGAACGGCCACGGGGAGTAATGGACAGCAATGACAGATACAGTGTCAAAATTCGAACAAGGCATGCGCGTCCGGCGCGCGGTTCTTGGGGATGCCCATGTGGATCGGGCAGAGGCGGCCAAGACGGACTTCGACGCGCCGTTTCAGGACTTGATCACCGAAGGGGCGTGGGGCACGGTCTGGGCGGATGACAGTATCACGACCCGCGAACGCTCGATGCTGACGCTGGCGCTTCTGGCGGCAACCGGGAATTTCGACGAAATCCCGATGCATATCCGGGCCACGGCCAATACCGGCGCGTCTAGGACGGACGTTATCCAGGCCTTTCAGCACGTGGCGGTCTATGCCGGTGTGCCCAAGGCGAACCATGCGATCAAACTCGCCAAGGCGACCTATGCCGAGATGGAGGAGGACAGATGAGCCGACCTGCCGATTACTATATGCGCAACCGGGCCATCCATCCCCCGGCCTTCACACCGGATTACAAGACATCAGTGGCGCGCAGCCCGCGCTATGCGCTGATCTCGCTTGAGAACACGGTGAGCGAGATCACCGGACCGCGCTTTGGCCATAATGACATCGACCCGGGCGACAATGACCTGTTGACCAATTACGTGCAGGCGGGGGAAAGCCCGATTGGCGAACGGATCATCCTGCACGGGCGTGTTCTGGATGAAAACGCGCGGCCCGTTCCCGAGACGCTGGTCGAGATATGGCAGGCCAATGCGGGCGGGCGCTACCGGCACAAGAAGGATACCTATCTTGCGCCCATTGATCCGAACTTTGGCGGTTGTGGCCGGACGCTGACCGATGAAAACGGCTATTACTGTTTCCGTACCGTGAAACCCGGCGCTTATCCGTGGCGCAACATGGTGAATAACTGGCGTCCGGCGCATATTCACCTGTCGGTTTTCGGATCGGGCTTCGTGCAGCGGCTCATCACGCAATGCTATTTCGAGGGCGATCCGCTGATCCCGATCTGCCCCATCGTGCAGACGATCCCCGACCCGGACGCCATTGAGCAGCTGACCGCCACGCTTGACCTGAACGCGACCATTCCGCTCGACAGCATCGCTTACAAGTTCGACATCGTGCTGCGCGGACGCCGCTCGACCCTGTTCGAAAATCGGCCGGAGGGGAACTGATGGCTCAGAAGCTTGCATATCTCAAAGAGACGGCATCGCAGACCGCAGGTCCTTATGTCCATATCGGCCTCGCGCCGGGGGCCGCGGGGTTTGACATCTATGAACAGGAACTCGGCCATGACATCGCGGGCCCCAATGCCAAAGGCGAACGCATCCGCATCGCGGGCCGCGTTATCGACGGCATGGGCGCGCCGATCAAAGATGTGCTCATCGAGGTCTGGCAGGCCAATACCGACGGCCATTATGCCCACCCCGAAGGCGGCGGTCCCGTCGAGGATGCCTTTCGCGGCTGGGGGCGTGTGATCTCGGATTTCGAAACCGGTGAATGGAGCTTCGAGACCGTCAAACCAGGCAAGACGCAGGGCCGGAACACGGCCATGCAGGCGCCGCATCTGAACCTCTGGATCGTCGCGCGCGGCATCAATGTCGGGCTGAACACGCGGCTCTATTTCAGCGATGAGCCCGAGGCCAATGCCGCCGATCCCGTGCTGAACCTGATCGAATGGGAACACCGCCGCGCAACGCTGATCGCCACGCGGTCCGAGGAGGGCGGCGCGCCGCTCTACCGTTTCGACATCCGGCTTCAGGGCGAGGATGAGACCGTGTTTTTCGATGTCTGAGCTGCGGACCTTCTGCGCGACCGGACCGGGGCAATTGCATGATCTTTGACCATCCCTGGCTTGGCCCTCTGTTCGGTGATCCTGCGACAGTCGATCTTTGGTCCGCTGACGCGCAGCTTTGCCATTACCGCGCTTTTGAGGCGGCGCTGGCCAATGCGCTGGCGGCGTGCGGGCATGTGCCCGCGCATCAGGGGCGCGATGCGGCAGAGGTTGTCGAGCGCGCCGAAATCGACATTGCATCGCTCGCAGAGGCCAGTTTGCGCGACGGTCTGCCCATTCCCGATTTCGTGTGGCAACTCCGGTCCCAGGCAGGTGCGGATGCCGCGGCTATCCATACCGGTGCCACATCGCAAGACGTGCTTGATACGGCGTTGGCGCTGACCCTGAGACAGGTCACGGACATGCTGATGGACCGGTTGCAGGCGCTCGATGCGCGCCTTGCCCGGCTGGCGTCGGAAATGGGCGATGCCCCGTTGATGGGTCGGACGCGTATGCAGGCGGCCCTGCCGATCACCGTGGCGGACCGGGTCCGGAGCTGGCGGCAGCCGCTCAGGGATCACATGTCGGGGCTGGACGCTTCGCGTCCGCGCGTCGAGCGTCTGCAACTGGGCGGCCCGGTGGGCACGCGCCACGGGTTTGGTGGCGACGGCGAGCGGATCGCGGCCCATATGGCGGATGCGCTTGGGCTCTCCGCAGGGCCGGTCTGGCACACGGATCGCAGCGCGGTGGCGGAATATGCCAGCCGTCTGTCGCTCATCACCGGGTCGCTCGGGAAAATCGGTCAGGATGTGGCCCTTATGGCCCAGCAGGGGCTTGACGAAATCACGCTCACCGGGGGCGGCGGGTCCTCGGCGATGCCGCACAAATCGAACCCGGTGCTTGCCGAGCTGCTTGTGACGCTGGCGCGGTTCAATGCCACCCAGCTGGCCGGTCTCCATCACGCGCTGATCCATGAACAGGAGCGGTCCGGTGCGGCCTGGATGCTGGAATGGATGATCCTGCCCCAGATGTCCGTTGCCACGGCGCGGGCGCTCGGCGCGGCGCAAGACCTGTGTTCCCGGATCGAAAGACTTGGGTCATAGCGGCCAAAAGCGCGCTGCACGCCATGCCTGAGCCGCGAGAAACCGGCCCATTCGACGGGACGCGGCGCTGGCGCTACGCGTGGTTCCGTAAATTATGCAGTCCGTTTCTCGCAAAAATTCCCTGAATAGCACGAAAGTCGGCCTTGAGTTTCCATAGTGCAGGCTGCAAAGTCATTGCGGTAGCGGAAATTATGCAGCTGGGGGAGAATTTGCATAGTATCGGGGAAGCCTTTGGTCTGGCTCTTGCGCTCGTTCTGGCGGGCGATGCGGATTTGATCGAGATTGTGCTCCTGTCGCTGCGCGTGAGCCTGACGGCGACGGTGGTGGCCTGTCTGATCGGATTGCCCATCGGCGCGCTGGTGGCGATTGGCCGCTTCCCCGGACGAAACGTCGTTCTGATCGTGATGAACGCGCTTATGGGTCTGCCGCCCGTCGTGGTTGGCCTGCTGGTCTATCTGCACCTGTCGCGCTCCGGGCCGCTGGGCTTTCTCGGCCTGCTTTACACGCCCACCGCGATGATCATCGCCCAGACCATCCTGATCGCGCCCATCGTCGCGGCGCTGTCGCGGCAGGTGATCGAAGACCTTCACGCCGAATATGCCGAACAGTTCCGCTCGCTCTGCCTGACCCGTCTGCAAACCATTCAGGCGCTGCTCTGGGATGCGCGCTATTCGCTGCTGACCGTGGGGCTGGCGGGGTTTGGCCGCGCCGTGGCCGAGGTGGGCGCGGTGATCATCGTGGGCGGCAATATCGACCATCTGACCCGCGTCATGACCACGGCCATCGCGCTGGAAACCTCCAAGGGCGATCTGGCACTGGCGCTGGGGCTGGGGATTGTGCTGCTCGTTATCGCGCTTGGGGTCAACGCGGCGGTGCAATCGGTACGCATGACAGCTGCGAGGCAAGCCTATGTATGACGCAACGACCCTGACCGACGCCGCCATCGCACGTCACACCGTATCCCGGGCCCCGGCGATCCTGCCGCTGAGCCTGTGCGATCTGACGTTGCGCTTTGGCGACGCGACGGTGCTAGACGGGGTGTCGCTTGATCTTGGCCCGACCGGCTGCACCATGATCATGGGGCCGAACGGCGCGGGCAAAAGCCTGCTGCTCAAGCTTTTGCACGGACTGATCCGGCCCAGTGCCGGGCGCATCGACTGGGGCGGCCACACGGCAGAGCAGGCCATCGCGCGGCAGGCTCTGGTGTTTCAGAAACCTGTCCTGCTGCGCCGCTCGGTTGCAGCCAATATCGACTTTGTGCTCAAGGCGCGCGGCAAGAGCGCCGCGCGGCGACAAGAGCTGCTCGACCATGTCGGGCTTTCCCACAAAGCGGCGCAACCCGCGCGGCTCCTGTCGGGCGGCGAGGCGCAGCGTCTCGCGCTTGCAAGGGCGCTGGCGACGGACCCGGAGGTGCTGTTCCTGGATGAGCCGACCGCCAGCCTAGATCCGGCCTCAAGCCTCGCCATCGAAGGCATCGTGAACGAGGCGCGGGTACGCGGCGTGCGGATCATCTTCGTGACCCATGACATGGGGCAGGCGCGTCGCATGGCCGATGACGTCGTGTTCCTGCATCGCGGACGCGTGGCCGAGCACAGCACAGCGGCAGAGTTTTTCGACGCGCCACGCTCGGCGGCAGCGCAGGATTACCTGAACGGAAGACTTGTCGTTTGACACAAGCGAAGAGGGAGAGGCCGCAATGCTTGCAAGGAAATTGACGGCGACGGCGGTCGCGCTGGTGATCGGAAGCGCCCTCTGGGCGCAGGACCAGTCGATCATTGTCCAGTCGACCACCTCCACGGCCAATTCCGGCCTCTACGATTACCTGTTGCCGATTTTTCAGGGCAAGACCGGCATTCAGGTCAATGTTGTGGCCGTGGGCACCGGGCAGGCGATCAAGAATGCCGAGAATTGTGACGGTGACGTGCTGCTGGTGCATGCGAAACCATCCGAAGAGAAATTCGTGGCCGCGGGCTTCGGCACGGCGCGGACCGACCTGATGTACAATGATTTTGTGATTGTCGGTCCCGCTGCGGATCCGGCGGGAGTCGCGGGCATGAATGACGTGCAGGGCGCGATGAGCAAGATCGCCGGTGAGGGCGCGCTCTTTGCATCGCGCGGCGACGATTCGGGGACGCATAAAAAGGAAATGGCGCTGTGGGCCGATAGTGGCGTCGATCCGACGGCGGCCAGCGGCGACTGGTATCGCGAGACCGGCTCGGGCATGGGCGCGACGCTCAACGCAGGGATCGGCATGGGTGCCTATGTCATGACCGACCGCGCGACCTGGATCAGCTTTGGCAACAAGCAGGACTATCAGATCGCCGTCGAGGGCGACGAGGACATGTTCAACCAATATGGCGTGATCCCGGTGAACCCCGCGAGATGCCCGTCGGTCAACGTGGACGCGGCGCAAACATTTGCGGATTGGCTTGTGTCGGACGAAGGGCAGGGTGCCATTGCGGCCTACAAGGTTGCCGATCAACAGCTCTTCTTCCCTAACGCGCCGGATAGCTGATAGGGTATGCGGGGCGGCGGATGGGCTGCCGCCCCGAAACCTGCCCGAGATGCCCCCGAGACGCCATGGAAGATATCGCCTTTCCCGATCACGAATACCTGACCGTCAAGGAACTGGCCGAGCTTTTGCGGCTGAAGGAGCGCAAGATCTATGATTTGGCCTCATCCGGCGCGGTCCCCTGTTCGCGCGCAACGGGAAAACTCCTGTTCCCAGCTGCCGAGATCCGCGCCTGGATCGAACAGGCCAAGACCGGCAGTGCAACGGGCCCATCTGTGCGGCCTGTGGTGCGCCCGCAGATCGTTCTTGGCAGCCATGACCCTTTGCTGGACTGGGCCATCCGGCAATCGCGCTGCGGTCTGGCGACTTATTACGACGGCTCTCTTGACGGGTTGGACCGTTTCGTCGGGGGCGAAGGCATCGCCGCGGGGATGCATATCCATGACGCGGCGTCGGGGACATGGAATGCCCCGGTGGTGGCAACCTCTGCCGCAGATCAGAACGCCGTCCTGATCTCTTTTGCCAAGCGGCAGCGCGGATTGGTGTTCCGCGCAGGGGACCACATCCTGTCCGGTCTGTCCGATCTGGCAGGGCGACGGATCGTGCCCCGGCAGCCGGAATCCGGCACCGACACATTGTTTCGCGAACTGGTCGGGAAACAGGGTCTGGACCTGTCGCAATTGACCTTTACCGATGTGGCCCGGACCGAGGACGAGGCGGTCGAAGCCGTGCGGCGCGGGGACGCCGACGCGGCCTTTGGATTGGCGGCGGTCGCGCGCAGCTATGGGCTGGAGTTTCTGCCGATCATCGAAGAAGAATTCGCGCTCCTCGTCGATCGCCGGGATTGGTTCGAAGCGCCTTTGCAGGCGCTCATGACGTTTTGCCGGACCCGTCAATTCGCCGAGCGCGCGGACGCCTATGGCGGGTATGACGTCACAGCGCTTGGCACGGTTGTCTGGAACGCGTGAGCCACGGCACCGGCCTTTGCGTTACGGCTGTTTTCCTCCCTCGCAGAATTCGGCTATAGGTCCGTCGTAGAGAGCGCCAAGGGTTCTGCGGCGGGAGAGACGCGCTGGCGTGTTGGCGGCGCCGCAGGGGGATGGAGGCCGATTTCCAGTGTGGCTCTTGCGCGCATTGAAGCGTAGAGGGGCAAATTCCAGCGTTGCGAGCCCGGAGCCAAGAGTTTGATGATACCAATGAAGCGCTTAGACCAGAACGCGAGACTGTCAGTCGCCCCAATGATGGATTGGATGGTTTGACACTTAAGTTCAATAAGTTAATGGGCACTGTGTGCACTATTTGTGCAATCTGAAATCGGCTTCTAGGTGTTCAGTCCCGGCATATGGTGGATCGGATTTAGGATGAAACGATCTGGCTCTGAAGTCCAGATCTTGCAGATGTATTCGTAAGGCGTCAGCCCGCTGAGGGTCTTGAGCCTGCGGGCGAAGTTGTAGGCTGCCAT
>NZ_JAQIOZ010000022.1 GCF_028023675.1 Primorskyibacter aestuariivivens | reverse complement strand
GCCTGCGCTTCGCCATCCGCGAAGGCGGCCGCACCGTCGGCTCCGGCGTCGTGTCGAAAATCCTCGCGTAAGCGACACCGCCAAAACAAGCGTGAGGTGCGCAGATAATGCGCACCTTAACAAAAGACCAAGGGCTGCGGTTTCGCAGCCCTTTCTCTTTGCGCCCTTGCGCCCCCGGCCCAAATTTGATCCTATTTGGCATCACATTGCTGAAACCGGTCTCTTTTGCGTTTTTTCTTCACCTTAACCCTTTTTGTCTGCGCCGCCCTGCCCGGCAACGCCGGAACCTTGCTGAAAAGTTCCGAGGAAACGCTTGGTTCCGCCTGCCTGTCGCGCAACTACCCGCCGGCAAAACTTGCCTCCATCTGCGAGCAGGCCCTGTCTGACACCGGACACAGCAATCGTCAGGAAATCGACCTTTTGGACGCGCTTGGATGGGCCTATTTCGACCTCGACGAGCTTGCTATGGCCAGACGGCAGTTTGACCAGATCCGTCGGCTTGTACCGACAGCAGCCGAAGGCGTGATCGGGCTTGGTTGGGTGGCTTATCAGGAAGACGCGTTCGATACGGCCACGCAATACTTCCGGGACGCCATCTCGCGCGCGCCGACTGCCTCTGCGCTTAGCGGGCTTGCCAGCAGTCGTATCCGCAGCGAGATCAGCAGCTACGACGAGGCTGCCGAGCTATTTGACGCGGCACTGACCATCGACCCGACCCATGCCTGGACATGGCGCGAACGCGGGTGGCTACTCAACGATCTGGGCCGCTACGAAGAGGCCACCGAACAATTCCGCGGCGCACTGGATTTGTCAGGCAGCGACACCAACGCGCTCATGGGTCTTGCTATCGCCCATAACAATCTTGATGAGGTGGAAACCGCGTTGGGCTATGCGCAACAGGCCTATGAATTGGATCCAGAGAACCAAAACGCCCTGTTCTGGCGCGCCACATTGAGCCTCGCCTCCGGGCGCAATCTGCGCGCCCTGTCAGATGCTGAAACGCTGATCCGGAACTACCCGGACGACTCGGGTGGCTATGTGATCAAGGCGCGCACGCTCTCTGTCATGTCCATGCGGTTTCGCGGCCTGGAAGTGCTGCGCACCGCCTTTGAACTGATCGAGCGTGACGACTATTACCATTATTGGTACGCCTTCCTGCTGCATCTTGACGAAGATCACGCGGGTGCCGCTTCGCAACTGATGCCCAATATTCTCGGCGACGCACCCGACCTCGAAGACTTTACATTGTTCGCGCAAATCCAGATCGCCCTGAGAAACCTGTCCGCCGCGCGAGATTCCATAGCGCGCGGTCTGGCCATCGCGCCGCAAAACGAGTTTTTGCGCTTTCTCGCCCTGCGCCTGATAGTGCTGGACAAGGAATACGAGAAAATGGAAACCGCGCTGAGACAGGAAATCGAGGATGGGCTGGACCGGGCCTATATCTCCGATCTGGCCGCTGATCTTGTTGTACAGGGCGAGATTGAACGGGCCGCCGCTTTACGCAGCTTGAGAAGCGATGGCGAGAACAGCGAATAACGCGCCTGTACCCCATAAAACAGCCGCGTGCCCGCGCAGGGCTTTCCCCTCGCCCGGCTTTGGGTTATCCCCGCCGGGACGCTTTTTCATCCCGTTCACAGACCGGAAGACGACCCCATGAAATTCACCCTGTCCTGGCTCAAGGATCATCTCGACACGCAGGCGACGCTGGACGAGATCGTCTATGCATTGACCGACCTCGGACTTGAGGTCGAAGAGGTTTCAAACCCCGCCGAGCGGCTCAGCGATTTTACCATCGGCAAAGTGCTGCAGGCCGAGAAACACCCCGATGCGGACAAGCTCAAGGTCTGCAAGGTGGCCACCGATGAGGGTGAATTGCAGATCATCTGCGGCGCCCCCAATGCGCGCGAAGGCATCACCGTGGTCGTCGCCAAGCCCGGCGTCTATGTGCCCGGTATCGACACGACGCTGGGCGTGGGCAAAATCCGTGGCATCGAGAGCTTCGGCATGATGTGCTCCGAGCGTGAGATGGAACTCAGCGACGAACATACCGGTATCATCGAACTGCCCTCGGGTGAGGTAGGCGAGCGGTTCATCGACTGGCTGGCCGAGAATGATCCCGCCAAGGTCGACCCGGTCATCGAGATTGCCATCACCCCCAACCGCCCCGACGCGCTGGGTGTACATGGCATTGCCCGCGATCTGGCGGCGCGCGGTCTTGGCACGCTCAAACCGCTGGCCCGCGAACATGTGGAGGGGCAGTTCCCCTGCCCAATCGGCATTTCCATCGACGAGGACACGCGCGAAAACGGCTGCCAAGTCTTTGCCGGTCGGCTGATCCGCGGCGTGGAAAACGGCCCCTCGCCGCAATGGCTGCAGGACCGGTTGCGCGCCATCGGTCTGCGCCCGATCTCGCGGCTGGTGGACATCACCAATTTCTTCACCTTCGACCGCAACCGCCCCCTGCATGTGTTTGACGCGGACAAGGTCAGCGGCGACCTGCGCGTGCATCGTGCAAAGGACGGCGAAACCCTTATGGGGCTGGACGACAAGGAATACACCTTCTCTGACGGTCACGTGGTGATTTCGGACGACAATGGCATTGAAT
Organism: Primorskyibacter aestuariivivens; assembly: GCF_028023675.1. GTDB lineage: Bacteria > Pseudomonadota > Alphaproteobacteria > Rhodobacterales > Rhodobacteraceae > Marinovum > Marinovum aestuariivivens. Next base: position 72,349 of record NZ_JAQIOZ010000022.1, on the reverse strand, counting down.
CCATCGGCGGCATCATGGGTGGGCTGCACACGGGCTGCACCAATGAGACGGTGAACGTGTTTCTTGAAGCCGCCGTCTGGGACCATATCCAGATCGCCATGACCGGCCGTGCCCTCAAGATCAATTCCGACGCCCGCTACCGAAATGAACGGGGCATCGACCCGGCCTATAATATGCAGGCGATGGAGGACGCGACGCAGATGATCCTCGATCTCTGCGGCGGCGAGGCCTCTAATGTGATCAAAGCGGGCGAAGTGCCGAACGTGGCACGCGCCTACGAGTTGAACGCCGCACGGCTGTCGTCACTGGTGGGCATGGACATCCCGGAAAGCGAACAACGCCAGATCCTGACCTCTCTGGGCTTCCGGCTCGAAGGCAACATGGCTCATGTCCCCAGTTGGCGGCCCGACGTGCTGGGCACCGCCGATCTGGTGGAAGAGGTGGCGCGCGTTGCCTCGTTGACCAAGCTGCCCTCCAAACCTCTGCCCCGCACCCATGACGGCGTGGCGCGCCCGATCCTGTCGCCCATGCAGAAACGCGAAGCGGCCGCACGACGCACCTGCGCGGCGCTGGGCTATAATGAATGCGTCACCTACAGTTTCATTGACGAGGCCTCGGCCAAGCTCTTCGGCGGCGGTGATGAGGCCACGAAACTGGCCAACCCGATTTCGTCGGAAATGAGCCATATGCGCCCGGCGCTCCTGCCCGGGCTGCTGCAGGCCGCAGCCCGCAACCAGGCCCGCGGTTTCATGGATGTGGCGCTGTTTGAATTGGGCCACGCCTTCCACGGCGGCGAACCTGGCGAACAACACCTGCTGGTCTCCGGGCTGATCGTGGGCCGCTCTGGTCCCAAGGATGTGCATGGTGCAAGCCGCCCGGTCGATGTGTTTGACGTCAAGGCAGATGGCGAGGCGGTGCTGGCCGCGATGGGTGCGCCCGCCAAGGTGCAAATCCGGCGCGACGGCGATGCGTGGTGGCATCCGGGCCGTCACGGCGTGATCTGCCTTGGCCCGAAAAAGGTGCTGGGCGTCTTTGGCGAACTGCATCCCAAAGTGCTGGCCGCGATGGATGTCAAAGGCCCGGCCATGGCATTCACCCTCTGGCCCGCCGAGATCCCCATGCCGCGCAAAACGGGCGCGACCCGCTCGGCGCTGGTACTCAATGACCTTCAGGCGGTCGAACGGGATTTCGCCTTTGTGCTCGACGCCGATGTCGCCGCGCTTGACGTGGTCAACGCAGCAGGAGGGGCCGACAAGGCGCTGATCTCCGAGGTGCGCATCTTTGACGAGTTCATCGGCGGCTCCCTCGGCGAGGGCAAGAAATCGCTCGCCATCACCGTCCGTATGCAGCCCAGCGACAAGACGCTGACCGAAAAGGATATCGAAGCGGTGGCCACCAAGGTTATCGAAAAGGTGCAGAAAGCCACCGGCGGCGCCTTGCGCGGCTAGACTTTCCTCCTGCCGGAAATACCTGGGGGAGTGCGAGGGGTAAAACCCCTCGCTCCTGCCGCCTGACACCGGCGAAACGGCCTAAACTAGGGAGAACACCATGCTCAAAGTCTACCTGTCCGGCGAAATCCACACTGACTGGCGCGAACAGATCATCGACGGCGCGCAGGGGCTCGATATCAGCTTCAACAGCCCCGTCACCGATCACGGCGCAAGCGACGATTGCGGCGTTGAAATCCTCGGGGCCGAAGACAACAAATACTGGCACGACCACAAGGGCGCGATGGTCAATGCGATCCGTACCCGCAAGGGCATCGCCGACGCAGATGTGGTCGTCGTGCGCTTTGGCGACAAATACAAGCAATGGAACGCCGCCTTTGACGCGGGCTATGCCAGCGCGCTTGGCAAATCGCTGATCATCCTGCAGCCGCCCGAACATGACCACGCGCTGAAAGAGGTGGACGCCGCGGCGCTGGCGATGGCGCGCACCCCCGCTCAGGTGGTGGAAATTCTGCGCTACGTGCTGACCGGCAAGCTGCCGGGCTGACGACGGTCACCGGCGGCGCCCTGAGACCAGAAGCGCCTTGCGCGTGATCCGCAGGCCCGAGGCACCGGCATAGTGTTCCTGCATGGCTATGAAATCGGCGCGGAAGGCTTCCGCGCGATCCGGTGGCAACGCGTCATACGTGGCGCGCACCGGGCCAAAGCCCTGCCGGTATTTGTGCCAGACCGTTGCCGCGTCGGGCGCGAAATAGGTGGTGGTCAGCGGCTCCACCGATATGTCGAATTGGCGGCCCAGATGGTCACGGAGCCAGTCCTCATTGCCCCAGTCAAAGGGCGATGCCTCGGGCGGGGGCGCATCGGAATGGTGCCCGATCACGGCGAAGAAATCGGCAATATAGCCCTCGGTCTCGGCCCATGTGGTCAACGCCATACGTCCCCCCGGTCGTAACACCCGCGCCATTTCCGAGATCGCCCGGTCCGGTTGGCTGGCAAACATCACCCCATAGGTCGAAATCACCCCATCAAAAGTGGCATCGTCAAAGGGCAGCGCCTCGGCCGCGCCCTTTCGGAACCGTAGCCGCGTCTCCAGATGCGCGGACAGCTCCCGCGCGGCCCGGATCATGGGTTCGGACATGTCCAGCCCGGTGACATCGGCACCAAGCCCGGCGACCAGCCGCGCCGCCCACCCCGTGCCGGTGCCCAGATCAAGGACTTTCTCGCCGGGCGCGGGACACAGCTTCTGCACTGCATGGCCGATCCCGTCGGACAGCCCGAAAGAGATCGGATCATAAGCGGCCCCACCCGTCCCCCAGACATCCGTTTCAGTCATGTTTTCGAGTTTGGTCATGGTCTTTCTCCCGGTCTTTTCGGTACGGCCACAAGCCTGCCGGGCGGCCTGGTTTGGCGATAGTCCACAATCTGGAGTATTCTGCCCTCCTTCCATCTGCCAAACTCAGCCCAAAGGAGGATCGCCATGCAGGGCTATGGCCAGTTCTGTCCCATCGCCAAAGCTGCCGAGATCTTCTGCGAACGCTGGACCGCGCTGGTGATCCGCAATCTCGCCGCCGGGTCCGAACGGTTCAGCGACATTCACCGCGGCGTGCCGCATATGTCGGCCACCCTGCTCACAAAACGGCTCCGCCAGCTGGAGGCCGAACAGATCGTCGAACGCCGCCGCGCCACAACGGGCAAGCACTGGACCTATCACCTGACCGAACGCGGCGCGGAGTTCGTGCCGCTGCTGGCGACCCTCGGCACATGGGGGCGGCGCTGGTCCCGGCGGGACCTGCAGGCGGGGGAAATGGATCTCGGCCTTCTGACCTGGGGGCTGGAGCACTGCGTCGATCCGTCGGCATTTGGTCCGGGGCCGGTGACCGTGGAGCTCACTGTGACCGACCAGCCAAAACACAAGGCACAATACTGGTTCGTCAATTCCGGGGGTGAGCTGGATTTCTGCATCTCCCATCCCGGTCATGAGATTGACATGTATCTGAGCGCGACGCTGGCCGATCTGATCCATGTCTATCGCGGCGACGTCAGCGTCGGGTCCGCCGTTGAAAACGGTCAGCTTGAAGCGTTGGGGCCGAGCAGGCTTGTGACCAAGCTCAAGGACTGGCTCAATCTTGGCCCGTTGTCCGAGGTGCCGCCAGCGACGCGTGGGAAAAACCCGGATGCTTTCCCATAAACAGACTGGATTTCTCGTGCAATCTGCCCAGAGTTAACTCGTCGGCTGTGGTAACCAGTCACCACAGAACAGGAACGCAAGAGGAAAACGCGTATGCTTCAAGAGTTCAAGGATTTCATTGCCAAGGGCAATGTCATGGATATGGCCGTTGGTATCATCATCGGCGCCGCCTTTACCGCCATCGTCACTTCGCTGGTGGGCGATCTGCTCAACCCGATCATCGGTCTTTTCACCGGCGGTCTGGATTTCACCAACAACTATGTCGTGCTTGCGGGCGAGGTCCCTGAGGGTGCCAGCCTTGAGGCCGCGCGCGAGGCCGGGGCGTCGATCTTTGCCTATGGGGCATTCCTCATGGCCGTGATCAATTTCCTGATCATCGCCTTCGTGGTGTTCATGCTGGTCAAATGGGTCAACGCAATCAAGGCGGCAGCCGAAACCCCGGAAGAGCCCAAAGAAGAGGCCCCCGCAGGACCGACCGAGCTGGATATCCTGATGGAAATCCGCGACTCGCTGAAAAAGTAAACAGCGACCGGGACAAAAAGAAAGGCCGGGGCGCAACCACCCCGGCCTTTTGCATGTGATCCAGCAGCACAGGGAGGATCAGGCCGCCTTCAGGATCACCTGCGGAGAAGTCACATCAATGCCAAGCGCCTTGCCCACCGCGTAATAGGTCAGCTTGCCCGCATGTACGTTCAGACCATTGAGCAGATGCGGATCATCGGTACAGGCCTTGGCCCAACCCTTGTCCGCAAGCGCCAGCATATAGGGCATGGTGGCATTGCCCAGCGCGATGGTCGAGGTGCGTGCAACAGCGCCCGGCATGTTGGCCACGCAGTAATGCATGATGCCGTCGACCTCGTAGATCGGATCGGCATGGGTGGTGGCCTTCGAGGTCTCAAAGCAACCGCCCTGGTCGATCGCCACATCCACCAACGCCGCGCCGGGCTTCATCTCGGACAGTTGCGCACGGGAAATCAGCTTGGGCGCAGCCGCACCGGGGATCAGCACCGCTCCGATCACCATGTCGGCCTCACGCGCCATCTCTGCTGTATTGCCAGCGCTGGCATACATGGTCTTGAACGTGCCGCCGAACACATCATCCAGATAGCGCATGCGCGGCAGCGACCGGTCCAGCACGGTCACATCCGCGCCCATGCCCGCCGCGATCCGCGCCGCGTGCGTTCCCACGACACCGCCGCCGATCACCACGACCTTGGCCGGGCCCACACCGGGTACACCGCCCATCAGCACACCACGCCCGCCATTGGCCTTTTGCAGTGTCCAGGCCCCCATCTGAGGGGCCAGACGTCCCGCCACCTCGGACATCGGTGCCAGAAGCGGCAAGCCACCCTTGTCATCGGTCACGGTTTCATAGGCAATCGCCGTACAGCCGCTCTCGATCAAATCCCTGGTCTGTTCAGGATCGGGTGCCAGATGCAGGTAGGTGAACAGCACTTGGCCCTCGCGCAGCATCTTGCGCTCTACGGCCTGGGGTTCCTTAACCTTCACGATCATGTCAGCCCAGGCAAAGATTTCCTCGGCGGTTTCGCCAATCTTTGCTCCCACGGCCTCATAGGCTGCGTTGTCAAACCCGGCACCGGCCCCCGCGCCCGACTGGATCATGACCTCATGGCCGTGGTTGATGGCTTCCTGTGCCGCATTGGGCGTCATACCGACGCGAAATTCCTGCGGTTTGATTTCTGTGGGGCATCCGATCTTCATGGCTCCGCTCCTCCTTCGGTGCATTAATGCGTGTCCGGTTTTCGTTGAAACAAGGCTTCGCCAATGTCCTGAGAGCGCCGCAGGCGTGGCAGGGTACTGGCGATTCAAGTTCAACTGGAAACGCTCTGATGACAGGATGACGCAGGGCGTTTGGGAAAGCTTTGACATTTCCCCTTGGCCAAAGGTTTCATTTGGTGGAAACTTCGACAAACAGCCCCCGAATTCGAAGAATCCACGCCAATTATGCAACTTGACCCAACAGATCGTCGAATCCTGAGTGTCCTTCAGAAGCAAGGCCGCATGTCCAACGCCGATCTCAGCGAGCGGGTGAACCTGTCGCCTTCGGCCTGCCACCGGCGCGTGCAGCGGCTGGAGGCCGAGGGGATCATTCGAAACTACGTCGCAATGCTGGACCCGCGCAAGCTTGGCCTGCCGACCACCGTGTTTGTCGAGATCACGCTGTCGGGCCAATCTGACGAGGTTCTGGAAGCATTTGAAACCGCCGTATCCCGCATTCCCAATGTGCTGGAATGTCACCTGATGGCGGGAACGGCCGATTACATTCTCAAGCTTGTGGCCGAGGATACCGAGGATTTCGCACGTATCCACCGCCAGTATCTGACGCGGCTGCCCGGCGTGACGCAGATGCAGTCAAGCTTTGCGCTGCGCACGGTTTTCAAGACCACGGCCCTGCCGGTCTGAGACGGATCAATGTCATCAGGCTGTCAATCAGGCATACTAACCAGCGGGGACAAAAGCAGAGGACAGGACAGATATGGAAAACGATAATGACCTCGACTGGCTGGAAGCCGAACTTCAGGACACGTTCGACGAAGATATCGAGATCGAGTTTTCCGAACCGATGCTGAGCCAGGAAATCCGCAAGATCTACAACCGGCAGCATCCTGACATGCTGGATCGCCGGGTCTATTTCCGCAACCTGCTGCGGCTGCAGGCGGAACTGATCAAGGTGCAGGACTGGGTCGAACATACCGGTGCCAAGGTCTGTATCCTGTTCGAAGGGCGCGACAGTGCGGGCAAAGGCGGGGTGATCAAACGCATCACCCAGCGGCTCAATCCGCGTATTGCCCGGGTCGTGGCGCTCCCTGCACCGAACCGCCGCGAACAGTCGCAATGGTATTTCCAGCGCTACGTGCCGCACCTGCCCGCAGGGGGTGAAATCGTGCTGTTCGACCGGTCATGGTACAACCGTGCTGGCGTGGAGCGGGTCATGGGCTTTGCCGATGAAGACCAGGTAGAGCAGTTCTTTCAGGACGTTCCCGAATTTGAACGTATGCTGCGCCGCTCCGGCATCATCCTGCTGAAATACTGGTTCTCGATCACCGATCAGGAACAGCAACTGCGCTTTCTCATGCGCATTCACGATCCGATGAAACAGTGGAAACTGTCCCCCATGGATCTCGAAAGCCGCATCCGTTGGGAGCACTATACGAAGGCCAAGGAAGAGATGTTCGCGCGCACCAACATCCCTGAAGCGCCGTGGTATATCGTGGAGGGCAATGACAAGAAACGTGAACGGCTCAATTGCATCGAGCATATCCTGTCAAAAATCCCCTATGAAGACGTGCCGTCGGAAAAGGTCACGCTGCCCGAACGGGTCTATAATCCGGATTACGAGCGTCAGGTTCTCCCCGACGAGCTTTACGTGCCCAAGATCTACTGATGTAGGGTGGGCAGTTCTGCCCACCTTCCCCGGTCGGGGCATCTCATTCATCGTCGCGAATGATATCTGGCACGCCCAACCGCTCGATAAGCCGGTCGGTCTCGCGCGCGACCAGCCCGATATTGCTGTCGCGCACCGTGGGCAAAAGCGCCCGCGCCTCACGCACCTGTGCATAATCCACATCCGCCACGATCAGCTCCGGCTCTGTCCCGGCCACCGCCAGCGGCTTGCCAAAGGCGTCCAAAATCCGCGACCCGCCCCAGAAGTTCAGATCGCCCTCCGGCCCGACCCGGTTCACCATGACCGAGGGTGCCCCATACATCATCGAATAGAAATGCATCGTGGCGGCCCATCCGGCCGGGTTGTCAAACCCGTCGCCCACCGCCTCGACCCCCGAGGAAATTGGCGAAACCAGCAGCGTTGCGCCATGCAGAAAAGCCAGATGCGTCAGCGCCGGGTTCCACAGATCGGCGCAAATGAGCAGCCCCATGCGCCAGTCGTCACCCATCTCATGCGTGTCCACGAAGCGACCTTGCGCGTAGTATTTGGTCTCGATCAGACGGCCATAGGAGGGCAGATTGATCTTGCGATGTATGTAGCGCAGCCTGCCGCCGCGATAGACGCCCGCCGCGTTGTAGAACTGCGCCGCCGGGCCTTCCTCGACAAAGCCCACAATGAGCGTCATGTCCCCCGCCGCGCGGCTCAGGTCCAGAAGCCGCGGATCGTCGCGCAGCATCGTCACATCCAGGAGCCGTTCCGCCCCGTAATGGCCCACCATGCTCAGCTCGGGAAAGACCAAAAGCTCGACGCCCGCGCCTTTCGCCTCCTGAACCCAGTGATGATGCTCCGCGAAATTGGCCTCCAGATCGCCCGAGACCGATCCGAACTGTGCCGCTCCGATTCGCATGCGGCCCTCCCGTTTGTTGAAACGCGTAACGCGCGGATCGCGGCTCACCAGCGCGACAGCGCGTCGTCGTCCTCTTCCCTGGCGGCGACCCAGTCCGCACCGTCCGCGCCGATTTCCTTCTTCCAGAATGGCGCCCGGCTCTTGAGGTAATCCATCAGGAACTCTGCCGCCTCGAACGCCGCCACGCGGTGCCGTGCGGCCGTGGCCACCATCATGATCATCTCGTCACGATGCAGACGCCCATAGCGATGGATGACCAGCGCATCGCCCAATTCCCAGCGCTCCATCGCCTCACTGGCGATCTTTTCCAGCGCTTTCTGGGTCATGCCCGGGTAATGCTCGATCTCCATGACCGCCATGTCGCCCTTGGCCGAATCGCGCACGATGCCGGTAAAGGTCACCACCGCGCCCATATTGGTCTGGGCCTTGGCGAAACTCTCGGCTTCACGCCCGAAATCGAACGGGGCGTCCTGAACCACGACACGCATCAGCCACCTGTCATGGGCGGGAAAAACGCCACTTCGCGCGCGCCGTCCAGCGGGGCGTCGAAATCGCTCAACTCCTGATCCACCGCGACGCGCAGCGCCGACAGGTCGGAAAAGGCCACCTCGTAGCGTTCTTCGCGTGCTTTAAGCTCTTCAACCAGGTCAGCTACCGTTGCCGCCCCTGTCTCGATCCGTTCCTTCGGCACGCCGATCCGTTCGCGCACCCAGGCGAAATAGAGCACATCCATCATCCATCCTCCTTCAGATGCGGCAGGGCCTTGTGGAAGTAATCCCACCCCGTGATCAGCGTGAGCGCCGCGGCAATCCACAAAAGCGCCAGCCCGATCCAGCCCGACCACACCATGCCGGTATACATATTGCGCAGACCAAGGTGATCCACCTCGCGCCCTTCGAGCACGTCAATGATGATCTGCTGATCCATGCCCCATGACCACATGCCGAAATAATGCTCAAAGATACCTTGAGAAAACAGCACCGCAATTGCGACCATCTGGGCGGTTGTCTTCCATTTGGCCAGCGTCGTGACCTTGAGCGTTCCGGCCACATCGCCAAGGTATTCGCGCAGCCCACTCACGAACACTTCGCGGAACAGGATCACCGTCGCGGGCAGGATCAGCCAGGGGCTATAGGAGGAATAGGCCGCGATCACCATCAGCGCGATCACCACCATCGCCTTGTCCGCGATGGGATCGAGCATGGTGCCCATCTTGGTTTCCTGTTTCCAGGCGCGGGCCAGATAGCCATCGACCCAGTCGGTGATGGCCGCCAGCAGGAACACGATCAGCGCAAAGGCATCCGCGTAGGGCCGCGCGAAATAGAGAAACATGATCGGCACCGCAGGCGCTGCCAGCAGGCGAAACACGGTCAGGATATTGGGCACGGTCCATCTCATGCCTTGGTCATATCCCGCCCTGCGGGGACAAGGAAGAGAGCATACGCATATTTCAATTCCACGCAGAGCGCTTATCTTTGTGGAATGATCATGCGTTGTGTTCCCGTCATGGCCCTGTTGGCCACCGCCGCCTGTTACCCGGACGAGACCGTCAGCGGCTATGGCGCGGCGGATCGTGTCTGGGAGTTGACGGAAATCGACGGCATGACCTTTTCTGAGCGCGCCACGCTGCGCTTTCCCGAACCGGGGCGCGTCGCGGGCGAGGCACCGTGCAACAGCTTTGGCGCGGACCAGACCGCGCCTTATCCGTGGTTCGAAACCGGCCCCATCGCGGCCACGCGCATGGCCTGCGCGGCGCTGCCCGCCGAGGCGCGTTTTCTGGAAACGCTGGCGGCGATGACGCTGGCCGAGGTGAAGGGCGATGTTCTGATCCTGTCCAATGACGATGGAAGAGAAATGCTGTTCCATGCCAATCCCGATGAATGACAAAACCCGTTACCGCCTTCCCCCGCTCCGCCAAAAGGTTATCTCGGTGTCATGACACAGATTGCATCCCTCCTCTTCGCGGCCTCGACCGCGTTTTCGACAAGCCTCTCAGCGTCGCTGGGCGGTGAGTTCGATAATGAAATCCTCTGGACCCTGCTAAGCATTGACGGTGAAGCCTTTGACGAACGTGCGACGCTCTATTTCCCGGCGCCCGCGCAGATCGCCGGGGCCACGCCGTGCAACAGCTATTTCGGGGTTCAGACGACACCGGCCCCCGGCTTCAACGCCAGCGGTGTCGGCGTGACCCAGCGGCTTTGCCCGGCTTTTGGCAAGGAGGCGGAGTTCCTGACGGCGCTACGCTCCATGACCATCTCGGAGTTTCGCGGCAATACGCTGATCCTGCGCGACGAGAGCGGGCGCGAGATGATTTTTGTCGGCGTGCCGATGAAGCGGAACTAAGACAACCCCTGTTCCAACCGGTCGATCAAGCGCGCCCTTGCCTCTGGCACGGGGCGCGTGCCGATTGCCGGGGCAAGTTTGCTTTCAAGGAAGAACCCGGTCACGCGCAGCGCTTCGATGATGTCGGCGTCTTCGGCGGCACCCTCGCCGCGCAGTACCGGTGGCAACGGCAACAACCGGTCCGCCCACTCACCTGCCCCCTTGGCAGACACGGCACGCCCGGATTTGGGCGATACATGAACGAGACCTTGGATTGCCCCCGTCACGGCGCAGCTGCTCAGGTCGAGCCCGTAGCCCAACTCCTCCAACAGTGACATTTCCCACCGCAGATAGGCCAGCGGCCAAAGCTCGTCCTGCCCCAAGAGGTCCAGAAGCGCTTCACTGCGCTGGTAGAGCGGCAGATGCGGTTCGCGCTCGGGCAGGCAAAAGCCCAGCAATGCAACGACGGCATTCAACCCCGCCAGTGCCAACCGGCTGCCCATGGCCTGCGCCGCGCGCGAGCGTTGCAGCTCGACCGTATAGCTGCCCAGATGATCCTCAAGCCGTGCGCGCCACTGCAGGTCCAGCTGCGCGCCCGGTTGCAGGACCGGGCCAAGCTTGCGGCTGCTTGCTCCGCGCACCACGCCCGCATGCCGACCGTGTTCCGGGGTAAACGCCTCTACAATGGCGCTGTTTTCGCCGTGCTTGCGAAGCGATAGCAATATACCGGTGTCGCGCCATTCCATGGGGCCAAGCTGCGCCTAAAGCCCGCCACTGTCCAGCATATGCCGTCCGGCGCGGTCCTCGACCTCGATGATCCAGAGGTCACGGTCAAAGTCGCGCTGACGGCGCAGGAACGCATCGATCTCCGCCTCGGGGCCAGCGCGCATCTCTTCCCAGCGGGTCTCGTCGCTCATCAGGTCATGCATCCGGTGAAACACCCGCGCATGACCGTCCAGCGTGTTGAGCTTGACCATGATCATGCCCGCCGTGTCATCGCCATGGGCCACGACAAAGGCCGGGATATCCGCGCCGCGCAGCCGCGCGATATAGGCCGCAACCCAGAAATCTGCCGTCAAACGCATCTGTTCACTTTCATGACCGCTCTTGTCATTTGAACCGCCGCGCCCCCATCCCCATCTCAAGTGTCAGAGGCAGAGGTCTCGCCACAGACGACTGGACAGGATCGCCAAAGGTGGTCGCGTTCAAAGCGGCGATGCCTGTTTCCCGTGGCTCTCCCGGTCGGCCGTCTCTCCCCATTGCCGCCGGGTCCAACCGGGGCCCTGTCACTTTGACGGGGTCCCGGGCTTGGTCACGCATTCCCGTCGCGGAAATCCAGACCCATTTCGGAATAGCGCTCTTTCTCTTCCAGCCATTTCTCGCGCACCTTGACCTTGACGAAAAGATGCACGCGGCGGCCCAGGAATTCCTCCAGCTCTTCGCGCGCGGCTTTGGAAATGGCCTTGATCGTCTCACCCTTGTTGCCTAGCACGATGCCCTTGTGGCCGTCCCGCATGACATAGATCATCTGATCAATCCGGGCCGAGCCATCCTTGCGCTCTTCCCAGTGCTCGGTCTCGACCGTCAGCTGGTAGGGCAATTCCTGATGCAGCCGGAGCGTCAGCTTTTCGCGGGTCATCTCGGCCGCGATCATCCGCAGCGGCAGGTCGGCGATCTGGTCCTCGGGATACAGCCACGGCCCTTCCGGAATCTCCCCCGCCAGCCAGCGTTTGAGATCATCGCAGCCATGGCCCTTTTCCGCCGATATCAGGAAGGTCTCTGCAAAATTGAACCGTTCGTTCAGATCCTTGGTCAGTGCCAGCAGCACCTCCGATTTCACCCGGTCGATCTTGTTGATCGCCAGCGCCACCTTGCGCCCATGGGCCACGGTGTCGAGTTCCTCAAGGATGCGTTCGACGCCGTCGGTCACGCCGCGATGTGCCTCGACCAACAGCACAACAACATCTGCATCCGCCGCCCCGCCCCAGGCTGCGGCGACCATCGCGCGGTCCAGTCTGCGACGAGGTTTGAAAAGACCCGGCGTATCGACAAAGACGATCTGGCTGTCACCCTCGATGGCCACGCCGCGAATGCGCGCGCGGGTGGTCTGAACCTTGTGGGTTACGATCGACACTTTCGCACCCACCATGCGGTTGGTGAGCGTGGATTTGCCCGCGTTGGGCTCTCCGATCAGGGCGACAAATCCGGCGCGTGTGGTCATGGGCTGGCTTCCTGTAAATGCAGCCATGGTGGTTACAGCAAATCATATGCTGCCACCAGACGGAAAGTCCGTCCGCTGCAAGTCGGTATTTACCGTGCAGATCAACGCACCTGTCCAAATGCGGCAGGAATGAAGCACAATTCGGAAACAATATGCGCGAAAAATCACAAATACCCCACGTTTCCGCCCAAAACCACAACTAATACGTGTACCGCAAGTTGAGGATAGAGAGATGACAGACCTAGACGGAAACATCCAAACACCCCATTTTGCCCGGCTTCGAGTGAGTGTGTACGCCGGAACCCGCATGAACGCGCTGGAACAGCGAATGCGAAACGAGATTGCCCGACTGCGGCGCGGCCATGAAAACCCGCGCGCGGTCAAATCCTGCGACAACCGACAAGGCGACATTGTGAATGTCGCCTTCTGTCGTTTTGAAGGGGGTGACACGCCCACGTTTACCTTGTCTATCTCGGGCGGCCATCCCGAAGCCGACAAGGCTGAGCTTGCCCGGCTGACGCTTGCTCTGGTGGGAGCCTTCCCGATCAGCCACGTGGCCTGGCTGGACGATAGCGCCCTTTTGGAGCGGAGCGTTTTTCTCGCCGCACTCGGTCAGGAACAAGACCGTCTTTTCCGCCCGACACGTCCCGTGACGACGACAACCAGACGCCGGACATTGCGACACAACAAGGCGCGGCGTCCCTCGCCCGCAGTGTCACAATGGAAGCGTGAAAAACTTCTCCGTGCCGAGTTCTGCCGAGACCTGACTGCCGGCGAAGTCCGCGAGATGCGCCGCTGCGCTGGCCTGCCCAGCCCGGAACGGCGGGTGGCAAGCGCAATCCTGACCGCAAGTGTTGTCGTCGCGATGAATACTTCGGGGGCAGTGGCAAGCGTTCTGTCCATGGCAGGGGCGCTTTAACCAGAATTGCCCCGCACGGCACGGGGTCAGAGCTTGTCCAAAAGCGCCTTGGCCGCCGCATGTTCGGCCAGCCGCTTGGACCCCGCCTTGGCGCGTTCGGATTGGCCGCTTTCCAGACGGGCCTCGATCACAAAAACCGGGGCATGATCCGGGCCTTCACGGCTGATCTCGGCGTAGACCGGTGGCTTCTGCCCGCGCGCCTGTGCCCATTCCTGAAGGCTGGTCTTGGCATCGCGCGCATCCACCTCGACCCGGTCGATCCGTTTGCCCCAGAGCCGCAGCACCAGCGACTTGGCCGCGTCGAACCCGGCATCAAGGTAAACCGCGGCAATCACCGCCTCCATCGCGTCGCCCAAAAGCGCCATCTTGCGCCGCCCGCCGGACATCATCTCGGACCGGCCCAGCTTCAGAGCAGGTCCAAGCTCGACCTGCCGCGCGACATCGGCGCAGGTTTCCTTGCGCACCAGCGCATTGAAGCGTGGGGCAAGCTGGCCTTCGCTGGCGTCCTTGTCGGCGGATAACAACGCCTCGGCCATGACAAGGCCCAGCACGCGGTCTCCCAGAAATTCAAGCCGCTGGTTGTCACCCCGGGTCCGGCTGGCCATCGAGGAATGCGTCACCGCACGCACAAGCAGGCCCGGATCATCGAACTGGTGCCCGATCCGGTCCTGCAGTTTTTTCAAATCTTCCGAAAGCTTCACTCGATCCCCTTGAAGAACCTGTCACCGCGCCATGTCCAGAAGAATAGCATGGAACGACCGGCAGAGGAGAACATCACGCGGTCCGCACGGCCCACAAGGTTTTCATAAGGCACAAAGCCCACGCCGCGCACCTCCTGCGGAAAACGGGAATCGGTCGAATTGTCCCGGTTGTCGCCCATCATGAAATAATGACCTTCGGGGACGGTAAAGACCGGCGTGTCGTCAGAGGCGCGGCGCCCGATATTGAGCACCGAATGCTGGTGCCCGTTTGGCAGGGTTTCGATATATTTCTCTTTTTCGCAGATGCCACCGCGCCCCACGGGGGCGTTGGAGCAGCTTGGCGTGTTGCGCATGCCGCCCTGCGGCTCGGCCACCTCGGTAAACACGCCATCGCGCTCCAGTTTGACCGCAGTGCCGTTGATATGCAGCACGCCGCCCTTCATCTGGATGCGGTCCCCCGGAAGGCCCACCACGCGCTTGATGAAGTCACTGCCATTGACCGGGTGCCGGAACACGGCCACATCGCCACGCTCCGGTTCACCGCCCAAAAGGCGGGTATTGTCCCCATCGGCCCAGCCACAGAAAGACTTGGCATCCAGGTTGATCCCGAGCCGCGGAATGATGATCGACGGGCAGGAGGCGTAGGAATAGCCATAAGCCATCTTGTTCACGAACAGGAAATCGCCAATCAGCAGCGTGTCTTTCATCGACCCGGACGGGATCCAGAAGGGCTGAAAGAACACGGAACGGAACACGCCCGCGATCAGAAGTGCATAGACAACCGTCTTGATGGTTTCGACGATTGCATTGCCCTTTTTTTCTTCTGCCATAGCCATGCGGCTCCCCGTGTTTCTGGTTCCGGGGCTACATGGGCCGGGGCGCATCGGGTGTCAAGCAATGGCACGCACTCGGCTCTGGACCTCCGGCATTTGTTGATCAATGCTGCGCGTCAGCCGCAGGGTAGGGAGAGCGCGATATGGCCGGTAAACCCAATATTCTGATCTTCATGGTGGACCAGCTGAACGGGACATTGTTTCCCGATGGTCCGGCGGATTGGTTGCACACGCCCAATATCCGCGCCCTGGCCGCGCGGTCCACGCGGTTTCGCAATGCCTATACCGCCTCGCCTCTTTGTGCGCCGGGCCGGGCGAGCTTCATGTCCGGGCAATTGCCCTCTGCCACCCGGGTCTATGACAACGCCGCCGAGTTCGCCTCATCCACCCCGACCTATGCCCATCACCTGCGCCGCGCGGGCTATCAGACCTGTCTGTCGGGCAAGATGCATTTCGTCGGCCCTGATCAGCTTCACGGGTTCGAGGAGCGTCTGACCACCGACATTTACCCACCCGATTTCGGCTGGACGCCGGATTACCGCAAACCCGGCGAACGCATCGACTGGTGGTATCACAATATGGGCTCGGTCACAGGCGCGGGCATAGCCGAGATTTCCAACCAAATGGAATATGACGACGAGGTCGCCTATCACGCCACCCGAAAGGTCTATGATCTCGGCCGTGGCCATGACGACCGCCCCTGGTGCCTCACGGTCAGCTTCACCCATCCGCATGATCCATATGTGGCGCGGCGCAAATACTGGGACCTCTACAAGGAGTGCGCACATCTCCTGCCCCCGGTCCCGGCCATGGATTACGACGACCACGATCCGCATTCCAAACGCATTTTCGATGCCAATGACTGGCGCAGTTTTGACATCACCGAAGAGGATATCCGCCGGTCCCGCCGCGCCTATTTCGGCAACATCTCCTATCTCGATGACAAGATCGGCGAAGTGATGGAGGCGCTGCGCGGCACGCGGCAGGAGGACAACACGATCATCCTCTTTGTCTCGGACCACGGCGACATGCTGGGTGAGCGCGGATTGTGGTTCAAAATGAGCTTTTTCGAAGGCTCCGCGCGCGTGCCCCTCATGATCGCCGCGCCGCAGATGACACCCGGCCTCATCGACACGCCGGTCAGCAATATCGACGTCTGCCCCACGCTCTGCGATCTGGCCGGGGTCAGCATGGACGAGGTCATGCCATGGACCACAGGGGAGTCGCTTGTGCCGTTGGGTCAGGGCAGCACCCGGACCAGCCCCGTCGCGATGGAATACGCGGCCGAGGCGTCCTATTCTCCAATGGTCGCGCTGCGCGCGGGGCGCTGGAAATACACCAATTGCGCGCTTGATCCCGAGCAGTTGTTCAATCTGAACGACGACCCGCATGAATTGACCAACCTTGCGGGCGATCCGGCCCATGCCGACACGCTGGAACGGTTCCGGGTGGCCGCCGCCGAACGCTGGGATCTGGAGCGCTTCGACGCCGAGGTGCGCGAAAGCCAGGCCCGGCGTTGGGTGGTCTATGAAGCATTGCGCAACGGCGATTATTTCCCGTGGGATTACCAGCCACTGCAAAAGGCGTCCGAGCGCTACATGCGCAATCACATGGACCTGAACGTGGTCGAGGAAAACGCCCGCTTCCCACGCGGGGAGTGACAATCACTTCTGGGCTGCGACAAGTGCCATTGGAGTGTCGGCTCAGGCCGCGCAGACAAAGCTGTAGGTCAGCATGCGACGTTCTTTCAGGCCGCGGAGTTGATTCTTTGTCATGTCCCTTGACTGCCCGCCGAACAAGAGCGCGGTCGTCACGGGCAAAGGATTTGCCGGGCCGGCCTTATTTGCGCGCGCTTCGAGCCAATGAAAGCTCTCGGTCGTCGAATCCCGCTCATGTAAGATACGGAAACCGGCCTCCTCCAGCAGCGCCCGCATGTCATCCGGGGTCACCAGATGGCTCATGCTGGCATCCGAAGCCCATGGGGCAGGGTAAAGCATGTGCCCTCCCTCCCCTTGAAGAATGTCAAACACCGCAAAGATTCCGCCCGATTTCAGCACGCGCCGTGCTTCAGCATACATCTTGTGTTTGTGTTCGATATTCATCGCCACATGAACGGTGACCGCGGCATCAAACCGATTGTCATCAAACGACAGGTTTGTCGCATCGCCTTGCTGAAATCTGGTTCGATCGCTGTACGAGACCCAATCGGACAGCACAGTCGCGACCTCGCAAAGTTCCGGCGTCAGATCCAGACCGACCACCTGACACCCCGCCACCTCGGCAATCGTCCGAGAGACGCCACCCAGACCGCTCCCGATGTCGAGGACTTCGCAGGACGGGGCCAGTCTCATCGCTTGCACCAGTTCAAGCGTGGCCTCCCGTCCGCGGAAATGAAACTCATCTATGGATTCAAGATCGGCAGGCCTTGTTTTGCCGGGTTCCAGCCCCGCGCGGCGCAAACCCTCGGCGACTTTTTCCACCAGACTGCCATCAGCCTGATAGTGGCTGGTAACACCCGTCTCCATGGCGTCGACTCCTTATGATCGGTCCCCGGTGTCGCGGGCGCACGGCCCGCTGAAAGGCTTTGCCAGTTTAACACATGATCTCCGGAACCGCACGACACGCAGATCGCACCAGCCGTCCCTCGCCCCTTGTTTCGGTGGCGAACGGCCCGGAATGATCAGGTCAGGCGTGCAGAGGCCGCGCTTCGATCACGACAAAGGCTTGCGCCCAAGGGTGATCATCGGTCAGCGTCACGTGGATGATCGCCTCATGCCCGTCAGGCGTCATGGCGTCGAGCCGCTCTTTGGCCCATCCCGTCACATGCATGACGGGCTGGCCGGTGCGCAGATTGCTGACCGCCATATCCTTCCACGCGATGCCCATTCGCAGCCCGGTGCCCAGCGCCTTGGAACAGGCCTCTTTGGCGGCCCAGCGCTTGGCATAGGTGCCGGGTGTATCGGCGCGGCGTTCGGCCTTGGCCTGTTCAATCTCGGTAAAGACGCGGTTGCGGAACCGGTCGCCGAACCGCTCCAGCGTGCGTTCGATCCGCTCGATATTACACAGATCGGTGCCAACCCCGAGGATCAATCCCCACCCCCAAGCCAGGCGTCGATCTGACCTGTCGCCTGATTGACGGCGAGGTTGAGCCAGTTCGAAACAAAGCCGCCGGACGGCGCGTCAAACACCTGCACCGGAAGATCAAAGATCAGCCCGACAGACGGGTCGTAATTGGCGTTCATTGCCCCGAACTCGACCCCCGAAAACCCGATAGAGCCATCAAGGCTAACCACTTTGCACTGCCGCCCGCCCAATTCGTCATAGGGCGGTGACAGGATGACAATATGAAACGCCCCGGCTGCGGGTTCTATCGTATCGGTCAGCGCCAGCCGCGTCTGCCCGTTCGAGAATGTGCGGCTGTTGTCTTCCCACGGCTCGACCAAGGCCAGCGCCGAGGCGCGCCAGTCACAATCGGACACGGCCTGCGCGCTTAGTGGCGCCGCCAGAACCAGCGCGGTAAGGGCAGCCAGGCCCTTCATGTCCGCACCTCATCCATCAGGCGGCGCATCTCAGCGATAGCGCCTTCGAGACCCCGGAAAATCGCCTCTCCGATCAGGAAATGCCCAATATTGAGTTCCGCGACCTGAGGGAACGCCGCCACGGGCTGGACCGTTTCATAATTCAAGCCGTGCCCGGCATGCACCTCAAGCCCCAGATCGTGAGCAAGGGCCGCCATCTCGCGCATCGCCTCAAGCTCACGGTCGCGATCCTGAATGCGGCCCTCGGAATGGGCATCGCAATAGGCGCCGGTATGCAATTCGATGACCTGCGCGCCGATCCGGTGGGCGGCCTCGATCTGGCGTTTGTCGGCAGCGATGAAAATCGACACGCGGCATCCCGCCTCGCGCAAGGGAGCGATGAAATGGGCAAGCTTGTTTTCCTCGCGCGCCACTTCAAGCCCGCCTTCGGTGGTGCGTTCCTCGCGTTTTTCGGGGACGATACAGACCGCGTGCGGTTTGTGGCGCAATGCGATTTTCTGCATCTCATCGGTGGCGGCCATCTCGAAATTCAACGGCACGTTCAGCGCGGCCATCAGCCCGTCGATATCGGCGTCCGAGATATGCCGACGGTCTTCACGCAGATGCGCGGTGATGCCGTCTGCCCCGGCCTCTTCGGCCAGTTTGGCGGCGCGGATCGGATCGGGAAACGCCCCACCGCGGGCATTCCTGACGGTGGCCACGTGGTCAATATTCACGCCAAGACGCAGATGTGTCATCCGGGGTCCCCCTTGTGGTTCAGTGTCAGGCTAATATGCGCCACCGCAGCGCGAAATCAAAATTTGATCAAATTTCAGGATTGCCTGCCATTTTCGGCCTTGGCGGCTGCTTTCTTGGCGGCGGCCTTGGCCTTGATCGCGTCGAACCGTTTCTTCATCACACCCTTTCTGCGGGCCTGATAGGCGCGGATCAAGGGTTCCGAGATGAAATAGCAGATCGTCGCCACGATGATTCCCGGAATGATCCCACCGATCATGTAGGGATAGAACACGTCGTGCCAGAAAAGCTGAAGCCCGCTCCAATCCGGTGGCCGCCCCTGAAACCAGTCCCAGAGATTGCGGGTCAGGTCGTCGCCAGCATCAACGAATTTCTGGCCCAGCGACGTCTCCACATCCAGTTCCAGGTTCCCGCCCAACAGAAAATACCCGGTGTTCAGCGAAACGATCCCGATTGGAATATAGGTCAGCGGATTGCCAAAGAACGTGGCCAGAAGCGCGGCAAGGATATTGCCCCGCATGATCCAGGCCAGCGTGCCCGCCACCACGAAATGCATGCCATAGAACGGGGTAAAAGTGGTAAAGACCCCGGCCCAGATGCCGCGCGCAATCTTTTCCGGCGGATCGGGCAGCCGGTGCAGCCGATGTTTCACGTATTTGGCCGCACGCGCCCATCCGCCCCGCGGCCAGAAAAATTCCAACACGGCGCGCCAGGTCGGTTTTCGGTCGCGGCGTTTGAAAACCACGGGATCGGGTCCTTTCAGTTCGCCTCCGCCCTCCTGGCGATCGGCGGGGCGTCCCGCATCCTGTCTACTTGTGCGACATCGCTTTCCGCTTCGAGCGCCGTGATCAGCGAATGGAGGTGTTCAGCGTCGCGTAGATCGACATTTAGATGCAGTCGGTAAAAATCCGGTTTCCGGTCAATGAACTCAAGGTCCGAGATATTCGCCCCTTGCCCGCCAATCAATGTGCAAATACGTCCCAGCACACCGGCATCATTGCTCATGGTTACGTCGAGCGTAACGGCGTATTCCGCCGGGTGCTTGCCTTCGCTCCAATGGAGGTCCAGCCAGCGCTCGGGCTGATCCTCGTAATCGGCCAGCACTTCACAATCGATGGCATGCACCACCACACCCTTGCCGCGATAGGTGATGCCCACGATCCTCTCGCCAGGCAAAGGCTGACAACAGGGCGCGCGCCGGAAGCTCTGGCCTTGCTCAAGGCCAATCACCGCGCGCTTGCGGTCGATCTCATCGCCGTCTTCGGGGACAAGGTCGGGATAAACCGCCTCGACCACTGCACGGGAGGTCAGTTCCGCCGATCCAAGCCGGGCGAGAAGCGTATCAGCACTGTCGAGCCGCAGGTTCTTGGCCGCAGTTTCCAGCACCTTGTCCTTGGCCTTGCGGCCCACATGCTCGAACGCCGCGCGGGCCAGTTCACGACCCAGCCGAACGAAGCGCTCGCGGTCCTGTTCGCGCAACGCCCGGCGAATGGCGCTCTTGGCCTTGCCGGTGATGGCGATGTCGAGCCAGGTGGCCTGGGGCTGCTGGCCTTCGGCGGTGATCACCTCGACCGACTGGCCATTCTTGAGCCGGGTCCAAAGCGGCACGCGCAACCCATCCACCTTGGCCCCCACGCAGGCATGGCCGATCCGCGTGTGAATCGCATAGGCAAAATCCAGCGGGGTGCCCCCACGCGGCAGCTTGATCACGTCCCCCTTGGGCGAAAAGCAGAACACCTGATCCGAATACATCTCCAGTTTGACGGCTTCGAGAAAGTCATCGTGATCATCCTCGCCCTCGAATTGTTCGGTGAGCGACGAAATCCAGCGCGCCGGGTCCACGGCAAAGGGGTTTTCCGAGCGCACGCCATCGCGATAAGACCAATGTGCCGCCACCCCGGTTTCGGCCACGTCATGCATCTGGCGGGTGCGGATCTGCACCTCAACGCGTTTCCCGTCGCGGCCCGACACCGTGGTGTGGATCGAGCGATAACCATTCGATTTGGGTTGGCTGATATAATCCTTGAACCGGCCCGGCACGGCGCGCCAGCGCTGGTGGATCACGCCCAGAGCGGCATAGCAATCCGCTTCGCTCTCGGTGATGATGCGGAACCCGTAAATGTCGGAAAGACGGGAAAACCCCATCTCCTTTTCCTGCATCTTGCGCCAGATCGAATAGGGTTTCTTGGCCCGGCCAAAGACCTGCGCCTCGATCCCGGCTTTCTCGAATTCCGAGCGCATATCGCCGGTGATGCGGTGGATCACATCGCCGGTTTCTTTCTGCAACGTGATGAAACGGCGGATGATGCTGGCCCGGCCCTCGGGGTTGAGCACGCGAAACGCCAAGTCCTCCAGTTCGTCGCGCATCCATTGCATACCCATGCGACCCGCCAGCGGCGCAAAAATATCCATGGTCTCGCGCGCTTTTTGCACCTGCTTGTCCGGGCGCATCGCCTTGATCGTGCGCATGTTGTGCAGGCGGTCGGCAAGCTTGACCAGAATGACCCGCAAATCGCGCGACATGGCCATGAACAGCTTGCGGAAATTCTCGGCTTGCTTGGTCTGGGTCGAAGAGAGCTGCAGATTGGTCAGCTTGGTCACACCATCAACGAGCATCGCGATCTCATCGCCGAATTTCCCGGCGATATGAGTGTAGGTGCTTTTGGTGTCTTCAATCGTGTCGTGCAAAAGCGCGGTTATGATTGTCGCGTCATCCAGACGCTGTTCGGTCAGGATCGCAGCCACGGCAACCGGATGCGTGAAGTACGGCTCGCCGGAATGGCGGACCTGCCCCTC
This sequence comes from Primorskyibacter aestuariivivens, assembly GCF_028023675.1. Classification (GTDB taxonomy): domain Bacteria; phylum Pseudomonadota; class Alphaproteobacteria; order Rhodobacterales; family Rhodobacteraceae; genus Marinovum; species Marinovum aestuariivivens. Next base: position 50,334 of record NZ_JAQIOZ010000022.1, on the reverse strand, counting down.
GTGCATCTCGCGGCCATAATCATAGGCCGCGCGGATCAACGTTTCGTTGGTCTTGGGATTATAGTTGCGGACAAGCGCGACGAGGTCGTCAGCAGAAATCATCGCGCGTCCCTACCAGGGCCGGGCTTACCCCTGGCCTTGAGCTTCCATCAGCGCCCGGAGGAGTTTTTCCTCGGACATGTCATCATCCTGCGGCTTGTCGGGCTCGGCCCCCATCAGCAGCGCCATGGCGTCCTCTTCGGGCTCGTCCACTTCGATCTGGGTCTGGTTGCTCTCGATCATGCGCTCGCGCAGGTCTTCGACGCTCTGGGTTTCCTCGGCGATCTCGCGCAGCGACACGACAGGGTTCTTGTCATTGTCCCGATCCACGGTGATCGCGGCACCGGCGGAGATTTCGCGCGCACGGTGTGCGGCGAGCATCACCAGCTCGAACCGGTTCGGAACCTTGTCAACGCAATCTTCTACCGTCACGCGGGCCATGGGAATCTCCGTCTGGCAATATCTGCTTGAAGGACGGGTACATAAAGCGGATCAAACCTCTTGACAAGCGCGTTTCCGGATGATCGCACAGGTTTTTGCCATCTCACAGGGGTTTTATCTCATCCCGCTCTGAGATGGGCAGCGCGTCATGCATGTCCCGCACGGTTTGCCCCAGCACAGGGTGTCTCCAATCCGGCGCCACATCCATCAGTGGGACAAGGACAAACGCCCGGTCCTGCAAACGCGGATGCGGCACGATCAACTGGCCCGGAGTCTCGGTCATCTGGGCCCCAAGCGGAAGATCACGCCAATGCGTATAGGTCGCAGCATCCGGCAGAACCGTCGCGCCAAACGCAATGAGATCTAGGTCCAGGGTGCGCATGCCCCAACGCTCCGTCCTTTGCCGTGCGAAGCGCGCCTCGATCTCGTGAAGCAGGCCAAGTAAAGCGTGGGCAGACCCCGTCCAGCCAACCGCAATCGCCGCATTGACATAGTCGGGCCCGGCGCCTGCCGGAAAGCAGGGCGTTCCGTAAAACCGGCTCCGCGCACGAATCATTGCCCCCGCATCCGAAAGCGCCTCAATGGCCAATGGAAGGGATTTAATCGGCGGCCCGGACGGTGAATCGAGGTTCGCGCCCAACGCAATTAAGGCGATATTCTCGCTAGGGCTGCATTTTCCTGAGTTTTTCTGTTGAACTTGCTCTTGCGACACGGACGAATTTCTCTAATTTTAGTGTAGGCTCGCTGCGTATTTTTCACTCACAAAGCAGGACGGGGCCACTTTTGGAAGGACAATTTATGTTTTACAAGGACGAACGGCTCGCGCTGTTCATCGACGGCTCCAATCTATACGCTGCGGCAAAAGCTCTTGGGTTTGACATCGACTACAAGCTCCTCAGGCAGGAATTTGTCCGGCGTGGGAAATTGCTGCGCGCTTTCTACTATACGGCGCTTCTGGAAAACGAGGAATATTCCCCGATCCGGCCATTGGTGGATTGGCTGCACTATAACGGCTTTACCATGGTGACCAAGCCGGCCAAGGAATATACCGACAGCCAGGGCCGCAGAAAGGTCAAGGGCAACATGGATATCGAACTGACCGTCGATGCCATGGAGCTTGCACCGCGCGTGGATCATATCGTGCTGTTTTCCGGAGATGGGGATTTCCGGCCGCTGGTGGAAAGCCTCCAGCGTCAGGGCGTGCGCGTTTCGGTGGTCTCGACGATTCGCAGCCAACCGCCGATGATCGCCGATGAACTGCGCCGTCAGGCCGACAACTTTATCGAACTGGATGGGCTGCGCGACGTGATCGGCCGCCCGCCGCGTGAACATGTAGAAGACCGCTCAGCATCTGCGGCTGCGGGCTGATAACGCGCCCGCACTCTAGGTCCGGACCCGAACCTTGGCTGAGCTGACGTCACTCATCACGCTCTTTGCCGCTGCGTTCGGGGCCGCGACCATCCTGCCCTTTCAGTCGGAAATCGTTTTCGTCGCGATGCAAAAGGCCGGGAACGTGCCGGTTGCGGCGCTGGTCCTGTGGGCCAGCGTCGGAAATACGCTTGGGGCTTGCGTAAATTACGTTCTGGGACGCTGGGCCGCCCATTTCGAAGGACGCCGCTGGTATCCGGCGTCGCAGGCACAAATGGCACGTGCCGAGCGGTGGTATGCGAGGTGGGGCGTCTGGACGCTGTTGCTCAGCTGGGCCCCGTTCGGAGACGCGTTCACGGTGATCGCCGGCGTGTTGCGCACGCCGGCCTGGTTGTTTCTGGTGCTGGTCACAATTGCCAAGACCGGACGCTACATCGTTCTGGCCTGGATCACGGCGCAGATTTGAAACCCGAAATCCTCCAAAGATTTCGGGCCGGTGTCCGGATCGGGAATCGGGACCGTTACTGCGATGCTTCGAAGCGCCGATTCAGCTCGTTGTGACGCGCGATGATCCGCTCCGGCCACGACGCCTTGATATAGCCAAGAACCGCCAAAATCTCCTCATCGCTCAGGATCTTGCCAAACCCGGCCATATCCGATTGCACGGCACCACCCATGACCACTTCGGTCCCAAATTTGGTGATCGCAAAGAGCTGCGCGTCCGGATGATGCCAGGTGTGGCCTGTTTCATCATGCGGCGGGGCGCGAAACCCACCGTCGGGATTACGGGAGCGCCAGTCCTCCTCGCCTTCAAGCTCGGCACCATGGCAGGCCGCACAGTTCTCGGCATAAAGCGTTTCGCCAATCTGGACCTGCTGCGCGTCCCAATAGGGAAATAACCCTGCTGCATCCTCCGGTTTGCCTTCGGCCCATACAGGCGCGGCGCTCACGGCAACAAGGCCCATCCAAATCAGTCGTTTCACTGTAGTCTCCGCTTCATGGTATTTGCCCTCAATTCGAAGCTTCCCATGGGGGAAGGTCAATTCACCACCCTGTGAGCGCCCGTCTCACTGGACGAAGCGCCCGCAACGTATTACCTCCGGGCCAACTTCCAAGGTCGCCCCAAAGGACGCCAACATGACTGAGAAACCCACCCTGACCCTCTATCTCGCGGCCCCGCGCGGGTTTTGTGCAGGCGTGGATCGCGCCATCAAGATCGTCGAAATGGCGATCGGGAAATGGGGCGCGCCGGTCTATGTGCGCCACGAGATCGTGCATAACAAATTTGTTGTCGACGATCTCCGCCGTAAGGGTGCGGTATTTGTCGAGGAACTGGAAGATTGCCCCGACGACCGTCCGGTGATCTTTTCCGCCCATGGCGTGCCGAAATCCGTCCCAGCCGAAGCCGCGCGGCGCGAGATGCTCTATGTCGATGCCACATGTCCTTTGGTGTCCAAAGTGCATATCGAAGCGCAACGCCATGCCGAAAATGGCTTGCAAATCATCATGATCGGCCATGCGGGGCATCCCGAGACCGTGGGCACAATGGGACAATTGCCCGACGGTGATGTGCTATTGGTCGAAACCGAAGCCGATGTGGCGCATGTCGAGGTGCGCGACCCGAACCGGCTTGCCTTTGTCACGCAGACGACGCTCTCGGTCGATGACACGGCGGGGATTGTCGCGGCACTTCAGGCGCGGTTCCCCAACATCGTCGGACCGCACAAGGAAGACATCTGCTATGCCACGACCAACCGTCAGGACGCGGTCAAGGCGATGGCGTCGAAATGCGACGCGATGCTGGTGGTGGGCGCGCCGAATTCGTCCAACTCGCGACGGCTGGTCGAGGTCGGGGCGCGAGCGGGCTGCAGCTATTCCCAACTGGTCCAGCGCGCCACGGATATCGACTGGCGCGCGCTTGATGGTATCACCTCCGTTGGGATCACTGCAGGGGCGTCCGCCCCCGAAGTGCTGGTGAACGAGGTGATCGACGCGTTCCGCGACCGCTATGATGTACGGGTCGAGCAAGTTGAAACCGCACAGGAAAACGTCGAATTCAAGGTGCCGCGCGTGCTGCGCCAACCGGCCTGATACCGGTACCGGCGTAGGGTGGGCAGTCCCGCCCACCACGCTGCTCCTCAGATAATCTCATCCTCGTCAAACAGCGGCGCGGCCTCGCGCTGGGCCGACATTTCATCCACCACCGCCTCGGCCACCCGGGCCGATGGGGTCAGCGCAATGTGAAACAGCGCGTCGCCCTCATTGACCACGGGCATGTTTGTGCGCCCGATGATGATCCCCGCCATGTCGCTGATCACCTCGGTTTCCACGTCGCCAAACGGGTCCGAGACGACGCCAAGAACCTCGCCCGGCTCGACCAGGTCCCCGATGGTCCGGTAAGTTCGCAAAAGCCCGCCCAGCGGCGCGCGGAACCAGCTTGAGCGTTCCGACGCCAGCGGACGCCCCTTGGCCCGGGGCACACCTTTGGCCCCGATCATCTTCAACGCGTTCATGACCCTCAGAATGCCCGACACGCCCGCCCGCGCCGCGTATTCGTCAAAGCGCAGCCCCTCGCCCGCCTCGTAGAGCAGCACATCAACCCCCTGCTCTTCGGCTGCCATGCGCAGCGACCCCTCGCGCAGCTTGGATTGCAGCATGACCGGTGCGCCAAAGGCGCGGCCCAGTTCTTCCAACCGCGCATTGCCGGGCGTCAGGCGGATCTGCGGCAAGTTCTCGCGCCGGATCGCGGCGGAATGCAGGTCAATGCCGATATCGCTGCGCGCCACCACCTCGGTCATGAAAAGATGCGCAAGCCGCGCCGCCAGCGATCCGGAGGGATGCCCCGGAAAACACCGGTTGAGGTCGCGCCTGTCCGGCAGATAGCGGGAATGGTTGAGGAACCCGAAGGAGTTGACCAGCGGCACGGCCAACAAAGTGCCCGCCAGACGCGACACGGGCGAGGCCCGCAAGAGCCTGCGCACAACCTCGACGCCGATCACCTCATCCCCGTGGATGGCGGCAGAGACAAACATCACGGGTCCCGCGCGCCGCCCATGCACCACATGGACGGGCATGGTCACCGGCGTATGGTCGGGCATCTGGCTGACCGGCAGTTCGACAGTTTGACGCGCACCCGGGGCGACCTTGACCCCGCCTATTTCAAACGCCGATTGCCTGACCATACCGTATCCTCGCTCAATCCATCCTCGTAGAGCGATAGGAAATCGGTGCGCCCATGTCCATGGGGCGGCCTATGATCAAAGCCGCGCCGATTTTATTTGAAGCGTCTCACGTCGTCGCGGGCCGCAACGCCGATACCCGGCCGGATTGGCCGCGCGGACGTTGAACAGGCGGCAAAAAGCCCCCGAAACCATGGGTTCCGGGGGCTCGTATCCTTCGTGACCAAGAGATCGGGGCAGCTCAGGCCGCTTTGGTGGTCCGCAGGTAAGGCAGCTTGACGTCGATCTCACCGAATTTTTCGCGGGCCTGTTCGTCCGTCAGGGACAGCGCCACGATCACATCCTGACCCTTTTCCCAGTTGGCCGGGGTGGCAATCGGCGTGCCATATGTGGCCTGCAGCCCGTCCAGTGCACGCAGTACCTCGGCAAAATTCCGGCCCACCGACATCGGATAGGTCATGATCAACTGCACTTTCTTGTCCGGGCTGATGATAAAGACCGAGCGGACCGAGGCGCTGTCCGCTGCCGTGCGCCCATCGGGCAGGTAGGCCTCGGCGGACAGCATATCGAAGAGCTTGGACACCGCCAGATCTTCGTCAGCGATGATCGGGAAAACGGCGGGCGCGCCCGAGAAGCTTTCAATATCGCTTTTCCATTCCTTGTGTTCGTCCACGCCGTCCACCGACAGGCCGATCACCTTGGTGTTGCGCTGCTCCCATTCCGCAGCCAGCTGGGCGACAGCGCCAAATTCGGTGGTGCAGACCGGGGTGAAATCCTTGGGGTGCGAAAACAGGATGACCCAGCTGTCACCGATCCAGTCGTGAAACGTAATGCTGCCCTGATCTGTTTTAGCGGTGAAATTCGGTACGATATCGTTGATGCGCAGACCCATGCGAGTGTCTCCTTGTGGGGTGTTGCCTTGGTTCACATTCCAAAACGGAGATATATTTTATATTCAGGTTTGCCACCCCCCGGAGACCGGGAATCGACGCTCGTGACAGGATGTCGCAAATCGCGCTGTTTAAAGGATTCACGCCCTATCGCCCTGCTCCGGAAAGATGCGAAAGATATGCCGCCACCTGTTCGCGAAAATGCGGCACCGCATCGTCGCACGCTACGAAATCTCCGGCGGCCATGAGCATCCACCCCTGTCCCTCATCACCAAAGACGACCTGCCCGGCAGCATCGATTGGCAAGTGAGCCGCGAAAAACGCAACCGTGCCATGCGGGCGCGTGTAGTCCCGGCGATAGACCAACGCATCAACGCCAAGGCGCAGCCCCACCTCTTCGCGGGTTTCGCGCAGCACGCAGACCTCGGCGGTCTCGCCCGCCTCGCGCCCGCCCCCGGGCAGGTCCAGATGACCGGGCCACGGAATGTCCGGGTCGTCATCACGCCGGATCACCAGCAGCGCGCCGCCCAGAAACAACGCCAGCTTGGCCCCAACGATATGGTCGTCTGACATGAATTCCACGTGCTTGCCTGCCTCTTGCCCTATATAGTCGAGACCCAGCCCCACTGCACCCGACTTGATCCGGTTTATGCTCATGCCTGCCCTATGCCGCGATTGCCTGACCGAATTTGACACCGGCCTGTCCTGTCCCGCCTGCCGGTCGCGCCGCGTTGTTGCGCATGACGAACTTTGGGAGCTGTCCATCGCGCATATGGACTGCGATGCGTTTTATGCCAGCGTCGAAAAGCGCGATGATCCCAGCCTTGCCGGGAAACCCGTGATCATCGGCGGCGGGCGGCGCGGTGTGGTTTCGACTGCTTGCTATGTCGCGCGCATTCGCGGCGTGCGCTCGGCCATGCCGATGTTTCAGGCGCTCAAGCTCTGTCCCGATGCGGTGGTGATCAAGCCGCGCATGCAGGCCTATGTGGACGCCTCCCGCGCGATCCGCGCCATGATGGACGAACTGACCCCGGTGGTCGAACCCCTGTCGCTGGACGAAGCTTTCATGGACCTGACAGGCACACAGCGCTTGCATGGCCACCCACCCGCCATCATGCTGGCGCGCCTGATCCGGCGGATGCGGGACGAATTGGGCCTCACCGGGTCGATCGGGCTGAGCCACAACAAGTTTCTCGCCAAGATCGCCTCGGATCTGGACAAACCGCACGGGTTTTCCGTGATCGGCAAGGCCGAGACAGCGTCTTTTCTGGCCGACAAACCCGTGCGCCTGATCTGGGGCGTGGGCAGCGCCGCGCAGGAATCGCTCGACCGCGCGGGCATCCGCACCTTCACCGACCTCAAACGCTGGGACGAACGGGACCTGACCGCGCGGTTCGGCTCCATGGGCACGCGGCTCTGGCATCTGGCACGCGGGCTGGATGCGCGGCGCGTCTCCGCCAATGCACCGGTGAAATCAATCTCGAATGAAACGACATTTTTCGAGGATACGTCGGACCCCGATCTTCTGGATGGGCATCTCTGGCGCATGGCGGAAAAGGTGGCGGACCGGGCCAAGGCCAAGGACAAAGCCGGACGCGTCGTGACGCTCAAGCTGAAACAGGCCAATCACCAGATCCTGACCCGCCGCCTTTCCTTGCGGGACGCGACGCAAATGGCCGACACGATCTATCGCACCGCGCGCATGTTGTTCGATCAGGTTGATGACAAAGGCCCCTACCGGCTACTTGGCTGCGGGATTTCACATCTCGTCGATGCAAGCGAGGCCGACCGCGCGCCGGACCTGCTTGACCCCGATGCCGGAAAACGTGCCGAGGCCGAACGCGCGACGGACCGCATTCGCGCGCGGTTCGGGCCAGATGCCATTCTGAAAGGCCGGTCGCTGCGTTAGGATTGAGGCGCTTGCCGAAATTTCACGCAAGAGTCGAAAAGTATAAACATTTCAAAGCCGTGCCCTTGACGGCCAGACTCTGATTTTGTTCTTTGAAGGGTCACGAACACCCTTCACTCACCCTTCCACGTCCAAAGGCAATCAATGACAAAGAATTTTCTCGCCGGTCTCGCGGCCCTCGCCCTGATGGGCGCTTGCATGGAAACCGAATCCTCCAGCCCCACGCCCAGCCGCAATGCCGATGCGGATTTCAAAGCCGCTGCCGCCATTCTCGACGAGCGTGGGTTTGCCGATGTGGCGATCATGTCGATCCTGCAAGGCAAGATCTTTGAGGTGCAGGGTGTCTCGGACGGTCTGCTGGCCGAGCTTCAGGCGCAGTATGGGGAGCCCAACCAGATGGTGTATTCCGAGTTCGAACCCGATACCGGCCGCCAGATTCCGTCCAGCAACCTTGCCGCCTATGCCCGCTCGGCCAGCCCGTGCCTGAAAAACGGTCGCCCGTGGCGCGACTGTCAGTTGAACTACCAGCCGGTAGATGGCTGTTTCCTGGAAGCCGAGCCGCTGCGGTTCTGCAAAACCGAAGCCCGCAAGCTCGACGGGAATGGACTATTGCCGGGCGGCACACCGTCGCAATGCTGGAATTACGAAAAAGGTCCGGGCGTGATGCTGCCCTATCAGGCCGAAACCAAATCGGAGATTGACCTTGCCAAGGTCAAGGTGGTCAAAGCGGCGGCTCCGGCTCCCGCTGCGACACCAGCGTCCGAAGCCAAGCCGAAACCGCGCCAGACCCGTGTCAACACGATGGGCCGCCCAAGCTGCAAGCACGGCTACGCCAATGGCCCGGTTTTCGATCCCTTCGGGTGACGGGATGCGGGTCGCCTTGATCAGATCAGCCGGGATGCTTCTTCTCGGCTGGTTTCTTGCCGCCTCGGTCGCCTTCGCGCAGGAGGGCAGCGTCTATAATGCCCCCGGCAACAAGGTGGCCTGGGTCATCGGTATCGGTGCCTATGAAAAGACCACACCGCTGGTGAACCCGGAAAACGATGCCAGCGCCATGGCCGACGCGCTGCGCGCGCTGGATTTCAACGTGATCGAAACGCTGCATCCGACCTCCGAGGCGCTGCGCCGGGATGAGGCACAGTTCGTCAACCTGCTCTTCGATGCCGATGTGGCCATGCTCTATTACGCAGGCCATTCCATTCAGGTGAACAGCGAAAACTACATCCTGCCCACCGACTCGGATTTCGGGACTTTGGAAAAGTTCCGCGCCCAGACCATGGGCGTGTCCAGCATCCTGACCAAAATGGACCGGCTGGCCAAGATGAAGATCGTCGTGCTCGATGCCTGCCGGGACAACCCCTTTGCAGAGCAGTTGGCCGATGCCACGGGCGACCCGCAACTGACCCGCGGGCTGGCCCCGATCACCAGCCTTGTGACCGATGGCGAACTGTCTGCCGCCAATACGGACGTCTATGGCACGATCGTGGCCTATGCCGCCGCACCGGGGCGCACCGCGCTGGACGGCGAAGGGCAAAACAGCCCCTATACCAAGGCGCTTCTGAGCCGACTGCATGAACCGGGGCTTGAGGTCGGGCGGCTGTTTCGGCAGGTGGCGGCGGATGTCATCGAGGAGTCACAGGGCAAACAGCGTCCCGAATACCTCGTGAAACTCACCGACGAATTCTATTTCCGCAATATCGAGCCGCATCAATGCGATTATCTCGCGGCGGAGCCGATCAACAACCTGTCGATCCCGGGCGTCGAGTTTGACCTGCTCCAGACGGACGCAGCCATCGCCGCCTGCACCGACGCCCTGTCCGAGGCCCCCGATCACGCGCGCTATTCCCACAATCTGGCCCGCGCGCTGGACGCCGCCGGGCGGCACAAGGACAGCATTCCCCATTACCGCGTGGCCGCGAAACAGGGCTATGTGCATGCGCTCAACAATCTTGGCGTGATGCATATCAACGGCCAAGGCGTCGGGCAGGATTTTGTCGAAGGCACCCGTTTGCTGAATGAGGCTCGCACGCGTGGCCATGTTCAGGCCCGGGTCAACCTTCAGGGGACAGATTTCGGGGTTCTGATGTCCGGCGGCGAATTCCGCAAGGTGCAACAGGAGCTGGCGAGCCGTGGCCATTACAGCGGTCCGATTGACGGCGATTTCGGCAAAGGCAGCAAGGCCGCGCTAACCGCTTATCAAAAGGCAAACCGGTTTGCCGAGAATGGCCTGACGCTGGAAACACTGGACGCGCTTGGCCTGCTCGGGATCATCCCGAACTTCGTGCTGGAATAAGCGCGCTCATTCCGCGGCCAGCGGGCGTTCCTGTGTGCTGGCCCCGATCTCGGCAATCTCCGCCACAACGCCGCGCAGAAGCTTTCTGAACGCATCGAAATTCGCATTCGGGCGGATCGCCTGCTCATTCATGTAGATCGCCCGGTCGATCTCGATCTGCACGGCGTGCTGTCCGCGTTGCGGGCGGCCATATTGCTGGGTGATATAGGCCCCGGCAAAGGGCGAATTACGCACAACGGTCAGCCCTGCCGACATGAACGCGGCCTCTACACGGTCCACGATGCCGCCATCAGCGGATGCGCCGAAACGATCCCCGATCACGATCTCAGGGCGACGCGCCCCGGCGCGGGCGATTGATTCGAGCGCCTCATGCGGCATGGAATGACAATCAATGAGAATCGCCTGGCCGAACCGCGTATGCGCCGCCGACAAAAGCGACCGGAGCTGATCATGATACGGGCGCCAATAGCGTTCGATTCGGCGCTGCGCCTCGGTCATGGGGAGCTTGCCGCGATAAATCGCCCGCCCATTGGCCACCACGCGTGGAATGACACCCAGCCCGGAATTCACGCGCGGATTATAGTTGCTCGGGCGCACGCCTTCGATCACCGCCGGGTCAAGCTCGTCGGCAGACCGGTTCAGATCGACAAAGGCGCGTGGGGCACCGGCCTTGAGAAGTGGCGCGCCAAAGCTGGGCGCACAGTCAAAAAGCCTGTCTACATAGGCATCTTCCGAGGTTCGGATGATGTGTTCGTCCAGTACGGTGCGCCGCAGAAACGTCCAGGGATAATCCCGCCCGGAATGCGGCGAGGCAAAGACCACCGGCGTTGTCCACTGCTCTGGCTCGGCAAGGTAAAAGGCTCTTTTCGGCACGTTGCACTCCTGTGATGGCGTTAATGATAGACATTTTTTTCAGAAGTCCAAAAGCCCTTGATCCCCTTCGCAAAGCTTTATATAGACCCCGCTACTGGCGCGGGGTTCCGCGCCCCATTTTGTTGGGGCTCCTGCGACAGGACGGACTTTCCGGGCGATTAGCTCAGCGGTAGAGCACTTCGTTGACATCGAAGGGGTCACTGGTTCGATCCCAGTATCGCCCACCATGAACACCGTCTCCGGCCCGCCGGAGGCAGAACCGAAACCCAGGGGCGCACGCCAGCGCCGCGTAGAAGGAGAGACTGACATGAAAGTCAAGAACTCGCTCCGCTCGCTCAAGAATCGCCACCGCGATTGCCGCGTTGTGCGCCGTAAGGGCCGTGTCTATGTGATCAACAAGACGCAAAAGCGGTTCAAAGCACGTCAGGGCTAAGCCCGGACAGGCGACACCGCCAGCGACATGATCAAGCCCCGCAGCATATGCCGCGGGGCTTTGTCGTTCTCAGCTCCTGAAACCGTGGGATAGGGGCCGGGATTCAGGCAGGGCGCAAGGTCCGCCCTGCCCGCCCATACGGTGGCTCACCGCCCGGACAGAAGGAAACCCGCTGTCTTGCGGTCGACATAGCCGCTGTCGAAGATGTCCCGGTCCTTCTGGAATTTTCGGATCGCATTGCGCGTATTGTCGTCGAAATTGCCATCGGGCACACCCGGACGATAGCCAAGCTGGATCAGCCGTTGCTCCACCAGCAGCATGGTGATCGGGTTTCTGAGGATATCGCGCTCTTCCGATCTGGCTTTGCGAATGCTGGCGTCACGCCCCTTTTCGCGGAGTTCGCGAATCCGTTCGCGGGCTGATTCCGCCGCACGGGTGTTGGGGTATCGCTCGATGAAATCGCGATACGCCTCAATCGTATCCGCCTCACGCGCGCGGCTCCACGCCGCACGAACCTCGGCGCGTTCATCCTCGCGCACGTCCTCTTCGAGCGCCGCAAGCCGGTCACGGGCCTCTGCCGCGTGGCGCCCGCGCGGGTAGCGGTCAAGATAGGCGCGCAGCCCTTCGACCGTGCCACGCGCTCCTGTGCGTTCCCAATAGGCATCGTCTGCGCGTGCTTCCTCTTCTTCGCGCTCACGTTCAACCTCGCGCGCCTGCGACGCGATCAGGTTCATGATGGTCCGTGTCAGGTAGCCGGTCTGCGGATAACCGTTGGCGCGTTGCCAGGCCCGGATAGCGTTGCGCGTTCCGTTGCCAAAGATGCCGTCCACGCCGCGCGTGTTGTAGCCCAGCAGGGTGAGTTGACCCTGAACGCGCCGACGGTCATTGCGGTTCAGGCCAAGCTGTTCCTCCTCCCGTGCCCATTCGCGCACACGGTCGCCTTCGAGCGCGGCAATCCGGTCCCGTGCCTGTTCCACAAAACGGCCACGCGGGTAGCGAGAGATATAAAGCTCGTAAGACGCTTCGGTGTCGATGGCGCGGACCGCGTTCCAGAAGCCATCCTCTTCTGCGCTGCCTTCAATGACGCCCGGGCGTGGTCCGTCCCGCCCGGCAGTAAAGCCAACGGATTTGGACAGGAAGCCGCGCGCGGACATATGGGAAAGCGCCTCATCAAGGCTTTTGCCGCGCGCCAGAAGGCCATCGAAAATGGCTCGGCGCAAATTTTCAACGGACCCACGCGCCAGCGTCACCCCTTGGGGCAGGTCCATGCCACGCGTACCTACGCCCAGCCCCGTACCCAGCACATCGCCCTTGCCGGTCGGCCCAACCAGAATGACGGATCGGCCCGCCGCGTGACGGGCAAACCGGGCAAGACCAGAAAGCGACAGCCCTTCATGCGCAACGCTCATCAGATCGGGCCGGTTGGCTTCGGTTCCCAGGAGCCAGGCATCCGTTGTCGTCGTGGCGATATGGCCCGAGACCACAATCAGTATGCGATCCGCATCATCAGAGAGCCTGCGGAACCGGTCAGCCGCGGCAAGAAGATCGCGAGTATCCTCGTCAAAGGCCGCGACAACATCAAACCCGTTCCGTGCCAGGTCTTCGGCGATGGCCCGCAATTCGTCGCCCGTGCGAAAATCCGGCATCCGGCGGTAATCAGAATTCGCAAGTACCAGTGCCACATCGGCAGCGCGGCCGGGGCTCGAAGAGGACACGGCAACCAGCGCCGCGATCCCGATTGCGATGCGGCTGAACAAAACACTCATGATGGGTCCTCCCGGATCAGTCGTAGACCCGGGTATCCTCTATCACGATGCCGTCTTTGGGAAGGGTGCCAGGGGACACAAGCTCGATAGCGCCACGAAGCTTGAGCACATCGCGCACCGTCGCATCATAGCGCGAGGGGTCGTCAGACGCGCTTTCAAGACGCACGATCATCGTGTCTGCCTCGCCTTCTCGCGCGGCGATCACACGTGCGCGAGTGACCTCCTCATGGCGCGCGACCAGTTCGGCCACCTGTTCGGGACGCACGAACATACCCTTGATCTTGGTGGTCTGATCGGCACGGCCCATCCAGCCCTTGATGCGCATATTTGTCCGCCCACAAGGGCTTTCGCCGGGCATGATCGCACTCAGATCACCGGTCGCAAAACGGATCAGCGGATAATCGGGGTTGAGCGTAGTCACGACAACTTCGCCCACTTCACCGGGGGCCACCGGATCGCCGGTTCCCGGTGTCACGATCTCGACGATCACGCCTTCGTCAATGATCATGCCCTCCTGCGCCGGGCTTTCATATGCGATATTTCCAAGATCAGCGGTGGCGTAACATTGCAGACAGGAAATGCCCCGATCGGCATATTCCTGCCGGAGCGAGGGGAAGAGTGCACCGCCACCCACAGCTGCGCGGGTGATCTTGAGGGGCAGGCCCATCTCCTCGGCCTTGTCCAGAATCACCTTGAGATAATCCGGTGTGCCCGCATAGGCCGTCACCCCGATGTCATGGGCAGCGCGCGCCTGAAGCTCGGTCTGGCCGGTGCCGGCGGGCAACACGGCGGCACCCACGGCGCGCGCGCCATTCTCGAAAATCATGCCGGCAGGTGTCAGGTGGTAGCCGAAACAGTTCTGCACGATGTCACATGTCCCGATGCCCACCGCATGCAGGAAGCGTCCCATGCGCCACCAGTCATGGCTGACCCCGCCGGGTTCATAAATCGGACCGGGAGACTGGAAGATATGCGCTACATTGCTGACGGGCAGCCCGCCGAACGGAGCCTGTTGCTTTTGCCGCGCCACGAGATCGGATTTGCGCAGCACGGGGCGCCCCGACAGCTCGGAAAGATCGCCCACCCGCGCCATGCCATTTCGCTCCAGCTGTGCATTCAGGTCGGTCAACTGACCCGCCGCGCGTTCATCGGCCGAGCGGGTTTCCAGATTATCGAAATAGGTGCTCATGCGACTTGTCCTCTGATGAATTGACGCAGCGACAGCTTGCCCTGTGTGCAGGGGTGGGCCCGCGCGTCTAGGTCTGTATGCAAATGTGTACGGAGCGCCCGGGAGGGGCGTGAACGAGGGGTATTGTCATGTCCGATACGGAAACCGCGGTCCAGCTGGTCACGCGCGAGGCGCTGAATGCGCGCATCACGTTTCACGAAACGTTGCAGGCCATGGAGGCGGATTTTTCCGACTTCTCCTTTGACAGCGCCGAAACCGTGAACCTGTTCTACGACCGGCTGGAAGACCGCATTGCGGCGACCGGCGAAGATAAATGGTTCTTTCTCGTCAATCTGAACGGCACAAGGATCGAGCCGGATGCATGGCTGGCCTACCGCAAGCGGGGCAAGGTGCTGAACCTTGCGCATTCCATGGGATCGGTGCGTTTTGACGCCTCCGAAGAAACCCGGCGCCAGATCGAACGCGCGGCAAATACCGAAGCCTTTGATCCGAACCTGTTCGAGACCCGGGACGCGGCCATAGAGCGGATCAAATCCCTGCCGTCCAAACGCGTGACGCGCCGGGTGCAGCATGACCCGAACTATGTCGAGGCCGATTTTGCGCGCCGCCTGTCCTTTGACGAAGAGGCGGTGATCATGGAGGTGGATTTCTCGCACTTCACCTTCCATCATTCGCGCGATGTCAACGATTTCTATGACTTCATCGAAGCACGTATCAAGGAGACCGACCGCAAGTGGTTCTTCCTTGTAAACCTCAATGAATGCCAGATCATGCCCGAAGCTTGGGTACGTTATGCCCATCGCGGCAAGCGGCTCAACATCGCCGCCTCGCTGGGGTCGGTGCGCTATGCCGTCGGCTCCGAGACCGAGGAAGACATTCGCATGCGCGCCACGACGCAGGGCTTTGAGCCCAATATCCGCAACACCCGCGAAGAGGCGCTTGAGCGGCTCGCCCATATGCGCGCCGATGTGATCGCCCGCATTGGTGGCCAGAGCTAGGATGCAGGGACCCTGCCCTATGGCGGGGTTCGCGCCATGGGGTGCATATGTCTGACTGTTTCGGGTCATCAGGCCAGCCAACGCTTCCGGCGGCGGTAGCTGCGCACATCGCGGAACGATTTGCGCCCCTCGTCCGACATGCCCAGATAGAATTCCTTCACATCCGGGTTTTCGCGCAGGTCATCGGCAGGGCCGTCCATCACCACGCGCCCGGATTCCAGGATATAGCCGTAATGCGCAAAGCGCAGGGCCACATTGGTATTCTGTTCGGCCAGCAGGAAAGACACGCCTTCGTTCTCGTTGATGGATTTCACGATCTCGAAAATCTGTTCCACCAGCTGCGGGGCCAGCCCCATGGACGGCTCGTCCAGCAGGATCGTTTCAGGCCGTGACATGAGCGCCCGGCCCACCGCCGTCATCTGCTGTTCGCCGCCTGAAGTATAGCCCGCCTGGCTCTTGCGCCGTTCCTTGAGGCGCGGGAAATAGGAATAGACCATCTCAAGATCGGCCTCGACCGCGCCCTTGCCGTCCTTGCGGGTATAGGCCCCGGTCAGCAGGTTTTCCTCGACCGTGAGGTGCTCAAAGCAATGGCGGCCTTCCATCACCTGGATAACGCCGCGTTTGACAAGCGCCGCCGGGTCCAGATCCTGCACCCGCTCGCCCTTGTAATTGATCGAGCCCTTGGTCACCTCGCCACGCTCGGAATGCAGCAGGTTCGAAATCGCCTTGAGCGTCGTCGTCTTGCCCGCACCGTTGCCGCCCAACAGCGCGGTGATCCCACCCTTGGGAACCGACAGCGACACGCCCTTGAGCACGAGGATCACGTGATTGTAGATCACCTCGATATTGTTGACCTCAAGAAGCGTCTCTTGCGTTTTTGCAGCGTCCAGCATGGGTCTTCTTCTCTTTGAAAAATGCGCAAATGTCCCGGCGGCGACGGCATGCGCCGCCGCCGGAGTGAAGGCGCTTAGCCTTCACACTCTTCGTTCACCGGCCAGGGCGCATTGGACGTGGCGTATTCGCCCGCCTTCTCGGCCACCAGCGCGGCATAGGCATCGGTGTTCGGTGTCAGCAGGTCCGAGGCTTTGACGAACTTCGAACCGTCCCATTCCAGCATCCAGCCGCCGGAGTTGCCGGTGTGGTTGGAGCAGGAGGTGGCAAAGGGCGGCACCATGCCGTCCAGACCCAGCTCGGCAATCCGCTCCTCGGTCATGTTGATGTTTTCCAGACCCCAGCGAAGCTGCGAGGCGTTGATTTCAGCCGTGCCGAAATGCTCCTGCGCCACGGCGATGCCTTCGGCCAGAATGGCGGAAATGACGATACCGCGGGAATAGAAGACGCCAGACATCTCTTCGGGGTTGGACTGGGTGTTGCCAGCTTCGACCACGTGTTTCTGGATGTCCGCCATGACCGGCGCATCGGGGTTCGGGAAGGACCAGGAGATCGACTTGTAGCCCTTGCCGTCTTCGCCAACGATCTTCAGGTCGGCATCATGACCGGCCCACCACACACCGATGAAGTTTTCCATCGGGTACTTGGTTTTCACGGCCTCGGTGATGGCGCCGGCGTTCATCGCGCCCCAGCCCCACATGATCACATTGTCGGGACGCATGCGGCGGATCTGCAGCCACTGGGCCGACTGGTTCTGCATCTCTTTCAGACCGACCGGGATCGGCGTGAATTCAAAGCCCTTGGCCGCAGCCAGCGCTTCCAGAACCGGGATCGGCTCTTTGCCATAGGGGTGATCGAGATGCAGGAAGGCGATTTTCTTGCCCGCCAGATCACCCTGGCTTTCCAGATACTGGATGATCATGTCGGCGCCATCCCAATAGCCCGACGGTGCGTTGAACGCCCATTGGAAGGTCTTGCCATCCATCATCGGCGAGAAGCCGTAGCCAGGCGCCAGGATCGGGATTTCGTCCACGTTGGTCTTGGGCAGAACCTGCAGCGTGATGCCGGTGGACCACGGCTGGGTCACGATGGCCTTGCCTTTGGTCTTCTCGTAGCATTCCACGCCCTTCTCGGTGGAATAGCCGGTTTCACATTCGTCAAAGTCGATCATGACGCCGCCGATACCGCCGTCACGGGCGTTCAGCATGTTCATGTAATCGGCCTGACCATTCATCAGCGGAATACCCGTGGCCGCAAAGGGACCGGTCCGGTAGCTGAGGTTGGGCGTATAGAGCCCCTCGGCCATCGCCGCGCCTGCGGTCACCGAAGCGACCACCGCTGCAGCGGCCAGTTTCGCAAAATGTTTCATCGAGGTTCCTCCCATTGGTTGTTCGATGATGGTTCTGTTGTTGGACCGGCCCCTAGTGCGGGAACGGCCAGATGATGAGTTTCTCGCGGATCAGCGCCCAAAGCCGCGCCAGCCCATGCGGTTCGATGATTAGGAAAAAGATGATCAGCGAGCCGACAATCATGATATTGAGATGTTCCACCATGGCGCTGTCAATCGGGATGCCCAGCAGGTTGGGCAACAGGTTCAGCACCACCGGCAGCCCTACGATCAGGATCGCGCCGAGGAAATTGCCCATGATGGACCCAAGCCCTCCGATGATGGCGATGAACAGCACTTGGAAGCTGAGCGGAATGTCGAACACGTTGGGCTCGGCCGCGCCTTTCCACATGAAGACGTAAAGCGCGCCGGCAACACCCACGATATAGGAACTGATCGCAAAGGCGGTGAGCTTGGATTTCATCAGGTTGATGCCGATAAGCTCCGCCGCGATGTCCATGTCCCGCGTTGCCTTCCACGTCCGGCCCAGATTGCCCCGCGTGAGGTTGATGCAGAGCATTGTGAGCAACGTGACCACAAAGAGCACCACGTAATATTCCGTGACCGACGCCGCCTGCGGGCCCGAGATATAGGTGCCGAACATCTCAAGGTTCGGAACCTGGATCGCGCCCGAGGAGTTGTAGTTGTAAAGCCAGGCCCATTTCTCAAACAGCCAGACCAGAAAGAACTGCGCCGCCAGCGTTGCAATGGCCAGGTAGAACCCCTTGATCCGCAGGCTGGGAATGCCGAACACGACACCAATCCCGGCGCTGAACACACCTGACAAAAGGATCGCCACGATCGGGTTCATCCACGGCATGAGCGTGATCATCTTGTAGCAGGCATAGGCCCCCACCCCCATGAACGCCCCGGTGCCAAGGCTGAGCTGCCCGGCAAAACCCGTGAGTATGTTCAGCCCCATCGAGGCCAGCGCAAAGATCAGCACCGGGATCAGGATCGCCTGAAAGGTGAACTCGCTCGCCGTGAGCGGAAAGATCACCCAGACAAAGACGAGGATGATGGCCAGCAGGATCGCATCCTGCCGGATCGGGAACAGCGCCTGATCCGTCTTGTAGCTGGTCTTGAATTGTCCTGCGGTTCTGTAAAGCATCCGTCTTTTCCTTATGTCGGTGCGCGCCAAGGGGCACACCCCACATCCCCGTTTTTCCCGTTGGGCGCGCAATCACTCACGCACCGCCTGCGTCAAATGTCGTCCGGCTTCTCCACCCGGTTGGCCGGTTTGGCGTATCCGATCTCTTCGGAATGCCGTGCCAGCCAGAACCAGGCCCAAAGCCCGATCGCCGCGCCAAACGCCGCCAGAAGCACTGCGGTGACCATGTTGCCGGATTCGTCCGGCGTGGTGGTCAGCGCGAGGTAGCCAAAGGCCCAAAACCCGGACCAGGCCACCACGTTCAGAATTGCAATCAGTTTCGCCATTCACTCGTCTTTCCCGTAGGGTGGGCAATCCTGCCCACCTTTCCCGTCTCTGTCGCAGCGCGCCCCGCGCCGCGTCAGACCCTTTCGATGATCTTCTCCCCAAAGAGCCCCTGCGGACGGAACAAGAGCACCACGAGCGCCAATACAAAGGCAAACCATGTCTCGGTATTGCCGCCCAGAAGTGGCTGACCCCAGTAAATCTCGAAGAGTTTTTCCAGCATGCCGATCATCAGACCGCCGATGATCGCCCCGGTGATACTCTCCAGACCACCCAGCATCAGAACCGGCAGCGCCTTGTAAGCGATCACTTCGAGCGCAAAGGACACACCCGCCCGCGCGCCCCAGGCGATGCCCGTGACCAGCGCGATGATCCCGGCGATAAACCAGACCAGCACCCAAACCGTCTGAAGCGAGATGCCAACGGACAAAGCCGCCTGGTGATCATCGCCCAGCGCCCGGATCGCCCGGCCCATCTGGGTGTAGTTGAGGAAAGCCAGGAGCGCGAGCACCAGAAGCGTCGCAACAACAACAACTGTGATATCCAGATGTTGCAGGATCAACAAACCGCCCCAGGGCTCCAGCACGGTGTCACCCGTGGGAATGCCCAGCTCTTCCGAGATCATTACCTTGTTTTCACCGCCAAAGATGATCTCGCCAAAACCGATGAGGAACAGCGTGATCCCGATGGTTGCCATGAACAGGATGATGTCGGGCTGGCCCACCAGCGGGCGCAGAACCACCCGTTCAATGGCGACCGCCAAGACGAACATCACCCCCAGCGTCAGCAGCACACAGATCCAGGCGGGCACACCCATGGCATACAGCCCCACCAGCGTCAGCGCCGCAAACACCACCATGATGCCCTGGGCAAAGTTGAAAATCCGGGACGACCGGAAGATCAGCACAAACCCGAGCGCGATCAGCGCGTATAGAATGCCTGAAACCAGCCCTTCCCACAGCACCTGCAACAGGAAATCGGGGGCTTCAACCATATCCACGAAGGGTTTGATGAAGATTTCATTCAGCATAAAGCAGTCCTCATCCACATTGCTTAAAATTGTCGGGGGTCGTGAGCGCGACGGCAAAGCCGAGCGCTTCGGGCGCATCCCCGTGTTTCGCGGCCACAACCTGCACCGCGACGGACGCGAGATCAGGCAGGCAAAGAACGCGGGACACCTGTGCCTCGCCCTCCACTGCCTGGCTCAGGCCTGTGCTGTCCAACCAGCCAAACCATGCCGCGACGCTGTCTTCTGCAGGCCCATAGGGGACAGTTTGCGGAGCATGCCCAAGGGTACACTCAACCAACTGGCCGTCACGGATCGTGGCGGAGACGGCCATGTCACCCAACCCGCTTGTCAGAGTGCCAAGAAAGCCTCGTTCCCCGCCGTTGTCTGCGCCTTGCGGCACCATCTCGTAGGCCGACAGCCGGAACAGACCGTTGCCCGAGGTGACCGCGGAAAAGCAGTCGTCAAAACCGCGGGTCAGCGCATCATCCGGTGCCGCCATCGCGCCCCCGGCCGCCAGACACAGGCCAAGACTTATGCCAGCCAGCCGGCTCAATGTGCCACCCCCAGATAGGCGTCGATCACATCCTGGTTGTTACGCACCTCGTCCGGCGTGCCGTCACCGATCTTCTTGCCGTAATCCATCACGACAACCCGATCCGACAGGTCCATGACCACGCCCATATCGTGTTCGATCAGCGCGATGGTGGTGCCGAACTCGTCATTCACATCAAGGATAAAGCGGCTCATGTCCTCTTTCTCCTCGACATTCATGCCCGCCATCGGCTCATCCAGCAAAAGGATCGACGGCTCCGCCGCCAGCGCACGCGCCAGCTCTACCCGCTTTTTCAACCCGTATGGCAGGTTGCCCACCGGTGTTTTGCGGATCGCCTGAATCTCAAGGAAATCAATGACTTCCTCCACCTTGCGACGATTTTCAATTTCTTCGTCCCGGGCCTTGCCCCACCACAACGCCTGCGCGCCAATACCCGCATGCATATGGGTCAGCCGACCGGTCATCACGTTGTCCAACACGCTCATGCCCTCGAACAGCGCAATGTTCTGAAAGGTCCGCGCCACTCCCAGCCGCGCCACCTCAAAGGGCTTCATCGGCGGGCGTTTCGATCCCTTGTACCAGACCTCGCCCTCGGACGGCGTATAGAAGCCCGAGATCACGTTCAGCATGGACGATTTGCCCGCGCCATTGGGACCGATAATGGCCCGGATCTCACCTTCGCGAATGTCGAACGAGATGTCCTGAATCGCCACCACGCCACCAAAGCGCAGGGTGATGTTTTTCATCTCCATCAACACGCCGCCAATCTGGCGCCCGTCGGCGGTCATATATCCTTCGGTGTCTTTCACCAAACCAGCCCCTTCATCTTGCCAAATAAACTCCCGCCGGAGGCACCCGCGGGAGGGTGGGCGGGGTGTCGCCGAAGGCGCACGTCGCCCATCATTCCGCCGCCACCGCTTTGGGGGTGACCGGCACAACCTTGGCGTCGCGGATTTCCAGCGTCGCCTTGATCTTGCCCTTGCGCCCATCCTCATAGGTCACTTCTGTCTCGGTATAGACCGATGTCGACCCGTCATAGAGCGCGTTCACCAGATCCTCGAACTTCTCGCCAATGATCTTGCGGCGCACCTTGCGGGTCCGGGTCAACTCGCCATCATCCGCATCCAGTTCCTTGTGCAGCACTAGGAAGCGGTGGATCTGACAGCCCGAGAGCATCTCATCCTCGGCCACGGATGCATTGGTGTCCTCAACATGGGACTGGATCATGTCCAGAACCTTGGGATGCCCCGCCAGTTCCTGATAGGAGGCATAGGCGATATTGTTGCGCTCGGCCCAGTTGCCCACGGCTGTCAGGTCAATATTGATAAAGGCACAGCACTTGTCGCGGCCTGCGCCAAACACCACCACCTCAAGGATATTGGGGAAGAACTTCAGCTTGTTCTCAACGTATTTCGGCGCAAACATCGCGCCATCGGCCATGTTGCCCACATCCTTGGCCCGGTCGATGATGCGCAGATGCCCGGTATCGGGTTCAAAGAACCCGGCATCACCCGTGGCCACCCAGCCCTCAGCGTCCTTGGTGTCCGCGGTGCTCTCGGCGTTCTTGTAATATTCCACAAAGGTGCCGGGCGAGCGGTAGAACACCTCGCCATTCTCGGCGATTTTGATCTCTACCCCCGGGGATGGCACGCCCACCGTGTCCGAGCGGACTTCGCCATCGGGCTGCTGGGTGATAAAGACCGAGGCTTCGGTCTGGCCATAGAGCTGCTTCAGGTTGATGCCCAATGCGCGATAGAAATCAAAGATTTCCGGGCCAATGGCTTCGCCCGCCGTATAGCCCACACGCACCTTGGAAAAGCCCAGCGCATTCTTGAGCGGACCATAGACCATGAATTCGCCCAGCGCGTATTTGATCCGGTCCAACGTCCCGACAGAATGCCCGTCCAGTATCTTAGGACCGACCTCGCGCGCGTGGTTCATGAAATATTGGAAGATCCTGCGCTTGAGCGGGCTGGCATCTTCCATGCGGATCATGATCGATGTCAGCTGCGTCTCGAACACCCTTGGCGGCGCGAAATAATAGCTGGGCGCAATCTCGCGCAGGTCCGTCATCATCGTGTCCGCGCTTTCGGGACAATTCACGCAGAACCCGGTCCAATAGGCCTGACCAATGGAAAAGATGAAATCGCCAACCCAGGCCATGGGGAGATAGGCCAGCACCTCGTCGCCTTCGCGCAGGTGGTCAAATTCGGATGAATTCTTGGCCGTCTCGATGATATTGCGGTTGGAAAGAACCACGCCCTTGGGCTTGCCCGTAGTCCCCGAGGTGTAAAGCATGACGCAGGTATCGTCATAGCCAAGCCCGCCACGGCGACGATCCAGTTCCTTGATGTGTTCGTCACGGGCGGCACGGCCCTGATCCTGCACATGGGAAAACTGATGCAGTCGGGAATGGTCGTATTTCCGCAATCCGCGCGGATCGATATAGATCATGTGCTCGAACTGGTGCAGGTGCTCCTGCACTTCGATCACCTTGTCCACCTGCTCCTGGTCGGCCACGATGACGAACCGCGCGCCGCAATGGGACAGCACATATTCCATCTCTTCGGCCACCGAATCCTGATACAGCGGCACGGGCACGGCCCCCACGGACTGCGCAGCCACCATGGACCAATAAAGGTAGGGCCGGTTGCGCCCGATAACGGCGATGAAATCGCCTTCGTTCACGCCAAGGTTCAACAGCCCCAGCGCCAGCGCTTCGATTTCCTTTTCCGCCTCGGACCAGGTCCAGCTTTGCCAGATCCCGTATTCCTTCTCGCGATAGGCGGGCGAGTTTGAAAATTGCGTTGCATTGCGCTTCAACAGCGCCGGTACAGAGCGCAGACCTTCCACGCCCTCAGCATTCTGAGCCAATCTATGTCCTCCCTTTGCCCCGTCTCCCCCGGGGCGGACCGCTTACATGCGATTCTGAGCATCATTTGGTCAGGGGTTACGCTGGGGGTCAACTTTTTCCTGAACATTTCCCAATTCTTACGAATTGTAACAAGCGCTCTCCCGCCGCCGCTCCACGACGTTAAGCATGGTTAACCACCTCTTAACACTTGCATGGACAGATGTCCGCAAGTGGCATGAAAGGCGCGAAGCGATGCAAGCTGCAATCACCTTCTTTCAGGATCTGGGCTACATGGCGCATGGCATGTGCCTTTTGTGGCAACCTTGGCTCATTGCGCTTTTTGCGGGCTCGGATTTCCTGATCTTCATGGCCTATTCAATTATTCCGGTTGCCATCTACCGCGTGATGCGTGGCCGCCCCGATCTGGAAAACCGCGGGCTGGCTTGGCTGTTTGCCGCGTTCATCGCGCTGTGCGGGTTGACCCACCTGATCTCGATTGTCACGCTTTGGGTGCCGGTCTATGCGCTGCATGGGCTGGCCAAGCTGGCGACCGGTATTGTCTCGCTTGTGACCGCTGCTGTGCTGTTTCCGTTGGTTCCCCGGATCATCGCCCTGCCCTCGCCCGCGCATCTGCGCGACGCAAACGCCAAGCTGAGCGCCGAAATCGCCGCGCATGAGGATACGCTGGCCGATCTGCGCCGGGCCCGCGACGCGCTGGAAGATACCGTGGCCGAGCGCACCCGGGAACTGGCCCGCACCAATGAAGAGCTCAACATCGTCTTGCGACAGGCCGGACACCGGGCCGACAATCTGGCGCAGGTGACCGCCGCACTGGCGCGCCAGACCGCGCAGCACAGCGGCGACAAGGAGGATTTTCTCGACCGGTTCCTGGCACGGCTGGACGCCATGGCCGCCACCACCGACGATCTGACCCGGGGCGGTCAACGCCTACCGCACAGCCTGTTGAAACTGGCCCGTCACCAGCTGCGCGCGCATCTTGAAGCCTTTCCCAACCGGATTTCCATCCAGGGTGATGATGAAGACCTGAACTCCGAAGCCGCCCGGCAAATCGCCCTTGCTCTGGACGAGCTGGCAACCAATTCGGTGAAACATGGCGCATTGCGCGATGATGACGGAAAGGTCTATCTGCGTTGGGACCGAACCGGGGGCGAGATGGGGCAGCCGCCGCAGCTTGACCTGCAATGGATCGAGACGCGCCCGGAGGCGGTTCCCGCCACAACCACGACCGCGCCGCCCGAAACCGGGTTCGGCTATGGCTCGCGTGTGCTCAACCTTGTCGTGCCGCAGCGGCTCGGGGGGCAGGCCGATGCGGATTTTTCCACCGGCGCGCTGGCTTATTCCCTGTCCCTGCCGCTTGAGCGGATCGCGCCGCAGGGTCAGAGTTGATCCTGTCCCCCGCCTGACGTAAGCCCCGATCAGGGGGGCACAGATTCATGGACCTGTCCGACAAGCAATTGTCCGACCTGACGCAGGCCGGTCTCAATCTCATCCAGCAGGCCCTGTCGATCTATGACAGCGATCTGCGGCTGGCCCAGTGCAACCGGCGTTTTCAGGAAATGTTCAACCTCCCCGAAGCGCTGGTCACCCCCGGTGCCCGCTTTGCCGACACGGTCCGCCATCTGGCCAAAAGCGGCGAATATGGCGAGATCGACGATATCGAGGAATTCGTCGCCCAGCGCGAAGACCAGGCCCGCGCCTTTGAGCCGCATTACATGGAGCGGCCGCGCGCGGGCGGCAAATGGCTCTCGGTCGAGGGTGCACCGCTGCCGCAGGGCGGCTGGGTCACCGTCTATACCGACATCACCCGCACAAAGCAGCAGGAAGAGCTGTTGCGCACCCGCTCCGAGCTGCTCTCGGAAGAGGTGCTGCGCCGGTCCGAGGAACTGGCCGCCACCAACCGCGAACTGGCCGCCACGATCAGCGCGCTGGAAGAAACCCAGCGCCAGTTGCGCGCCATTGAGGCCCGTACGCGGCTCACCACGGAAATGATGCCCGCCCATATCGCCCATGTGGATGCGAACGGATGCTATACCTATTCCAACCGGCGTCTTAGCTCGGTCATCCCCGGCAGGCCTTCCAATATCCTGGGCCTGCACATCTCCGACGCGCTTGGCCCCGATGCCTATGACAAGGTCAGACCCCATCTTGATGCGGCCTATGACGGCCAGCAGTCAGTGTTCGAGTTCACCGACACACCCAGCCTGCGCCGTATCCGCGTGTCCTTTACCCCGGATCAGAGTGAGCGCGGGGTCTACATCCTGTCGATGGACATCACCGAGGAAACTCAGGCACGCGTCGCCCTTCAACAAACGCGCCGTAGGGAAATGGCCGCACAGCTGACCAGCGGGCTGGCACATGATTTCTCCAACCTGTTGACGGTGATCCTTGGCATGCAATCCAAGCTCGACCGCATGGACGCGCTTCCCCCGGACGCCGCTCCGCTGGTCGCCGCCACCATCGGCGCCGCCCGGCGCGGAGGTCGTTTGCTCAGCCGCATCGCCGACATGACCGGCAGCCGGACGTATTCACCCGCTGCGGTGGATGTCGCATCTTTCGTGGAAGAGCTGCAAACCCTTGCAAAGCCCAGCCTTCCCGACGGTGTTTCCCTGGCGCTGGATGTTCAGGCAGGCGGCGCGCATTCGCTCGACCCCGGCATGTTGCAGGATTCGCTGCTGAACCTTGTCCTGAACGCGCGGGACGCCTGCGGCGACAGCGGAACCATCACCTTGACCGTGCGGGAGGAAACCGGCACCTGGCTGACCTTTGAAGTCTCCGATACCGGGCCCGGGTTCACGGAACAGGCCCTGCGCGACGGGTTGGCCCCGTTTTTTACCACCAAGGGCGGCGAAGGATCAGGGCTGGGCCTCGCCATGGTTTACGACATGACCAAGCTGGCCGGGGGCGAGGTTCGCCTTGCCAATGGCCAGACCGGTGCGCGCGTCACCATCCGGTTGCCCCTGCGTCCCGCGGACCTGCCCAGCACCATGCAGCCCGATCTGATCCTTCTGGTCGAAGACAACCCCGACCTGCGCGACAGTGTCCGGGAAATGCTGACCGGCATGGGCCATCAGGTTGTCGAAGCCGCATCCGTGCCTGAGGCCACGGCGCTGGTGGCCGGGTTGCCCGATATCACTGCGGTCCTGTCCGACATTCAGCTTGAAGGGGTTGAGACCGGGCTTGATCTGTCCCGCATGGTGGCCCCGTTGCCAACGGCATTGATGACCTCTTTGCCCCGAACCCATGATCTGGCAGAGATGGCCGCCCAGCGCGGGCCGCTCCTCCACAAACCTTTTGACGCGGTTCAACTCGCCGCCGCGCTGCACACCGCCAAGGCACATCATGACTGATCAACCGCTTGTCACCATCCTTGACGACGAACCGGACATTCGCCGCCTGCTGGCCGACACGCTGGAAGAGGCCGGGTTCCGCACACTGAGTTTTGCGCGCGCCACGGAATTCGAAGCCGCGTTGCGGACGACAACGCCGGATGTCTGTCTGGTCGATCTTGGCCTGCCGGATCGGGACGGGTTGTCTCTGGTACACCGGCTTGCGCTGGAACAGGGGGCAACGGTCATCATCATTTCCGGACGAGCCCAGGTGCAGGACCGGATCACCGGGCTGGAACTGGGCGCGGATGATTACATCATCAAACCCTTTGACCCGTCCGAAGTCGTGGCGCGCATCCGCGCCCGGCTGCGATCCTCTCAGCCCAAGGTGCAGAACCGCCGCATCGCCCGCTTCAATGGCTGGGAGGCAGATTTCGATGCCTATACTCTGCGCAGCGACGACGGGACCGAGGGCAGTTTCAGCCATGCCGAGGGCGAGGTTCTGCGGATGTTCCTCGAAAGCCCCCGCCGACTGATCAGCCGACAACAGATGCAGGAAACGCTGGGCGGCGCGGCGGGCGAAAGTTTTGACCGGGCGATGGATGTACGCATCTCGCGGCTGCGCACCAAGCTGGGCGAAGACCCCAAGAATCCGCGCCTGATCAAGACGATCTATGGCGCTGGCTACATCTTTCTTGGCGATGTGGCATGGAGCTGACGTCGCTCAAAAGCCAGCGATCAACCGCACTGTCGGCAACAAAGTCGCCGCGATGACGCCGACAATGCCCCCGATAAGGAGCCGCACGAGCGTTCCGCCAAGTTTCGGTCCCGCCATACCCAGCACGCCACAGACCACCGCGTAATATGACACTGTGATAATATCCATCGCGGCAGACTAACACGATTGCTGCACGCTTTCAGCCCCTTGGCCCAAATGAAGCACGCGAAAACCACGATTCATGCTATGCTCCCGGCGCTGGCATCATGGGAGGAAACCGCCATGTCATCGCTTGAATTCTACACCGCGCTGAGCGCGACCTGGATCGCCATCGCCTGGTTGCCCTATATCCTCGACCGCATCCTCGTTCGGGGATTGATGGGAGCGCTGGCCAATTACGACCCCAATGCCACGCCACAATCGGACTGGGCGCAACGCGCCATGCGCGCCCATACGGTTGCAGTGGAAACATTTGTTGCCTTTGCCCCGCTTGCCGTGCTGGCCATGATCAAACTGCCGGAGGATGCCTATCCCGGCACGTTGGCCATGACCTATTTCATCGGCATATTCGCCCATTACATCATTTATGTGCTGGGTATCCCGGTGCTACGCACGCTGGCCTTTGCGCTGGCCGCGCTTTCCACATTGGGCCTTGGCCTGCGTGTCTTGGGCGTGATCTGACCCTGTAGGGTGGGCAATTCTGCCCACCTTATGCACCTACAGCGTCGCGACGGCCCCGGCCAGCACTTCCAGCCCGGTCACCAGGTCGGCCTCGTCCGTATCCTCGGCAAAATCATGGCTTATCCCGCCGATGGACGGCACAAACAGCATCGCCACCGGCATCAGACGCGAGACATTGGTCGCATCATGCAGCGCGCCCGAGGGCATGTCGCGCCATTTCCCCGGCGCAACATGTTCCGCAGACGACGCCAGCGCACCGCGCAGACGTGTATCCATAGGCACCGGTTCAAGCCCCAGCATCGGCCCGAAGCTCAGCGCAAAATCCTCTCCTGCGACCTCGGCGGCAGTCGCACGAATGATCTCTTCCATACGGGCCAGCCGGTCGGCATCGCCGTCGCGCCATTGCATCGAGAACGTCACCTTGCCCGGCACGATGGACGACGCGTTCGGGTGGAGGCTCACATGCCCGATGGTCCAGACCGTCGCGGGCGTGACAACATTGCGGAACCGCTCATTGATTAGCGTGGAAAACCGCGCCAGCGCCTGAAAGGCATCGCGGCGCAGATGCATGGGCGTGGTGCCGGCGTGGTTCTGCTGGCCTTCCAGGATGATTTTCATGTCGCGGATACCGACGATATCGCTGACCACGCCAATTTTTTCCCCGGTCGTGTCGAGGTATGGTCCCTGTTCGATATGCATCTCAAAAAAGCCGGTGAAGCGGGAGGGATCAACAAAGCCCTCCGCCCGGTCGGCAAAGACCGCGCGCGCGGCATCAAAACGCACCCCATCCCGGTCGGTCAGTGTATCGGCCTTGTCCAGAGCCAGATTGCCCGCCCAGACCGCACTGCCGGTGGTTACACCAAATCGGCCTTCCTCATCCTCGAACGACACGACCGACACAGGCGGCCCGCCCGCCTCTTGCGTCGCTTTCGCGATCTCCAGCGCCGCCATGACGCCCAGCGCCCCATCCAGCCAGCCGCCTTCGGGTTGGCTGTCGCTATGAGACCCCAGCAAGAGAGAGGGCCCCTCGCACAGGCCAAAGAGATTGCCCACCGGATCAAAATGCGGGGTCAGCCCCGCGGTGCGCATTTCCTCCGCGAGCCAGTCTCGCGCTGCGACATCGGCGTCGGTATAGGCGGGGCGCTGAACGCCCTTTCCGATGCCTGCGGCCCCGAATTGACGCAACGCATGCAAGGAATTCAGAAATCGATCAGGGTTTACCGGCAGCATGCTGGCCTCTCTTGGGATCGGGCGAACATGCATGCCAACGCGCAAGGCGTCAACTCAAGGCCACCGACCGCCGGAAACCTTGCGAAACTGGTCCCCCGGCAAGACGACCACGCACACCGGCCCATTTTTCATGACCGGTCTGCCAATTGGATGGGCAATGCCAACGCACTCCAAGCCAGACAATTTCCTTGGCTTCACCTAGTTTGTTTTGTGATCTGCGGCATTGCCAAGCTGCTCTGGACCGACACGATATTGATCAATACCGAGCTCAAAACGAAACAAGTTATCGCCGTCAAAAAGAAGACGACAGCGCCGGTCGCGATGGCCTCCATTCTTCTCTTAATCCGTTCACGCGTTAAAGAACCACCATAGTCATAGTACATCTGCTCGCTCCTGTTTTGGCAGGGTTTGGTGCCCGCCTTATATTTTTGAGCCCACACACCCAGATGTAGGATGTGCGCATGATGGTAGTGCCTTGGTCGATTTATATCACAAAATATTGAATATATCTACCGCACAATATGCGGTGCAAATTTGAACGACTTGGAGCGCGAACCCGGCGGCGGGACACTCAGTGTCCCTCAACTGCCAAACACGACACCGCACTGCATGTCGCGCGGGACGTGCAGTGCGGCCAGAAGTGCCTCCAGATAAGCAAATGTTGCTGCTTACTCGGCCGCCACGACGCCTTCCTCGGCCTTTTCCACCTTGACCGCCGAGAACTTGAACTCGGGGATCTTGCCATACGGATCCAGCGCCGGGTTGGTCAGGATATTGGCCGCCGCCTCCACATAGGCAAAGGGCAGGAACACCATGTCGGGCGCCACCGCCCGGTCGGCCCGCGCCATGACCGTGACTGAGCCGCGCTTGGTGGTCAGCCGCACATGTTCACCGGGCGCGACACCCAGCTGACGCAGCGTGGACGGATGCAGCGAGCAGTTCGCTTCCGGTTCTACCGCGTCCAGCACGCTGGCACGCCGGGTCATCGAACCGGTATGCCAATGCTCAAGCTGCCGCCCCGTGGTCAGGATCATCGGATACTCCGCATCCGGCACATCATCCGGCGCAATCACGCTGGCAGGGGTGAATTTCGCGCGACCGTCGGCGCGCGGGAACCCATCGCCAAACACGATCGGCTGGCCCGGATCTTCGGGCGACAGCGACGGATAGGTCACCGCGCCTTCGCGTTCCAGCCGCTCCCAGGTGATGTTGTTGAGCGACTTCATATTGAGCTTCATCTCGGCAAAGACATCCGCCGGGCTGCCATAGGTCCAGTTCAGCCCGCAACGCTTCGCCAGCTCAGTGGTGATCACCCAATCCTCGCGCGCCTCGCCCGGAGGTGTCACCGCCGGGCGGCCCATCTGCACCTGACGGTTGGTGTTCGTCACGGTGCCGGATTTCTCATAGAAGGCAGAAGCAGGCAGGATCACATCGGCATAATTCGCCGTCTCGGTCAGGAAGATGTCCTGCACCACCAGATGATCGAGCTTGGCCAACGCATCGCGGGCGTGCTCCACATCCGGGTCGCTCATCGCCGGGTTCTCGCCCAGGATATACATGGCCTTGATCTGGTCGTCATGGATCGCATCCATGATCTCGACCACGGTCAGACCCTTCTCGTTCGAGAAATCCCCGCTGCCCCATACATCGGTAAAGGCGGAACGCACGCCATCGTCGGTCACCGTCTGGTAATCCGGCAGGAACATCGGGATCAGCCCGGCATCGGACGCGCCTTGCACGTTGTTCTGACCGCGCAGCGGGTGCAGGCCAGTGCCTGGGCGGCCCACCTGACCGGTCATCAGCGCCAGCGAAATCAGGCAGCGCGCATTGTCGGTGCCATGGATATGCTGCGACACGCCCATACCCCAGAAGATCATCCCCGCCTTGGCGGTGGCAAAGGTGCGCGCCACATCGCGCAGGACCTCGGCCTCGATGCCGCAGATCTCGGCCATCTTCTCGGGCGCGAAGTCCTTGAGATGCGCTTTCTCGGCTTCCCAGTTCTCGGTATAGGCCGCGATATATTGCTCGTCGTAGAGACCTTCTTCGACGATCACATGCATGATCGCGTTGAGCATGGAGACATCCGCGCCGGGGCGGAATTGCAGCATATGCGACGCAAAACGGCGCAGCCCCACGCCGCGCGGGTCCATCACGATCAGCTTGCCGCCGCGCTTGGTGAATTGCTTGAAATAGGTGGCGGCAACGGGATGGTTTTCAATCGGGTTGCAGCCGATGGCAATCGCCACGTCGGCATTCTCAATCTCATTGAACGTCGCGGTCACCGCGCCGGAGCCCACGTTTTCCATCAGCGCCGCCACAGACGACGCATGGCAGAGCCGCGTGCAGTGGTCCACGTTGTTATGGCCAAAGCCCTGGCGGATGAATTTCTGAAACAGATAGGCTTCTTCATTGGTGCATTTGGCCGATCCGAAGCCAGCGACTTCACGGCCCCGGCCTTTCAGCCCCTTGGCCGCCGCATCCAGCGCTTCGTCCCAGGACGCCTCGCGGAAGAACGCCTGCCAGTTACCCGGGTCAACATTCAGCCCCTTCTCCGGTGCATCCTCGCGGCGGATGAGCGGTTGGGTCAGGCGATGGGGATGGTGGATATAGTCAAAGCCAAAGCGCCCCTTGACGCAGAGCCGCCCTTCATTCGCAGGGCCATTGATGCCCTCGACATATTTGACCTTGCCATCCTTGACCTTGAGCGAGACCTGACAGCCGACGCCGCAGAACGGGCAGACCGATTTCACCTCTTCATCGAAATCCTTGCTGTCGCCCACCTGCGCATCATCAGTCACCGTGGCGGGCATCAGCGCGCCGGTGGGACAGGCCTGAACGCATTCACCGCAAGCGACACAGGTGGACGTACCCATGGGATCGGCAAAATCAAAGGTGGGATAGGCATCATGGCCGCGCCCGGCCATGCCGATCACGTCATTGACTTGCACTTCGCGGCAGGCGCGCACGCAAAGCCCGCATTGGATACAGGCATCGAGGTTCACGCTCATCGCCACGTGGGAATCGTCCAAAAGCGGAATGCGTTCGGGTTCCAGCGTGGGCAGGCGGCTTTCCGTCACGCCATTCAGCTCGGCCATGTCCCACAGATGCGAGGATTTGTCATGTGCCGCGTCGCGGTCCGGCTGGTCGGCGAGCAGCATTTCCACCACCATCTTGCGCGCGCCGGTCGCGCGGGCCGAATTGGTCGTCACGACCATACCCTCGACGGGTTCGCGAATGCAGGATGCCGCCAGCGTGCGTTCCCCCTCGATCTCGACCATGCAGGCGCGGCAATTGCCATCGGGGCGATAGCCGGGCGCGGGCTTGTGGCACAGATGCGGGATCACCAGACCACGGCCATTGGCGACCTCCCAGATCGTTTGACCGGGGGCGGCCTCAACCGCTTTGCCATCCA
Source organism: Primorskyibacter aestuariivivens (assembly GCF_028023675.1). Lineage (GTDB taxonomy): Bacteria > Pseudomonadota > Alphaproteobacteria > Rhodobacterales > Rhodobacteraceae > Marinovum > Marinovum aestuariivivens. The sequence continues at coordinate 17,439 of NZ_JAQIOZ010000022.1, read as the reverse complement.
GCGTGAATCGGATCGTATCGGACATGGCGCATTCCTCCTGCTGGGGACCTTACACCATCCGGTGCGACAGATTGGACGGCCAATCCCGACACCTGCCCGCGAATTTGCGTCCTGCGGGTTTCTTATCGACCGCGTCCTGTCGCGGATCGCGGTCATGTATGCGATTGGTACGCGCGCAACGTCCCAAACGCGGCCCCCTTTCCCCCGCCTGCCCTCTTGGCTAGACAAGGCCCAAGCAGGAGGCCCCATGACTCATATCACCCTTGTCCGCCACGGGCAGGCCAACACACATGCGCGAACCGCCGAGGATTACGACCGGCTCAGCCCGCTTGGCGCACAGCAGGCGGAATGGCTGGGCGATTGGTTGCGCGACACGCAGGCCCATTTCGATCATGTCTGGTCCGGCGACATGTCCCGTCATCTGGCCACGGCGCAGGGCATGGGGCATCTGACGCCCGAGGTCGATACGCGCCTGAATGAATTCAATTATTTCGATCTGGCCACCAGTGCCGAGCAGGAGCACGGGTTGCCCGCGCCGACGACGCCAGAGGAGTTCACCCGCCATATTCCGCAGCTCATGGACCTGTGGCAGGCGGACAAGCTCCGGGGCGCACCGGAACGTTTTGGTGAGTTCGAGGACCGCGCCCGCAGCTCGATGCAGGATATCCTGTCCCATGGCGGGCGGGCGTTGGTCATCACATCGGGCGGGTTCATCTCGATGGTGCTGCGCAACGTGCTGGGGCTTGAGATTTCGCCCATGACGCATCTGATGTTCCAGATCCGCAACTCGGCCCTGACAGAGTTCGAGTTCGTCCATGGCCACAAGATGCTGGCAGGCTTCAACGCGATTCCGCATCTGGCCGCGCCCGACCGCGCCCATGCGCGCACATTTATCTGAGGATACCGCCTTGACACATTCCAAGACACATCTGTGGGTCCGCGCCGAGCAGCGCGAAAACGAGGAGCGGGTTGGCCTGACGCACAAGGGCGCGGCAGAGTTGGTCAAGGCCGGGCTGAATGTGACGGTCGAGGAAAGCTCGGTCCGCGCCATCGGGATCGACGGCTACCGTGACGCTGGGTGCGAGATCGCGCCCGAGAACAGCTGGCCCGATGCCCCCGCCGATGCGATCATCTTTGGGCTCAAGGAACTGCCCAAAGATGGCACGCCGCTTACCCATCGCCACATCATGTTCGGCCATGCTTACAAGGGGCAACCGGCGGGGCAACGGCTGCTGGCCCGGTTCAAGGCGGGCGGCGGCACGCTTTACGATCTTGAATACCTCGTGGACGAGGCCGGTCGGCGCGTTGCGGCCTTTGGCTATTGGGCGGGTTTTGCCGGTGCGGCGGTGGCCCTGCGCTGCTGGGCGGCGCAGCAGCAGGGCGGGATTTGCCCGCCTGTAGCGACGCACCCATCGGCGGACCATATGAAGGACGATCTGCGCGCTGCATTGGACGCGACCGGCGCGGAGCGGCCCAATGCCATCGTGATAGGCGCGTTGGGTCGTGTTGGCACCGGCGCGGCGGACCTCTGCGAAGCGATGGGCGTGCAGGTCACCAAATGGGACATGGCCGAGACTGCTCATGGCGGGCCGTTCCCCGAGGTTCTGCAACATGACCTTTTCCTCAACTGCATCCTTGCGCGGCCGGGGACACCGGTCTTTGTGCCCGCTTCGGCAAAGACCGATGCACGGCAATTGACGGTCATCGGCGATATCGCCTGCGATCCCGACAGCGATTTTTCCCCGATCAAGGTCTATGACCGCACAACAACCTGGGACGACCCCGCGCTGCGCGTGCATGACGACCCGGTGCTGGATGTCACGGCCATCGACAACCTGCCCTCCATGCTGCCGGTGGAAAGCTCCGAGGATTACGCGGGCCAGCTCCTGCCGTCGCTGCTGACCCTGCCGGATTTATCGGCTGGCGTCTGGGGGCGGGCCAAGGCAGAGTTCGATAAACATGTCAGGGAGGTATAAGGCATGACGATTCATTGGTGCGGCACCGGCCTCTCGGCCATTCCCGGGTTGCGACGGCTGATCGAGACCGGACATGAGGTCACGGTCTGGAATCGGACGCTGGACAAGGCCCGCGATGCGGTGGGCGACCTGACCCAGCGGATCGAAGCCTTTGACATCGATGCACTGGGGGCTGAGCTTCAGGTGGGCGACGTGGTCGTCTCCATGCTGCCCGGCGACTGGCACGTGCCGCTGGCCGAACTGGCCATTTCCAAGGGCGCGCATTTCGTGTCCTCCAGCTATATCGCGCCCGAGATGCGCGCGCTGCATGCTAAGGCGCAGCTCAAAGGCGTGAGCCTGATCAACGAGGTCGGGCTGGACCCGGGAATTGACCATCTGATGGCCCATGCGCTGGTGGCGGATTACCGGTCAAGCCCGCGTTGTGATACGTCCAATGCGCTGAAATTCACCTCTTATTGCGGTGGCATCCCGAAACACCCCAACCCGTTTCGCTACAAGTTCAGCTGGTCGCCGGTAGGTGTGCTGAAAGCGCTGCGCAGCCCGTCGAAATCCATCCGCGACTTCAAGGAATTCAACGTGGCTCGCCCCTGGGACGCGCTCAGCCATTACACCGCGCCGCTGCCCACACCGGAAAGCTTCGAGGTCTATCCCAACCGCGACAGCCTGCCCTTCATGGAGGAATACGGGTTCGACCCGACATGGAAGGTGGACACGTTCGTGCGCGGCACCCTGCGGCTCAATGGCTGGGCCGAGGCCTGGGCCGATGTGTTCGACGCGGTCGAGACAGCCGATGACGCAAGGCTCAAGGAAATGTCCGATCTGTTCTGGGCGGAGAACGCCTATGACGAGGGCGAACCGGACCGCGTGGTGCTGTGCGTCTCGCTGGAAGCGGCGGACAGTTCCGGGCCGGTCTGGCACAAAACCTATGTGATGGACGCCTGGGGGGATGAAAACGGCACGGCCATGGCGCGGCTGGTGTCGATCCCGGTGTCGCTGGCCGTTGAGGCGGCGATGAAGGGCGACCTGCCTGCGGGTGTTCAGGCCGCGCCGTCAGATCCGGCAATGGTCAACGCCTGGATGTCCGAAGTCGCAAAGCTGGCGCAACATCTGGCGATTGTCGATCACAGCTGATCGGACGGGGAGCGAGGGCGCTTATCCCAGCCACGCGCGACCAAACGGGCCAAGCGTAAAGACCTCGTCGCCATCGAACACCGCAGGTGACAGGGGCTGGCCATATCCGGCCCCTGAATCCAGGTTAACCCTGTTTCCATAGTGGACCGGGGCATCGACCGGCGAATGCCCATGCACGATCAAGGCGTCAAACGGCTCATCCCAGCTCAGGAACGGCTCGCGTATCCAGATCAGATCGTCTTCGGCCTGCTCCGACAAGGCCACGCCGGGCCGAACGCCGGCATGCACAAAGAACTTGCCCGCCTCGGCGTGGCACAGCGCCAGATCCGACAGGAGTTTTCGGTGACGGGCCGGAACGGCCTCGCGCGCGGCGGACAAGACGGGCCGCAGAGCCGGATCGTCGCCCTCGACCTGTACGCCGTAAGAGGCCAGCGTATCGCGCCCGCCCAAGTTTGGATGCAGCCAGCTCTTGCCCGACAGGATGCGCGGATCGTGCAATGCGCCCGTCTCCAGAAACTGACGGAACATGCGGTCATGATTGCCCAAGAGGGGGATCCAGTCGCGGCCCTCGTCGATCCCGCGGCAGAGCATTTCCAGCACCCGGAAACTGTCGGGGCCACGATCCACGTAATCGCCCAGAAACACCACCCGCGCCTCCGGCCCGCCATCGGCCTCGATCCATTCCAGCGCATCGGCCATCATCTCGAACTGGCCGTGAATGTCTCCGATGGCATAAATCGCGGTCATGGCGCACCTCCTGCACGCCTGCACATAGCATCGCGCCGCACGGGTTACACCCCTTGCCATCACAGCATGCCGGTCACACCTAGGCCGCCCGGCCGGGATCCCGACCGGGCGGTCGTGAGTGGCGCTTGGTTACTGCGCGGTAATGGTTGTCATGACCAGATTGCCATCCGGCTTGATCGGCCCGTCTTCCTTGGCACCCAGCGTGTATTCAAAGACGCCGGTCGCCATACCGCCATCTTCGGCATGGATCATCAGCATGAGCATATCTCCCGAGGCGACGCCCTCTTGCAAAATGGCCGAAACATCGCTGTTTTCGCCTTTTTTCAATGCGGCGTACCCGACAACGGGGCCCGGTTTCATGGATGCATCCGTCCGGTGCACGACAAGCCAGCCATTCTCCGGCGCGATGACAGATGACGCGGTCACGGTGCCGCCGGATACGTCCTGATCCGCCGCCTCGACGGCAGGTGTCATTCCGTGCCCCGCGGCAAAGGCCAGCGTTGCGGACATGGTGGCAGCGATGGTGGACAGTGCAAAACGTTTCATATCTTGGTCTCCCTTTCTGTGGCAAGGTCGGAGGTGTTTTCCGGCCCGATGCTCAGAGCTACGAAAGGGTGCGCAAAAAAGTTTCAGGAATCCTCTCTTTCATCCAGCCCACGGGTCAGCAGAACGATCTGCTCGCGTATCCAACGATGTGCTGGCGAGTTGGTAGACCGTTTGTGCCAGATCATGATGATTTCCACCCATGGCAATGGCATTGGCGCTTCAAAAACCTCCAACCCGACGCGCGGCGCCACTCTGCGCGCGAGTGACGCGGGAAGGAGAGCGACCATATCACTTCCCGCCACCGTATTGCAGACACCGGAAAACACGGGAAGCGTCATCGCCACACGTCGCTTGCGCCCGACCTCGGACAATGCGGCATCGCCAATTGCCCCAGGCTTGCCCTCGGGCGAAAACAGAACGTGCTGAAGATCACAAAACAGGTCGATGGGGATCACCTCGCCGGGCTTGACGCCTGATCTTGCCAAACGTTCATGCCCTGTGCGGGCGATGGTGACGAAGCGCGAATGAAACAGCACTTCGTGTTCGATCCAATCCGGCAGATCCGTTCGGGGCAGTAGCGCAAGGTCCACCCCGTAGCGTTCCAGCGTGTCCTCGTAGCGGTCAGGAACCAGATCGACCTGATGCACCCGTATCCCCGGAGCCACCCGCGACAGGTGCTCGGCCAGATCGGGCATCAGAAGTTCGGAAAAGAAATCACTGCCCGAAATCCGGAACCGGGTGTTCGCCAAGGTCGGGTCGAATGTAGCGCCCCCCGATAGGAGCGCCTCGGTCTGTTCCAGTATCTGGCGCAGCGGATCGCGCAATTCAGAGCCATAATCTGTCAGGACAAGCGCCCGGCCCTGCCGGACCAGAATCGGATCACCCAACGCATCGCGCAGCCGCGACAGGGCGGCAGACACAGCCGGTTGCGACAGCCCGATCTTTTGCCCCGCAACTGTCGGCGAGCGGGTTTCCAGCAAGGCGTCGAGGATACGCAGGAGATTGAGATCGAAGGCTTTGAAATTCACCTGACAAATCCCTGAAATACAAACAATCAATTTCAGGTATGCACAACAAGCTGTCAGGATGCAATCACGGGGGATCGTCAAGTTATTGCCCGTTAAAGAGTTGCACGAGTTTTCAGACCCGGCCGGGGACATTTATCTACACGCTTTGCAAGAGGCTAACATGCACACACATATTCTCGGACCCGAGGCCGTCGAATGGCGCGGGGTTGTCTATAAAACGATCCTGTCCAGCGATACGAGCGGCGGCGCATTGTCGATCATCGACAATGTCTCGCGCCCCGATACCGGACCACCCCGTCACGTGCATTCCGATTGCGACGAGGCTTTTGTCGTCCTGTCGGGCGAGGTCGCATTTGAAGTCGAAGGCCAGCTTGTCCATCGCGGGCCCGGCCAAACCGCCTTTGTGCCCCGAGGGGCAGAACACAGTTTCCGCGTGCTGGGCCATCAGCCGGCCCGCATGCTCACCATCTTTTCGCCCGGCGGATTCGAGGCGTTTTTCGCCGAGATGGCCGAGAACGATTACAGCATTCCCGGCGACATGGAACAGATCGCCCGGATCGGGGCCGCCCGGAACGTCACGTTCACCGGACCGCCACTGGAGGCAGAGCGCCTCGCACATATAAAAGGAGGGACCTGAATGAAACCACTTGCTTTTGCATTCCTGCTCTTGGGCACGATCTCGGTCGTGATCGGCATGGGCTGGGGCATCCAGATGTCGGCCACGGCTGACCACACATTGTCACCGGCACATGCGCACCTGAACCTTCTGGGCTGGGTGACCATGGCGCTGTTTGCCTTTTTCTATCAGCTGGTTCCCGGCGCGGATCAGGGCCTGTTGCCCAAGCTGCATTTCGCCTCGGCGGCGCTGGGTCTTGTCATCATCATCCCCGGGATTGTCATGGCGGTGAAACAGACGGGTGAGACGATGGCCAAACTGGGGTCGGTGCTCACGCTGTTGTCGATGGTTTTGTTCCTCGTCGTGGTACTGACCAAAGGTCGGAAATCCGCCTGAGGCTCACTCTGCAAGAAAGCCGGGCCCGAAGATGGCAATCGCCAGCGGGACCGGCGACACCGCGATCAATACCGTCAGGAAAAACAGCGGCGCGCGGAAACAGCGGCTCAGCCCGGCCATCATGGCAATACCGCCACCGCCGCCGATCACCACATTGCCCGGCAGGTTGATCAACAGCGCCAGTGCCACGTAGCGATTGCGCAAGAGAAACCGCGCCCATCCCTGTGGCGCAGCGCTCACCAGAGTCGGGACGATCTCGCCGGGCGGCAGCCCCGCAAATCCCGTCAGGAAACGCTCGATCCGCAGCAACCCCAGATCATGTGCGATACCGATCAACACCCTGATTGGCATAAGCCGCCCGATCAGGAACCCAAGGCATAGCCCCACCACTGTACAGATATAGACCAGCAGCACGATCCGCGGTCCGAATATAGCGATCAGCGCCAGCCCGATCTCGACCCCCGGGACAAAGGGCAGTGCCAGCGTCAACGCATAGACCACCGCCGCCACCATGATCATGCGATGCACCATGTCCTCGTTGGTGGGCCGAAGATCCATTTCCAGCATATCGAGGAAATAATGCAGGTACTGGTTCACCGCGATCAATATAGCGACGAAGATCAAGAGCTTAAGCGCGCCCCGCAGTCTTCTGGGCATTGCCGACGCGCTCACCCTTCTCCGCCCGCCGGTTGCGTGACCCGTTGCGCCTCGAATGCAAAGTCACGCTCTATCGTCCAGTACCAGCGCTTCATGGTCCATGTGGCAATCCCGGTGACCGTATCGTCCACAATCGTGCCGCGCCAATGGATCGTCGCATCCTTGTAGGGGCATTTGGTCAGGCTCTCGAACTGCCAGCCTGTGTCCGTGCGCTCTGCCGCATAGGGTTTCGCCGGGTAATCGCAGCGCAGCTCGCATTCCTTTGACAGAAAGTTTCCAGCTGCAAAGACAAACGTGTCTTCCACATCCTTTGGCTGCCCGTCGGGGCCCAGCATCCCGGTAAAGATCATCCCGTCCAGCGGTCCCTGCCCGGTCGCAGGCAGGAACGCCGTCTCGGGACCGGCACTGTCAGCGCGCAGGAAAATACCACCGCCCATAAGGATCAGCAGAACCGGCAACCATGCCAGTCTTTGGATCAAGGTTCGGGAATTGGCCATCACGCACTCCTTGTCCTTATCCTATCAGAAGAGCAGAGATTCCCGAAATCACGCCTGCGCATATAAAAAAGCGCCGCCCCGGGCCGGGGCAGCGCCTCTTGTCTGGTTCAAAATGGCGGGATCAGGACGCCACGTCGAATTGCAGCGGCTTGACCTGCCGGAACATGCCGGTGGCTTCCAGCTTCGCACGGATCGGTGCGGGCACTTCCGCGTCCACGTAAAGAAGTGCAATCGCCTCGCCGCCCTTGTCGGCGCGGCCAAGAGTAAAGTTGGCGATGTTCACGCCGTTCTCGCCCATGGTCTGACCCAGTGTCCCGATGATGCCCGGCACGTCCTCGTTCGAGGTGTAGAGCATATGCGCCCCGATCTCGGCGTCGATATTGATGCCCTTGATCTGGATAAAGCGCGGTTTGCCATCGCTGAAAACGGTGCCCGCGATCGAGCGCTCGCGCTTGTCGGTCACAACGGTCACTTTGACATAGCCGTCAAAGGCGCCCGACTTGGCTTGATTGGTGGTCGATATCTTGATGCCGCGCTCCTTGGCCACCACGGGAGCAGAGACCATGTTCACCTCGGGGTTGGCGCGTTTCATGATGCCCGCAATCACCGAACAGTTCAGCGCCTCAAGGTTCATCTCGGAGACCGAGCCGTCATAGAGGATGTTGATCGCCTTGATCGGCTCATCGGTCATCTGGCCGATAAAGGCACCAAGATGCCCGGACAGGTCCACCCACGGCCCCATGACCTTGGCTTCCTCGGCGGTCACCGACGGCATGTTCAGCGCGTTTTCCACAGCACCGGTCAGCAGGTAATTGGCCATCTGGTCGGCCACCTGCAACGCCACGTTTTCCTGCGCCTCGGTCGTCGCCGCGCCAAGATGCGGCGTGCAGACCACGTTGGGCAGGTTGAAGAGCGGGTTTTCCTTGGCCGGTTCTTCGGAGAACACGTCAAAGGCCGCGCCGGCAACGTGACCCTCTTTCAGGGCATCGGCCAGCGCTTCCTCATCCACCAGACCGCCGCGGGCACAGTTGATGATGCGCACGCCTTTCTTGGTCTTGGCGATGTTCTCGCGGCTCAGGATATTACGGGTGCTGTCGGTCAGCGGCACGTGCAGGGTGATGAAATCGGCGCGCGGCAGAAGCTCTTCAAGCTCGACCTTTTCCACGCCCATCTTGTCGGCCTTGTCCTGGCTCAGATAGGGGTCATAGGCGATGACCTTCATCTTCAGCCCGCGCGCGCGGTCGCAAACGATGCCGCCGATATTGCCCGCGCCGATGACGCCCAGCGTCTTGCCGGTCAGCTCGACACCCATGAATTTCGACTTTTCCCATTTACCCGCATGGGTCGAGGCGCTGGCCTCGGGGATCTGACGGGCACAGGCGAACATCATCGCAATGGCGTGTTCGGCGGTGGTGATCATGTTGCCAAACGGCGTGTTCATCACGATCACGCCCTTTTTCGACGCTGCGGGTTTGTCGATATTGTCGGTGCCGATCCCGGCGCGGCCGATCACCTTCAGGTTGGTGGCGTTTTCGAGGATCTTCTCGGTAACCTTTGTGGCCGAACGGATGGCAAGGCCGTCATAATTGCCGATCACTTCGGCCAGCTTGTCCTTGTCCTTGCCAAGATCGGGTTGGAAATCCACCTCGATGCCGCGGTCGCGGAAAATCTGGACGGCGGCTTCGGAGAGCTTGTCGGAAATGAGTACTTTGGGAGCCATGTGTCTGGTCCTTTTGGAAAGGTCGGGATGGTGGGCAAACTGCCCACCCTACGATGTCAGGTGAGGTGTAGGGTGGGCATTTCTGCCCACCATTGCGTCACGCCGCTTCGGCCAACGCGTCGATTTCAGCGTGGAAGGCCCAGTTGAGCCAGGGCAGCATCGCCTCGATATCCGAGGTTTCGACCGTACCGCCGCACCAGATGCGCAGACCGGCGGGGGCATCACGATAGGCCCCCACGTCCAGCGCCACACCTTCGGCCTCCAACCGCTTGGCAACGGCCTTGGCAAAGGCCGCACCATCGGTGATGCGCGCATCGGTGAATTTCACGCAGACCGAGGTATTCGAGCGCGTCGCCGGATCAACGGCGAGGTTCTCGATCCAAGGCTTCGCGTCGCAGAAATCCCAGACGGCTTGCGCATTGGCATCGGCCCGGGCGATCAGGCCCTTAAGCCCGCCAACCGAACGCGCCCAGTCCAATGCGACAAGGTAATCCTCGACCGCCAGCATCGACGGCGTGTTGATCGTTGCGCCCTCAAAGATGCCGTCGATCAGCTTGCCGCCCTTGGTCAGGCGGAAGATCTTGGGCAGCGGCCATGCCGGCGTGTAGTTTTCCAGACGTTCCACCGCGCGGGGGGAGAGGATCAGCATGCCATGCGCCGCTTCGCCGCCCAGCACCTTCTGCCAGGAGAAGGTCGTCACATCCAGCTTGTCCCAGGGCAGGTCCATCGCAAATGCCGCAGAAGTCGCGTCACAAATGGTCAGCCCTTCGCGATCCGCGGGGATCACATCGCCCGAAGCCACGCGCACGCCCGAGGTCGTGCCGTTCCAGGTGAAGACAACATCGGTATTGTAATCCAGCGCCGCCATATCGACGATCTCGCCATACTCGGCGGTTTTGACCTCGGCGTCGAGTTTCAGTTGTTTGACCACATCGGTGACCCAGCCCGCGCCAAAGCTTTCCCAGGCGCACATGGTGACCGGGCGCTGACCCAACAGCGACCACATCGCCATTTCAACCGCACCTGTATCAGACGCAGGCACAATGCCAATTTTGTAGTCAGCGGGGATGCCAAGGATTTCGCGCGTCTCTTCGATCGCGGCTTTCAGCTTGGCCTTGCCCACGGCGGCGCGGTGCGACCGGCCCAGAGCGGCGTCAGCCAGCTTCGACAATTCGAATGTGGGGATCTTGGCGCAGGGGCCAGAAGAAAAACGCGGATTTGCCGGCCGCGTTACCGGTTGGTCAATAGCCATCAATGCTACCCTCTCAGATATACGCCCCTCGTTGGGGAGGGGTGTCCCACGAACGCATCTACTGCCCTGCCCCATGCTGCACAACAGCGAAAATGACGCATCCACGCCGCTTCAGCGCGAAAATGCGACGCCGCCGTCGCCTATCGGAAACTTCGCCCTCGCCTCTGGCGCTTGGCCGGTCCAGCGCTTATGAGCAGCGCCAAGCAAGGAGGCCCGCCTATGTTCATGACCACCCTGATCGCCAAACCAGGCCAGCTTGACCCTTCTGCGGCCGAGGCCCTGCGCAACGCCTGGGGCGGTAGCGCGCTACAATGGCTGTCGCCGGATGAGGCCGCAGAGTTCGCTGTCGACACGCTGCCAGACAATCAATGGCAGGTCTGGGAAGATATGCAGGCGCTTGGCATCGACCTTGTCGTGCAACCCACAGAAGGGCGCCGGAAGAAAATGCTGCTGGCCGATATGGACAGCACCATGATCCAGCAGGAGTGCATTGACGAACTCGCCGATGAGGCCGGCGTCGGCGAGCGGGTCAAGGACATCACGGCGCGCGCCATGAATGGCGAATTGGATTTCGAAGGCGCGTTGACCGAACGCGTGGGCCTGCTCAAAGGTCTCCCCGAAGGGATCATCGCGCAGGTGCTTGAGACGCGCATCACGCTGATGCCCGGTGGCCCGGCGCTTTTGGCGACGATGAAGGCCAGTGGTGCCTATTGCGCCCTGGTCTCCGGTGGGTTCACCGCCTTTACCGCACGGGTCGCGGACAAGCTGGGCTTTGACGAAAACCGCGCCAATACACTGTTGATCGAAGATGGGGCCCTGACGGGTACGGTCGGGATGCCCATTCTGGGGCGCGAGGCCAAGGTGCAGGCGCTGGAAGAGATCACCGCAAGGCTGGGGATCTCTGAGGCGGATGTTATGGCCGTGGGCGACGGGGCCAATGATCTCGGCATGCTGGGCCGGGCAGGCGCGGGCGTTGCGCTGCACGCGAAACCGTCGGTTGCGGCGGAATGTGATATCCGCATCAATCATGGTGACCTGACCGCCCTGCTCTACCTGCAGGGCTATGCCAAGAGCGAATTCGCAGGCTAAGCCTCAGCCATTCTCGTGAAAATGCGCATAGATTTTCTCGGCCAGCGCGGCTGAGACGCCCTCCACGGCTTTCAGGTCAGCAAGGTTCGCGCGACTCACCGCCTTGGCCGAGCCGAAATGCGCCAGCAGCGCGCGTTTGCGCGCCGCGCCCACGCCTGCCACATCATCCAGAGGATTGGCGCTCACCGCCTTGGACCGTTTGGCGCGGTGGGTGCCGATGGCAAAACGGTGTGCCTCGTCGCGCAGGCGTTGGATGAAATAGAGCACCGGATCATTGCGGCGCAGCGCCATGGGGCGCTGGCCAATCCGGTGGAACTCTTCCTTGCCATGGTCGCGGTCCACGCCCTTGGCGACGCCCACCATCGGCACATCCTCGACGCCATATTCACGCATGATCTCGGCGACGGCCGAGACCTGCCCCGCGCCGCCGTCGATCAGCAGAAGATCAGGCCACAGCCCCTTGTCGCGGTCCGGGTCTTCCTTGAGCAGGCGTCTGAACCGTCGCGTCAGCACCTCTTTCATCATGCCGAAATCGTCGCCGGGGGTGAGCTCTTCGCCCTTGATGTTGAACTTGCGATACTGGTTCTTGAGGAATCCCTCGGGCCCCGCCACGATCATCGCGCCCACCGCATGCGCGCCCTGAATATGGCTGTTGTCATAGACTTCGATCCGCGCCGGGGGCTGTTCCAGGCCAAACGCTTCCCCCACCCCACGCAACAGCTTGGCCTGTGTCGCGGTCTCGGCCATCTTGCGGCCAAGGCTTTCGCGGGCGTTGCGCACGGCGCTTTCGATCAGTTCGGCCTTTTCGCCGCGCTGCGGGACCAACAATTGCACCTTGCGCCCGGCCTTCTGGCTCAGCGCCTCCCCCATCAGGTCATCATTCTCGATACCATGCGACAGGATCAACTGTTTCGGCGGTTCCTTTGTGTCGTAGAACTGGCCAAGGAAGGCTTCCAGCACTTCTGGTGCCTCCACATCCTCTCCGACGCGGGGGTAGAAATCGCGGTTGCCCCAGTTCTGGCCCGCGCGGATAAAGAACACCTGCACACAGGCCTGACCGTTTTCGAGGTGCAGCCCGATCAGGTCGGCCTCGTCCACGGTGCGGGGGTTGATCCCCTGCGAGGTCTGCACCTGGGTCAGCGCGCGGATGCGGTCGCGCAGCGCGGCGGCCCGCTCAAACTCCATGGCCTCGGAGGCCTGCTGCATCTCCGCCGCAAGCTTTTCCTGAATATTGGTCGAGCGGCCCGAGAGGAACCGCTGCGCATCGGTGACGGCCTCGGCATAGGCCGCCTCGGAGATCTTGCCGACGCACGGCGCGGAGCAGCGCTTGATCTGGTACAGCAGGCAGGGGCGTGTGCGGCTGTCGAACATCGAGTCCGAGCAGTTGCGCAGCTGAAACACGCGCTGCAGCTGGTTCAGCGTGCGGTTCACGGCGCCGGCACTGGCGAAGGGGCCATAATAGCTGCCCTTCTCCTTTTTCGCGCCGCGATGCTTGCGGATCATCGGATAGGCGTGATCGGTGACGTGAATGTTGGGAAAGCTTTTGTCATCGCGCAGCAGCACATTGTATTTCGGCTTGAGCTGCTTGATCAGGTTCTGCTCCAGCAACAACGCCTCGGTTTCAGTGCGCGTGGTCAGGAACATCATCGAGGCGGTATCCCGGATCATTCGGGTAATGCGCGGAGAATGCCCCGAGGGACGCGCATAATTTGACACCCGTGCGCGCAGGTTGCGCGCCTTGCCCACGTAGAGCACAGCGTTCTTTGCATCGAGCATCCGGTAGACGCCCGGCGAGCTGTCCAGCGTCTTGAGATAATCCGCGATGACGCTATGGCCGGTACGCGGCGCGTTGGTGTCGGGCGTGTCGGAGTCAGACATATTCAAAGATTATGATTCCTTGGCAGGCGCTGCAATGTCAGCCCCGCAGGTGCAAGAAAAAACAAATCCACCAAAGCTGTGGATAAGTCTGGGGGCATGTTCTGGGTATACTAGATTCTTCGTTGTTTCTGGCGGGCTTGGTTGATTTGCACAATTTTTAAGCATGACCACAACCGACTGAAAACAAAGGAAAATTAATTGAACGCATTATAAGTTTATGAATTTGTTACATATTTTGTAACGGCTAGGTAACGCTCTTGCGAGCGGTGCACAACTCTCCCGCTCAGGTGGTAAAAAGCCCTTTGAATTTACACCTATTCGACGCCCAGAACATCCGGCGTCTGCCATCCCAAATGCTGCCCGCCATCCACGCAGATCAGCTGTCCGGTCACCGCCGACGCATCGAGCAGATAGCCCAGCGCCGCCGTGATGTCCGACGCATTCGCACCACGCCCCAACACGGTATTGGCACGTTGCCGGGCAAAGTGATCCGCGCTCTGGCGCGCGCCCTGCAGCGTTGGCCCCGGCCCGATTGCATTGACACGGATATCCGGTGCCAGCCCCTGCGCCGCTGTCTGGGTCAGCGCCCAAAGCCCCATCTTGGCAATGGTATAAGTCGAGAACTCCGGGGTCAGTTTGCGCACCCGCTGGTCGATCATGTTGATGGCAAGGGCCTGCGCCCGCGGCTCACCATTTTCGTCAGTGACGGCTTTGGGGGCCTGCGCGGCCAGCGCCTGCAAGAGGACATAAGGCGCGCGCAGATTGCTTTCGATATGGCGATCCCAGCTTTGGCGCGTGGCGCTCCGGATCGTGTCATATTCAAAGATCGACGCGTTGTTCACCAACACGGTGATCGGCCCGCCCAGCCCCTCGGCGGCGCGTGGCAAGAGCGCCTGTGTCGCCTCCTCAGACAAAAGATCGGCCTGAACCGTGATGGCCTGCCGCCCCTTGGCGCGGATGTCCTGCGCAGCCGCCTCGGCCCCGTCAACGGAACTGGCGTAATGCAGCGCCACGTCAAAGCCCCGATCCGCAAGATACAGCGCCATGGCCCGGCCCAGCCGGTGGCCCGCGCCCGTTACCAATGCCCGCATGCGCCTTCTCCTCTCAGACAATCACGAGGATGACATAGGTGATATAAAGCGCGGTCAAGACCGCCCCCCAGATCCGGGTGATATTCCATTTGTTGAACACGAAGGGCCAGAGCAGCAGCGACGCGCCGAGCATGACCCAGAGATCAAAGCGCAGGAAGACCGGATCAACCGGGATCGGCCCGATCAATCCGGCCACGCCGATAATGGCCAAAAGGTTGAACATGTTCGACCCGATGACATTGCCCAGCGCAACGTCGGCCTGACGGCGCAGCGCCGCCATCACGGTCGTGGCCAGTTCCGGCAAAGAGGTGCCAAGCGCCACAAGCGTGAGGCCAATCACCGTGTCCGAAACACCATACATACGGGCGATCTGGCTTGCATTATCCACCAGAAGATCCGCCCCCAGCGGCAGCCCGACAAGCCCTAGCACAAGAAATACCCCGATCTTCCACCAGGGCATGTCAGGATCTGCGCCCTCAAGGTCCTCCAGCTCCTCTTCGAGCACGGCGGCCCTGGCCTCGCGCCGGTGCCGCGCCGCATCCTGAAAGGCCACGAAAAGCATGGCAGCGAGCGCCGCCAGAAGCACCAGCGCCGAAATCCAGGTGAAGATGCCGAAAAACGCCAGACCGATGAAGAGCACGGTAGCCGCCAGCATCTGCTTATAGGTCTTTCTGCTGTCGCATTCCGACGTGTGCAAGGTCGCCAGAAGCGCGGGCATCCCGAGCACCATGAGGATATTGGCCGTGTTCGACCCCACCACATTGCCCAGCGCAATGCCCGGCGCATCCTCCAGCAAGGCACTGATCGCAATCAGAAGTTCCGGTGCCGATGTCCCAAAGGCCACGATGGTCAGGCTGACGATGAGCGCCGGAATACCGATCCGCAGCGAGAGGTTCACCGCGCCTTTGACCAGAGCATCACCCGCCAGCAAAAGGATCACGAGCCCAAGCCCGGTCAGCAACCACACCATCATATAGGATTACCCCTTGTCCCGTCCGCAGGGGCATGGCCCCTTGCCTATTTTATAGCGCCCGCAGGAGCGGCATTTGCGATTGTCCAGCGTTTTCCGGCCCCAGCGCGCGCCGGGAATGCGCAGCTTGCCGAACATGGCAAGCACACCCATGAAGATCAGAAACAGTGTGACAATCTTGATGATCACGTCACAGCCCAAAGCGGGCGAACTCCGCCCGTTCCTCAACCGCCGAAAGGGCATCCTGTGCCATCGACATGCCAAACCGCTGCAACAGCCCGCGGCCCTTTTCGTAGCGGCGAAACTTCACCTTATCCCCGAATTTTTCCTTCATCATCGGCACGATATGGCCGATCCCGTCGATCAGACCCACATCTTTGGCACCCTCGCCCACCCAGATCTCCCCAGCAAAGAGGTCGGGGTGATCCGCCAGCTTCTCGCCGCGCCGTTCCTTGACATGGGAGATAAAGTTCACGTGGATCTGATCCAGCATCCGTTTGAGCCGCGCCACGTCTTCTTCTTTCTCGGGCTGGAACGGGTCCATGAAGCTTTTTGACTTTCCAGCCGTATGCACGCGCCGCTCAACGCCTTGCCGCGCAAGGAAAACATTGGCCCCGAACCCCGCGGAAATCACCCCGATGGAGCCGACAATCGACGAATGATCGGCGTAGACCTCGTCCGCCGCGCAAGCCAGCCAGTACCCGCCCGAGGCCGCAACATCCTCGACAAAGGCATAGACGGGGATGCCCTTTTCTTCGGCCAATCGCCGGATTCGCGCGCCGATCAGCGCCGATTGCACGGGCGAACCGCCGGGCGAGTTGATCTCAAGCGCAACGGCAACGGGTTTGCCGCGCCGAAAGGCTTTTTCGATGATCGGTGCCAGTGTCTGATCCGAGAGCGCGCCGCGCCCCCCCATGCCGATAGCCCCCTGGAGACGGATCACCGCAACCATCGGGTCGGCCTTCATGTAAGGTATCCAGCGTTTCATGATGTCGCACATAGAATGCCCGCCCCCGGCAAACAAGGTGCAGCGCCCGGAAACCCGGTTTGCAATGGCAGCGACCGCTTTGGGCGTTGCGCGAAAACCCCATGATCTTCTTCTGTTTGAAAGCACCTTCGGGGGTGAGGCCGACGGGCCGAGGGGGCAGACAGCCCCCTGACCGCCCCGCAGGGGCTCAGGCCTGTGCGCCGCAGGCGCTCTGCCAGGTCACGCCCGGATGCGCCACCCCGTCCGGAATATCCACCAGATCACCCCAAGGCACAGCGCCGTGAACCCGGCAATGGCCAAAAGGCTCAGCCCCACCGACACGTCAGCGGTGCCGAAAAACGACCACCTGAACCCTGAGACCAGATAAACCACCGGGTTGAACAGCGAGATGGTCTGCCAAACCGGCGGCAGCATCGAGATCGAATAGAACGACCCGCCAAGAAACACCAAAGGTGTGACCACCAGCAGCGGGATCAGCTGCAATTGTTCGAAATTCTTTGCCCAGATGCCGATAATGAACCCGAACAGGGAAAAGGACAGACAGGTGAGCAGCAGAAAGGCGATCATGGCGAGCGGGTGCTGAATACTGAGATCCACAAAGAACGTCGCCGTGCCAAGAATGACCAATCCGATAAAGAGCGACTTGGTCGCCGCTGCTCCCACAAACCCCGCGACGATTTCCAGAAAGCTGATCGGCGCCGACCACAGCTCATAGGTCGTGCCCAAAAATTTCGGGAAATTGAGCTACTCCCCAGTGTTTGGACAGTGTTCAGCGTAAATTAAGCTACTCTTTGCTCCTGCTGACCTGATTGGGTTTCGTCTTTTCTTAGCCAGTAGACCACGGCTGGGGGTTTGCC
>NZ_JAQIOZ010000021.1 GCF_028023675.1 Primorskyibacter aestuariivivens | reverse complement strand
GCGGCAAACCCCCAGCCGTGGTCTACTGGCTAAGAAAAGACGAAACCCAATCAGGTCAGCAGGAGCAAAGAGTAGCTTAATTTACGCTGAACACTGTCCAAACACTGGGGAGTAGCTCACTTTCACCGAAATAATTTTCTGTGAATGTAGTGTTCGGCGGTTCGGACATGGCGCTGAAAAGGCTTACTTGTTGGGTATCGCTCCACACAGTCACCATGAGAAACCCATCGGTAGTGGAGGTGAATTCTAAGGTCGCATCGTCGCCAATGTCATGGAATTTGGCGTTGTTGTTGCCATTGCCTCTAGGGACTGGCTTTCCATCGACTAACTCGAGGCCAAGATGCGCTGTGATCGTGCACGGGATTGACGCCGAAAAGGTCTGTTGTGCTTGAGCTTGGCCTGAATGGCTTACAGTTAGAAGTAAGAGACAGGTAAACATGATATATTTGTGCATGGCTTCCCTTTTCTGCAACAAAGAGCTTGAGTTCGAGAGAGACAGGCTCTCTTCAGATGATGTCGCTAAGAAACGAAGAAACTGAGGCCCCCTGCCTTCGACCTTTTGGGACGCGAAGCCGCCCCCAAGGGGGGAAGTTCAAGCGTAAGGCACTCGTTATTATGCGCTCAAGAGTTTGTGTCAAAATTTCGTGGTAGTTCATTCCATGCTTTTCGGGCTGACTCTTCGTTGATCTTAGCGACCGGACCTTCTTGCCCACACTCTCCACAGCGCACAACAACCTCTTTCTGATAGAAATGAAAATGGAGGCCCTGCGTCGCAGCACATTCAGGGCAGGGTTTGAGAAACGAATGGGTGGTTGTGGTCATGTGTCTTTCTTCCCTGTTTCGGCTCCTCAGAGACGCTCCAGAAGCCCCTCAAAACCCTTCCAGCGGGTTGGGGTGCCTACAGCATCAGAACCCTCTCCTCGGCCCTGTCCAAGCGTCTGGTGAGGGCTTCGCTCAATGCCGCCTAAGATTGTTTCTTACACAGGTAATGCAGCTCATCAGGACGTGCAATGCACACTTCGGGAAACCTCCTGAAAATCGTTGCGCAAACTGCTTTTCTTCAAAACTATAGGAGCGTAACGGAGGATATCGGGCGCATAAACCGGAGGATACGCGAAAGATAACGGACTGAAAGAAAACATCTTTTTGTGAATCGCGATATTCCGGTACTCGCCTCCACTTCTTCCGGGCTCCTGCATCCTCTTTTGACCGCCGGGTCATGAGCATCGTATCGCAATCGGTTCAACACGCCCCACGATTTCCAATCGCATACGCATTTATCTCGGCTTATCTGTGTTCAGGCGGATCTACCCGAAATGAACATGGCCACCCCGGGTGAAAGCCGCCGGAGCCTGTGCGCCTGCATCAAAAGGGGCACCGAAGCGCCCCTTGATACTTTTAGTTGCGGCCCAGCGGGATGCTCAGTTCCAGCTCAAGCCCCCAGGTCTCGTAATCCGGCTGGCCAATCCCGTCATAGGTTCCGCCCACGCTGAGCCGCGCGCCGTTGCGGCCGGTGTATTGCAGGCCCGCCTTGACCCCCACACGCCATCCATTGACCGCCGCGTCCGATGCGCCGTCGGTCAGCGTGACCCCGGTGGTTTCACCAAAGTTATAGGTCGCATCAAAGCCGAAATACGGAGCATAGAGCGCGCCATTGGCCATCTCAAAATTGCCGTTGAAGGTCGGTCCCAGCTGGATCTGGCCCAGTTTGATGGTCTGGCTCGGGATGCCCACATTCAGGCTGTCGCTATAGGCCTTCTGGGTTTCCTCGTAATAGGACAGGCTGGCATTGGGACGGATGGTCCAGAGCCCGTGCTTGATTTCCCCGGTCAGGGCCCCTTTCACCAGCCAGCGGGTCGTTTCGAACGCGTCCGTGTAGGTGTTGAAGGGGCTGACCTCGTTCACCGATTTGCCAAAGGCGATGCGCCCGTCGAAATAGAGCCCTTCAGTCAGGCGCGCGGTGACATAGGGGCCGAACATCCAGCCAGCCCCCCGTGCAGTGGTGTCGTTTTCGTCGTTGATGTCTTCCATATCATCGAACTGCAACACCGCACCCAGGAGAAGATCGGGGGTCACGAGGTAATCCACGCCGAAATAGGCAACGCCAAAGTGACCGGCACCGTTTTCGCCCTGATTGAACCGTTTGTATTTCGCTTCGAACCATGCATCCCAGCGATAGTTGTCCACGTAGAGCGTGTTCTTGGTCGATCCATGTGCAAGCGCGAGGCTGGCCCCGGCCTGACGCATTTGCAGCAGGCTGGTTTTCAGCGCGTAGCTTTGGGCCTCAAGATCCACCTTGGCCGTGAACGGCAGGAAGGACTTCAGATCGCCATTGGCGAACTGCATCGGGTCGGCATTGCCATGGCCCCGGCGCAGGCGATCGAACCGGCGCGCGTTATTCGGCTCACTCGACAGGATGAGGTCAGCGCGCTTCGTCAGGAAGGAGTTGATCGTTTCGACTGTCTTCTGACGGGTCGAGATGGACACAATGGTGCAGACCACCGTTTCCAGCGGATCCACGTTGAGCGTCAGCGTGCGTTTGAACGCGTCACCAATACTGTCCGTGTCGTTGCAGCGAATCTCGGTATTGCCGACACCGCCGGGGGTACTTTGGCGGACCACATAGGACCCGGCGCGTACGTCAACCGGACCGTATTGACCCGCGCCATCCGACACGTTGATCGTAAAGTTCAGAAGCGGTTCAACCGATGCAAAACCATAGCTTCCATCGGTATCCGACAGCTGGACAATCGTGACTGTCCCACGGGTGGCCCGCTCGACGCGCAACGTGGCGCTGGCCGGGGTTGAAACCCCCAGCGACGATGTCGCCGTCTCGGTTGTGTTGTCATAGCTGCCAACGATAACCGAAGTCACCTGAACCGTTATGGTACAGCTTGAATTGGCCGCCAGCGTCCCACCGCTCAAAGCCACGCTGGATGTGGTGGTGCTCAGCGCACCCGCACATGTCGTAGACGGTGTCGGGTTGGACAGAATCCCGAGGTTGGACGGCAGTGTATCGCCCAGCGTCACACCCGTGGCACCGATCCCTGAACCGTTGGTGAGCGTGTAGGTCAGGGTTGAAACCTGGTCCTGCTCAATCGTGGCCGGTGCAAAACTCATGGCGACGGTCAGCGGATTGTTCTGAACCACGATCACGGGATCGGACACAACCGCCGTGGCCGTGGGCAGACTAGACGTCAGGACTGGGGCGTTGGTGCCCAGCGAGCCTGTGCTGATCGCCTGAACCGTCATGACAATGGTACAGCTTGCCCCTGCCGCGACACTGCCGCCGGTCAGCGTGACCGCATTGCCACCCACAGCTGCCGTCAGGGTGCCACCGCACATGTTCGTCACCGGGCCGACAACCTGCAACGAACTGACCAGAAGATCGTCAAAATCAAGATCGGTCGCCCCGATACTGTTGGCCGCGTTGTCGATCACATAGGTAAGCGTCGTCGTCTGCCCTTGCGACAGGGTCGCACTTCCATAATCCTTGGTGAAACCGGGCGCCAATATCTGGTCCACAGTCAGAACCGCGCTGATTGCCGACGCTGTTGCCAGAGTCGAGGTCAGTTCCGATCCGTCCGCCGTCAGGGCGCCGAATCCTGTTGAGATGACGTCAACTGCGACTTCACACACTGCGCCCGCTGCAACCGTCCCACCGGTCAGCGACAGGCTACTGTCACCGGCGAGTGCGGCAACCGTGCCGCCACAGGAATTCGTCGCATTGGGTACCGCCGCGATTTCAAGCCCGCCCGGCAACGTCCCGGAAAAGGCAAGCGACGCAGCTTCGATGGCATTTGCGGTATTGTCGATGGCAAAGCTGAGCGTCGAGCCCTGCCCCTGTGCAATGCTGTCGGGGGTAAAGGACATGGCATAGCCCGGTGCAGTGGCCGCCGACACGGCAAGCGTCGCCGTGGCCGGGGCCGCGCTGGCCAGTGTCGAGGTCAGGTCCGTCGTCACGTTGTCCAGATTCCCTGTGCCGATGGCGCGCACATTGACCGAGAGGCTGCAGCTTGTCGCTGCGGTCACTGTCGCGCCGCTGAGTGAGACGCTATCCGACCCGGCGACCGCCGTCAGGACACCACCGCAGGTATTGGTCGCGCTGGGATCATTGGCCACGATCATTCCCGCCGGGAAGATGTCATCGAACGCCACGTCATTGGCCGGGACAGCATTGGCGGTGTTGTCGATGTCAAAGGTCAGAACCGAGATTTCTCCCTGGTTGATCACGGACGGGCTGAACGCTTTGACAAAGACCGGCGCGCCCGCCGGGTTCACCGCAAGATTCGCTGTCGCCGGGCCTGCATCGGGAAAGTTCGACGTCAGAACCGTCGTTGTATTGGCAAGCGAGCCCACCTGAGATGTCACCACCTGAACCGAGATGGCGCAGCTTGCCCTGCCATTGACGGATCCGCCGCTCAGACTCAGCGTATTGGCACCGCCCGTGGCGGTCAGCGTCCCGTTACAGCTATTCGACGCGGCGGGATCAGCGGCAAGCGCCATGCCCGCGGGCAGCGGATCGGTAAAGGCCATGCCCGTTGCCGCAAGCGTGTTGCTGCTGTTGTCAATGGTCAGCGTCAGCGTCGCGCTTTGGCCGATATAGACACCGCTCGGATTGAAGATCTTGGTGAAACCAAAACTCAGCGGCGTGATGGCCGTATCGGCGTCTGTCGCCGTGTTGTTACCGGGAACAGGATCCGAAATCGACGCCGTGACGGTCGCCGTGTTGCTGAGCCTGCCGGTCGCCAGCGGGTCCACAAGGCAACTGGCCGTGTAGGTCACGCTGGACCCGGATGGCAGGGACAGGGTTTCGGCAATGTCACCCGCACCGCTGGCCGTGTTCCCAGTGGCCCCGCCGCTGACAACCGACCTATAGCTACAGGTCAGGCCGGCCGGGAACGTATCCTCCAGGGTCACGGCCGGATCATCGGATGGCCCGGCATTGGTGGCGACAATGGTATAGGTCACGGATTGACCCGACACGACACTGGTAACACCATCAGTCTTGGTCACCGCGATATCGGCTTGCGGATTGACCGTGGTGGTCTCGGATGCGGTGTTGTTGGCGGCAACCGGGTCGGCTTCGGCCGAGCTTACGCTGACAGAGGGCGTGACAGTGCCGGTTGTGCCGTTGTCCGCCACGGCAACAACTGTGAAAGAGGTATTCCCACCGGCAGGCAGGTTGCCCAGCGTACAGGTTGGCACGCCGGACGGGTCTTCGCCGCAGCCCGAGGTCGAGGAAAGCGTCAGGCCCGCGGGCAAGGTAAAGCTTGCCGCGACACCCGTGGCATCGCTTGGACCGGCATTGTTCACCTGAACAGTGTATGTCACCGAGCCGCCGGCAAAGATCGGGTCGGCAGAATCAGACAGCGTCACCGACAAATCGGACGAGGTCACGATTGTGTTCGTATCGGTCGCGGAATTGTTGGTCGCATCCAGACTGACAACACTGGCAGAGGTCGCGATCGAGGCGGTATTGCTGAGCGACCCGGTGGTGCCCGTTGCCACGTCGCAGGTCATGGTATAGGTCACCGCCCCGCCATTGGGCAGGTTCAAAGTTTCATTCAACGCCCCGGTGCCGGATGCAGTGTTGCCGGTGGCCCCTCCGGCAGCAACAGAAGTATAGCTACAGGTCGATGCATTGGCAGGCACCGCATCACTGAGCACGGCAGCGGGATCTGTTGACGGCCCATTGTTACGCGCGACGATGGTGTAGGTGGTGGACTGTCCGGCGGTGACGGTCGCGACGCCATCGGTTTTCGTGACTTCCAGATCGGCCGCCGCCGTCAGGACCATGTCATCCGATGCTGCCGCGGCAACTTCTGCACCGTTGTCGAACAGGGCGCTTGTGAGTGACGGGAATGTGCCCGCACTGGCCGAGGCCGGAACTTGCAGGTTGACCGTAAAACTACAATCCTGCCCAGCCACCAGCGCCCCGCTGGTAAAGGTCAGCAAGCTGGTGCCGCTGATCGACGACCCTGCGCCGCAGACACCCGATGACGGCAGACCGGTCGCCACAAGTCCCGAAACTGTGGCATCCAGATCATGTGAAAAAGCAAGATCTCCGAGAGTGCCCGATCCGGGATTGCGGATCGTATAGGTGATGCTTGTCGTGCCGCCCACCTGAATCGTACCGCCTGCGAAACTGGCGGTGAACACCGTTTCGGCTGCGGCATTCACGGCAAGCGTATCGGAGGCAGGATCGGCGCCAACAGGTGTAACGCCTGCGGTCGCAGTCAGACCGTTGGTGGTATGGGGGTAACTCCCATCCCCGGCCCCGGCGGGAATATTTGCGTCAATCTCGATGACACAGGAGGCCCCGGCGCCCAATGTCCCACCACTATAGCTCAGCGTCGCGGTGCCCGGGGTGGAATTGGTCCCCCCACAGGTATTTGTTGTTGCCATTCCGGCAAAGGTCGCGCCGCCCAGCGCCGCGTCCAGGGTCGATGTGAAGGTGATACCGCTCAGCGCGGTGGACAGTGGATTTTCCACGGTATAGCGCACCAGAACCACGCCACCGGGGGTCACCGGGTCGTTTACGAACTCCTTGGAGAAAAGGATCGGTTCATTATCCACCGTCAAAACGGCCTGGCTCGGGTTGACCACAATCGACCCCGCCGCATCATAGTTGGCTGACAGGGCACTGGTTTCACTAAGATAATCGCCCGATCCGGCAACACCGGGGATTTGTACGTTGATGACCAGGCTACAGGACGAATTGGCGGCAATCGAAGCGCCGAGTGCAATAAAAGTCGTAGTTCCGGTCAGTGTGGGAAAACCGCATGTGTCCGAGGCAACACCTGTACTGGCCATCGTAGCGAGCACACCGGAAAGACTGTGCGAGAAAACGACATCCGTCACGGCAAAGCTGTTGGCGTTTTCAAACTCATAAGTGACGGTGATACTGTCACCCGCCAGCGCCGGGGTGCCATCAAAGTTGTGGCTCCAGGTCAGCGGGAGGAGGTCGCCGAAGAAGATCGAAGCCGTCACACCAATTGCCTGACCGGCGTTGCCAGCAGCCGTGAATGTCACGTCCGAGGTCGTCGCAGACACATCGGTATTCGTTCCGCCCGCTGCTGTCACCCGCAGGGTGATCGTACAGTCGTTGCCGGGGGCGAGTGACACGCTGCCGACGGTCAGGAGTGTATCGCCTGCGGACATGGCGGCGCTGCCGCCGCATGTATTGCCCTGAACCACGGCTGTCGTGCCCGCGGCAAAGTCGGTGACATTCAGCGTAAACGCAATATCCGTTGCGGTCGCAGTGGATTCAGGCAGGTTTTCAAGCGTATAGACGATGTCGAACTGGTCGCCGTTGTTCACGCGACCGTTGTCAAGACCATCGAGCGTGTCCTGAACGTCAGCCGAAATAGTCACCGCCGCTCCGCCATTTATGGTCAGTGTGTCGGTTTGTCCCGGTGTCGTGATGGTCGACCCGGCCAGAGTCGCGCTCAGATCGCCGGAAGTGGACACGAAGGAACCGCTTGGGGTGCCGACCGGAACGGTGGACGAGGCTGTGAAAGAACACGATGCGCCGGGTGCAAGTTCGCCCCCGGCAAAGGTGAACCCGACCAACGTCGGTCCAAACTCGACAATCGGTGACAACGCAGCGCCAGCGCCGCAATTGGTCACGTCGGCGGAGGAAAACGTGTTAAGGTTACCAAAGCGCGATCCGAAGTTTTCCGCAATTGTGATAGACGTTGCGGTCAGGCCCGTATTCGGGTTGGTGATCGTATAGTCCAGAACAAGCGGGTCGCCCCCTGCCACGCTGTCGGGATTAAAGGCGCGGGTAAACTGCAACGGTTGGGCGGCCAGAACCGTCAGCGTGTCGGTCGCGGTATCGGATCCGGCCGTCGCCGTGCCGCCAATATCCGCCTGCACGCCGCTGGTCGTGTTGGTATAGGTTCCCGCGACTGCGGCCGCGGGAACCTGAACCGTCACGGTAAAGGAACAGGAGGACCGCGCCGGAATGGTGCCGCCGCTCAGCGTCAGCGTGCTTGCCCCCGTCACGGATGACCCAGTTCCGCACACATCCGTTTGCGGCAGGCCGGTTGCCACCGCGCCGGTCAGGAACGCGTCCAGGTCATCGGTAAATGTGATATTCGTCGCCGCGTCACCCGGGTTGGCATTGTTGAGCTCAAAGGTCAGATCGACGGTCCCACCGGGCGCCACAGACGAGGTGGAAAAACTCTTGCTTATGGTGATCTCATCGACAGGCGCGATGAAAGGATCTACGGTCAGGGTCCGGGTCGGGGCGGGAATGCTCTGGGTTCCAACGGTCAGATTCGACGGGGTCAGGGGATATACGCCGGTTGTCGTACCCTGAAGATCAACAGATACCTCACAGAATTGGGTGTGGGCTAGGAATGCGTTCCCTATCACGGATAGGCTCTTCCCTCCGGGTGATGCCGACACCGACACACTGCCGGGGCTGGAACAGGAAGACGAAACATTGGCCGGGGTGGCGACGGATACACCGGGTGACAACTGGTGGTCGAAACTGATGAAGACAATCGTCGACCCGGAGACGATATTGGTCACCACATAGGTTGCGGTCGTAACCTCGCCTTCGCGCACATCACTGTCGCTGAGGGTGAATTCGTAACTTGCAGCCGGTGCCGGCGGTGGGGCGGTTACGGTCAAATCAAAACTGGCCGACGGCGTCGAGTTGCCCGCCGTGCTGCTCAGCGTGATGGGCGGAATGGTATAAGTGCCAGCAACCGGGGCCGTTACATTGACAGTCACGGAGCAAACCGTGTCGCGCGCGGTTTCACCACCGGAATAGGTGATGCTCGTCGCGCCGCTGGGGGCGGTCAGCGTTCCGCCGACACAGGTGGTTGAGGCATTATTGTCTGCCACGCTCATCTGACCGGTCGCAAAAGGCAAGGTCACCGAAAACCCGAGATTCGACACCGCCGGTTGCAGGCTGTTGTCGATCGTGAAGGTCAAGACCGACGCCGCGCCTTCACCGACCGAATTGGGTGTAAAGTTTCCCGAGAACGTCGGTGGTGCCGCCTGTGCCCGCTGTCCGACACCGGCCAGTGCCAGAACCACAAGAACCAATGCTACAATACGTGAAAAATGCGCCATGAGCCGCCCCGCAAGATAATTCTTGAGAATGATGGCGAAAGACGCGCACTAGATACCAAAGCGCACTGACACCCGAAACATCTGTCGACCCCATTCGTCTTGGGGAGTTGTTACACACAAACATGAGCGTCCAAACGGCGGAGTCCGGCCGATAGCTAACGATGCGTCAAGCATTGCAATTTTGATACAGTGGACATGCCGGTCACCCTGCCCCGGGCAGTCCACGTTCCTGCACAGCGCATGGCAGCAGTGGCGCGATGGGCAGGCTCCGGATCAGGCAGGCATCGCAACCTGCCCATGATCGGGCATGTCGCGCACAGTTGCCGACTGTTGACTGTCAAATGCCGGCATGGTCTCGGGCCAGGTCACCAGCAAAATGGCACATCCGGAGACAGCATTCATGGTAAGGGTCCGCGCCATGTCTCCCAGGTCCGACGCCAAAAGTCTTTGACCGGGCTTAGAGACTTCCACCGCGATCTGAACAGGGGACGTTGCAGGCAGGCCCTGTTTCATGAGCGCCGCAGATATCCGCGCGGCCTGACCGACCGACATGTAAAAGGCCGTTGTCGTGCCCGGCCCGGAATGGCGCGTACATGCCGGCAACGGGTCTTGTTCCCGGCCCGTCCCGGTCGAGAGAACCAGAGTATTGGAGACCCCGCGCTTGGTCAGGCTTTGACCAAAAGCCGCAGCAGCAGCCGACGCAGCGGTAATGCCGGGCACCAGTTCAACCGGTACACCCGCAGCTCTGGCCGCGTCGATCTCTTCGCCGGCGCGGCCGAAAATGGTGGGATCACCGGATTTCAGGCGTACGACGCGGCGCCCCTTGAGGGCCTCGGCCACGATCACCTTGTTGATCTGCTCCTGCGGCCAGCTATGCGCGCCCACATGCTTGCCCACGAAGACCCGTTCGGCATCACGCCGGGCCAGTTCCAGAACCTCTTCATCCACCAGCCGGTCATAAAAGATCACATCGGCCTCCTGCAGCCGCTCGACCGCGCGCAGGGTCATCAGATCGCGCGCGCCCGGCCCGGCCCCGACCAGCGAAATACTGCCCTTTGCGGCGTCTTGCGGGGACTCACCTGCGGCGATGGCGGATTTGATCTTGCGGGCCGCTTCGCGCTCGGCCCCGCGCACCCAAAGGTCGCGCGGGGTGCCCTTGAATACCCAGGCCCAAAGCGCGCGGCGCTGTGGGCGCGGTACATGCGCCTCGACGCTGCGGCGCAAACGCCCGGCCAAAGCAGCCAAGCCACCAAGGTTTTGCGGCAGCGTCTGTTCAAGCTGGGTTTTGATATCGCGGGTCAGCACAGGTGCTGTGCCTTCGCTCCCGATGGCCACGACAATCGGATCGCGATCGACGATTGCGGGCGTGGTCATATCGCATAACTCGGGCTGATCCACCACGTTCACCGTGCATCCCATAGCCTTGGCCACCCCATGCACCGCTGCGTCGAACCCCGGGCAGCCGGTGCCAATGAACACCATTGCCGCATCCTTGAACACATCGGGTGACAAGACGGCGATGTGCTCGGCCTTGCCTTCGGCCGCGGTGCCTTGAAGTTCAGGTTCGAGATGGGCAGCAACAAGCACGATCCGGGCATCGGTTTTCAGCATAAGCCGGGTTTTCTGCGCCGCCTGTTCGCCGCCGCCAACGATGACAACACGACGCCCAGTGGTGCGGATGAACATGGGAAAGGCTTTCATGGCGATGTCCTTTTCAAGCGGGGTGCAAATGGGCCGTTGTGCCCTGACGGGTTGTGGCCTGTGCCGACGCGTCAACAGCTCCAAGCGTGTCAAAGGCCAAGGCCGCGGTTCCCAGAATGATTTGTGTCTCAAAGGCAGGCAGCGCGCGAAGGTCTTGCGCCGCCTGTAAGACCGGGGCTGTGGTGGTGGCCAGCCTGCGAGTGTCGTCCACCAAGGCGGGCAGCGTTGCTTGATAGGGCTGACCATGCCGCAGACCGAAGGCTTCGATCTGCTTGGATGGGTGGCGTTCAAACTCACCACCACCGCCCTTGATGACGCTTAGGCTTTGCCATCCCAATTGCGCGGCGGCATCGGCTTGCAGCAGACGATAGGACGGGTGAAACACCCCTTGTACGCTGGCATTTGCGCGCCCGGGGTTCAGCATGCGGCACACCGTGTTGATGCAGGAGCGCAGGCCCAGAACCTCGCGCAGTTGCAACAGGCGGAACAGTCCGGGATGCAGGGTTTCCAGCGGAAGATAGGCAATTCCACGACGGACCAACAGCGCGTTCGCCTCATCCGCATTGCGCGCGGTCTTGATGCCTGCGGCGTCAAGCCCACCGCGCACCTTTTGGTCCGCCCCGTTCCAGCCATGCAGCAGCACCCGGTGTCCTGCCTGCGCCACCATGGCGGCGGAAAACAGGAACCACGGCGCGCCACGGGTCCGGCCCGCCGCATAGCTGGGCCAGTCCAGATCAACCGCCTCGATCACCGGCGCACTGTCCTGTGCAGCGCGGGCGAAGCCAGCGATTTCGCCGGCAGTTTCGCCCTTCATGCGCAAGAGCATCAACAGCGCCCCCACAGCCTCGGGCGCGGCATCCCCCGACAGCATCAGGCGCATCGCATCGTAGGCCTCGATCTCGGTCAGGGACCGGGACCGGCCCGGACCACGACCGAGTGTCCGCACATGTTCCGCAAGGGTCATTGCGCCGCCTCCGGGTTGCGCAGCCCGTGCAGCAGTGCCGCGATCTCGGGACGACAGGAGCCACAGTTCGTGCCCGCGCCCAGTGCCTCGCCTACGGCATCGACCGAGATCAAACCCTGCGTTTCCACCGCCTCGACGATGGTATTCACACCTACCCCGAGGCAAGAACACAGAACCGGCCCCGGGTTCGGCTCATCTGCCGCTGGCCGCCCCTGAAGCACGCCTTCTGCCGCAGCTCCGGGCAATGTCACCAGATAGTCGCGCATCACCGCCACGGGACGCGGGGCGACAAAGAGCGCGCCCTTCAACGTGCCAGCTTCGCATATGGCCACACGCGCCACGCCGCGCCCGGCATCGAGAACCGAGGTCACCTCGGCCTCGGGTGCATCGAACAGGCGCTTGGCCTCCTCCTCCCAATCCGCGCTGGGAGTAAGCCCCGCCATTTCGGTGCGATAGCCCTGCTTGGTGCGTGCCATGGCCCAATATTCGGCCTCAGGGTTCATTTCACTGCGCGACACGGCAAACCCATACCAAGCCGCCTCGAAACGCGACAGCGCGACAACGCTGGCCTTGCTTTCGGGCTGGCCGGAAACCGGGTCTGTCATCGCCGCAACCAGCGCGTCGATCCGGGCAGAAGGCGCGGTTTCGCCGGTCCAGTGCATGGGCGCAAACACCTGACCGGGCTGCACGCTGTCAGTGATGCGGGCGCGCAGGATGGCCTGACCTTGCGGGCTTTTTACCTGCACGAGGTCTGCGGGCTGGATGCCCAGGGCCTTGGCATCTTCGGGGTGCAGCTCAATGAAAGGTTCCGGCAGATGGGCGGACAGGCGCGGGCTGAGCGCGGTGCGGGTCATGGTGTGCCACTGGTCGCGCAACCGTCCGGTATTGAGACGAAACGGATAGCGCGGCCCGGTCCTGGCCGCAGGCGGGCGATAGCTCACCGGCACGAAACGCGCCTTGCCATCGGCATGGAAGAAACGGCCATCGGCAAAGAAGCGTCCGCCCGCGCGTGCGCGGCTGAGGGGCCAGCGGGCCGGAGAGAGATCGGCATAGGCGCGGTCGTCGATGCCCGCGAGGCCGGAGATGTCGAAGTCCCGCCCGAATTGTCCGGCGATCCCTGACAGCGTGGCGTATTCACGGAAGATTTCGGCCGGGCTGTCATAGTCGAACGCCCGGTCATGGCCCATGCGCCGTCCGACCTCGGCGAGGATGGCCCAATCGGGCCGCGCGGCTCCGGGCACGGGCAGCACGGCGCGTTGGCGGCTCATGGTACGGTCGGAATTGGTGACGGTGCCATCCTTCTCGGCCCAGGCGGTGGCGGGCAGCAGCACATCGGCCAGCCGAGCGGTATCAGTTCGGGCGGTGATGTCGCTGACCACGGTAAAATCACAACCCGCGATGGCATCGCGCACCGCATCCGCCTCGGGCATGGATACGGCGGGGTTGGTGTGGATGATCCATAGCGCCTTGATCCGCCCTTCACCCACTGCGCGGAACATGTCCACGGCCTTGAGGCCCGGCGTATCCGGCATCCGCGGCGCGTCCCAAAAGGTGCGCACCGCGCTGCGGTGGTCAGGGTTTTCCAGATCGAGGTGACAGGCCAGCATATTGGCGAGCCCGCCCACCTCGCGCCCGCCCATGGCGTTGGGCTGGCCGGTGACCGAGAGCGGCCCCATACCGGGTCTGCCAATACGCCCGGTGGCAATATGGCAGTTCAGGATCGCATTGACCTTGTCCGAGCCGGAGGTGGACTGGTTCACGCCCTGGGAATAGATCGTCACCACCTTTTCGGTGCGCATCCACAGATTGCAGAAGGCCTCGATTTGCTCAGGCGGCAGGCCGGTTACGCGCGCATCGTCCGCAAAGGCGGCCTCAATCGCGCGGTCAAACCCTTGGGTGTGGCGCAGATAGGCGGCATCAAGCGCGCCGCCTTCGTAAAGCGTGGTGAGCAGGCGATTGAACAGCGCCACATCGCTGCCCGGCTGCAGGGCCAGGTGCATATCTGCCCCGTCGCAGCTCGCCGTGCGGCGCGGGTCGATCACCACGATCTTGGTGCCGCGTGCTTTGCGCGCGGCCAAGAGGCGCTGATAGAGTACCGGATGACACCACGCGAGGTTGGATCCGACGAGAACCACCAGATCGGCCTCGTCAATATCCTCATAGGTTCCGGGCACCGTATCGCTGCCAAAGGCGCGTTTGTGACCCGCCACCGAGGACGCCATGCAAAGCCGCGAATTGGTGTCGATATTGGCCGAGCCGATGAAGCCTTTCATCAGCTTGTTGGCGACATAGTAATCCTCGGTCAGCAGCTGGCCGGAGACGTAAAAACCCACGCTGTCGGGGCCATGCTCTGCGATAGTGGCGGAAAACCGGTCCGCCACCAGTTGCAGAGCGCTGTCCCAATCGGTGTCTTTGCCGTCCACCTGCGGTGCCAGAAGTCGATGCTCCAGTCCCACGGTTTCGGCCAGCGCCGATCCCTTGGAACAAAGCCGCCCGAGATTGGCCGGATGGTCGGGATCGCCGCGCACATCCAGACCGCCCTGCCCATCGGGGCGCAGGAGCACGCCGCAGCCCACCCCGCAATAGGGGCAGGTCGAGCGGGTTTCCGGCAGGCCCGAGCCGTCCATCACGCGGCACTCCGTTTGCCGACCGCCTCGCCATCAAGCAGGATACGCGCGCCCTCCAATCGCACCGGATAGGTGGCGATGCGGCCATCCTCGCCCTGTGCCTGGCCGGTATTGAGATCAAACACCCAATTGTGCAGCGGGCAAGTCACCGATTGGCCATGCACGATCCCGTCGGTCAGCGGCCCGCCCTTGTGCGGACAGGTATTGGAGGCGGCAAAAATCTCGGCTTCCGCCGTGCGGAACAGCGCCACACAACCCACCGGCGTTTTCACCACTCGCGCGCCGCGCAGGGGGATGTCGTCAATATGTCCGATGTCGATCCAGCTCATTCTGCGGCCTCCAGTGTCAGATCCGCCAGCGGCGCATAGCTTGCCGCGCGCTCCTGCGCGTGCTCGGCCCAGGGATCCTTGCGATAGATGGATTGGGAAAGCTCGAAGGCTTCGATCAGCCGGGCGCGTTCGTTTGCATCCATGATGCGCTCTTTCATCCAGTCGAGCCCCACCTTGCCCAGCCACTTGTAGGGCCGGTCGAGATATTTGGCGTTTTCGCGGTAAAGCTGGACAAAGGCGACGGTGACCTCGATCGCTTCTGCCTCGGTGGGCACGTCGATCAGCCGTTCGGTCTCTTTCACGTCCATGCCTGCCGCGCCGCCGACGCTGACCTGATAGCCGCTGTCGACACAGATGATGCCCACATCCTTGCAGGTCGCCTCGGCGCAGTTGCGCGGACAGCCCGACACCGCCAGCTTGACCTTGTGCGGCGTCCAGGACCCCCAGAGCGCCTGTTCCAGCTTGATGCCAAGCCTGGTGCTGTCCTGCGTGCCAAAACGGCAATGATCGGTGCCGACACAGGTTTTCACCGTGCGCAGCCCTTTGGAATAGGCATGGCCCGAGACCAGACCGGCCTTGTTCAGATCCGCCCAGATAAAGGGCAGGTCCTCGCCCTTGACGCCCAAAAGGTCGATGCGCTGCCCGCCGGTGACCTTGACGGTGGGCACGTTGTATTTGTCGGCAGCATCGGCGATGGCGCGCAGTTCATCTGGATTGGTGATCCCGCCCCACATGCGCGGCACGACCGAAAAGGTGCCGTCCTTCTGGATATTGGCGTGTTTGCGTTCGTTGACGAACCGGCTTTGCGGATCGTCCTGGTACTCAAGCGGCCAGTCCGCCAGAAGGTAGAAATTCACCGCCGGGCGGCAGACATGGCAACCATTGCGCGTCTTCCAGCCCAGCTCTTGCCAGACAGCCTCCTGCGATTTCAGCTCCTGCGACTTGATCAGCCGACGCACGTCTTCGTGGGTGAGATCGCAGCAGCCGCAAATGGGTTGCGCCGTGGGCAGTTCAAACCCGTCGCCCAGCGTGACCTGCAGAAGCTGCTCCACCAGCCCGGTGCAGGTGCCGCAAGAGGCGCTGGCCTTGGTCTGCGCCTTGACCGCCCCCAGATCGGTTGCGCCGCCCTCGATGGCGTCCACGATGGTGCCCTTGCAAATGCCGTTACAGCCACAGATCTCCGCATCACGCGGCAAGGCTGCAACGGCTGAGAGAGGGTCCGCCTGGTCACCTCCCTGATAGGCGGGACCAAAGATCAGCGTATCGCGCATCTCGTCGATCTCGGTTCCGTCCTTGATCAGGCCAAAGAACCAGTTGCCGTCGGCGGTGTCGCCATACATTACCGCGCCGACCAGCCGGTCGCCTTCGATCACGAGCCTTTTGTAGACGCCCCGGGCGGGGTCGCGGAACACGATGTCCTCGCGGCCCGGTGCCTCAGTGAAATCCCCGGCCGAAAACAGATCGCAGCCGGTGACCTTGAGCTTGGTGGCGATATCCCTGACGACAAATGCGTCGGTTTCGCCGGTCAGTGTATGAGCCAGCACCTTGGCCTGATCATAAAGCGGAGCGACGAGGCCAAAGAGATGGCCGTCGAACTCCACGCATTCGCCCACGGCGTAGATATCCGGGTCCGAGGTCTGCATCTGCGCAGTCACCTCGATCCCCCGGGCGACGGTCAGCCCCGCATCGGTGGCAAGACGGGTTTCTGGCCGGATGCCCACCGCCATGACCACAAGATCCGCGCCCAGCGTTTCGCCGTCCTCCAGAAGCACCGCCTCGGCCTTGTCTTCGCCCAGGATAGCCTTGGTTGAGGCCTGCGTCTTGATCGTGATGCCGCGCTTTTCCAGATCGCGGCGCAAAAGGTATCCGGCGGCCTCGTCCAGTTGCCGCTCCATCAGGTGGCCCATCAGGTGAACCACCGTGACCTCCATCCCGCGCTCTGCCAGCCCTGCCGCGGCCTCAAGCCCGAGCAGTCCGCCGCCGATCACCACCGCCTTGCCGCCCTTTTGCGCGGCGTCGATCATGGCGTTGGTGTCGTCCAGATCGCGATAGGTGATGACGCCAGGCAGGTCCTTGCCCGGAATGGGGATGATGAAGGGGGCCGAGCCGGTGCCGATGATCAGCCTGTCATAGGGCGCTTCGCCGTTCTGACCGATGACCACCTTGCGGGTCCGGTCGATGCCCACCACATGTTCGCCAAACCGACAGGTCACGCCATGCTGCGCATACCAGCCGTCGTCATGGGTGACGATCTCTTCATAGGTCTTTTCCCCGGACAGCACAGGCGAGAGCATGATGCGGTTGTAATTGCCACGCGGCTCGGCATTGAACAGCGTGATGTCAAAAGCGTCCGGGGCGGTCTCAACGAGTGTTTCGATCACCCGGCCCGAGGCCATGCCGGCCCCAATGATGACGAGTTTCTGGGTCATGTCTTTCACTCCGCGGCCATGGCCTTGGGGGCCTTGGGTTTTGGCTTGGCGCCGTGTTCGTATTCTTCAAGAAAATCGAGCACTTCCTGCCGGTAGGCGTAGTAATCGGGGTGCTGCAAAAGCGCCTTGCGGGTGCGCGGGCGGGGCAGGTCGACCTCGGTGATCTTGCCGATCGTGGCCTGCGGTCCGTTGGTCATCATCACCACGCGATCGGCCAGCAGGATCGCCTCGTCCACGTCATGGGTGACGCAGATCGCAGTGACCTTGGTGCGCGACCAGACCTCCATGAGCACTTCCTGCAACTCCCAGCGCGTCAGGCTGTCGAGCATGCCGAAGGGTTCGTCGAGCAGCAGCAGCTTGGGCGAGAGCGCAAAGGCGCGGGCGATGCCTACCCTTTGCTGCATGCCGTTCGACATGTCACAGGCGGGCTTGTCCATCGCATCGGCGAGACCGACCCGCTCCAGGTAATACTCCACCACATCCTGACGCTCGGCTTGGCTTGCCTTGGGATACACCTTGTCCACCCCGATGGCGCAGTTTTCCCGCGCGCTCAGCCACGGGAACAGGTTCGGCGACTGGAACACAACGGCGCGTTCGGGGTCGGCACCCTCAACGTGGCGACCGTCCAGCTTGATCGCACCCTTGGAGATCGGGTTGAGGCCCGCGGCCATGGTCAGCACCGTGGATTTGCCACAACCCGAATGGCCGATCAGCGAGATGAATTCGCCCCGGTCGATCTTGAGGTCAAAATCCTCGACCACGGTAAGCGGCCCCTTGGGCGTGGGGTAGATCTTGTGCAGTTGCGAGAAATCAAGGAACCGGTTGTCGATCATGCCTTTCTGGGCATCTTTGACCGCCGCAGGAAGGCCATGGATCGGCGTCACGTCCGGGAGGAGCCGCGCGCCTTCGACCTTGGCCTCGATGCCCACATCCATCAGGTATTTGGTGACATCGGCGCGGAGCTGTTTGAACGTCTCATTGGTGTTCATGCTGCTCCGGTCACGCGGGCGCGGGATGCTCACCTTGAACTCCTCGCCCAGCGTGCCATCGGGATTCATCGCGATGATCCGGTCGGCAAGGATGATGGCCTCGTCCACATCATTGGTGATCAGCACACAGGTCTTCTTGTCCGCTTCCCAGATATGTTCGATCTCATCGGCCAGATTGGCCCGGGTCAGCGCGTCGAGCGCCGAGAGCGGTTCATCCAGCAGCAGCATTTCGGGGTTCATCGCAAGGGCGCGGGCCACGTTCACCCGCTGGCGCATGCCGCCCGACAGTTCCGCCGGGCGACGGGTGGCAGCATGGCTCAGCCCCACCATGTTCACGTAATGCGCGACCTTTTCGGCCTTCTCGGCCTTGCTCAGGCCGGGAAAGACCGTGTCCACGGCAAGCCCGACATTTCCATTGACGGTCAGCCAGGGCATCAGCGAGTAGCTCTGGAAGATCACGCCGCGCTCGGGGCTGGGCTCGGTGATCGGCTTCCCTTTGAACGTGACGCTGCCCTTGGTCGGGCGTTCCAGCCCCGCCATCAGGTTGATCAGCGTCGTCTTGCCGGTGCCGGAAAAGCCCAGCAGGACAAGGAACTCGCCCTCCTGAACCTCAAGGTTGATGTCCTTCAGCACATGGGTGGCATGCAGGCCGGTGCCGAAACTTTGCGAGACGTTTTCTAGCGTAAGAATACCCATTTTGCTCACCGGTTATTCGTGAAGGTGAAAAGCGACTGCAACGCGTACATCACCCGGTCCAGCAGGAAGCCGATGATGCCGATGGTCAGCACCGCGACCATGATCTTGGCGAGGCTGGAGCTTGATCCGTTCTGGAACTCGTCCCAGACGAATTTGCCAAGACCCGGGTTCTGCGCCAGCATTTCCGCCGCAATCAGCACCATCCAGCCCACACCGAGGCTCAGGCGCAGCCCGGTGAAGATCAGCGGAAGGGCCGAGGGCAGAACCAGCTTGGTGATCTTGGTCCAGGTGTTCATTTTCAGCACCTTGGAGACGTTCACCAGATCCTTGTCGATGCTCGCCACACCCAGTGCGGTGTTGATCAGCGTCGGCCAGAGCGAACAGAGCGTCACGGTGACGGCAGAGATGATGAAGCTTTTCGGGAACAGCCCGCCCTCGGTCGCGGCCAGAGCCGAGACGATCATGGTGACGATGGGCAGCCACGCCAGCGGCGAGACCGGTTTGAAGATCTGGATCAGCGGGTTCAGACCGGCATTTGCGGTGGGCGACAACCCCGCCAGAATGCCCAGCGGCACGGCAACCACGGTGGCCAGAAGGAAGCCGAAGAACACGGTCTGGATTGAGGTCCAGATCTGTTCGTAATAAGTGGGCGCGCCGGTATAGGCCCGTTCTTTCGGCTCGCGGCCCTGCGAGATCAGGTGTTCGTTGAGTTGGGCGACCTTGGCCTCAAAATCGGCCTTCTTGGCGGCCTTGGCCTGTGCATCCTCATGCAGGTTCACCGCCTCTTCCCAGACTTGTGCCGGGCCGGGCACGGCACCAAGCGAGGTCTGCACCTTGGGAGCAAGAACGCCCCAGAGCATGAGGAACGCGGCGATGGCCAGAAGCGGAACGGCCAGCAGGCGCCAGATTTCTTTCATCTGTGCGCGCGGATTGTCACCGGCGCTGGCCCGCAGGATCGGGGTGAGCCATGACAGGCCCAGAACCTGAAACCATTTGTCAGCGGCATTGATGCGGGTGAAGAGCCGCGCACGCCGCGCTTCGCGGTCTGCACTGGCGGAAAAGTCGGGATCGACGGTTGTCATGGGAACAAGTCCTCGTCTTCGTGGGGGCCGGTGCGCGATGACTGCGCACCCAAGGGGGGCGTAGGGTGCGCCTTGACGGCGCACCGCTGTTTCAGCCTTCGACTTCGGTGCCGACGACGCGTTGCTCGGCCTTCAGCCCGATCGGCAGGCTTTCGAGATAGGCGTTGGGCGCGCGGCCGTCATAGGGGATGCCGTCGATGATATCGGCGGCCGGGGTCGGTGCCTTGTAACCGTCGCTGTCCCAGGGGAAATCGGCCTCATCGGCCAGCCCTTCCTCGACCAGAAGCCGCGCGGCTTCGAGATAGATCTCGGGCTTGTAGACCGAC
This sequence comes from Primorskyibacter aestuariivivens, assembly GCF_028023675.1. Classification (GTDB taxonomy): domain Bacteria; phylum Pseudomonadota; class Alphaproteobacteria; order Rhodobacterales; family Rhodobacteraceae; genus Marinovum; species Marinovum aestuariivivens. The sequence continues at coordinate 67,451 of NZ_JAQIOZ010000021.1, read as the reverse complement.
TTGGCGACCTCGTCATACCAGCTGTCGGACTTGGGTTCGGCAATCTGGCCCCAGCGACGCATCTGGGTGAGGTACCACACCGCGTCCGAATAGAACGGGTAGGTCGCATTGTAGCGGAAGAAGACGTTGAAATCGGGAATGTCGCGCTTGTCGCCCTTCTCGAATTCAAAGAACCCGGTCATGGAGTTGGCGATCACGTCGTAATCCGCACCGACATATTCGGCCCGCGAAAGGATTTCGACCGCTTCGGGGCGGTTGGCATTCTCGTTCTCGTCCAGCCACATGGCCGCGCGGATCAGCGCCTTGGTCACGGCCAGCGTGGTGTTGGGATATTCCTGGGCAAACTCGGCGGTGATGCCAAACACCTTCTCAGGGTTGTTCTTCCAAAGTTGGTAATCCGTGATGACAGGTACGCCGATGCCTTTGAACACCGCCTGCTGGTTCCACGGCTCGCCCACGCAATAGCCGTGGATTGTACCGGCCTCGAGCGTGGCAGGCATCTGCGGTGGCGGGGTCACAGACAGGAAGACATCGGCGCCGATCTGGCCCGAGATGTTTTCGGGGCTGTAATAGCCCGGATGCAGACCGCCGGCGGCCAGCCAGTAGCGCAGCTCGTAATTGTGGGTCGAGACCGGAAAGACCATGCCCATGTTAAACGGCTTGCCTTCGTTCCTGAACTCTTCGACCACCGGGGCCAAAGCCTCGGCGCTGATCGGATGTTGCGGGCGGCCATCCTCCATTTTCGGGATATGCGGCAGCATCTTCTCCCAGACCTCGTTCGACACGGTGATACCGTTGCCGTTCAGGTCCATGGAAAACGGCGTGATGATATGCGCCTCGGTACCAAAGCCGATGGTCGCGGCCAGCGGCTGACCGGCCAGCATATGCGCGCCGTCCAACTGGCCGTCGATCACGCCATCGAGCAGCACTTTCCAGTTGGCCTGCGCCTCAAGCGTGACGAACAGGCCCTCGTCAAGGAAATAGCCTTTTTCATAAGCCACGGCGAGCGGGGCCATATCCGTCAGCTTGATAAAGCCAAAGGTCAGCTCGTCTTTTTCCAGCTCAAGCAACTCAGCAAAGGCGGGGCTCACCAGCGCGGTTGAGGCGGCGAGGCCAAGAAGAAGCTTTTTCATCGTCTTTCCTTTCGATGCGCCCGGGGGAGGGACCGGGCAAACGCAAAAAAGGCCACTGCACAGACCGCTGAATCTTCAGCGGTGCGCGAGCGGCCTTGCTCAGAAATTCCCTGTCAGTGGGAGAATTCGGTTCAACGCACCCCGTTGTGCGTCGATGGGGAAGTCATGCGGCAGCGCAGCATTCTGGCCTAGGGAAAAATCGGAAAATACGGCTGACCTGCGCCATTTTGACCTGTGAAACGCAGGGCATTGCCCAAAAATGCATCACTCAATGTCGGATGGGTCAAAAATACGGCCATCAAAGAACGCGTCGGGCAACAGGCTGATCCCGCCCTTCATTGAGGCAACAGCCGTGGCATGACGAATCGCGCCTTCGAGTTTTTCGGACGCGCCGGGCAAATCGGCCCCGGTCGCGTCCAGGTGGCGCCGGTGAAGGTCACTGCGAAAAACTGCGGCGGGCCCGTCCAGCGAGGCGCAGCCATCAGTGTCGTGGCTTTGGCAAAGCTGGTGGGCGATCCACTTGGCCTGGCTGCGCCATGGGAAGCTGGCGGCGCCAGCGTGGAACTCGACGAAATGATCGACGCGGCGTTGGTCGCCGCTGCTGGTCACGGTCAAATGTCCGGATAGCGCCCTGTCGATCACCTCGGACGGCACGTCCAGATAATCCGGGCGCGACAGGATAATGCTTGCCGCGCTGCGGCTTTCCGGTTGGCCAAGCCATCGCCCGGCGCGCCACACCGCGCGCATCAACCGGCCAAGGAGGTCCGGTTCCGTCTCGGCCCAATCGGTGCGGACGGCCAAGACCTTTTCCGGCGCAAAGCCCCAGATTGCGTTGCCCGGAAGGATGAGCGCGCCAGCGCCCTGATCCACCGCCACCGAGCCCCAGGGCTCGCCCACGCAGAACGCGTCCACATCGCCCGCAGCGAGCGCGTTGGCCATAAGCGGCGGCGGTACGGTGCGGATCTCGATGCCGGTCTTGGCAAGGTCGGTTCCGGCGCACCAATAGCGCAGCAACTCCACATGCATTGAAAACGGAAACGGCACGCCAAAGGTGATCGGCCTGTCCTGAACCGCGGCCAGCGCCGTGGCCGCAGCTTCGGGATCGGCGAAATCAAATCCGTACCCATTGGCCTGCAGACGCTCTTGCAGAGCACGCCCGACCCCCAGCACATTGCCGTTGGCCGACAGGACCGACACCGCCGAGATCGGCGTGGACACCCCGCCAAGGCCCAAAGCCATGGCCACCGGCACCGGCGAAAGCAGATGCGCCGCATCCACCCGGCCAAAGGCCAACATATCGCGCACCGACGACCAGGACGGCGCGGCAATCAGGTCGAACGAAATACCTTCGGTTTCGGCAAAGCCCATTTCCTGTGCGACGATCAGCGGTGCGGCGTCCACAAGGGGCATGAAAGCCACGGGGATGGTTACGGTCTTCATCCCAACAACCCCGATGCGGTGACCAGCGCCTCGGCCACATCCGCCACGCGGCGGCCCTGATTCATCGCCGTCTTGCGCAGCAGCGCATAGGCGGCATCCTCATCAATGCCCTTGGCCTTCATCAACAGCCCCTTGGCACGGTCAATCACCTTGCGTTCTTCCAGCGCACGCCGGGTTTCGGCGAGTTCGCTTCGCATCTGGCGCACCATGCGAAACCGCGCGATGGCGGTGTCCATCACCGGTTTGATCCGCGCGGGCGACAGGCCGTCCACCACATAGGCCGATACGCCCGCCTCGATCGCGGCCTGCGCCAACCCGCCTGCCGCGCCCGAGACGAACATCGCCACCGGCCGCTCCAACGGTCCCGACGCGAGCGTCAGTTCTTCGAGCATGTCGCGCGTTGGGTTGTCGATATCGATCAACACGATATCGGGCGCGTGCGTCGCGATCTTGCGTCCAAGGCCACTGGCCTCGGAGATCACAAAGACATCGCACTCAACGCTGTCCTTCAGAGCATCGACAATCGCGATGGCGCGATCCCGATCCTCTTCGACAATAACGATTGTAAGTTTTGCGCTCATCGACGGTTGGATGGCGATTTAATATGCGCGCCGCAAGAATTTACGGATAGATAACGGCAGACACGCGCAGCGCCTGTTGAGTCCCGCGCCGGGATGACCAAAAATTAGGCAGACACGCAAGTTTTTCAGCACTCGCCAACTTGCCTTGCGACGTCAAGGCCAGACGGAAGCGCGTCATCCCACCTCTTCCCCCTGCCCCAGCCAGCAAAAGACGCGCCCAGGATGACCCGGGCGCAGAAAGCTCAGACGAAATCGAAATCTGCGCTGGTCAGAACTGTTCCGGCCAACCCATCAAGGATGATCGTGCCGCCGTCATGTACGATTTCCAGGTCGCCACCAACATCATTGATGGTCAGGCCCGCAAAACCGCCGCTATGGTCGGCAATCCGCAGGATATCCATACCATCCTGGAAATCCTCGATATTGTCGGTCCCGGAATTCGCGCCAAAGATAAAAGTATCCGGCCCGACGCCGCCATTCAGCGTGTCGTTTCCAGTGCCGCCATTGATGATTTCAGCGCCAAAGCCACCCTCGATCCGGTCATCGCCCGCCGCGCCCAGCAAAGTGTCGTGACCAGCGCCGCCGATGATCGTGTCATTCCCGCCGCCGCCATTCATAAGGTCATAGCCATTGCCGCCGTTCATCACATCGGCCCCGTCACCGCCGACAATAGTGTCAAAGCCACTTTCGCCGTTAAGAGTGTCGTTATTGGCACCGCCGACAAGGCTGTCTGCCCCGATGCCACCGTTGATGAGATCCTCACCTGCACCGCCAATCAGGGTATCAAGACCGGCGTCGCCATTCAGCGTGTCATTACCGTTGCCGCCGAAGATTTGGTCCCAGCCATTGCCACCATTCAACTCGTCATCGCCATCAAGCCCGACAATCGTGTCAAAACCGCCCAGCCCGTTGATCACGTTGTCCTCATCGCTGCCGGTCAGATCATCAGCGAAACGCGTGCCCGAGAGATTCTCGAAGCTGTGCTGCAACATGCCGAACGTCCCGATCGGCATCTGCCAGTCGGATGTGTTCAGAGAAAAGGTCACCCCGGAATTGAAGGCGCCGAAACCCAGGCTGTCGATGCCAGAGCCGCCATACATGGTCATGCCGCCGCCGCTCAACTCCGACACATTGACATTGTCATTGCCATTGCCGCCGCGCACGTTGATCGCCCCGCCGGTTCCGACGTTGATGGTGTCATTGTCGTTGCCGCCCGCGATCAGATCGACGAAACCTGAACCGGTGGTGATGGTGTCCTCACCATCACCCGTCAGAAGGGCATTCGCGCCGCCAGAGCCGATGGTGACGGTATCATTGCCGCCGCGCGTGATGATGGCGTCGATAAAGCCCGCGCCGGTGGTCACCGTATCGGCAAGCTCACCCAACCGGGCGACCCCGCCACCATTTGCGCCATAGGTCAGATTGGTCGCCTGGTTATCAAACACAAATACCGAATTGATGTGGCCGATAGCATTGATCGTCTGGGTCCGCGCGGTGTCCGAAGCAAAGCTCATCTGGCCGGCACCACCTGCTCCGATGGTGATCGTATTGTCGGAATTCCAGGAATGCAGCGATTCCAGAAAGCCGTTATTCGTGGTCAGCGTATTGGTGCTGTCATTCGTCTTGAAATACTGCAACCGGCTGTCGGCAAACAGGTTGATGATATTGACTGAATCATTCACCCGCAGTTCGCCGATCTCGGACGTGTCAAGAATATCGACATTGTTCTGGCCGCTGAAGCCCTGAACAAAATTGACATACGAACCGCCTGCGACCGTCAGCGCATCGTTGCCATGCCCAAGCCATACGGCACCCGCACCGCCCGAACCGATGGTCACGGTATCATTGCCGCCACGCGTTTCGATCAGGGCGACCCCACCGCCACCCGTGGTCACAGTGTCATGAGCATTTCCCAAACGCACCGAACCGGCACCATTTGCACCAAGCGTCAGGTTGACCGTGTTCAGATTGCCAACCTGAATGTTCTCAATATGCCCGGACGCAGTGATGGTTTGCGTCTGCGCCTGATCGGAGAAGAAATGCAGCGTGCCCGCACCGCCGCTGCCGATATTGACCGTGTTGTCGGCGTTCCATGAATCATAGAAACCGAACCACCTTGCATCCGTGGTCACGGTATTGGTGCTTTCACTCGTCTGGAAATAATTGATCCGGCTGTCGTCGTGGAGAGTGATCGTATTGGTCGATTGGTGCAGCGACAAGGTACGAATGCCCGCGCTGTTCATCAGCGTAACGTTATTTTGACCGGCGGTTCCCCTACTCGTCAAAAGATCGACATATCCGCCGTCCACATTGATGACATTGTTCCCGTCGCCAACATCGATAGACCGTGCACCACCGGACCCGATATTGACCGTGTCATCACCGCGGGTGCGAATATCCCGGACCCATCCCGTATCGGTCGTCAGGATGTTCGTGCTGCCCCGAAGGTCTACGGTTCTGGTGTCTTGTGAGCCAAGGGACACATCATGCGTCCCCGAGTTCGAGGCCGTCGAGATATGCGCGATCCGGGTGGAAATTAGATCGACATCAGAGTTCTGACCCAACACCAAGGACGTGATTTCTCGACCGAGGTCCCCGTTCGCATCTGCAAAATTTGTGAAATCCACATCCGATCCGAACTGGATCACCTCGATTCCCCAATTGGAACCGCTCATCGTGACATTCACTGTAGTGGTGTCCCCCGGGTTCGGTTCATCTATGCTCCCGCCCAGGAGATAGTTGCCCCCGCCCCAGCTAACGATATTTCCGTGCAGATCAGTAAAGTCGGTCACACCGTCCAAAAGAATATTATGATTGATCACAGCCATTTCAATGTCCCCCATCTTATATAGCGCAAAGCCGTCTCCCCGGAAAACCCACCCGGGATGTGTTGACCGGCCAGAGATTATGCCGGCTGCTCATTTCGACGATCGATTCATTCCCAGTTATCTTGGTCGTTCCTGTTCACAGTAATGCTGTATCAGGCAATATGCGGATCGATCACGCGTAGCTCACTATATCCGGGTTTTCCGAATTGTCGAACATTTGTGAGGGAAATGGCATCAAATTCAATCAATGGGAGAACTGCCAAATAAAGGAAATACCATAAGCTTATCAGGCATCCGGACCGAACAGTGACCGCGCGTTGGCCGCGCATTGAGTCCAAAGGACTTAATCAAACCAAATCAGCGGATTGGATAGATGCGTGGCCGCTTTGACGCACGGGCGGCGCGGCCGATGTCCAAGTTGGATAACTTTGCTCTTTCAATCTTTGCAGCTTTGCGCAAACGTTTGTGCAAGTTATGAAGCGACGGGGAGACGCCTGTGACTGACGCCCTTTTCAATGTTCATTTTTCGGCCGAAGGCGTTTGCGTCGGCAAGCTGCGGAACGAGGTGAGCCTGACTGCACACGAACCTTTTCAGGTCCAGCGCATGTTGGCTACGGATGAGGGCAAGTTCCAAGGCGGCGAGGATACAGCACCCACTCCGCTGGAGTTCTTCCTGACCGGATTGGTCGGCTGCCTGATGACGCAAATCCGGGTCTTTGCCAAACGGCTGAAGGTCGATGTCGAGGACGTCAAGGTCACCTGCCGCGCGCGTTGGGAGGCGCACCCAGACCCCGTTGGCCCCTATCAGGGCAAGCCGGTGGGATTTGAGATCGACGTCGATGTGACGTCCGGCGCGGACCCGGCGCGGGTCAGCGAACTGGTTGGCGCAGCACGACGGGGCTGTTTCGTCGAGCAAACGCTGAGCCAGGCCAACGAGATTACCCACCATCTGACGGTGAACGGCGCCGAGGCGCCAAGGCCCTGACAGGGCAGTCACCGGAACATCGCGTTTTCACCTAGGGAGGAAAGTATGACGCAAACTATTCAACACGGAAAATCATCAAGGGCTTTCAAAGGTCTGGCTGCAACACTCGTTGCGGCGGGACTGAGCCTTGCATCGCCCGCCATGGCGCAAGAGGAAATCGATGTGAGCATCGTCTCCGGTTTCTCGCCCGCCGTGGCCGCCGTGAAGATGCTCAAGGAAAGCTTCATGCCCAATGTCGATGCCCGCCTGGCAGAGACCGGCAATTACAAGATCAACTGGCAAGAGGCCTTTTCCGGCACGCTGGCCAAACCCGCGGGCGAGCTTGAGGCGATCGAGACCGGCCTTGCGGATATGGGTGTGATCCCCACCGCGTTCCACGCTGACAAGCTGCCGGTCTATCAGATCGGCTATGTTACACCCTTCACCACCACCGACCTGGTGCTGATCCACGAAGTCGTGGACGGGCTTGTCGATAAATACCCCGCGTTCCGCGACACCTGGACCAACCTGAACCAGGTCACGCTCTCGGCCAGCGGTATTCCCGACAACTACATTCTGTGCTCCGCCGAGCCGATCAATTCGCTCAGCGATATTGACGGGCTCAAGGTCGCGGGCGCGGGGCCGAACCTGCGCTGGATCGAACCGGCCGGCGCCACCGGCGTCACCGGCAGCCTCGGCAATTTCTACCAGCTGGTCGAAACCGGTGTGGTTGATGCGATGCTGGTCTGGGGTGAGGCCGTCGTGTCGCTCAAGTTCTATGAGGTCTGCGGCAACTACTTCAACGCCAACTTGGGCGGCGTGAACTCCTATGTGATCAACGCCAACCAACAGGCCTGGGACAGCTTCCCCGAAGAAGTGCAGGAGGCGATGATCGCCGCCGCCAAGCAATACGGCGTGGATATCGGCAACTTCGCCGCCGAACTGGGCAGCCAGGCACGTGACACCTTTGTCGCCAATGGCGGCAGCGTAGTCGAGATCGACCCGCAGGAACGCTCCGAATGGGCCGCGACCCTGCCCAACCTTGCACAGGAATGGGTCGCCAGCCTTGAGGCCAATGGTGTGCCCGCACAGGAGATCCTGAGCGAATACATGCAGGCCATGCGCGACGCGAACCAGCCGGTCGCACGTCAGTGGGACGAACAGTGAGCGAGTTGGACGACATGAACAGCGGAGGGGCGCCAGCCCCTTCGCACGGCCCCTCGACGCCGGGGCTGACGCCTCTGGTGGTGGGGATGGATGCGGTCGGCGCGCTGATCGTGCTGGGCATGATGATCATCGTGAATATCGACGTCTTCGGCCGCTGGCTGGCCGATTCCCCGCTTGCCGGGACGCTGGAACTGACCGAGATGGGCATCGTGGCGGTGGTCTATCTGCAACTGGCCCATACGATCCGCGTCAAACGGCTGACCCGGTCGGACACCTTCCTGAATTTCCTTGTGCGCCGCCATGGCGAACGGGTGAACCAGATGCTTCGCATGCTCTTCAACCTGGCCGGTTCCGTCATTCTGGCGATCATCGCCTATGGTCAGCTTCCAAGGCTGATCGACGCCTGGAGCCGCGGTTACTACAAGGGCAATGTCGGCATCTTCACCGCACCGACCTGGCCGCTTGAGGGCATCATGCTCCTCGGGGCCACTGCCGCTTCTTTGCAGTTTCTCGTCCTCGCCTTTCGCAACGCACGCGCCTTGCGCGCGGCTTGATCGCCTGACCCTCTGAACGCCATTGGAGAAATGAAATGACCGGGCTCGAAATCGGCCTTCTGTCCGTCGGGATCATTGTCCTGCTGATCTATTCCGGGATGCATGTGGGCATCGCGCTCAGCGTCGTGTCCTTTCTTTCCGTGGCCTTGCAGAAAGACAGTCTGACGCTGGCGATGAAGCTGCTAACGCTTGCTGCCGCAGATGGCATCGCGGATCAGACCTTTGCCGTGATCCCGCTTTTCGTGCTGATGGGGTTGATCATGAGCGCCTCCGATGTGGGGCGCGATGCCTATGATGTGGGCGATTATTTCCTGCGCCGCATCCGGGGCGGTCTTGGGCTGGCCACGGTCGGATCGAACGCCGTGTTCGCCGCGGTCACTGGGGTCTCCATCGCCTCGGCGGCGGTGTTCACACGGGTGGCGGTGCCGGAAATGCTGCGGCTGGGCTACTCCCCGCGCTTTGCCGTGGGTACGGTGGCGGGCTCTTCGGTGCTGGGCATGCTGATCCCGCCCAGCATCCTGCTGATCGTCTATGCCATCCTGACCGAGCAATCCATCGGCATGATGTTCTTTGCCGGGATCGGCCCGGGCATTATCCTGTCCAGCGTCTACTGCATCGGCATCATCGGCATGGCTTATTTCATGCCGGGATTTGTCTATGACACCACGGGCCGGTTCTCCGACCCCGAGACGATCGCCAACAGCGACCCGCGCGACACTCACAGCCTGTCGCAGATCCTGATCAAGTTCCTGCCGCTCCTGGGCCTCGTCCTGATCGTGCTGGGCGGCATCTATGGCGGCATCTTCACGCCCACCGAGGCGGGTGCCGTGGGCGCGATCTGCGCGCTGGTGCTGGCGGTGGTGCGCCGCAAGCTGAACCTGAAAGAGTTCTGGAAAGTGCTCTTGGAAACCGGCCATATCACCGCCTCGATCTGTTTCCTGATCATCGCGGCCACAATGTATTCGCGCTCGCTGGCATTGGCCGGTGTGCCGATGGAGATCGGCGGACTGGTGCGCACCGCGACGGATCAATTCCTGCTGGTGGTGCTGATCTATGTGCTGGTGGTCCTGCTGCTGGGTACGATCATCGACTCCGTGTCGATCATCCTGATCATGGTGCCGCTCTTCCTGCCGGTGATGCAGGGCTTTCAGGCCGATCCTATCTGGTTCGGTATCCTGACCGTGATCGCCGTCGAGGTGGGCTTGCTGACGCCACCGCTGGGCATTGCCTGTTTCGTGATCAAGGGATGCATCGACGATCCCCGCATCACGCTGGGCGACGTGTTCATGGGGGCCATTCCCTTTGCGCTCATGATGATCTTTGTGTTGGCCCTGATCACGGCATGGCCGCATCTGGTCTACATCAATCAATGGCTGTAACACACAAACAGACCTATCAGACACCCGTGAGACCGCCGCATGTCCAATCCACCCAAATCCGCAACTCACAAACGGGCGCGGCGGGTCAAGCTTGCGGATGTCGCCACGGCGGCGGGGGTGCACTATTCCACCGTGTCGCGCGTGTTGCGACCGGGTTTCAAGGGCCGCATCTCGGATGATGTGGCCGAACGGGTCCGGGCCGTTGCGCGCGAACTGGGCTACCAACCCAATGCCGTGGCCTCCAGCCTCCGCACCCAGTCCACCCGCTCCATCGGGCTGATCGTGCATGACATGAATGACCCGATCTACCCGCCGATCCTGAGCGGCATCGAATCCGTCCTGTCGCCGGACGGCTATGCGGTTCTGGTCGGGAATACGGGCTACGGCGCGGATGCGGAGCTCGACCTTGTTAACCGAATGGCGGCGCGGCTTGTCGATGGCATTTTCCTTGCTACCACGCGGTTGAAAGACCCTGCCGTGGAACGGTGCGTACAGCTCGGCATTCCGCTTGTTTCTGTGCTTCGCCAGACAGAAAGCGGGACGACGCCCGCCGTGATGAACGATTGCTTCCGGGGCATGGAAGCCCTGACATCCCACATCATCGACGCGGGCCATCGCGACATTGCAGCCATCATCGCACCGCAGGATCTTTCTACGGCACAGGAACGCTGGCAGGGGGTGCAATCCGCCATGCGCAAACATGGGCTGGATTTGCCCGAACACCGGATCGCCCGGGTCAGCCGCATGTCCACTGAAGAAGGGGAACGGGCCACCAAATCCCTCCTCGATGCTGCCACAGAGCCGCCCGGGGTGATCATCTGTGTGAACGACCTTGTCGCGATCGGTGCGATCCGCGCCTGTCGGCTATCCGGGCTGGATGTACCGTGGGATATTTCGATATCGGGCTATAACGACATCCCGCTGATGGACATGATCAATCCGCCGCTATCCACGGTGCATATGCATTTGGACAAGATCGGCAAGGCCGCGGGAGAGATGATGCTGGAATACCTGGCAAACCCGGAGCTGCCCGCCCGGACGCAACGCTTCAAACCCGAAGTGATCCTGCGTGGCTCGTTGCAGGGAGTGCATCCGCAGGGCTGAGGCCGGCATTGGCGGTAAATCCGCCAATGCCATTATCAAAGCGAAATCCAGCCCCGGGACGCGTTGGACTTTTGCATCGCTTCGACGGTACTTTGCACCTCATAGGCTTCGCGGAAGTCGGGCGTACAGGCCGGTCCGCCCGCATGCGCCGCCAACAGCTCGGCCACCTCAATGACCTTCAGGTCATTGAAGCCCAGATGATGCCCCGGTGCCGGGCAAAACGCGCCGTAAGGGGGATGCGCCGGGCCCGCCTCGATCCGGGTATAACCGCTGCGCCCTGCAGTTCCGGACCAGAGCTGCAATTCGTTCATCTGCTCCTGGCTGAAGGCCAGCGCCCCCTTGGTGCCGGTGATTTCCCACGACAGGTCCATTGTGCGCGCCGTCGCCGCCCAGTTGGCCTCAAGACTGCCGCTCACCCCGCTCTCAAACCGGATCAGCGCATGGGTCATGTCATCGACCTCGACCGGGGCACGCTCGGTCGCGCCGGGGGCCGTGGGCCGTGTGGCATGGATCGTCCGGCAATCGGCCTGCACCTCGGCCATGGGGCCAAGCAGGTAGCGCGCCATCGAGATGATATGGCTGCCGATATCGGCCAGCGCCCCACCACCCCGCGGGTCGGTGCGGAAGGAATGCGGCACATCCGGGTCGGCCATGTAGTTTTCCGCGTGCCGCCCGCGAAAGCCGGTCACCTCGCCGATGTCACCGCTGGCGATGATCTCGCGCGCGAGCTTGATCATCGGGTTGCGCAGGAAGTTGAAGCCCACCAGCGTGACGACACCCGCCGCCTCGGCGGCCTCGGTCATCTCAAGCGCCAGCGCAGCGGTGGTGGAGAGCGGTTTCTCGCAATAGACCGTCTTGCCCGCTTTGATCGCCGCGTGGGCGATGGGGGCATGCAGCACGTTGGGCGCGGTGATGGCAACGATATCGACCGCGTCATCCGCCACCAGCGCCTGCCAATCCCCGGTGCCCCGCGCAAAGCCCAGCGCCTGCGCGGCGCGCGCCGCCAGATCGTCACTGGCATCGGCAAGCATCTCCAGCCGTGGCTCTCCCGGCACGTCGAAAAGCCCCGAGACCGCGCGGAACGCATTCGCGTGGCAGCGCCCCATGAAGCCCGATCCGACCAGTCCGATTCCAATCTCCGGTTTATTCATTGCTCTGTCCTCCGCCTTGTCATGCCGCTGCCTCGCCACGGTGATGGGACACCGCGTCGATCAGGTTTTCCTCGGTCATGTCATCGCCTTCGAATTCGGCCACGACCGCACCTTCGGACATGGCCAGCACCCGGTGGCTGACGCCCAGCACCTCGGGCATCTCCGAAGAGATCACGATCACCGCCAGACCCCGTTCGGCCAGATCGGCGATCAATTCGTGAATCGCCGATTTCGACCCCACGTCGATCCCGCGTGTCGGCTCATCAAGGATGATCAGCTTGGGATCGGCGCAAAGCCATTTGGCCAGCACGAATTTCTGCTGGTTGCCGCCCGACAGCTGCGACACCGCCTGATCCGGGCCAGTGGTCTTGATCGACAGCGCCGAGCGGTATTTCTCAAACGTGGCCAGTTCCTTGGGCCGGTTCATCACCGACAGCTCCGAGAACAGGCTGAGATGCGGCAGCGAGGTGTTTTCGCGCCCGCCCATCATCAGCACCAGCCCCTGTTCCTTGCGGCTTTCCGGGACCAGCGCCATGCCCATATCAATGGATTGGCGCGGCGTCGGCAGGGCGATGTCGCCGCCCTTCCAAAAGATCTTGCCGCCATCGGCACGGCGCACGCCAAAGACGGTTTCAACCACCTCGGAACGCCCCGCGCCCACAAGCCCGTAAAGCCCAAGCACCTCGCCTTCGCGCACCGAAAAGCTGACATCCTGGAACAGCCCGGACTTGCTCAGTTCCTCGACCCGCAGCACCTCTTCCCCGAACTCGGCTTTGGCCTTGACGAAGAACGTGTCCAGCGTCCGCCCGATCATCATGCGCGTGACCTGGTTCAGGTCGGTGTCGGCTGTATCCACCGTGCCCTGAACCTGCCCATCGCGCAGCACGGTGATGCGGTCGGTGATGTCGAAAATCTCGTCCATCTTGTGGCTGATATAGACGATGCCCACGCCGCGTGCCTTGAGGCCCCGAATGGTGTGGAAAAGCTGATCCTTTTCCGTGTCGGTCAGCGACGCCGTGGGTTCATCAAAGATCACCACATTGGCGCTGAACGCCTCGGCGCGGGCGATTTCGACCATCTGCTGCATGGCAACCGACAGGGTGCCCACGCGCACATCCGGGCCAAAGCCACATCCCAGCGCCTCCAGCGCCTTGGACGCGTTGCGGCGCAATTCGCGTTTCTTCAGCACGCCAAAACGATTCGTGGGCCATGCACCAAGATAGATATTCTCGGCCACCGACAGTTCCGGCGACAGCGACAATTCCTGGTGGATCAACAAAATCCCCTTTTGTCGCGCGTCCAGCGGGCCGGTGACCTCGGTCGGCGCGCCCTGATAGACGATCTGCCCGCTATCGGGTTTGTGCAGCCCGGCCAGCGCCTTCATCAGGGTGGATTTCCCGGCGCCGTTTTCGCCCACCAACGCGTGAACCTCGCCGGGGCGGATGTCAAAGCTGACATTGTCCAGCGCCTTCACGCCCGGAAATGTCTTGGTGATGCCTTCGACCTTGAGAATGACGTCATCCATCACGTGTCCCCCTTGTGGTTCAACAGCTTGTCCAGAACGAGCGCCAGCACGAGCACCCCGCCCATCACCATCAGCTCGACATAGTTGGGCGTATTGAGCAGCCGCAGACCGTTGCGTAGAACCGCCAGCGTCAGCACGCCGCCAATGGTCATCCACATGCTGCCGAACCCGCCCTGCAGACGCGTGCCGCCCAGCACCACGGCGATGATCGTCCAAAGCTCCCAGATCTTGCCCGCGTTGGGCTCGGCCGTGCCAAGCCGCATCGACAACAGGATGCCACAGACCGCCGCCAGCGTGCCGCAGATGGTGAAATTGATGATCTTGTGGCGTTTGACATTGATGCCCGCATCATGCGCGGCCTCGATATTGTCGCCCACCGCATAGGTTTCGCGCCCGTGGCGGGTGCTCGACAGTACCCATTGAAAGAACAGCGCCAGCGCAAGGAACAGCATCGCGGTAAGCGAGATCGGGCCAATGTAGATTTCGGGGATCTCGGTATAGCTGAAGTCCTGCACCATCAGCGCGTTTTCCCCGCTATAGACAAAGACCAGACCGCGAATGCCGATGAGCCCACCCAGCGTGACGATGAAGGAATGCATGCCCGACAGCGCCACCAGCGTGCCGTTGACGAAGCCCAGCGCCGCGCCGGACATCAGGCCAAGGAACACGGCGGGCCAGACGCCCATGTGATCCTGCAACCCGATGGCCAGGGCCGAGGCCAGCGCGAGGATGGCGCCGACCGAGAGGTCGATCTCGCCGTCGATCATCACCAGGGTCATTCCGATGGCAAGAATGCCGATGAACGCGCCTTGGGTCAGGATATTGCCGATATTGTTAACGGTCAGGAAATAGGGGCTGGCGAGCGAAAACACGACCACGGTGAGGGCGAGAAACACCCAGATATGGTTGCGAAGCAGCCAGCCCAGCACGCTTTGCAGCGGCGATCCGGTCTGAGATTCGGTTGCAAGGCTCATGCGAAGATCCTCCCGCGCTTGGCGCCCAGATCAATCCAGACGGCGATGATGATGACGGCCCATGTGACGAGCCATTGCACGTAATAGGGAAAACCAAGCAGCAGCAGTCCGTTTTGGATGAAACCCAACATCGAGATGCCGATCACCGTCCGCCAGATGCTGCCAGACCCGCCCAGAAGCGAAGTCCCGCCAAGGATAACCCCGGCCAGAACGGTCAGTTCATAACCCTGCCCGATGGTGTTCTGCGCCCCCATGACCCGGCTGCCCATGATGACCGCGGCCACCCCTGTGGTGAAACCGGACACGACATAGGTCCAAAACACGGTCCAGCGTGCGTCGATCCCGGAAAAGATGCTGGCGGTTTCATTGCCGCCCACGCCGTAGACGCGCCGCCCAAAGGTGGTGAATTGCAGCACCAGCCCGGCGATCACGGCCCCCACAAGAAACAGGATCACAGGCACCGGAAGACCAAGGAAATCGCCGCGTCCGAACACCCCGAACCAGGTCTCCTGCGCATTGGCGACATTGACGTTCGATCCGCCCGAGTAAAACAGCACAAGCCCTTGTAAAAATGATAACATTGCCAAAGTCACGATCAGCGCGTTCAGCCCGACAAACCCAACGAGCAACCCGTTGAAGGCGCCCACGGCGACCCCCACCAGCAAGGTCATGACAATCGCCGGAAACGGCCCCGCGATATTGTGCTGATCGACCACGATGACCGTGAGCAATGTCAGAAGCGAGCCGACGGACAGGTCGAGCCGCCCGGTCAGCACCACAAAAGTGACCCCCAGTGCCATCATGCCGGTGATCGACACCTGCCTGAGCACATCGAGAATATTCCCCGGTGTCAGAAAGGCGTCTGCGTTCAGCGCGACCCCTCCCAGAAACACCAGAAAGGCCAGTATTAGCCCATGTCGGCGCAAGACGCCGTTGATCGTCTGTCCCATGTGAAAATTTCCTCCCTACAGCGACGATAGGCAGCGTCCGGGGTCCGAAAAACTGCGGTTATGTCCAAAATGAATCTTTACCCATTCCGTTGCCCCGAACAGCTCCCCGACAAAGGCCCCGGGCGCAAATGCCGGAAAATCAGATTTGGACATTTCAGCAATTGAGCGCGCCCTCCTTCTGCCGAACAGTCAGGGCAAGCACCCCGAAACGCTGCCAACGGGGCGTGCACTGAGGAGGAATGGCAGCGTCCAGAGGAGGAACACATGAACAAATTTACAACAGCACTGGCCCTTGCGACCGCTGTTGCCTGCGCCGCAGGCTTTGCGAGCGCCGAGGATGCACCGGACTGGCTGGGCGGTGAGCTGAAAAAGCCGCTGTCCGAGACCCGTATCGGCATCACCGTGCTTTATCCCGGCTCCAACGCCTATCAGGCGAAATATGCCGAAACGGCTGAGGCCTATACCAAGGAACTGGGCATCCAGGCGACCGTGATGGACCCGCAGGGCGATCCGGCCGTACAATTCGACCAGATTCAGGACATGGCGTCGCAAAACCCCGATGCGCTTGTGGTCTGGCCGACCTCGCAGAACGCGCTGATCCCGGCGATTCGCAACGCATCGCGCGCGGGCATCCCGGTGATCACCTCGAACTCGCCCATCGGCGAGGCGGGCCGCCGCTATATCGTTGGTCACACTGGCCCCGATGATTGCGCGCAAGCCGAACAATCGGCGGAAATGCTGGGCGACGCGCTTGGCGGCGAGGGCAATATCGTGGTGGTCGAAGGCACGCCCGGCTACAGCGTGTCGATCCTGCGCAAGAACTGCTTCCTCGACAAGATGGCGGACAGCTATCCCGGGATCACCATTCTGGCCAGCCAGACCGCAGAATGGAACCGCGAGAAAGCGCAGACTGTGATGGAAACCTTCCTCACCCAGTTCGGCGACCAGATCGACGGCGTCTATGCCTTTGACGATGGCATGGGGCTTGGCGTGATCTCCGCGCTGCAAGGCGCCGGCAAGGAACCGGGCGAGGTCAAGGTCGTGACCTGTAACCAGTTCGGCGAAGGCTGGGACGCGATGAAGGCCGGATGGCATTCCGGTTCGAACAAGCAATCCCCGGTCGATGACGCGATCCTTGCGATCCAGACCGCGATCAAGGTCGCCAACGGGATCGACGTCCCTGCGCTGCAAGGCATCGAAACACCCAAGGTGCTGCCGGAGAACGTTGACGAGTTTGAACGTCCGTCCTGGTAAGCACGGGCTTTAATTGGTGCAACAAGCGCCCCCGCAGGAGACTGCGGGGGCGTTTCTGATTGGCGGAAAGCTCTGTTTGAGTCGAAGTGCAAAACCGTGCTTTGGCGCGGCGGCCTTCGGCCTTTGTTCCGTGTGGGGCACATTGTCCGGGCAGAGCTCCAACCAGACATGCGCACGATGCCTTTGGCAGGCATTCCACGGCTTCGAAACGACCTGGATGCAGCCGGGGAACCGGCATCTAATCAATCACTATTCGTGCTCAACTCACCGGAAGGAAATCCACGGGCCACATCGCGATCCATGCATGTTTTTCTGGACCGTCTCGATGATCAAGCGGTAGCCGGATTCCCGACCCACGTCCATGCCGCACCCACAGTCGGGCTGTGGTAACAATGCTCGCCCCGCGCCGCCACCGCTCGAATGCGATCTGGTAGCGCGGCGATTTCTTCCTCGGTCGCCACCCCGAGTCGAACGGCTTTGGGGCCGAATCCCGCTACCCCTTCTGCAAGCTGCAAATCCGGGTAGGTGACGACCATTTTGCCATGCAAATCCGTTCCGTGCGGCATCGGTAATCCAGCCTCGCGAAACCAGCTCGCGAGACGAGCGCCCGCGTCCAACGACCGACCAGCCGCAGCCAGGGTCAGATTCATGATCTCGATGCCGCGCACGAGCACAGGATCGGGCGGCGCGACCAGTGCCGCCGCAATCACGTAGTCCATGGCAACCAATACACCACCCGGCCGGGTCAGAGCCGCGAGCCGCCGCACCATTGCAATCGGATCATCCATGTGAATCAGCAGGAACCGGCAGAACACCATGTCGAACGGGGCACCGGGGACGGTCTCGCCCGACAACAGGTCAGCTGTGTGGAAGTTGAAATTGCAGGCCTCTTCCCCTTGCAGCCTCTTCAAACCGTAGGCGCCCACTTCCGGGTCGATATCGACGCCCGTGACAACGCCATCTTGCCCGACCCTGCGCCCCATCAAACGCATCACCTCACCTGGCCCGCAACCCGCATCGAGCACGGACATCCCCGATCCGAGCCCCGCGCGGGCAAGTACCTGATCTGTGAAGGGGGCCCAGCGTTCTGCCTGAACACGGAGGCGCTCGTATTCTCGCGGCGTTCGCGACAGAACATAGCCGTCGTCATTCAGGTCTTGCGACATGGGGCGCCTCACTACAGATCCACGAGCAGCCTGGGCGGTGGAGGAACAGCTCTCCAGACGCCCCTTCTCCCCCAGCATAGCACAAAGCGCGCGGGTGATGGTCGCCGCAGTCGGTTCCTTTCGCCGGAGCACCCGGTCTCCACGCCTTAGTAATGCCCCCGCTCACGCATCAGCGCGTCGATCCTGTTCTGAGACCGGCCAAGCGCGTCTTCGACGGAAATCGCCCCTTGCAGCATCATGTGGATCTCGTCCCCCAGAACGCTCAGCAACTCGCTGAATTCCGGGATTGGCGGGCGGGGCCATGTCTGCAATTCACCGCGTCGCTCCATGGCATCCACTTCGCTGATCAGCGAGGAACTGGCCTGCACCTCGGGGTCAGCGCTGGTGGAAAAACGCGGGCTGGTGAGGTTGCCGTTCAGCACATACCACTTGAGCATTTCGGGCCGGGTCAGGTATTCCATGACCTTCCACGATGCTTTCTTGCGTTCCGCGCTCAACCCCGCAGGCACCGACAGCGAAAACCCCCCGATGGGTGACACCGTGCGCGCGCCGGGGCCATGCGGATGCGGCACGAATTTCACGTTGCCATGGGCGGGCGAGTTTTCGTTCAGCTCAAAAGCGGCAGCGCGAATGCTCCAGCCATAGGTCATCGCCGCCTCGCCGCGCGAAAAAATCCCGATTCGCCGGTCCCAATTGCAGCTCAGGCTGTCCTTGTGGGAAAACTCCGCCAGTTCCAGCAGGAACTCCGCCGCCTCCCGCGCGGCATCGGTATCCAGCAGTGGACGGTAGTTTTCCCCCTCGATCTCGGCCACGTTGAATTCATCGCCCAGCGGATCAAGGTTGATGATCGGCTGACCAAAATCCGCCAGCGTCTGCATGAAGGTATGGGCCATCGGCGTACCGCGTCCGAAATTCATCACGATGCCGGACATGTTGAAGCCTGAGCGGTGCAGCACCCGCGCCGCCAGCAACAACTCATCGGTGGATGTCGGACAGGACAGCCCGGCCTCGGCAAACAGGTCGGCGCGGCAGAACAGCAATTCCGCCGTCGGCTGGATTGGTAACCCGTACTGGCTGCCGTTCCAGGACGATCCCTTGTACGCCGCGTTATGAAAATCCGATGGGTTATAGCGCTCTTCCCGCATGACCTCGTCCAACGGTTCGATCACGCCTTCGGTGGCCAGTTGGCCAATCCACGGCAGATCGACAGCCATCAGGTCATATTTGGATATCTGCCGCCCGGCATTGCTCATGATCTCGCCATGCAGCTCATCCAGCGGCAGGTTGACGATTTCGATATTGGTCCCGCATAACTCGTCCAGATTGGACGAAAACTCGCTTAGCGTCTTGAAGGTGGGATCGATGGGGCTGAGAATCCGGAAGGTCCGGTCCACCCCCACCCCCTGCCGCATGGCGCTGGGATAGGGCAAGGTGCGCGAGGCCATGTAATAGCCCCCGAAATAGAAATCGCCCATCTCGCTATCGCCGGTGGTGAAACCGAATGTATTGCCGACCATCGCCTTGAGTTGCATGGCAAAGCTTTCGAACTCCGCGATCAGCTTGCGGGTGGGATGCAGCGAAAAGCTTTTGCCAGACCGCGATTTTGGCCGCTTGTGCAGCAATCCCTCGTCGATCAGCTCGGTAATCCGCCGCATCGCCGTACCATAGGGCACATCGGCCGCCGATGCCGCCGAGGTCACGGTCAGCAGCTTGCCCTCGAGATGCCGCCGCATCGCATAGGCCACGATGTTCCAGCGCGGGTCCACCGTGGCAAGGCTGGTCCGCTTTTCGGATATGTCGCGGTTCGATTCCACAAAGGTGAGGATTCGCAACAGTTCCTCGCGCGTCATCGGGGCATCTCCTGTGGTCCGTCGGGCTGGTCCAGCACATGATTTCAAAGCCGCACGGGCAAACCAGACGCGGTTCGTCCAAATCTGACATTTCGCGTGTTCAGCAACAAGGCCCCGTCATGCAACCCTCTGAAACAAGACATATCCGGGGAGGAGACAATGGCGCATTCGGAGTACGACTATATCGTGATTGGTGCGGGGTCGGCCGGCTGCGCCGTGGCCGGCCGCCTGGCCGAGGCCGGGCAATCGGTGCTGCTTCTGGAAGCCGGTGGAAAGGACCGCAACCCCTTCATCCATATCCCGCTGGGCTATTCGATGCTCTATGCCAACCCATCGGTCAACTGGTGCTATGAAAGCGCGCCGGAGCCACATCTGAACAATCGCCGCCTGTTCCAGCCGCGTGGCAAGGTACTGGGCGGAACCGGCGCGATCAACGGCATGATCTACATGCGCGGCCAACCGCAGGATTTCGACGGCTGGGAAGCGGCGGGCTGCACCGGCTGGGGCTGGGACGGTGTGCTGCCCTATTTCAAATCCTGCGAGGATCAGGAGCGCGGTGCCAATGAATTCCACGGCACCGGCGGCCCGGTGGCGGTCTCGGATATCCGTACCGAACATGAATTGGGTGAGGCGTTCCATGCCGCCTCTGAGGCGCTTGGCGTGCCGCGCAATGACGATTTCAACGGCGCGCAGCAGGAAGGCACGGGCTATGTCCAGACCACAACCAAAAAGGGCCTGCGCTGGAGCACCGCGGCGGGCTATCTGCGCGGTCCCGCGAAACGCAATATCGACCTGAAGCTGAATGCCATGGTCGAGCGCATCACACTGGAGGGCAAGCGCGCCTCCGGTGTACGCTGGACCGATCGGCGCGGCAGCCATGAGGCCCGCGCCCGGCGCGAGATCATCCTGAGCGGTGGCACCTTCAACTCGCCGCAGCTTTTGCAAATCTCCGGCATCGGGCCCGGCGCGCTGCTCCGCCAACATGGTATCGAGGTGAGCCACGAGCTGCCCGGCGTGGGCGAGAACCTGCAGGATCATTTCGGCATCGGGGCCGAGTATCGCTCCACCGTGCATTCCACGGTCAACGACCTCTACAACAACAAGCTCAAGGGCGGGCTGCAGCTCTTGCGGCACCTGATTTTCCGCACCGGACCTTTTGCCGATAATGGCAATTATTCCAATACCTTCATCTGCTCCGGCCCGGAAATTGACCGACCCGACATGATGGTCACCTTCATGGCGTGGTGCACCGATGAGCAACTGAAACCCCACCCGTTCTCGGGCTTTACCATTCTTGCCGAACACATGCGTCCGAACTCCCGCGGGCATGTCAGGATCTCCGGCCCGGCTCCCAGCGACAAGCCGGAGATCCAGTTTAATTTCTTCGCCGACGAAGCCGACCAGCGCGCCGCCATCGCGGGGCTGCAATTCGGTCGCAAGATCGCGGCGACCAAGCCGATGTCCGATTGCGTGGAGTATGAGCTGTCACCGGGCAAGGACGTTCAGTCCGACGCCGAATTGCTCGCCTATTGCCGCGCCAATGGCCTGTCCTTGCTGCACCCGGTCGGGACCTGCAAGATGGGTGTGGGCGAGGATGCGGTGGTCGATCCGCGCCTGCGGGTGCATGGTATCGACGGGCTGCGGGTGGCCGATGCCTCGATCATGCCGCGCATCGTCACCGGCAACACCAATGCCGCCTCGATCATGATCGGAGAAAAGGCCGCCGCGCTGATCCTCGAAGACGCAAGGGAGCACGCCTGATGCAGACGCTTGGAATTGCCCTGATGGGCACCGGCCGCATGGCCCATGTCTACGGACCCAAGATCAACGCCCATCCCGGGCTGCGCCTTGAGGTGATCTATAACCCGCGCATCGCGTCCGCCACCAAGGCCGCCGATCTCTATGGCGGGCGCGCGATGGACGATCTGGATGCGGTACTGGCCGATCCGGCCGTGGACGCGGTGGTCATCGCCACGCCGACCGACACCCATGTCGATTATATCGAGGCGGCGGCGCGGGCGGGCAAGCCGATCTATTGCGAAAAGCCGCTGGATCAGTCGCTCAGCCGCGTCGATCGGGCGATGGCCGCGTTGCGCGACCATCCCGTGCCCTTCATGCTGGGCTTCAACCGGCGCTTTGATCCGGACAATGCGGCGTTGCGAGAAGCGGTGAAACGCGGCGAAATCGGGCGGCTCAATATGCTGATGAGCTGGTCACGCGAACCCAGCCCGCCGCCCATCGAGTATGTCCGCGCCTCGGGTGGCTATTTCGTCGACGCCACGATCCACGATATCGACCTCTTGTGCTGGATCGCAGGTGAGCGCCCGGTCGAGGTCATGGCCGCCGGCTCCTGCATGTTTGATCCACAGATAGGTGCCGAGGGCGATTTCGACATGACCATGACCACGCTCAAGATGCCCTCGGGCGCGCTGGTCCATATCAACAACTCCCGCGCCTGTGCCTACGGATTCGACCAGCGGTTGGAGGCCTTTGGCGACGGTGGCATGGTGCAGACGCTGAATCACCGTGACGACAATCTGGTGCGCTGGGACAAGGCCCGCACCGTCGCACGCGAACCGCTCAAGCATTTCTTTCTCGAACGCTATGATCAGTCTTTCTACAACGCGCTCGACGAATTCCACGCGGCGGTAACCGGCAACCGCGCGCCATCAGCGACGGCCGAGGACGGGCACGCTGCGCTTGCCATCGCGCTGGCCTGTGCCGAGTCGGCGCGAACCGGTCGCGCCGTGGCACCAGAATTCGCATAGCGGGAATTCGGAGATCTGAGCGGCCTGTATTTGCCAAGACCGTCGAAGTGATCACACATGCCGGGAATGGCGGCGGTCCGCGCGTGACCAAGACATCCACCGTAACCATCTGGAAATTGTGACGGCGCTGCAATCCCGTGACGCCAAAGCGGCGCGTCCCGCGCCGAAACCCGCCTTGCCTGTCGTCTTTTGTGGGGGAAGGTGGCGGACCGAGGAGGATTCGAACCCCCGACCCCCTGATTCGTAGTCAGGTACTCTATCCAGCTGAGCTATCGGTCCGTGGAGCCGGGGTTTACGGAAGCCGCCCGACCTTTGCAAGAGTGAAATGCGAGAATTTTCAAAGATCACCGCGCGGCAGGCAAATCTCGAATATCGTGCCCGCCTCGGAGCTGTCGATGAGCATCACCGTGCCGCCATGACCACGGATCAGTTCGGCAGCGATGGCAAGCCCAAGACCGCTGCCGCCCTTGCGTGCACCGCCCTGAAACGGCTGGAACAGATGCTCACGCGCCTTGGGCGGCAGGCCGGGACCGGTATCGGTCACGCGGATGCGCCAGACATCTTCCTCTTCCTGCGCCGCGACGTTGATCTCGCCCGGTTTGCCGGTGTTGACGATGGCCTGACGTGCATTGCGCACGAGGTTGGACAACACACGGTACAATTGTTCAGGGTCAGCACGGACGCTAAGCGTGGCGGGCACGTCCTCGGAAAAGCTCAGGTCATGGTCGCCCACCGTCAGCCGTTCGCTTTCCACCACATCGCTGACCAGTTCGGCAAGCGAGACACGGGTAAGGCTGGGCGCCGGTTCCTCGGCCCGGCCAAAAGCCAGCGTGCTTTCACAGAGCGACACAGCGCGGGTGATAGATCTGACCAGTTTGGGCGCGAGACGTTTCACAGCCGGGTCCTCGGACATTTCGATCCGGTCGGTGAACAGCTGTGCCGAGGTCAGGATGTTGCGCAGGTCATGGCTGACCCGAGCCACGGCCCCGCCCAACTGCGCGAGCCGCTCTTTCTGTTTCAGCGCGTGGGTCAGTTCGGTCTGCAGCGATTGCAGCGCTTCTTCCGCTTCGCGCAATTCGCGCACACCGGCCGAGGGCTGGATGATACGGCGTGCATCTTCGGGCGCGGCGGCATAGGCCATCATGTGACCGATGACCCCCTTGATCGGTTTCACGAGGAAGACACGCACTGCGAGGAACAACAGAAACGCCGTGGCAATCGAAATCACGGCCGAGAGAAACAGAATGCGCAGCCCGTAATCGATCATCGCCATGCGCAGCGGCGCGGTTTCCATCGACACTTCAATCAACAGGCCTGCGTCACGCAGCGGGTTTCCGATGACACGGATGATCCGGGGCTCCGGATCGGCAAGACGCTGCATGGCATGCATGATTAACGGAAGGGGCCGCGACTCCCGCAGGTCAAAGGTGGCATCAATGGGCCGGGGCATGGGCGAGGACAGGATCAACTGCCGCGCCTCATCCCGGCGCAGCACCACGTTGTAGACGCCCGCATTGCGCAACAGCTCTTCTTCGAGATCGGTGTCGATCATGTCATTGGCCAAAAGCGCCAGCGACGCGATTTGCGCCCGTTCCAGATGACCCAGAAGGTAATCTTCGCGGAACCGGGCCACCGAGGGCACAAAGACCAGCACCTCCGCCAACATCACGAAGACGGTTGTGAGGATCAGAAATCGCCCAGACAGCGAATTGAGCATGGCCCGCCCTACCCCTTGGAGCAATTCCAGCAAAAGTGGATCGCGGTTTTGCGTCCGGAATTGCGAAATATCGAAACGCGTTAACGTATCCAGCGCTGTACAAAACCGACAACGCGCTTAACCATCTGATTATCAAACAATCTGGGAGAGAAATAGGCCCCTGCCGCGCGTTTGTTGATCTCGCCCACCGTCGGATAGGGCGACACCATCGCCGCCACGTGCTTCATCTTGAGCTTGTTGGCGATGACCAGTGACCACAGGTTGATCAATTCCCCTGCCTGATGCCCGGCGATGGACACGCCCACGGGCCGTCCCTTGACCACCATGACCTTGATCCGCCCCGCGGTTTTACGCTCGGCGATCAGCCGGTCGTTATGCTCGAAATCAAAGCGCACCACCTCCAGCCTGTCACCATGCGCCTCGCGCGCCTCTGCCTCGGTCAGCCCCACCTGCGCCAGTTCCGGCGCGGTATAGGTGGCCCAGGGGATATGTGCGTTCGAAACCTTCGCAGGCAGACCAAACAGAGCGGAGCGGATGATGATCCCCGCATGATACCCGGCGACATGGGTGAATTGCAGCCCGCCCGCAACGTCGCCAATGGCGTAAACCCGCTTGTTTGTTGTCTTCAGACTGTCATCCACGGTGATGCCCGTCCGATGCGTCTCGACCCCGGCTTTCTCAAGGTCCAAATTGTCGATATTCGCCTTGCGCCCCACCGCCATAAGCAAATGCGAGCCCTTGAAGACGCGACCATCCTTGGTTTCCACCTCGATGGCCCCGGCCTGTCCGCGAATCTCGGCGGCCAGCGCCTCCTCCGCGATCTCGATACATTCCGCGCGCATCTGTTCGAGGACAATCCCGGCCATCTCCGGATCATCCTTGCCCAGCGCCTTGGCCCCTTCGATCACCGTCACGTCACAGCCCAGACGGCGATGCGCCTGCGCCATCTCCATACCGATAGGACCGCCCCCGATGATCAGCAGGTGATCTGGCTTATCACGCAGCTCGAAAACCGTCTCATTGGTCTCATAAGGCACAGAGTCCAGCCCCGGGATCGGTGGCACCAGCGGTGAAGAGCCGGTGGCGATCACGATACGGCGCGCGGTGATGATATGCTCGCCCGCCTGCACCTCGGTTTCGGAAATGAATCGGCCGTAGTCCCGGATCACCCGCACACCGAGGCCCTCGAACCGCTCCTGACTGTCCACCGGTTCGATCTGGGCGATCACATCGGCCACATGATCCTTGGCCGCCGCATAATCCACCTGAGGCACGTGATCGGCCACGCCATAAGCGCTGGCGTGTGATTGAGCGTAAGCCGCCTTGCCGCTGGCAATCAGAGCCTTGGAGGGCACGCAGCCGAAGTTCAGGCAATCCCCGCCCATCTTGTGCCCTTCCAGAAGGACCACATCGGCCCCCATCTGAACCGCACCCGCAGCCACTGACAGGCCCCCGGAACCGGCACCAATGACCAGAATATCCGTCTTGATCCGCTCCATGCCTCAGACCCCCGGCTTGCCGCGCACGGCTTTGATAACCATTGGCAGCGCGGCCAGAGCCGAAAGCCCCAGCAGCGGCCCGATGATATGCGGCTCCCACAACAGACTCAGATCCGGGCTTTCGCCCCGGTCGAACACCTCGCCCAGCCCCACGCCGATCCATGTAAAGACCAGCCCGCCGGGGATGATGCCCAGCGCCGTGGTCCAGACAAAGTTGCGGAATTTCACACCGACCAGCGCGGGCAACAGGTTGGCCACGAAAAACGGCACCGCCGGGACAAGTCGCAGGAGCAACAGCACGCTGATCTCGTTTTCGCGCAGCCCGTCCTTGAGCCGTTTGATCGTACCCTCCGACGCCTCAAGCCTGGCGGTCAGCGAGGCCCCCAACCCCCAGCGCGCCGCGAGGAATATAGCCGTGGCCCCGATGGTGGCGGCCAGCACGTTCAATCCGGTGCCCGCAGCAAGACCGAACAGGAAGCCGCCAGTGACCGACGCCACCGCCGCGCCCGGCAATGAAAACGCCACGATCAACACGTAGATGCCCACGAAACTCAGCGCCACCAGCGCATAGTTCGAATCGCGCCACCCCAGGAGCAGTTCGCGATTGTCGCGCAACGTGTCAAAGGTGATGTAATCGCGCAACGTGAAGTACCCGATCACCGCCACCACAAGGATAGTCAGAAGCGGAAGGTGTCGGGTCAGGCCGGGCTTGGCGTCCGGCGCGGGCTGGGGTGAGGTCATATCGGTCATGCTATTAGGCTATTCCTGAAAAGGGCAGTGGCTTTCTTGCTCAAAACATGGGCCCCGGGCCAGTGCCGCAACAGCATGGTCACGCCCGCTTGATCTCAGGTGACGGGTTTCGTTAGAAAACACGCGGTGCGACCCGCTTTTGTAACATTTCTCACGTAGCCAACCCCGGAAATGTTGCAGGGGACCGGATTTCGCAGCCAACAGGGTTTGACTTGGCTCCAAAGCCCCCCTATAGCACGGGCTTCAATTTGCTGCCGCGCGAATCCGCGTGATGGAGAGCGTGCGGCCCAGAATTCGGAGACGGAGCGATGAAACGCACCTATCAACCCTCGAACCTCGTGCGCAAGCGGCGCCACGGTTTCCGTTCGCGTATGGCCACCAAAGCCGGTCGCAAGATCCTGAACGCGCGTCGCGCCCGTGGCCGCAAGTCGCTGAGCGCCTAAGCGCGTCTCAAGACTGACCCGCGATGACACCGCCGGAGGCCCCCTTGGATGGCGACAGCGCCAGCCGGGAGGACCGCAGCCCGGCGGTTTCTTCGTACCCGGTTGCGTCACGAGCTGTGCTCCGCACGCTGTCCAAACGCCCGCAATTCCTCGCCGCCGCGCGCGCCCGCAAACAGGGCACGGGCGGTTTTTTGCTGCAAGCACGCAACCGCGGCGATGATGATCCCGCGATTGGCGTGGGCTTCACCTGTTCCAAAAAGGTCGGCAATGCCGTGGCCCGCAACCGCGCCAAACGCCGCTTGCGCGAGATCGCCCGCCTGATCCTGCCCGAACTGGGCCGCCCCGGCTGGGACTACGTGCTGATCGGCAAGGCCGGGAACACCGCCGCGCGCGACTTTACCGATCTGCAAAAGGACCTCTGCTATGCGCTGCGCAAGGTGCACGGAGGTGCGCAATGAGCCCGCTGGCGTGGCTCCTGTCCTTGCCCGTGCGTGGCTATCGCGCGGTCTTCTCACCATGGGTCGGGCATAATTGCCGCTATCACCCGACCTGTTCGGCCTACGCCATGGAAGCCTTGCAAAAACATGGCGGGATCAAGGGCGGCTACCTCGCCCTGCGCCGCATCCTGCGGTGTCACCCGTGGGGCAAAAGCGGCGTGGATAACGTGCCGGATTGAGAAAGGCCAAAATCCGGGCTTGGCCGGACCATCCCTCCACCACGCGCTCTTTTCGATCCCACCCTTGACCGCGGGCCTTAACTTGCGGGAAGCTTGATCAGGGTAGGAAAACAATTTGAAAGCCATCCTCAAGCGTTCTGGATACCGGATTCAACCGTGCATGGTCGGGGACCGTCCGGATGTGGCGGAATATATTTTTGGAGATACCGAGGTCGCCAAAACGCTTGTCCACAATGTCTCGTCCCGCGAAGGCGCCTTGGCCGCAACCAACGCCTGGATTGATACTCTTGCAATCGACGGGAAAAAGAACATCGGTACTGCTGAACATATCGGCCTCTGGACGATCCGTGACGAGTCACGGGACAATCAGTTCGTGGGGATCCGTGGCGTATTTGTTGCTCCTGGCCTCCCAGCCAACTCAGTAGCAACATTTGTTGCCGTCGCCCGGGCTTACTGGGGCCAAGGGGTATCAAGCGATTCATCTCGTATACTTTGTGAGCATGTTTTCGAAACCTCAGACGCCGATGCGATCTACACCCGCGTTTGGCCAAACCTGAATCCAGCTAGCGATGCCGTCCAACGCCGGTTGGGCTTTGTCCGGGCAAAGCGACACACGCTCAGAAACACATTCGGCGAAGCGCGCATGAAAGAGGTTCTGGAATTCGATCTTTGGCGCGCATCTCAACTCCGAGGCGAAGATTTCGATGAGACGCTGCGTCAGGTGTCCATACGCATTGGACAATTGGCGGCGGAAAACCTGCTGGATTCCGAGGCGGCATTTCAGCGAATTATCAACACTCTTCCTGACGCCTTGGCGTGCACAGAAGACCTGCAAACCAAGATTATGGATGATCTGAAAAGCGGGTTGGAAAACCCAGCTTGGGCAACTTATCGATTGTCACGTGACAATTGGTCAGCGTCTCTTCGTGGCACATCATCGGGTTAAAACGCACGACCGTTCGATCCCTCCAAGCACCAACCCTGCGCCGCGCTCTGGACCTCTGCGCTCCCTCTGCTATGACCCGTCCAACATAAAGCCAAAGGGATGTGCCCATGACCACCGCCAAACGCATCGTGCTGTCCAGCGATCACGCCGCCATTGACCTGCGTCAGGCCATCGCCGCCCATATCTCGGCCAAGGGGTTCGAGGTCGAAGACATCGGTCCAACCACGACCGAAAGCACACATTACCCCAAGCATGGCGAAGCCGCCGCGCGCAAGATCGCAGCGGGCGAGGCCGATCTGGGCATTATCCTTTGCGGCACCGGTCAGGGCATCATGATGGCCGCCAACAAGGTGCCGGGCATCCGCTGTGGCGTCTGCATGGACACGTTTTCGGCCCGGATGATCCGCGAGCATAACAATGCGCAGATGCTCTCCCTCGGCGCGCGCGTTGTGGGTGATGCGCTGGCATTGGACATTGTCGATGCCTTCCTGTCTGCCGAGTTCGAAGGCGGCCGCCATGGCACGCGCGTGGACATGATCACTGCGATCGAAGCACAGGGCTGACGCCGCAGCGTGCGCATTCACCTGCGCACCGTTCTTGCCAGATCACGCCAACAGGCATAAACCCGCGCCATGCTGGACACACCTGACGATATCCACCCGCTCTTTGCCGGGGCCCCCTCGACCACCGAGTTCAAGAAGCTGCGCAAACGCGTCGTGCGGCAGGCGCGTGAAGCGATTGAACATTTCGGCATGATCGAACGCGGCGCGCGCTGGCTGGTCTGTTTGTCAGGGGGTAAGGACAGCTATACGCTTCTGGCGGTGCTGCACGAGCTGAAATGGCGCGGGCTGCTGCCGGTGGAGCTTCTGGCCTGCAATCTTGATCAGGGGCAGCCGGGGTTTCCCGCGACAGTGCTGCCCGAATTCCTTGAGGAAATGGGTGTCGAACACCGGATCGAGTATCAGGACACCTATTCCGTGGTGGTGGACAAGGTCCCGCGGGGGCGCACCTATTGCGCGCTATGTTCACGGCTCCGCCGCGGCAATCTCTATCGCATTGCACGGGAAGAGGGGTGCTCGGCCGTGGTCCTGGGCCACCACCGCGACGACATTCTTGAAACCTTCTTCATGAACCTCTTCCATGGCGGGCGTCTGGCCACGATGCCGCCAAAGCTGGTCAATGAAGAAGGCGATTTGTTCGTCTATCGCCCGCTGGCTTACGTGGCCGAGGCCGATTGCGAAAAATTTGCGAATTCAATGCAGTATCCCATTATCCCCTGTGACCTCTGTGGGTCGCAGGACGGGTTGCAGCGCCAGCAGGTCAAGCAGATCCTCGACGGTTGGGAACGCAACAGCCCAGGGCGCAGGCAGGTGATGTTCCGCGCTTTGATGAATGCGCGCCCCTCCCATCTGCTGGACCCGAAGCTGTTTGATTTTGCGGGTCTCGAGCGTGGATCGGGAAAATTCGAAGAAAACCCCGAAGATATCCCGAAGCTGCGTTAACATCCGGGTGAGACATCCGCGCCTATCCTGGTCCTGTACTTCATGGACAGGCACAGGGCATGCGACACACAACTCGGTCTTTCGCTGCAGATTTTCGCCACCTGGTCGGCAAACTGGTCAATAACAGCTGGCTGCCAGCGGTTTTTCCCATCCTGGCCTTTGCCGGCTATCTTCTGGGGGGCGAAGTGTTCCTCGCTTTCTTCGCGCTCGGGCTGCCGATGCTCTGGTTGCTGCTGATCGCGGGACGTGATCGCACCCCGCATATAGCGGGCGCAGATCCGGTCACAGGGTTTGGACTGGCGTCACATTTTGAAAACTGGTGCGCCCAAGCAATTTCCTGCAGCGAAGCCACGGGCAAGGGCACGGCCTGTATCATCCTGGAAATCGACGACGCTGCGGTCTTGCCGGAACGATTCGGGACCGGCGGCTGCGACCGGATCCAGCAACAGCTTGCCAAGCGGCTGCGTGCCGCGACACGGGGCGGCGACCAGTTTGCAAAGCTGTCGGACTGGCAATTCGGCATCATTTTGGATCCGGTGCCACATTTGGATATCGAAGCGTGCATTCAACTTGCCGTGCGTCTGCAGGCCACCCTGGAAGACCCTGTAAGGCTGGATGGGGTCTCCGCTTATGTCTCGGCATCGGTCGGCCTGTGCCTCCTGCGTGACAGCCCCGGCCAGGATACCATGCATTTTGTCGAAGCGGCGGAAACCGCTCTGATCACTGCCCGGCGCAACGGGCCATCCGCGATCCGCGCCTATTCTCCGGGCATGGCGATGATCAAAAGATCGGCTGACAAGGAAGCGCTGGACGTGGCTGCCGCACTTGAAGCGGGACATATCAAACCCTGGTTCCAACCCCAGATTGACACGGTCAGCAAAGCGATCACCGGCTGTGAGGCGCTGGCGCGCTGGGAGCACCCGGATCGCGGGCTGATTCCCCCTGATGAATTCCTGCCGCTTGTCGAGCGGAATGGGTTTCTGGACAGGTTGGGGGAAGACATGCTCTATCACGCGCTGTCGATGCTGCAAGACCTCGACCAGCGTGGTCTCGATCTGCCGGTCATCGGGGTGAATTTCTCTTTGTCGGATTTACGCAACCCAAAGCTGCCTGACCGGGTCGCGTGGGAGCTTGACCGTTTTGCAATTGCGCCGGAACGGCTATGCGTCGAGATTCTGGAACAGGTGGTCGCGGAATCGCCCGACGATATCACCGTACGCAATATCGCAGCACTTTCAGAGGCCGGCTGCCGGATCGACCTTGACGATTTCGGCACCGGGCATGCGTCGATCACATCCTTGCGGCGTTTCGCGGTCGACCGGTTGAAGATTGACCGCTCATTTGTCGTCCATTGCGACCAGGACCCGGACCAGCGCCGCATGGTATCGACCATCATTTCCATGGCCCAGGAGCTTGGGCTCGACACATTGGCCGAAGGCGTGGAAACGATCGGCGAACAGGTTGTGCTGACCGAGCTTGGCTGCGGACATCTGCAGGGATTCGGAATTGCCCGTCCCATGCCGCTTGCGCAATTGCCCGACTGGATTACCGCCCATGAAACGCGGCTGCACGGCGCTTGCAGCGAAGCAACTCCGAAAACCCGGCTCAATTAGGGCCGCGAATGGACGCAGGCAGCTGCTTTCTGCCACTCTGCCCTTGACCTTTGGCCCCACACTCTGTTGAACGCGGCCTGATGAACTAAGGACAGGTGGCAGTCCCTCATGGACGATCAGAACAAGAACCTTATCCTCGCAACCGCGCTCAGCTTTGTCGTGATCCTAATCTGGTTCGTGCTGTTTCCTCCGCCGGAACCCGAACCAACGGACCCGAACGCGCCTACGCAGTCCGAGGCGGGGGTCACGCCGGGAGGAGAAACCAGGGTTGCCGATACTCCGGCAGCCGCTCCGGGCACAACGCCCGCGACCGAGGAAACGGCCGCCGACGAGGCGTCTGACGCCGCGCGCATTGCCATCGAAACCGCGCGCCTGTCCGGCAGCATCTCGGCGCTTGGTGGCCGGATCGACACATTGGCGCTCAAGGATTACCGCGTCACACTGGACGAGGGCGCGCCGATTGTTGATCTGCTCAAACCCGTGGGCAGCCAGGGCGCCTATTACGCGCTTTATGGCTGGGCGCCGGGTCAGGGTCTGAACCTTGATGACGTCCCCGGTCCCAACACCGAGTGGCAGGTCAGCGAAGGCGTGACCCTGACTGAGGACACCCCCGTCACCCTGACCTGGGACAGTGGCAACGGTCTTTTGTTCACGCGCGAAATTGCCGTTGACGAAAACTACATGTTCACCGTGACCCAGAAAGTGGCCAATAGCGGCGCTGGCACCGTGTCCATGGCCCCCTATGGCATTCTGGCCCGTCACGGCGAGCCGCAGGACCTCAAGAATTTCTTTATCCTGCATGAGGGTGTTGTGGCCATGGCCGACGGCGAACTGGCCGAGATCGATTATGCAGACATGCCCGATTTCGACGTCGACCCCGCCGAAGGCGCCCGCGCCGAGGTGACACAAGTCAGCGAGAACGGCTGGATCGGCTTCACCGAGCATTACTGGATGGCAACGCTGATCCCGCAACCGGGCAGCGCTTTCAAATCCGTGGCCAAATACGATGCGCGCCGCGACATCTACCAGACCGAAGCCGTACTCCCCACACGCCAACTGGCAGCGGGCGAAGAGGTCGCCGTGACCACGCAGCTGTTTGCAGGTGCCAAGGAATGGGAAGCGATACGCAACTATGAAAAGGGCGGCGTTGACAGGTTCCTCGATTCCATCGACTGGGGCTGGTTCTTTTTCCTGACGAAACCGATTTTCGCCGTGCTGCACTGGCTCAATGCGATGATCGGCAATATGGGCTGGGCCATCATCGGTCTGACCATCCTGATCAAGGCGCTGCTCTTCCCGCTGGCTTATAAATCCTATGCCTCCATGGCGAAGATGAAAGAGCTTCAGCCGGAAATGGAAAAGATCAAGGAACGCGCGGGCGAAGACCGTCAGAAGCTCCAGCAGGAGATGATGGCGCTCTACAAGAAGGAAAAGGTCAACCCGGCCTCGGGCTGTCTGCCGATCCTGCTGCAGATCCCGATCTTCTTCTCGCTCTACAAGGTGATTTTCGTCACGCTGGAACTGCGGCACGCGCCCTGGATCGGCTGGATCAAGGACCTTTCGGCACCCGATCCGTCGTCGCTCTATAACCTCTGGGGCGTCCTGCCCTGGGGCACGCCAGAACCGGGCTCGATCCTTGCGCTGATCTTCATCGGGATCCTGCCGCTGCTGCTTGGTATCTCGATGTGGCTGCAGCAAAAGCTGAACCCGGCACCCACCGACCCCACGCAACAGATGATCTTTGCCTGGATGCCATGGGTGTTCATGTTCATGCTGGGCTCCTTCGCCAGCGGGCTGGTGGTCTACTGGATCGCGAACAACACGATCACGTTCATTCAGCAGTACCTGATCATGCGGAGCCACGGGTACAAGCCCGACGTGTTCGGCAACATCAAGTCGAGCATAAAACGGAAGCCACGCGAGGCAGACAAGAAATGACCGGCAGGATCACTCAGATCTTCCGCCACCCAATCAAGAGCCACGGTCTTCAGACCGTGGCTCGTGTCTCTTTGGAGGAAGGGCATATGATGCCCTGGGACCGGGTCTGGGGCGTGGCACATGAGGCCTCGGAGGCGGACGGCTCGAAATGGGTGTCCTGTGCCAATTTTTCGCGTGTGTCCAAGGCCCCGGGCCTGTCGGCCATCACCGCCGATCTTGACGAGGCGACCGAAACCGTGACGCTGACCCACCCCGAGTTGGGTTCGCTGACGTTCCAACCGGATCATGAAGGCGACAAGCTGATCGCATGGGCGGGCGGGTTGATCCCGGAAAACCGTGCCGCATCGGCCCGGGTTATTCGCGGCACAGGACAGGGGTTTTCGGACAGCGATTTCCCATCTGTCACGCTGTGCAACATGTCATCGCACCGCGCGGTGGAACAACGGGTGGGACAGGAGCTGTCGATCAAGCGGTGGCGCGGGAATTTCTGGTTCGACGGGCTGGCGCCGTGGGAAGAATTCGACTGGATCGACCGGGAAGTCCGTATCGGCACCGCCATTGTCATCCCCCGCGAACGCACCGACCGCTGCCTTGCCACGCATAACAACCCCGACACCGGCACCCGCGACGCCAATGTGCTTGGCGCGCTGGACAGTTGGGGACACCGTGATTTCTCCGTGCGCGCCGAGGTGGTGCAGGCGGGTGACGTCGCCGTCGGCGACACGATAGGACGAGCCTGATGCAATTGCCTTTCCCTCTGGCCGAAGACCCCGATGCACTGAGCCTGGAAAAGGGCCGCAAGCTGTTCGCGGGGAATACCGATTTCCTCAAGGGCGTGGTGGCTATGTCTGGCCTGCCGCCCGATGACCGGATCGAAGTGTGCTTTGCCGGGCGTTCCAATGTGGGCAAATCCAGCCTGATCAACGCGCTGACCGGCCGCAAGGGATTGGCGCGGGCGTCGAATACGCCGGGGCGCACGCAGGAGATCAACTTTTTCACCTGTGGCGAGGATCATTACCTCGTGGACCTTCCGGGCTATGGATATGCCAATGCGCCGCTGCCGGTGGTGGAGAAATGGCAGAAGCTGTTGAAACAGTATCTCTCGGGCCGCCAATCGCTACGCCGGGCCTTTGTGCTGATCGACACGCGGCACGGGATCAAGAAGGTGGATGAAGAGATCCTGACGCTTTTGGACAAGAGCGCAGTGACCTTCCAATGCGTGCTGACCAAGGCCGATAAGGTCAAGGCGGCGGATCGTGAGAAGGTGCTGACCCAGGTGCGCAGTAAGCTCAGCCAGCATCCGGCGGCCTTTCCCGAGATCGTCCTGACGTCGAGCGAAAAGGGCGACGGGATTGGAACGCTTCGGGCGATTATTGCCTCCCTTGTTTGATGGTTTGGTGGGCAGGAATTGCCCACCCTACGCTTGCGCCTTGGTCCCGTGCTTGGGATAACAGAGCACCAAGAGGGACAAAGGATGAAAACCCAGGATATGAATCGCGACTGGATCGCCACCGCCCGCACGCTGTCTCAGGCCCTGCCCTATCTGCAGCGCTATACCGACGCCATAGTTGTCATCAAGCTGGGCGGTCACGCCATGGGCAGCGACGAGGCGATGGAGGAGTTTGCCCGCGACGTGGTGCTCATGCAGCAGGTGGGCGTAAACCCGGTGATCGTGCATGGCGGCGGACCGATGATCAACGCCATGCTGGACAAGCTGGGGATCACCTCGACTTTCGTGAATGGCAAGCGGGTGACGGACAAGGCCACTGTGGAAGTGGTGGAAATGGTGCTGTCGGGGCTGGTGAATAAGCGCCTCGTGCAGGCCATCAATGGTCAGGGCGGCAAGGCCGTGGGCCTGTCCGGCAAGGATGCCAACCTCATCGTCTGTGACCAGACCAATCCCGATCTGGGTTTTGTAGGCACGCCGGCAAAGATCAACACCGCTGTTCTACATGACATGTTCCGATCCAACACGATCCCGGTGATTGCCCCGCTGGGCGCAGGCCGGGCGGGCGAGACGTTCAACATCAACGGCGACACCGCCGCTGGGGCCATCGCTGGCGCGCTCAAGGCCGACCGGCTGCTTTTGTTGACCGATGTGGCCGGGGTCAAGAATGCAGCGGGCGACGTGGTGACTGAACTGACCGCCGCGCAGATCCGAGAAATGACCAGCGAGGGCGTGATTGCAGGGGGGATGATTCCCAAGACAGAGACCGCGCTTGACGCGATCGAACGTGGCGTGCGCGCGGTTGTGATACTCGACGGGCGCGCGCCCAATGCCTGTCTTCTGGAGCTTTATACCGAACACGGGGCCGGATCGCTTATTCGCGAGGCCCCGAAAACGTGAGTTGTCATATGCGGTCTGCCGCATATATCTGAACGCATGGAAAACGAAGCGCTCATCCGTCTTGTTGTCTTTGCGGGGCTGTTCAGCCTGTTCGCCTTTCTCGAAACGCGCGCCCCGCGGCGCGCGCTGGGTCAGCCGCGTCTGCGGCGCTGGACGACCAATTGGGCGATCATCATCATCGACACACTGACACTGCGGGCTCTGGCCATCGGCCTGCCGCTGCTGGCCGTGGGCGCGGCGGTAGATGCGGGCGCAAATGGCTGGGGGCTGTTCAACGCGCTGGACTGGCCGGGCTGGCTCGAAATTGTCCTTGCGATCCTCATCCTCGATTTCGCGATCTGGGCGCAGCACCTGATCACCCATAAAGTGCCGATCCTGTGGCGGCTGCACCGGGTTCATCACGCCGATACGGATATCGACGTGACGACGGCTATCCGCTTTCACCCGGTCGAGATCGCCCTGTCCATGCTGCTCAAGATCGGTTTGGTGTATTTGCTGGGACCGGCGGCGCTGGCGGTGATCCTGTTCGAGATCATCCTGAACGGCACGGCGATGTTCAATCACTCCAACCTTAAATTGCCGCTCTGGCTGGATGCGGTGCTGCGCCGGGTTCTGGTGACACCGGATATGCACCGCGTTCATCATTCCGTGCACCGCCACGAACATGACAGCAATTACGGGTTTTCCCTGTCGATCTGGGACCGCCTCTTTGGCACCTACATCGCCCAGCCTGAGGCCGGGCATGAAGGGATGCAGATCGGGCTTGAGTGGCAGGACGAGCGGCCTTCAAAGCTGGGATGGGCCTTGTGGCTGCCGTTTATGAAGCGCTAAGCTGGGACGCCGAGGCGCGGCATCTGCGCATTCTGGGCGGGTTTCATCCCGGGCCGGAGCACGGCGCACCTGAGGGATGCCACACGCTGTTGATGATCGGCCCCGCCGAACCCGCATTCTGGCCTGCCTTTCAAGCAACCCCTGAATATCAGGATGGCGCCCCGGACCCTCTTGATCGCTGGTCCAAGCGCGTCCTCGGCGACTGGGCCGCAGAACTGGGCGCAGAGGCGCTGTTCCCCTCGGATGGCCCGCCCTATGCGCCTTTCATCGCCTGGGCCAAGGCAACGAGGCGCGTGCATAATTCGCCCGCCGGTATCCTTGTGCATGACCTTGCCGGGCTGATGGTGTCCTTTCGCGGCGCGCTGGCGCTGCGCGAGAACGTTGACCTGCCTAACCCGCCACCCTCGCCCTGCCTCAACTGCGCGGATCGCCCCTGCCTCATCGCCTGCCCGGTCGGAGCGCTGGCCGAAGGGCAGGCTTATGACGTTCCCAAATGCAAGGACTGGCTGGATCGGGATGAAACCCGCGATTGCATGACACGCGGTTGCGCGGTACGCCGGGCCTGTCCCGTGAGCCAGAGCTATGGCCGCCCCGAAGCGCAATCGGCTTTTCACATGAGATCGTTTCACCCGACATGACCCTTCGCCTGATCCTGATGCGCCACGCGAAATCAAGCTGGGATGATCCCCGGCAGGCTGACCATGACCGCCCCCTGAACAAGCGCGGACGACGGTCGGCAGATGCACTGGGGGATTGGTTGCGGGACAAAGGATACCTACCGGATCTGGCGCTCTCGTCGTCGTCCCTGCGCACGCAAGAGACCTTTGAGCGGCTGCGCCTCACCAGTCCCGTTGACTACCAGTCATCGCTCTACCACGCCGGACCGGCGGCGATGATGGATGCTTTGCAACAGGCCGAAGGGCAAACCGTGCTGATGCTGGGCCACAATCCCGGCATTGCGGAGTTTTCCGCGCGGCTTGTCACGCATGACCCTGCGCATGAGCGCTTCTACGATTACCCGACCTGTGCCACGCTGGTCGCGGAGTTCCCTGAAACAAACTGGGCGGCGATACGCTTTGGTACCGCCGCCCCGATTGATTTCGTTATTCCCAGAGAACTGGTGTGATCGACCGGATCAATGTCCCAGAATCTGGCTCAGGAAGAGCTTCGTCCGCTCATTCTGCGGGTTGTTGAAGAACTCTTCGGGTTCGTTCTGTTCGACGATCTGGCCCGCATCCATAAAGATCACACGGTTCGCCACCTGACGGGCAAAGCCCATCTCGTGGGTCACGCAGAGCATCGTCATGCCCTCTTCGGCAAGGCTCACCATGGTGTCGAGCACTTCCTTGATCATCTCGGGGTCAAGCGCCGAGGTGGGTTCATCGAACAGCATGATGCGCGGACGCATGCAGAGCGACCGGGCGATGGCCACACGCTGCTGCTGACCACCGGAAAGCTGGCCGGGATATTTGTCTGCCTGTTCCGGGATCTTCACCTTTTCGAGGAAATGCATGGCAATCTCCTCGGCCTCTTTCTTGGGCGTCTTGCGCACCCAGATCGGGGCCAGCGTGCAATTCTCAAGGATCGTCAGATGCGGGAAAAGGTTGAAGTGTTGGAACACCATCCCGACCTCGGAGCGGATCTTGTCAATATTCTTGAGATCCGAGGACAGCAGCGTGCCGTCCACGGTGATCGACCCTTTCTGGTGCTCTTCCAGTGCGTTGATGCACCGGATAAGCGTGGATTTACCCGACCCGGACGGACCCGCGATCACGATCCGCTCGCCACGGTGAACGGTGAGGTTGATGTCGCGCAGAACGTGGAACGTGCCGTACCACTTGTTCATGTTGTCAATCTGGATCGCGACTTCGTCGGAGATATGCAGATTTTGAGCAGCTTCAGCCATCTGTGAAACCCTCCCTTAACGGTGATCGGTCTGAAGCTGACGCTCCAGCCATTGTGAATATTGCGAAATGCCGTAGCAGACGATGAAGAACACGAAGACCGCGAA
Organism: Primorskyibacter aestuariivivens; assembly: GCF_028023675.1. Taxonomy (GTDB): domain Bacteria; phylum Pseudomonadota; class Alphaproteobacteria; order Rhodobacterales; family Rhodobacteraceae; genus Marinovum; species Marinovum aestuariivivens. The sequence goes on along the minus strand of NZ_JAQIOZ010000021.1, from coordinate 28,390 downwards.
GCCCCAAAGCTCCCAGTAGACGCCGTTCCACTCCGTCGAGGCGAGGATCGGACCGCGGATCATGCCCACAAGGTCAAACATCGAGATGACCGAGACCAGCGTGGTGTCTTTGAACAGCCCCACCGCCACGTTCACGATGCCCGGGATCGAGATCTTGAGCGCCTGCGGCATGATGATCAGGCGGGTGGCCTGCGCATAGTCGAGGCCAAGACTGTCCGCCGCCTCGTATTGACCGCGCGGCAGAGCCGCCAGACCGCCCCGGATCACCTCGGCGATATAGGCCGAAGAGAAGGCCGTGATCATGATGATCACCCGCACGATCAGGTCGAAATTCGTGCCCGGAGGCAGGAAATAGGCCAGCACCACGTTCGCCACGAAAAGCAAGGTGATGAGCGGCACGCCCCGGATGAATTCGATGAAGACCACGCAGATCCACTTGATAATCGGCATGTCCGACTGACGGCCCAGCGCAAGGCAGATACCAATGGGCAGCGACAAGGACACACAGACGGTGCCGAGGATCATGTTCAGCATGAAGCCGCCCATGTCGCGCGAGGCCACCGGCTCAAGCGCCAGCACATTCGACGCCGCCCCCGAAACGAACCCGCCGACGAACCAGACCACGATGGCCGTGATCAGACCGGCGAGAAGCCCCATGGCAAAGCTTTGATGTTCGACTTTCTTAAAGGCGATATAGGCCGCGACAAAGCCAAGCAGCGCCACCAGCGGGGCAAGGATTGTCCCGCCCCAGATCAGCCAGAAGGCCACGAAAGGGAACAGTCCGGTCAGGATCAGCATCTTGCGCGGCAGGTGGCTGAACAGCACCGGAGCGATCGAGACCAGCATGACCACGAAGGCCAGCGTCGGGCGCCAGTACTGGTCATCGGGGTATTTGAACCCAAACAAGAGCTGGTTCCAGCGTTCCGTCAGGACCGAGAAACAGCCCCCCGTCGCGCCTTGCAGGATTTCGCGACATTCGGCCAGCGAATCCGTTGTCCAGATACCGTTGGCGAACCAGGGCAACGCCCCCACCACGATCTTGTAGATGACGTAGGCTGCAAAGATGGTCAGGATGGAGTTGAACCATCCCGCAAAGAGGTTCTCCCGCATCCATTTGATCACGCCACGTTCGGTGGCCGGGGGCTCTAGCTCCGGCAGCATGGTTTCACGCACGTAGGCGACGGTTTGCGCATGTGTATCAGACATCTCAGCGCTCCTTCAGCTTAACGGCGTTGTTGTAGACGTTCATGATGGCCGAGATGCCCAACGAGATCGTCAGGTAGAACAGCATCAGAAGCAGCACGCATTCAATCGCACGGCCCGTCTGGTTCAACGTGATCCCGCCAAGCGTGCCGGTCAGGTCCATATAGCCCACGGCGATAGCCAGCGACGAGTTCTTGGTCAGGTTCAGGTATTGCGAAATCAGCGGCGGAATGATGACGCGCAGCGCCTGCGGCAGAACCACAAGGTTCATGATCCGGTTGGGACGCAGACCAAGCGAGGCCGCGGCCTCGGTCTGGCCCTTGCTCACGGCAAGGATACCGGCACGCACGTTTTCCGCGATAAAGGCCGCCGTGTAGATCGCCAGCGCAAAGGTCAACGCGATCAGCGAGTTCCGCATGAAGATGCCACCACGGAAGTTGAAGCCCTTGAGCTCCGGCATTTCCCAGCTCAGCCCCATGGCAATGAGTGCAATAATCAGGGGACCAAACCAGATGGCCAGCGTGTAATACCAGGTGGTCGGACGTACGCCGGTTGCTTCCTGGGTCTTGGTGGCCCAATTCGCCAGGGCACGGGCACCGAAGAACCCGGCAACCAGAAGCGCGATCACAATCAGCCAGCCAGTGCCACCTGCGGCCCATTCCGCAGTGAAGAAGGGACGTGGCGAATAGAACCCGCGCCCGGTAAAGGCAAAGGCCTCCCACAGCATCGACGCCTCGGGATTGTCACCCCGGAAATCACGCGGTTGCGGCAGCACGGCAACGAACACCGCCATGATGATCAGGATCCAGATCAGCACCGGCACGTTGCGGAAAATTTCGACATAGACAGCCATCAGCTTGCGCACGAGCCAGTTCTTTGACAGACGCAAGACACCGACGACAACGCCGATCACCGTCGCAAGGAAACAACCGACAACGGCCACCAGCAAGGTGTTGAGCACACCCACCACGGCAGCGCGCAAGTGGCTCGATTGGCTGGTGTATTCAATCAGCGTCTGGTTGATGTCATATCCAGCGGGTTCGCCCAGGAACCCATAGGACAGATTCAACCCGGCCGCAGCCAGGTTCTGCACGAGATTCCAGCCCAGATAGGCCATGACCACGATCAGACCCAGCAGGGCGATGAACTGAAATGTAATGGATCGGTAGCGTTTGTCGTTGATCAGCTGGGACAGCCGAAACGACTCCGCCGGTGGGTCGGATAACGTCGACATGAATTTGATCCCTGTGTTTCCGCCGGGTTTTTAAGAGGCTGGCAGGTTGTCCTGCTCTGATGCCGGTGGCGGATTTTTTATTGTGATGGGAAAAAGAGGGCGCTGCTAGCGCCCTCTTCCGTGGATCCGATTAACGGAACGGCGGTGCGTAGAGCAGGCCGCCATCGGTCCATTGTGCGTTCAGACCGCGTGCCAGACCAACGGGAGTGTTTTCACCGATGGTCTTCTCAAACAGCTCACCGTAGTTGCCGCCTGCAGCAATCGCTTGCTTGGCCCAGTCAGCCGACAGGCCGAGCATTTCGCCCAGCGTGCCCTCGGAACCGAGCAGACGGTTGATTTCCGGATTGTCAGTGCCGGCCGACATCTCTTCGAGATTGGCCGAGGTGACACCGTATTCTTCCGCAGCAATCAGCGCGTTGAGAGTCCAGCGAACCACGTCACCCCAGTCGTTGTCGCCATGGCGGACCAGCGGGCCGAGCGGCTCTTTGGAGATGATCTCGGGAAGAACAACGTGATCGCCCGGGTTTTCAAAGGCGGCACGGGTTGCGGCCAGACCGGATGCGTCCGTGGTGTAGACGTCACAGGCACCTTCCAGGTACAGCGGCTGCGCTTCTGCGTTGGTCTCAATCGGAACCGGTTCATAGCTGATGTTGTTCTTGCGGAAGAAATCCGCGAGGTTCAGCTCGGTTGTGGTGCCGGTTTGGATGCAGATGGTCGCGCCATCCAGTTCCTTGGCCGAGGACACGCCCAGTTCCTTCGGAACCATGAAGCCCTGACCGTCGTAGTAGTTGATGCCGACGAATTCGAACTTCAGGTCTACGTCACGCGAGAAGGTCCATGTGGTGTTCCGGGCCAGCATGTCGATCTCGCCCGAGGCCAGCGCGGTGAAACGCGTCTTGGCGGTCGTTGGCACGAATTCCACGGCGGTTGGGTCACCAAGAACGGCAGCAGCGACGGCGCGGCACACGGCGACATCGAAGCCTTGCCATTCGCCATTTGCATCTGGCGCGCCAAAACCGACCAGCCCGGTCACCACACCGCAGTTGAGCTTGCCGCGCGCCTTGACATCGTCCAGCGTACCAGCTGCCGCAGCACCTGCCGCCAGACCTGCAACAGTCAGCGCGCCAAGAAATACGGATTTATTCATAGTTACCTCTTCCTGTTTATAGCCACCCGGAAAATGTCTCCCTTCCAGGGCGGTCGTGGCCACCGCAACGGCGGCAATCTCAATGCAAGAGGGCCTCGCCCCCCCTAACGGCTGCGAGTGTGGGCGGATTCCTGAATGAAGGTCAAGTGAAACGGGGGGTTTTTGGCCACTTGACGCAAGGGGGACCAAAGGTAAAGCAAGCCGCTGCGCAACATTCGCGCCAGAACGCATGCCTGGTGCACAAGAAACGGTCGGACCGTTATACCCCCGGCCCTGTGTGCCCGTGTTATTCTACCTGCGACAGGCGCCAGACACGCGCTGCATGCAAAAAGGCCTGCCGTTTGATCTCGGCCTGGGCGCTGGCTTCTTCATCCTCGCCCCATTGCTCTTCCTGCCAGGTCTCGTCGATGCGGGACATGGCCCAAAGCGCGTCGTCGGGCTGAACCTGCTTGGTCGCCGCAAGGCCGATGACAAGCGATCCCGACAAGGACACCAGATCATGCAACGCGGCCAGTTCAAAATTGCTGGCCTCATGAACGCGCTTGCGCAAGGGCGCGAGCGCAGCCTCGGACTGCGCCAGATGCATCACGCCGGAGGTCACCTCCAGCTTTGCACCATATGTCTGCGTTGCCCAGTCCAGCAATGGGTCCCACGTCGCATCCTGCCGCGCGCGCAGCTCTGCAGGCGAATCTGCGCGGTAGCAGAGAAGGTCCGTGCCACCGTAGTCAGCAATCATGTCAGCCACTTCGCCATGTTGGAGCACAACCTTGTCAATCGCGGCATTGGCCGTGCGGGTAAACGGCATTTTATTGGGGTCGATCAACTCCTCGACCGCATCCCATTCGGCGCGAACCGCATCGGCAAATCCCCGGGTCGGAAGCACAAGCGCCGCTTTGGCCGGGGTTTTCACCGGACGCCCGTCCAACTGCACCGCGAAGCCATCCTCGCATTCGCTCACGAGGGTCTCCTTCCAAAACCGATTTGCTTTCCATTCGCTCATGTTGAAAACCCCCAATACTGCTCCAGCACTCCCGGCAACTGCGTAACCTGATCAATGATCACATCCGCCGCCCCAAGGCGTTCTCGCGGGTGATAGCCCCAGCTCACCCCGATGGCAAAGATGCCAGCCGCGCGCGCCATTTCCATATCAAAACTGGTGTCACCGACCATGACCGCATGTTCCGGATCAAGCCCTGTCTCGCTCAGCGCTGCATGCAGCATGGCGGGATGCGGCTTGCTCGGGTGAAAGTCCGATACCTGTTCGGTGACGAATGTATTCCGCATTCCGTGCGCGTCCAGAAGCGCCGTCAGGCCGCGCCGCGATTTGCCCGTCGCAACGCCCAGCAACCATGTTTCGCGCGCGTTCAGCGCGGCCAGTGTCTCGGCGATCCCCGGATAGAGCGGTGAGGTCGCGCCCATGCGCCGGTGACTGGCATAGGCATCTTTGTAAGCGGTCACGATGCCCGCCTGTGTCTCCGGGTTCTGATCGGGAGCCAGCTCTGCAATCGCCTGCGGCAAAGACAGACCGACGATGGACAGAACCGCTTCGCGTGGCGGCGCGGGCAAATCCAGCGCCCCGAACGCCTCTTGCATGGCGCGCAGGATATCCGCCTGGCTGTCGACAAGCGTGCCATCCACGTCAAAGATGACCAGCCGGAGGTCGCTCATCTGAGGCTCTCGAACGGGTCTTCCGCGGCGAGGTCTTCGGTCCAGCCCAACGTCTCGAATGTCTGCGCAATGTGTTCGGGCAACCGCGCGGTCACTGTGATCACCTTGCCCGTCACGGGATGTTCGAAACGCATCATACGCGCATGCAGGTGCAGCTTGTTCGAGATGATCCCGCCCAGTTTCGCGCCCCAGCCATCGCCAAGGTTCTCCTGCCCCGAACCGCCATATTTGCCGTCGCCGATGATTGGATGTCCGATTTCGGCCATATGCGCGCGAAGCTGGTGGGTGCGGCCCGTGATCGGCTCCATCGCCACCCAGGACGCGCGGCTGGCGACGCGGTAGAGCGTGGCATATTGCGTAAGCGCGCGCTTGGCGCCCGGCGTGCTGTCCACCTCGCGCGGATGCACGGCGATCATCTTTTCGCCCTCGCCGCGGCTGCCATGGCCGCCTGCCTTGACCAGCCCGTATTTGATCTCGCCCAGATAAGGCGTCGGCACGCCGGCCACGACGGCCCAATAGATTTTGCGCGTTTCCTTGTGCCGGATTGCCGCCGTAAGCTTGCTGGCCGCCTGTCGGGTCCGTGCCAGAAGCAGCACGCCCGATGTATCCTTGTCCAGCCGATGCACAAGGCGCGGTTTGTCCTCGAAATCGCCCTGCAGCGCCTCTGACAACCCGTCCACATGACGGGTCTGTTTGCTGCCGCCCTGCGTGGGCAGGCCCGGCGGCTTGTTCAGCGCGATGATGTGATCATCCTGCCAGATCACGCAATCGCGGATCAGCTTGGCGTCCTTGTCAGAGACACGGGTCCGCGCGGGCGGCGGCGTGGCCCCTGCATCGGGGATGGGCGGAATGCGCACCTCCTGCCCCGCTTCCAGCCGCGTGGCGGATTTGACCCGCCCGCCATCGACGCGCAGCTCGCCCTTGCGGCACATCTTCTCGATGCGGCCTTGCTGCAAATGCGGGAACATCCGGCGCAGCCAGCGGTCAATGCGCTGGCCCGCGTCCTCGTCCGAGACGATCTGTTTCTGAACACCGCTCATGCGAAATACCCCCGTGCGGCGATCATGCCCAGCACCATCCCCAATAATGCCAGCGCCACCGAGGCCCCGACATAGAGCGCGGCTGTCCCCAGAGCGCCCCGTTGAAATAATGTCACCGCGTCCAGCGAGAAGGCCGAGAAGGTGGTGAACCCGCCCAGCACACCGGTCATCAGCAGCGGCGCAAACCGTGTCGCATGGTAATGCGCCAGCACCACCACCAGCACACCCATCGCGAAAGAGCCGATCACGTTCACCGCCAAGGTGCCCCATGGAAAGCCATGCCCCATCAACCGCACGGCCAGTACGCCGGTCAGGTAGCGCCCCGAGGCGCCGATGGCCCCGCCAAGGGCCACTTGAAGGAGGGTGATCATCATGGGGGCGTCCATCGCGCGCCGTCACGGACATGTCAAGCGGCGGCCGCGTCGTGGGGACTTGTTCGGCGCGGCCTACCACCTATGATCTGCGGCAAAGGAGTTTGCCCATGCTGTCCCGCCGCGCATTTCTTGGCTCTGCCCTTTCGATAACCGCCCTGCCCGCACTTGCCACGCCGCGCCGCAGCCTGACCGCTGGTCCATCGCGCCATCAAATCGCACCGGCTGACTATCCCGACACCGCGCTCTGGACCTTCAACGGGACCTTCCCGGGAGAAGCGCTGCGTTTTGCGCAGGGCGAGCGGCTCGATATTCGCGTCAAGAACGACCTGCCGCAGGCAACAAGCGTGCATTGGCACGGGCTGCGCCTGCCCAATGCGATGGACGGGGTGCCGGGGCTGACCCAACCGCCGATCGAGACGGGGCAAAGCTTTGATTACGCCTTTGATCTGAAGGACGCGGGAACCTATTGGTATCATTCCCATGCTCAAAGCGTGGAACAGGTCGAGCGCGGGCTCTATGGCCCCCTGATCATTGACGAGCCAGAGCGCCCGGATGTGAACCACGACCTGACGCTGGTCCTGGATGATATCCGGCTCGTGCAGGATGCCAGTATCTCGGAGGATTTCGACAACCGGCATGACGGGTCGCATGCGGGGCGCATGGGCAACCTGATCCTGACCAACGGGATGATGGACGCGCGATTTGATGTGAAACGGGGCGAAAGGCTGCGCCTGCGTCTGATCAATGCGGCCAATGCGCGGGTGTTCCAGCTTGGCCTGCAGGGGCTGGAGGGCTGGGTGGTGGCGCTGGACGGGATGCCGTTGCAAACCCCGGAACGCCCCGGCGAGACTTTTGCACTGGCCCCGGCGCAGCGGATGGATCTGATCGTGGATGTGGTGGCCGAAGATGAGGCGTTCCTCGTGCAATATGACCGTTCGGGCGGCTATGCGCAGGCCACGTTCCACATCTCGGGCAGGTCAGAGGCCACGCGCCCGGCACCCGATGCGCTGCCGCCGAATGAGGTTCACGCACTGGAGATCGACGCCGCACGCTCTGTTCCCTTGCGGATGGAAGGCGGCGCGATGCGCGGGCTGCAAAGCGCGGTCTACCAGGGCGAGGACATGGGCATGCGCGATCTGGCGAGCCGTGGCATGTTCTGGGCCTTCAACGGCGCGGTGGGGCGGCAGGAGGCGCCGCTGATCGAGGCCGCGTTGGGCGAAACGGTGCGTGTGCCGATGATCAATGACACGGCCTTTCCCCATGCGATGCACCTGCACGGGCATCATTTTCAGGAAGTGACCGAGGCGGGGATGGGCCCCTTGCGCGATACGCTGCTGGTGAACCCGGGGGAAACCCGCGAAGTGGCCTTCAACGCGCATAACCCCGGCGACTGGCTGTTTCATTGTCACATGCTGTCCCATCACGCGGCGGGGATGGGCACATGGATCAGGGTTCGCGCCTGAGCCTGAGCTTGGCGAAATAATCCACGCGTTTCTTGAGCTCCCGCTCGAACCCGCGCTCGACAGGGCTGTAGAGCACGGGGCGTTTCATGGTTTCGGGGAAATAGTTCTGCCCCGAGAAACCGTCCTCGGCGTCGTGATCATAGGCATAGCCATCGCCATATCCCTGATCCTTCATGAGCGATGTCGGCGCGTTCAGGATATGTTTGGGCGGCGGCTCGGACCCGGTGGCCTTGGCCGATTTACGCGCGCCTTTATAAGCCACATACCCCGCGTTGGATTTCGGCGCGAGCGCGAGATAGATCACCGCCTGCGCCAGCGCCAGCTCTCCCTCCGGGCTGCCCAGCCGCTCATAGGTCTGCCATGACTGCAGACAGACCGCCTGCGCCTGCGGATCGGCCAGCCCGATATCCTCCACCGCCATGCGCGTGAGACGACGGGCAAGAAAGCGCGGGTCTTCACCGCCCTCCAGCATCCGCGCGAACCAATAGAGCGAGGCGTCGGGATCAGAGCCGCGCACCGATTTATGCAAAGCGGAGATCAGGTTGTAATGCGCGTCCCCGGATTTGTCATATTGCGCCGCGCGCCGCATCAGCCGGGACGAAAGCGCCTTTGGGTCCAGTTTGCCGTCAACGTCCCATGCCATGACCTGTTCAATGAGATTGAGCAGCGCGCGCCCGTCGCCATCGGCCATCTCCAACAGAGCCTCCCGCGCTGGGCCATCCAGCGGCAGGGCGCGGTCAAGTTCCTTCTCGGCCCGTTGCGCCAACCGCTCAAGATCCGCTAGGTCCAGCCGCGTCAGGACCAGCACCTGCGCGCGACTTAGAACAGCGGCGTTCAGTTCAAAGGACGGGTTTTCCGTGGTCGCCCCGACAAGCAGGATCGTGCCGTCCTCCATATGCGGCAGGAACCCGTCCTGCTGCGCCTTGTTGAAGCGGTGGATCTCATCGACAAAGAGCAGCGTCCCCTGCCCGTTGGCCCGGCGATGCTTGGCGGCCTCGAACACCTTGCGCAGTTCCGGGACGCCAGTGAAGATTGCGCTGATCTGGACGAAATGCAGATCGGTTGCATCGGCGAGTAGCCGGGCGATGGTGGTCTTGCCCACGCCGGGCGGCCCCCAAAAGACCAGCGAGGACAGCGAGCCGGATTTCAGCATCACGCCAAGCGGCGCATCCGGTCCCAAAACCTGTTCCTGCCCGATCACCTCGTCCAGCGTTTTCGGGCGCAGCCGATCGGCCAGCGGGCGCGGCGCGGTATCGGGGGGCGCATCTGCCGATGTGTCGAAGAGATCCGCCATTCGCTCAGACCCGGAACCGCAGGACAACCCGCTGTCCACGACGCAGAACCTGCATCCCGACCCGACCCGAGGCGCGGCGCAGGATGCGCGCCACGTCATCCGGTGCCTCGATCCGGACGCGACCGATCGCTTCAATCACATCGCCACGTTGCAGCCCAAGCCGCGCACCGATCTCGCCGGGGTCTGTGACCACCACGCCTTCCGCCCCCGCAGGCAAGCCCAGTTCGTCCTGCACCGCCGGGTTGGCGCGGGCGATGGTCAACCCCTCGATCAGGTCGCCGCGGCCAAGCGTGATTTCATTCCGGGGCGGGATGTCGGGCGGGGCGATCATCGCCACGTCCACCGTATCTTCGCGGCCTTGCCGGGCGAAAGTCACGTCAACGCTGGACCCGATGCCACGCACTGCCATGCGATAGATCATCTCGGGCGGGGTGTTCACCGGCTGGCCATCAACTGCGAGGATCACATCACCCACCTCGATCCCGGCTTCGGCAAAGGGGCTGGCACGGTGCAGCTCGGACACGACAACGCCGCCGGGAACGGAGAGACCAAGGCTCTCGGACAGGTCGGCATCCACCGCCTGACCACTCATCCCGGCCCAGGGCCGGGCAAAGCGGGTCAGCCCCTCGCGCGCCTGCGCCACGAACTGCGCAACAAGTGAGGCAGGAATGGCGAAGCCAATACCGTTGGAGCCGCCCGATCGTGTAAGGATCGAAGTATTGACCCCGATCAGCGCGCCGTTGACGTCGATCAACGCACCACCGGAATTGCCGGGGTTGATCGGCGCATCGGTCTGGATGAAATAGCCCCGCCCATTGCCCGTGGCCGTGCCGGAGCGGGCGAGGCCGGAGACAATGCCGCTGGACACGGTCTGGCCCACGCCGAACGGGTTACCGATGGCCAGCACCAGTTCGCCCACCTCGACCGTATCACTGTCACGCAGCGACAGGTGCGGCATGTCGTTTGCCTCGTCGAGCTGCAGGATCGCCAGATCGCTTTCCTCATCCGCCAGAAGCACCCGCGCGGAAAATTCACGCCTGTCGTTGAGCACCACGCGGATATCGGTCGCCTGCCCCACCACGTGATAATTCGACACGACGATCCCGTCCTCGGACAGAATCACGCCCGACCCCAGAGAATTCTGCACCCGGGGCCGCATCTGGCCGAAATCGCGAAAAAACTCGCGGAAGAACGGATCATTGGCAAAAGGGCTGTTGCTGCGCTCGGCCACGACGCGGCGGGCATAGATATTGACCACGGCCGGAGCGGCCTGTTTGACCAGCGGCGCGAATGTCAGCGAGATTTCTGGACGGCTTTGCGGCACCTTGGCGGTGGCCGGAAAGTGATATGCCGCAATCCCGAGGATTGCGATGATGCTGATTGCGATCCATCTCATGACGCCAAGGATATGCGCCCCGGTCCGGAGTTTTGCAAGTCAGCGTCGCGCAACGAAAAAGGCCGCCCCGGTCGGAGCGGCCTTTGATCGTCCCTGACCAGGCGATTTATTCTTCGGCAGCTTCTTCGGCTGCAACGCGAGCCTTGTCAGCCGCGCCTTTGGCGTCCACGTCGCGGTCCACCAGTTCGATGATCGCCATCGGGGCCATGTCACCGTAACGGAAACCGGCTTTCAGAACACGCGTGTAACCACCCTGACGCTCGGCATAACGGGGGCCCAGAACCTCGAACAGCTTGGCGACGTCCTTGTCTTCTTTCAGCTGTGCTGCGGCCTGACGGCGGGCGTGCAGATCGCCGCGTTTGCCGAGCGTGATCAGCTTGTCCATGACGCGCTTGAGCTCTTTTGCCTTGGGCAGGGTGGTCTTGATTTGCTCATGTTCGATGAGCGAGCCGGCCATGTTGGCCCACAGCGCCTTGCGGTGCTCGTGGGTACGGTTCAGGCGGCGGTAACCTTTTGCGTGACGCATTGTCGTTCTCCTAATGTGCCCTCTACAGGCGTTTTTGCTTTGTCTGACCGGCGATGCGTGTCACCGGTTCTCCTTGGGGCGGATGCCCGGGTGGTGAAGGTGCGCGATGGACGCGCACCTAATAGCGTTCTTAGAACGCGTCTTCGAATTTCTTGGCCAGATCTTCGATATTGTCCGGCGGCCAGTCCTCGACATCCATGCCAAGGTGCAGACCCATGCCGGACAGGACCTCTTTGATCTCGTTCAGCGATTTGCGGCCAAAGTTCGGGGTGCGGAGCATCTCGGCTTCGGTCTTCTGGATCAGATCGCCAATATAAACGATGTTGTCGTTCTTCAGGCAGTTCGCAGATCGCACCGACAGTTCCAGCTCGTCCACTTTCTTGAGCAGAAGCGGGTTGAACTCGAGACCATCATCGTCGTCCTGACGCTGCGCCGATTCCGGCTCGTCGAAGTTGACAAAGATCGACAGCTGATCCTGCAGAATGCGCGCGGCATAGGCAATCGCGTCTTCCGGAGTGACGGAACCGTCGGTTTCAACCTTCAGCGTCAGCTTGTCGTAATCCAGCACCTGGCCCTCACGGGTCGGTTGCACGTCATAGGACACTTTCTTGACCGGCGAATAGATCGCATCGATCGGGATCAGGCCGATGGGCGCGTCTTCGGGCTTGTTCTTGTCTGCGGCAACATAGCCCTTGCCGGTGTTCACGGTGAGTTCCATGTACACGTCGGCGCCATCGTCAAGGTGGCAGATCACGTGATCACGGTTCAGCACTTCGATGCCTGCGGAGTCGGAAATGTCACCGGCAGTGACAACGCCCGGTCCCTTGGCATTGATCGAAAGGCGCTTGGGGCCTTCGACTTCCATGCGGATTGCAACGCCCTTGAGGTTCAGTACGATGTCGGTCACGTCTTCGCGCACACCGGCAACGCTTGAGAACTCGTGCAGCACGTTGTCGATCTGAACGGATGTGATGGCCGCGCCTTGCAGCGACGACATCAGAACGCGGCGCAGCGCATTGCCCAGCGTCAGACCAAAGCCACGCTCCAGCGGTTCCGCAACGGCGGTCGCCTGGCGCGCGGGGTCGTTGCCCGGCTTGACCTCAAGCTGCGTCGGCTTGATCAGTTCTGCCCAATTCTTGTGGATCATGCGTCCCTCCATTCCTGCTCTTGCCCCATGTCCAAAGGCAAAAGCGCCCGAGGTTAAAATGACGGATTGGGGCCGTGCGAAACGCGCGGCCCCAATCGAATAAATCTGGTCTTAGACGCGGCGGCGCTTCGGCGGGCGGCAGCCATTATGTGCAATCGGGGTCACATCACGGATCGAAGTGATGTTGAAACCGATGGCAGCCAGCGCGCGCAGGGCCGATTCACGGCCCGAACCGGGGCCTTGAACTTCGACTTCCAGCGTCTTCATGCCATGCTCCTGAGCCTTTCGACCTGCGTCTTCGGCGGCCATCTGCGCCGCGTAGGGCGTGGATTTCCGCGAGCCTTTGAAGCCCATGGTGCCGGCGGACGACCAGGAAATGGCGTTGCCCTGCACGTCAGAGATCAGGATCTTGGTGTTGTTAAACGAAGAGTTCACATGCGCCACACCGGTGGCGATATTCTTGGAGACCTTTTTCTTGCCTCCGCGACGGGTATCACGTGCCATGTTACCAGACCTCCCTTACTTCTTCTTGCCAGCGATGGGTTTCGCCGGGCCTTTGCGCGTACGCGCATTGGTGTGGGTCCGCTGACCGCGAACGGGGAGGTTACGGCGATGGCGCAGACCGCGGTAGCAGCCAAGGTCCATCAGACGCTTGATGTTCATCTGCACTTCGCGGCGCAGGTCACCTTCGACGGTGAAGTTGGCGTCGATGTGCTCGCGCACGGCCAGAACTTCGGCGTCGGAAAGCTCGTTCACACGACGGGTCGGGTCGATATTGACAGCTTCGCAGATTTGCTTGGCCGAGGTATGGCCAATTCCGGTGATGTAGGTCAGGGCGATCGGGACCCGTTTATGGGTCGGTATGTTTACGCCGGCGATACGTGCCACGTGTCATCTTCCTTTTCGTTGCGGGTCCGTAGTTCCAGACCCTTTTTTCACAACGTAAGCCCGGACGTGTTCTGACCGGGCCGCAGCTGAATTCGAGGTGATTTATCCCCATTGGGGAATCGCGCGGGTGACCGCGAGATATGGCTATCTATGGGGACGCGGGTGCAGCGTCAACCCCTTGTCAAGAGATTTGTTGTTCAGCCGGCAAACGGATTTGGAATCGCTCTGTTCAACCTTGCCAACATCGATATCCGCACCGTTCGAGCCGGTCTCATTGGCTCGAACAACACGCAAGATCCAATACGCATCCAGCGTCGAAAAACTAGTTCATAAAGCCCCTCAGAAAATCAAGATCATCGGGCTGATCAATCCGATACCCGGCGCCTGTTCCTGCGCAGTTTCCGTTCAGGCCGAAGGATGTAACGGCACCGATGACATTCGTGTCCCCCACGAAAAGAGGACCGCCTGAATCTCCAAAACACGTGCCCCCCGTATTGGCATTGTTCGACAGGGCAATCGACGTCTTTGGCGGCACACCGAAAGTGCCGGTCATGTCGATCAAACGTAAATCGGCCTTTAGACGGACCAAGTCGCTCTTGATGATCGGTTTGATCTGTTGGAGCCCGTATCCAACCGCTGTAAAGGTCGTGTCCTGTCTGCCACGCTTTTTCGCCAAAGGCGTGAGCTGCTCCTGGCTCGGCAATTGCCCATATTGGAAAGAGTACTGAGGTGAATCGAGTATCACGACCCCCAGATCGAAAAGAAAAAATGCGAAGTTATCGTATTGCGGATGGGTGTGCACCGAGGCCGCTTCAACAGCGGTTCCCCCACCAAACGGGAACCCGTTCCCTGGAATGCCCGCACCGACGTCCTCTTCGAACCACATTCGCGCAGCTGATGTACCATACGTGCAATGCCCGGCGGTCACAACGACTGTTGGGGTCACCAAAGTTCCGGTACACCGGTGCGACGGCTGCCCTCCGACGTCGAAAATAATAAGGCCAACATACGGGTGCTCACCGCCATCCGGGTCGCCGCCTCGCGTAATCGCACCCGCCATATTCGGGGTCAGGATAATAGCGGATACCGTCAGCATAACCATCGAAACAGAAGCAACCAACATGTGAACAAATCGATCTAGTCTCATAATGCGCTCCTTTATTGCCAATCTTGCTTTTTCCTATGCTTCGTCCTTGGCCGAACGAGCTAACCTCCGAACCTGCAGCCAATTTAGTTCTTGCGCTGCCGCCGAAGACTGAAAGGCGTTGCCATGGGCAAGTTCTACGGTGCCCAGCCCGCAATCACACCGTAACCACCGGGAACCGGTTTCGGTTCCAGAAACTCGGCAAAATTGCCCCATATCTCCGCGCCCCTCTTAGCGTTTGCATCCGAAGTCGCCTAGTCCGTCACAAATGCAACGACATAGCCGCTGCCATCTTCGTTCATGACACTGTAAATTTGTTGCATTCCGGGAAGGCTGAGGATCTGGTTCTTCGACTCGTTCATCTTCGCGGTCGCCGCCTCACGCGTACCGGGATTCATTTTGAACGGCGTCACCCTTGCGTACATCTTGTCCCCCCTGAACACGGGCCGCAAATAGCCCTTGCTGGGAACTATAACACAGAAGGGCCGAATAACCTAAGCATGGGGTCTCAAGGCCATTCTATTGGACCTGCCTACCCAGAAGATCACAGAGGGAAGTTCCATCCAGCACAGTTTGGAAAGATGCAATCTCGCGGAAAGTTGTTCTCGCCATCACGGCGAGGCTGGCAAAAATTGCCCACCCTTCCGTCACGCGGCCTTAGCCCAGTACGCCCGCGATCTCAGCCCGGACATCGTCAATCGCACCCAGACCGTCGACGCCGGTCAGTGCGCCCTTGGCGTAGTAATAGCCAATCAGCGGCGATGTTTTTTTGTAGTATTCCATCAACCGGATCTTGAGGCTTTCCTCATTGTCATCCGCCCGCGCCGTGCCACCGGCGGCAACCGCCTCTTTGGCGCGGTTCACGATCCGGTCGACCAGAACATCGTCATTGACCTGAAGCTCAATCACATGATCCAGCGTCTGGCCCGTTTCGGCCAGCAGAGCACCAAGCGCATCCGCTTGCGCCAGCGTCCGTGGGAAGCCGTCAAAGATGAACCCACCCTCAGAGCCCTGCTCCAGCTTTTCGCGGATCAGCCCGATCACGATCTCATCAGTCACAAGCTCGCCGCGATCCATGACCTCGGCTACGCGTTTGCCCATCTCCGTGCCAGAGGTTTTGGCCGCGCGCAGCATGTCGCCGGTGGACAGCTGCACCATGCCGCGCTCTTCGACAAGGAATTGCGCCTGCGTGCCCTTGCCCGCGCCGGGCGGTCCCAGAAGGATGATGTTCATGGCTCGTTACCTCCGGACAGGGCTGCGTTTCTTGCGGGACTTACCCTTGCCGCGAAGCTGCGACTTTTGAATGAGACCTTCGTACTGGTGTGCCAGAAGATGCGACTGCACCTGCTGGATCGTGTCCATGGTCACCGACACGACAATCAGCACGGACGTGCCGCCGAAGTAGAACGGGATGGCGAACTGACCGCGCAGAACCTCGGGCAGCAGACACACAGCCGCCAGATAGCCGGAACCCAAAACGAGGATGCGGTTGACCACATATTCCAGATACTCGGCGGTCTTCTTGCCCGGGCGGATGCCGGGAACGAAACCGTTCTGGTTCTTCAGGTTGTCGGCCACGTCATCGGGTTTGAACGACACGTTGAACGTATAGAAATAGGCGAAGAACACGATCATCAGCGCGAAGAACGCGAGGTAGAGCGGCTGACCGGGGCCGAAATAGGCAAGGATCGTGGACATGATCGGGCTGGTCTGATTGCCCGAGAAGGTCGCGATGGTTGTCGGCAGAAGCAGAAGCGACGAGGCAAAGATCGCCGGGATCACGCCTGACGGGTTAACCTTGACCGGGAGGTGGCTTTGCTGCGCTTCCGAGATTTTCATGCCCTGCTGGCGGCGCGGGTATTGAATGGTGATCTTGCGCAGCGCGCGTTCCATGAACACGACGAACATGATCACGGCCACCACCATGATGATCACACCGATGATCACCGCGGGGCTGATGGCACCGGAACGGCCAGATGCAAAGAACTGTGCCAGAGCGGCCGGTACTTCGGCGATAATGCCGACGAAGATGATCAGCGAGATACCGTTACCGATGCCGCGCGCGGTGATCTGTTCACCCAGCCACATCAGGAACATGGTGCCGCCCACCAGCGTGATGACACAGGACGCAATAAAGAAGCTTTGGTCGATCTCGGCCTGTACGAAGTCGTTGGCGTAGAGGCCCACAGACAGGCCATAGGCCTGGAACGTGGCCAGTACCACGGTGCCATAGCGGGTATACTGGTTGATCTTCTTGCGGCCCTGCTCGCCCTCTTTCTTGAGCTGTTCCAGCGCGGGAACCATGGCGGTCAGAAGCTGCACGATGATCGAGGCCGAGATATAGGGCATGATCCCCAGAGCAAAGATGCCCATCCGCCCCAGCGCGCCGCCGGTGAACATCGACACCATGCCGCCGATGCCCTGCCCCGCCTGCTCCATGAACTCACGAAGCGCGGCACCGTCGATCCCCGGAACCGGGATGAAGGTGCCAAGACGGTAGACGATCAGAAGACCGAGGGTGAAGAGGATGCGGTTGCGCAGGTCGGTGGCCTTGCCGAGCGCTGCCCAGCTTGTATTGGCCGCCATCTGCTCTGCTGCTGATACCATGGCTCTTTATATCTCGCTTTATGCAAACGCCGCCCGGGCCGGTTTCCGGCGGGCGGCGTTAAGGAAAACCTGTCAGGCTATGTAAGCGGCGAATGCGCCGCTCACAACCCGTTATTCAGCCGCAGACGCAGCTGTGACCTTCAGTGAGCCGCCCGCTTTCTCAACAGCCTCGATGGCCGCTTTCGATGCACCGGTCACTTCGATGGTTGCCTTGGCGGTAATCTCGCCCTTGGCCAGCACGCGCACACCGTCGAGTTTGCGGCGCACGGCGCCCGATGCGATCAGGCTGTCTTCGGTGATGTTCGCGGCGTCCAGCTTGCCGGCGTCGATGAACTTCTGGATGATGTTCAGGTTGATCACCGCATAGGATTTGCGGTTCGGCTTGTTAAAACCGCGCTTGGGCAGGCGTTGGTAGAGCGGCATCTGGCCGCCTTCATAGCCCTTGATGGCCACACCCGAACGGGATTTCTGACCCTTGATACCGCGACCAGCGGTTTTGCCCATGCCGGAACCCGGACCACGGCCAACGCGCTTGCGGCGTTTGGTTGCGCCAGGATTGTCGCGCAGTTCATTGAGTTTCATATCGCTTCTCCTTGCCGGATGTGACCCCCGAAGCGTGTTGGGTCAACCACGGCGTTTCTTGGTTTTGATTCTGCGGCGCTCTGCGCCACCGGGCGCGTATAGCGGTCAGGCCATCGCCATGCAAGGCCCCCCAAAAGGAAACGCCGCGCGGTTTGAAACTCGCGCGGCGATTATCGGGGGCGTCCGTGATCAGCGGGTCTGACGCAGATATTCCGTCCAGCAAGGCACGGGGTCAGATTTCAGCGCGGTCATAACGCGGCCGATGATACGGCGGGCCATGGCGGGGATCAGTGTCATCAGAGGTCTCCGGTCGCTCGTCAGTGGCAGAAGAATCAGAGGGTTGCCGCGTGGGCGCTGGCCACGTCGCCGATTTCCGAGCGGGCCAGACCGATATCGGCCAGTTCACGATCGGACATCGCATTGAGTTCGTCATAGAGCGCGTTGAAGGCCGCGCGGCGGGCTGCCGCTTGGCGGATATTCGCGACTGCATTGCGGTAAGCGGCGCGCAGGCTGAAACCGGGGCGGGCGTAGGTAGGGGCAAATGCCATGATAGTGTCCTTTGTCTGGGTGGGGCGCGGTGCCCCGAATTCGTATTTGCTTTCACGCGAGGACATAGGCCCGGTTGGTGGCGCTCACAATCGACAGTATGGTCTGCCCGTTATGCATTTTCTGCAATGCAGCATCGGCCCTGCCAGACAAATGAAAACGCCCCCCGGCCTGAACCGGAGGGCGCTTTGGTCTATAGGGTGGGCCATGCGGCCCACCAATCGCTTAGCCGCGTTCTTCGACGATCTCGACGAGATGCGGGATCTTGTTGATCATGCCGCGCACCGAAGGGGTATCCTCAAGCTCGCGGGTTTTGTGCATCTTGTTCAGGCCCAGACCGATCAGCGTCTTGCGCTGGATTTCGGGGCGACGGATCGGCGAGCCGATCTGCTTGACTACGATGGTTTTTGCCATGGGTCTCAGGCCTCCTCAGCAACCTGGGTGCTTTCCTGCGGCGCGTCATCACGCTTGGGCAGGATGTCAGCAACCTTTTTACCACGACGCTGTGCCACCATACGGGGGCTGGTTTCTTTCTGAAGACCGTTCAGCGTGGCGCGGATCATGTTGTAGGGGTTCTGCGACCCAGTCGACTTGGCAACCACGTCCTGGATGCCCAGCATCTCGAACACGGCGCGCATCGGACCACCGGCGATGATACCGGTACCCTGCGGTGCGGTGCGCATCACGACTTTACCGGCGCCGTGGCGGCCTTCCATGTCGTGGTGCAGCGTGCGGCCTTCGCGCAGCGGCACGCGGATCATCTGGCGCTTGGCTTGCTCGGTGGCTTTGCGGATGGCTTCAGGCACTTCTTTCGCCTTGCCCTTGCCAAAGCCCACGCGGCCTTTCTGGTCGCCCACAACCACGAGTGCGGCGAAGCCAAAGCGCTTACCACCTTTCACGGTTTTGGACACCCGGTTGATCGCAACCAGGCGATCTGCAAATTCCGGCGCTTCGTCGCGGTCGCGACCCTTGCCCCGGCGGTTCTCACGTTCTGCCATCTGGCTTCCCTTCATGAGTGGCGCGCTTTGCGCCTGTTTTTTTCAATCGCAGTGACCCCGGTTTCCCGGGGCCCCCGATCATCGAGAGGCGCGGCGCCCCGCGCCCCCACACTTTAGAACTTCAGGCCGCCCTCACGCGCAGCATCGGCCAGAGCCTTGATGCCACCGTGGAACAGGAAACCACCGCGGTCGAAATAACACTCTTCGACACCGGCTTTCTTGGCGCGCTCGGCAATTGCCTCGCCCACTTTTTTCGCGGCTTCCACGTTGTTCTTGCCCACGAACCCCAGGTCCTTTTCGAGCGACGAAGCCGATGCCAGCGTGGTGCCGTTGACGTCGTCGATCAACTGGACCGAAATGTTCTTGTTCGAGCGATGGACCGACAGGCGCACGCGCCCACGGTTCATCTTGCGGAGTTTGTTCCGAACGCGCAGACGGCGCTTCAGGAACAGTTGTCTTTTGCTGTTTGCCATTGTGCGCGTCCTTACTTCTTCTTGCCTTCCTTCTGGAAGATATATTCACCCTTGTAGCGGATGCCTTTGCCTTTATAGGGCTCGGGCTTGCGCCATTCGCGGATATTGGCCGCGACCTGACCCACCTGCTGGATGTCATTACCTTCGATAATGATCTCAGTCGGTTTGGGAACAGTAATGGTGATACCTTCCGGAATTTCGAAATCCACGTCGTGAGACAGGCCGAGGTTCAGCTTGAGGGTCTTACCCGCCAGCTGAGCACGATAACCCACACCCTGGATTTCCAGCTCTTTCTTGAAGGTTCCGGTAACGCCGTGGACCAGGTTGGCCACAACGGTGCGGCTCATGCCCCACTGCTGGCGTGCACGCTTGGACTTGCCGCGCGGCGTGACGGTCACGGTGCCATCTTCGATGGTCAGCGTCACGTCATCCGTGGCGGTGAAGCTCTGGGTCCCCTTGGGGCCTTTCACTTCAATGGTCTGGCCCGAAAGCGAAGCGGTCACACCGTCAGGAAGGGCAACAGGCTGTTTGCCGATACGAGACATCTCAGACCCTCCTTAGAATACGGTGCAGAGCACTTCGCCGCCGATATTGGCATTGCGTGCAGCTGCATCCGACATGACGCCCTTGGAGGTGGAAACGATGCTGACGCCCAGGCCCTGACGGACGGTGGGGATCTCGTTCACACCCAGATACACACGACGGCCCGGCTTGGACACCCGCTTCAATTCGCGGATGACGGGGGTGCCGTCGTAGTATTTCAGGCTGATTTCGATGGCGGGGTGACCGCGCTCATCGGTGGTTTTCTCGTAACCGCGGATGTAACCTTCGTCCGCGAGAACGTCGAGCACCCAGGCACGCAGTTTCGATGCGGGGGTCGACACGGTCGACTTGCCACGCATCTGTGCGTTGCGGATCCGGGTGAGCATATCGCCGATAGGATCGTTCATCTTATGCCCTCCTTACCAGCTCGACTTGACCATGCCGGGAAGCAGGCCCTTGGAGCCCAGTTCGCGCAGCGCGATACGGCTGATTTTCAGCTTGCGGTAGTACGCGTGGGGACGACCGGTCAGCTGGCAGCGGTTGTGCAAACGGGTAGCCGAGCTGTTGCGCGGCAGTTTCGCCAGTTTCAGACGCGCCTTGAAGCGCTCTTCCATCGGCTTGGTTTCGTCGTTTGCGATTTCCTTGAGTTCGGCGCGTTTGGCAGCATATTTCGCCACCATCTTTTCGCGCTTCTTCTCGCGTTCGATCATTGCTTTTTTAGCCATGTCTAATCCTCTCCCGCGTTACGAGCTGAAAGGCATGTTGAAATGCTTCAACAGCGCCTTGGCTTCTGCGTCGGTTTTCGCGGTGGTGGCGATCACGATGTCCAGGCCCCAGGCCTCGTCCACCTTGTCAAAGTCGATTTCCGGGAACACGATATGTTCCTTGATGCCCATGGCATAGTTGCCACGGCCGTCAAACGACTTGCCCGAAACGCCGCGGAAGTCGCGGATACGGGGCATTGCCACAGTGATCAGACGATCGAGGAAATCGTACATGCGTGCGCCGCGCAGGGTTGTTTTCGCACCCAGTGGCATGTCTTCACGAACGCGGAAGCCGGCGATCGACTTCTTGGCCTTGGTGATGACGGCACGTTGACCGGCGATTGCGGTCAGATCATCCTGCGCCGACTTGGCTTTCTTGCTGTCTTTGACAGCTTCAGCGCCGCAGCCGATGTTCAGGACGATCTTGTCCAGACGCGGGATCATCATGTCGTTGGAGTAGCCGAATTCTTCTTTCAGCTTCGCCTTGATCTCGGCGTCAAAGAGCGCGCGCAGACGCGGGGTGTAGTTTGCGGAATCAAGCATCGATCACGTCCCCCGTGGTCTTGGCGAAGCGGACCTTCTTGTCACCTTCCATGCGGAAGCCGACGCGGGTGGCTTTGCCGTTAGCGTCAAGCAGTGCCAAGTTCGACAGCTGGATCGGCATCGGCTTGGGGATGCGACCGCCTTGCGACGTTTGGCTCTGACGGGTGGCGCGGATGGCGATGTTCACACCGTCCACGATGGCCTTGCCGGATTTCGGGTCAACGGAAGCAATGGTGCCTTCCTTGCCCTTGTCCTTGCCGGCCAGCACGACGACCTTGTCGCCTTTACGGAGTTTGGCAGCCATTACAGCACCTCCGGAGCAAGCGAGATGATTTTCATGAAGTTCTTGGCGCGCAGCTCACGAACAACCGGTCCGAAGATACGGGTACCAACGGGTTCGTTGTTGTTGTTGAGGATCACGGCTGCGTTGCGATCAAAGCGGATCGCGGTGCCGTCTTCACGGCGAACTTCTTTGGCGGTGCGCACGACGACGGCCTTGCGGACGTCACCCTTCTTCACGCGACCGCGCGGGATGGCTTCCTTGACGGATACTACGATGATGTCACCCACCGACGCGTATTTCCGCTTGGAACCACCCAGAACCTTGATGCACTGAACCCGGCGCGCGCCGGAGTTGTCAGCTACATCCAGATTGGTCTGCATCTGGATCATGTGGTTTCTCCTGACCTTTGGGGGGTCATGCCTGACCTGTTCCCCATGGTTTCGATCAAACTAAAAGGGTCCGGAAGCTTACGCTTCCAGAACCTCCCAGCGTTTCGTCTTCGATTTCGGCGCGCATTCGATGATGCGTACGGTGTCACCGACCTTGAAAGCGTTCTTTTCATCATGAGCCCGGTACTTCTTGGACTTCTTGATGGTTTTCTTCAGAACCGGGTGCTTGAAGCGGCGTTCCACCGACACAGTCACGGTCTGGGCGTTGGCGTCCGAGGTTACGACACCTTGCAGGATACGTTTGGGCATAGGTCTCGCTCCTTATTCAGCTGCCGCAGCGGCTTTTTCGTTCAGCACGGTTTTCACACGCGCCGCATCACGTTTCACCTGGCGCATACGCGCAGTGTTTTCCAGCTGACCAGTGGCTTGCTGGAAACGCAGGTTGAACGCTTCTTTTTTCAGATTGGCCAGCTCTTCACGAAGCTGATCCGGCGTCTTGTCACGCAGTTCGGTGGCGTTCATCGCCTTGTCCTTTCTCAACATCACCAGACGGCCCCTTTCACATCATCGTGTGGGTCACCGTGATTCTGGTGGAGTCCATGAATGAGGGGGCCGTATAGGCGCGATGCCGCCGCTTGGCAAGAGCAAAGGCAGGTGACGCTGCATGTTGCCATAGAGGAGACACTCAGTTGCCCAATTTTGGACAGTAAAATTCGATAAAAAAATGTACAAACGACCCGGTGTCGTTAATCAGTGTTGGAGTTTCACATGGAAATTGTTCTGCTAATGGCTTTGGCCGTGCTTGGCATTGGCTTTATCGACACGGGAAATTCCGAAGACGATGAGCAAGAAGCTCTGGTCGAAGAGGACGATGTCGAAACGCCGGACACCCCGGATACGCCTGACGATCCGGACACGCCTGACGATCCTGACACCCCCGATGAGTCCGACACGCCCGACGACCCGCTCACGGCGGGTTCCAGCAGCTCAGTGACCGGGACCGACGGCGCAGATGTCATTACCCTTGCGGTCGAGGATGAGGGCGTTGAAAACGCGACGATACTGTCCGGCGACGGCGACGACACGATCGACCTTTATGACGAAGACTTCGAAAGCACTGGCCCGATAGACGAACGCACGCTGATACTAAGCCGGATCGAGGCGGGCGGCGGTGACGACGTCCTGAATGCCCTGCTGTTGTCCAGCACCATCGACATGGGCGACGGTGATGACACCGTCGCGTTGGTAGACGAGTCCATCGATTCCATTGTGGATCTCGGCGCAGGTGCCGATGTGTTTGACGGAAGCGGTGGCAGTGGGCCTCAGGTCACAGTGAATGGCGGTGACGGCAACGACACCATCACCGGAAGCTTCAACATGAACCTGAACGGCGACGCAGGAGATGATGTGATCAGTTTCTCAGGGGTGGCGGAAGGTGACACCGGCTATGCGACGCAGGTCGACGGCGGCGATGGAAATGACACGATTTCCTTTACCGGCACGGGCATCACGGACCCAAGCCTGAGCGCCTTGTCTCCGCGCGGCGGTGCAGGAGCGGATCTGTTCGACCTTGATATCTCCGAGGGCGACCTGAGCGCGCCCAACTTTGACGGCTCCGAGTTTGATCCGACAGAGTTTGTCCAGGACGATGGCAGTCTGTTGTTCGAAGTTCTGGAACTGCCCGATTTCACCCCGGGCGAGGACATGATCCGCATTGATGCCACCCCATCCGACGACGGTTACGACCTGACCGAAGCGCGTTTGGAACCGGGAACGGACGTGTTTGGCAACGAAATCACCACGCTTGTGCTGCGCTATGACCACGCGACCGAGGCGGCGCAGGAAACAACGGTGGTCATCGGCGCGGCGGACGTGGATTGGGACGACATCACCTTTGTCGGCGAGGATATCCCGACGCTGGAACCAATCACTCCCAGCGGTAGTTAAAGCTCACGCTGACGCGCTCGTCCTCGGCCATGTTCATCGGCACCTCGTGGCGCAGCCAGCTTTCCCAAAGCAGCACATCACCCACTGTCGGCGTCTGATAAACAAAGGCCTTCAGCTCCTCGCGGCACCCCTTGCGCCGCGGCGGCGCGGCCATCATGCGGGCCGAGCGCGGGTCTTCGAGTTTCAGCGCCGAGGTGCCTTCGGGCATCGAGACATAAGTGGTGCCCGAGATCACCGAATGCGGATGCAGGTGGCTGGAATGCATACCGCCCTCGGGCAGGATGTTGATCCAGATATCCTCCAGCACAAGGTTGCGCCCGTCGAGATCGAACTCCAGATCCTCGGCAAAGGCCGCGACATGGGCGTCGAGCACCTTGACCAGATCGGAAAAGATCGGAAAGCGCCAGGGCAGATCGGTGAGCGAGGCGTAAGACGTGTAACCGGGATAGCCCTCGGACTCGCACCATTCCTGCCCGGCCTCGTCATCCTCGGCGATGGTAAAGCAGGACGCTTCCAGCTCGTCATTGTCGATGGCAGGGCCATGCTCGGAGAGGGCAGCGCGGTAAAGACGGGTCACGAAGAGGGAGGATATGTCAGCCATGACACGGCTTTACTCCAGCTTTTATCAAAGAAAAACCCCCGCCGCATCACTGCGCCGGGGGCCAATTTCGTAGGGTGGGCAATGCTGCCCACCGATCACCAGTCCTCGCGGACCACGACGCGGGTCTTGACCGGCAGTTTCATCGCGGCAAGGCGGAGCGCCTCACGTGCAACTGCGTCGGTCACGCCGTCGATCTCGAACATCACGCGGCCCGGCTTGACCTTGGCGGCCCAGCGGTCGACGGAACCTTTACCCTTACCCATCCGGACCTCGATCGGCTTGGCCGAAATCGGGGTGTCGGGAAAGATGCGGATCCAGACGCGGCCCTGACGTTTCATGTGACGCGTCATGGCACGACGGGCGGCTTCGATCTGGCGGGCGGTCACGCGCTCGGGCGTGGTGGCCTTGAGACCGTAAGTGCCGAAGTTCAGATCAGAGCCGCCCTTGGCGTCGCCCTTGATCCGGCCTTTGTGCATCTTGCGGAATTTAGTGCGCTTTGGTTGAAGCATCTGTCATTCCTCCTCAGCGACGGCCACCGGCGCCACGAGGGGCCGGACCATCCTGAACTTCCTGTGCCTTGCGGTCACGCGCTTGCGGGTCGTGCTCCATGATCTCGCCTTTGAAGATCCAGACCTTGATCCCGATGATGCCATAGGGCGTTTCCGCCTCGACATGTGCGTGGTCGATATCGGCGCGCAGGGTATGAAGCGGCACACGGCCTTCGCGGTACCATTCGGTCCGGGCGATCTCGGCACCGCCAAGACGGCCCGCAACGTTGACCCGGATGCCTTCGGCACCCATGCGCATGGCGTTCTGCACCGCACGTTTCATCGCACGACGGAAGGACACACGACGCTCAAGCTGTTGCGCGATGCTTTCGCCGACAAGGCGGGCATCCAGCTCGGGCTTGCGCACTTCCACGATGTTGAGGTGCAGCTCGCTATCGGTCATGTTGGCGATTTTCTTGCGCAGGGTTTCGATGTCTGCGCCTTTCTTGCCAATGATGACACCGGGGCGGGCAGTGTGGATCGTCACGCGGCACTTCTTGTGCGGACGTTCGATGATCACACGGGCCACGCCGGCCTGTTTGCACTCTTCATGGATGAAATCACGGATTGCCAGGTCTTCCAGCAGAAGATCACCGTAATCCTTGGTGTCGGCGTACCAGCGGCTGTCCCAGGTGCGGTTGACCTGAAGGCGCATGCCGATCGGATTGGTTTTATTCCCCATCAGGCTTGCTCCTCAATCTGACGGACCTTGATGGTCAGTTCCGAAAACGGCTTGACGATCTTGCCAAACCGGCCACGTGCTCGCGGGCGACCGCGCTTCATGACCAGGTTCTTGCCGACATAGGCTTCGGCCACGATCAGCTCGTCCACATCGAGACCATGGTTGTTCTCGGCATTGGCGATGGCAGATTGCAGGCACTTGCGCACGTCGATGGCGATCCGCTTCTTCGAGAAAGCCAGATCGTTCAGCGCTTTTTCAACCTTCTTGCCGCGGATCATTCCGGCGACCAGGTTCAGCTTTTGCGGGGACGTACGGAGCATGCGCAGTTTTGCCATTGCTTCGTTGTCGGCCACGCGGCGGGGGTTCTTTTCCTTGCCCATGACTTACTTCCGCTTCGCTTTTTTGTCAGCGGCGTGGCCATAATAGGTGCGGGTCGGGGAGTATTCACCGAACTTCTGACCGATCATGTCTTCCGTGACGTTGACAGGGATATGCTTCTGGCCGTTGTACACGCCAAACGTCAGGCCCACGAATTGGGGCAGGATCGTCGAGCGGCGCGACCAGATCTTGATAACTTCGTTGCGGCCGGAGTCGCGGGCTGCTTCGGCTTTTTTCAGCACATAAGCATCCACGAAGGGGCCTTTCCATACAGAACGTGCCATGTCTTAGCGGCCCTTCTTCTTGGCGTGACGCGAGCGGATGATCAGCTTTTGCGACGCCTTGTTCTTGTTGCGGGTGCGTTTACCCTTGGTCGGCTTGCCCCACGGTGTCACCGGGTGACGACCACCAGAGGTCCGGCCTTCACCACCACCATGGGGGTGGTCGATCGGGTTCATGACAACACCACGCACAGAGGGGCGGATGCCCTTGTGGCGCATGCGGCCCGCTTTACCGTAGTTCTGGTTCGAGTTGTCGGGGTTCGACACGGCACCCACGGTGGCCATGCATTCCTGACGCACCATGCGCAATTCGCCCGAGGACAGGCGGATCTGGGCGTAGCCACCGTCACGGCCGACGAACTGGGCATAAGTGCCTGCGGCGCGTGCGATCTGACCGCCCTTGCCGGGCTTCAGCTCGATGTTGTGAACGATGGTACCAATGGGCATGCCCGAGAACGGCATCGCGTTGCCCGGCTTGATGTCGGCCTTGGCCGAAGCGATCAGCTTGTCACCAACGGCAATCCGCTGCGGCGCGAGGATATAAGCCTGCTCGCCGTCTGTATATTGCACGAGGGCAATGAACGCGGTGCGGTTGGGGTCATATTCGATGCGCACAACGACGGCTTCGACGTCGAATTTGTTACGCTTGAAATCAACGATCCGGTAGAGGCGTTTCGCCCCGCCACCACGACGGCGCGATGTGATACGTCCGGTGTTGTTCCGGCCACCCGATTTCGTCAGACCCTCGGTGAGGGCTTTGACGGGGCGTCCTTTCCACAGCTCCGAACGGTCGATCAGCACCAGCCCGCGCTGGCCCGGCGTCGTCGGCTTGTACGACTTGAGTGCCATGCTTTCTGTCTTCCGTTTAGCAATGCGGGACTGTGCGCCCCGCTATGTTTGGGCTTTCCCTTTGTTCGGGTCAGCCAAGGTATAGGGCCCCGAAGGTCCCCGGTTAGGATGGCGGACAAACTGCCCACCTTGCGCCGGTCTTGTAGGGTGGGCAATTTGCCCACCAGACCAACAAATACACACAGCCCCAGACGAATCTGGGGCGGTGCGGATGGGGTCTGATAGGGGAAGGGGGGCGTGGGGTCAAGGGCGCCTGGTCGGTCAAACAATCCTAGGAAACCTAATCACCGGACTTTTCGTCGTTCGATGGTTGCTTTGACCGTTTCCTTGAGTCGATCAGATGATGTAACGACATATCGATAAGCATTGGAATTTCTTCAATAATGAAATGCGCTTCTTTGGCGTCACCGATCATTTCACGCGAAAACTTCGAGCGCATAAGGGTTTTAACGGTGCGTTGGAGACGATGCATTGCTTTTTCAGCGACATCGGAACCACCTTCACGGACTTCACGGTAGGATTCCGCCAACACTTCGGACAACCAAGGAAAATCCTCTCTGAGATATCCAGCCATCAATAGCAGTCCCATCGGGGCGTCGTCACCTTCCTGCGAAACATACATGATTTCTTCCAGCATTCGAGGGTGAAACCGTGGTCTTCTTCTCCTGATGTGTCGAGCAGCCTCCAAGAGTTCGGGATCAAAGTCACGCATTCGAGAATTGAGGCCACGCACACTGAGCTACCCCCTGAAATTCGGACACTGACGTAAGCTACGATTTGTTGTCTGCTGGTCTTCGACGATAAGGAGATTAGAGATGTCGAAACGGAAGAACCATTCGCCGGAGTTCAAGG
>NZ_JAQIOZ010000020.1 GCF_028023675.1 Primorskyibacter aestuariivivens | reverse complement strand
CGCTGTATTGCAGCTCTGACGGCGTACGTGGTCGTGGCGCTCCCGTGACGAACTTGTCCCATAATGCTTCCTTCAATTCCTGAGAAAAAATCACACCATCAAACCGTGGGATCAAACAGCTAGGCAACGCCACGGCGCTGCTTGACTCCCCTGCCCCGCGCTGGCCCTTTGGGGGCAAAGATCGGGAGCAGAACCATGAAAATTTCCGACAGGCTTGTGACATTGACCGGGGCCGAAGGCGACGGTTGGGATGTGTTCTACCGCGCGCGGACCATGGTGGCGAGCGGCCTTCCCGTGACCGAGCTGACCATTGGTGAACATGACATCCGCACGCATCCCCGGATTCTGGAGGAGATGCACCGCGCGGCCATGGGCGGACATACCGGCTATGCCATGGTGCCGGGGGTGGATGCACTGCGCGACAAGGTGGCGGCGCGCCTGACCGAACGCACCGGGGTGGCCACAGGCCGCAACAATATCCTGATCACACCGGGCGGTCAGGCCGCGCTTTTTGCCGCCCATGCCGGGGTCTGCGATCCGGGCGACCGGGCACTTTACCTTGATCCCTACTACGCCACCTATCCCGGTACGATCCGTGGTGTCAGCGCCGAAGCGGTGGCAATTGAAACCCGCGCCGAGGACGCGTTTCAGCCTGATCCAGAGACGATCGACGCCGTGGCAACCGGCGCAAAATCCCTGCTGATCAACACGCCCAACAACCCCACCGGCACGGTCTATTCCCGCGCCACGCTGGAAGGCATCGCCCGGGTCTGTCAGGCGCATGATCTCTGGCTGATCTCGGACGAGGTCTATGACACGCAGGTCTGGGAGGGGGATCACCTGAGCCCCCGCGCCCTGCCCGGTATGGTGGATCGGACGCTGGTCGTGGGCTCCATGTCCAAAAGCCACGCCATGACCGGCAGCCGCATTGGATGGATCGCGGGACCCGAGGAGATGATCTACCACCTGATCAACCTGGCCACCCATACCACCTATGGCGTGCCGGGTTATATTCAGGACGCGGCGCTGTTTGCGCTGGACGAGGGCAGCTGGCTTGAGGACGAGGTATCCGCCCCCTTTCAGCGCCGCCGCGCGCTGGCGTTGGACATCCTTAAGGGGCAGAGCACGGTCCGCGTGATCCCGGCGCAGGGGGCGATGTACCTCATGCTGGATATTCGCGCCACAGGGCTGAGCGGGGAAACATTTGCCAACCGGCTTCTCGACCGCCATCATATCGCGGTGATGCCGGGCGAAAGCTTTGGTCGCGCCGCTGCGGGTCATGTGCGCGTGGCCATGACGGTTGACGACGAGGCCTTTGCCACGGCGCTGGAAACACTGGTGACTTTTGCGACCGAGGTAACACCCCATGGCTGATTTTCGCGCGCTGCACCAACGGGGAAAACCCTGTATCATGGTCAATGTCTGGGACCGGGGCACTGCCCGGCTCATGCAGGGCTGGGGCGCGCAGGCGCTGGCCACCTCGTCCGCCGCGCATGCCTTTACGCTGGGTCGCCCCGATATGGGCACCATCACCCGGGACGAGGCGCTGGCCCATGCGCAGGAGATCGTGAGCGCGGTGGATATCCCTGTCTCGGGCGATTTCGAGAACGGTTTTGGCGAAGCGCCCGAGACCTGCGCCGAGACCGTGCGCATGGCCGCAGCGGTCGGGCTTGCGGGCATCGGGATCGAGGATACTGCCCTGCCCGGCGATGACGCCTATGGCTTTGATCTGGCGGTCGAGCGTATCCGCGCCGCTGCCGCCGCCGCCCGTGCCCTGCCGCGCGATTTCGTGCTGACCGCGCGGGCCGACGGGGTGCTGAACGGCACCTATGATCTGGACGAGGCGATCCGCCGGTTACAGGCATTTGAGGCCGCCGGGGCCGATTGCCTCTATGCCCCCATGCCCGGCGATGCCGAGGATCTGCGCCGGATCTGCGACGCCGTCAGCGCGCCGGTCAATGTGCTCACCATCGGCGGCTATAGCGCCATGAGCGCGGCCGGGCTTGGTGCCTGCGGCGCGGCGCGCATCTCGCTTGGCTCCATGTTGGCGCGGGCCACCCATCTTCTGATGAAGGACGTGGCAGAGGACATGTTTGGTGACGGGCGCTTTGACCGCTTGTCGCGCGTGTTGGCACGGTCTGAGACAGATATGTTTCTGGACCGATGAGCGATCCGGTCAGCGCCATTCGCAACCTTGGCCCGGCGATGGAGGCGGCCTGTGCCAAGGCGGGCATTCACAGTGCCGATGAGCTTCGCGCGCTGGGGGCGGACGAGACCTATCGCAGGCTGCTGGCCACAGGCATGCGGCCGCATTTCATCGGCTATTATGTGCTGGTCATGGGGCTACAGGGACGCCCGTGGAACGACTGCAAGGGCGACGAAAAGAAGGCCCTGCGCGCCCGGTTCGACGCCATCAAGGCCAGCACGAAAGCCAGCCCTGACAGCGCCTTTGAACAGGTGATGAACGAGATCGGCGTGCTGCCGCGTCAGCCCAGGTAATCCGAGCGTTGCAGGCCGTATTTGGCCATCTTTTCGTTCAGCGTCCGGCGCGGCAGGCACAGTTCCTCCATTACCGACGCAATCGAGCCCTTGTGCCGCCGCATGGTGTTGTCGATCAGCATACGTTCAAACGCCTCCACATATTCCTTGAGCGGCTTGCCCTCGGTGGTCATCACCGGCTGCATTTCCTCGTGATCGGTCATAAGCAGCGACGCAATCGTGCCCGAGCCGCGCCGCGATTGCAGCACCGCGCGTTCCGCCACGTTGATCAGCTGGCGCACATTGCCCGGCCACGGGGCCTGCAACAGCTGCGCGGCCTCCTGTGCCGAGACTTCCGGCGTCTCGCAGCCATATTCTTCGGCGAATTGTTCCGACAGGCGCGTGAAGAGCGTCAGGATATCCTCGCCGCGTTGGCGCAGCGGCGGCACGGTGATGCGCAGCGCGGCCAGACGGTAGAACAGATCGGGCCGCAGCGCATCTTCGCAGGTGCGATCCTGTTCCTGCATGTTGCAGATCGCCACGATTCGGGTCTCTGCGGGCGTGCCCTGTTCGTTGATGAAACTCAACAGCCGCGCCTGTGACGCATCGCTGAGCGCCTCGACATCCTCCAGCACCAGCGTGCCGCCGCGCGCTTCCTCCACGGCTGGCAGGCGCGTGTCATCGGGCTGCATCGGGCCAAAGAGCCGCTTGGACAGCGCCTCTTCCTCCAGGGCGGCACAGCTCAGAAGAACGAATTTCTTGCCCGCGCGCGAGCCCACCGCATGCAGCGCATGGGCCACCAGCGTCTTGCCGGTGCCGGTCTCACCGTCGATCAGCACATGGCCATCGGCCTGACCCAGGTCGAGAATATCCTCGCGCAGGCGCTCCATCGCCGGGCTGGCACCGATCAGCTTCTTCATGATCTGGCCGCCGTCGCTGAGTTCCCGGCGCAACTGCCGGTTGTCCAACGTCAGGCGGCGCGCATTCACCGCCTTCTTGGCCAGCTGGCTCATCTGATCGGGGTTGAACGGCTTTTCAAGAAAATCGAACGCCCCCAGCCGCATCGCCTCGACCGCCATGGGCACATCGCCATGCCCGGTGATCATGATCACCGGCAGGGCGCTGTCGGTGCCCATGAGCCGCTTGAGAAACTGCATCCCGTCCATGCCGGGCATCCGGATATCGGAAATGACAATGCCCGGATAATCCGGCGTCAATGCCTTGAGCGCCTCTTCGGCACTGGCGAATGTCTCGGTGTCATAACCGGACAGGGCCAGCCACTGCCCGATGGACTGGCGCATATCCTGCTCGTCATCGACGATTGCTATCTTCATGAGTTTGGCCATGGTGCCCTCTCATTTCTCCAAATTATTCCGCCGCCTCGGTGGTCTCGTTGAGGATCGGCAATTGCATCTCGAACACCGCGCCGCCCTCTTCACCATTGCGCGCGGTAAGCCGTCCGCCAAGGTCGTTCACGATGCCCGAGGAAATGGCAAGCCCCAGACCGACGCCTTCGCCGGGCTGCTTGGTGGTGTAGAAGGGTTCAAAAAGCGCATCGAGGTCTTCGATCCCGTGGCCATTGTCGCGCACGGTGAGCGTGGCGGTCTCTCCCGAGGACAGTATCACCTCGACCTGAGGGTCGCGCAGCCCCTTGGTGGCGTCGAGCGCATTGCGCAACAGGTTCACCATCACCTGTTCAATGCGCACCCGGTCGCCCATCACGCGCACCGGTTCGCCGGGCAGGATACGGGTCAGTTTGATCTGCCTTTGCTTGAGCTGCGGCTCCATCATCGACAGCGCCGATCCCAGCGCTTCGCCCATATCCACAGGGCTCAGGCTCTCGCCGCCCTTGCGCGCATAGGACTTGAGCTGGCGTGTGATGGCCCCCATCCGGTCCAGGAGATCATCCACCCGTCGGAACGAGGCCAGAGCCTCGTCCGGGCGGTTGCGGTTGATCAAAAGCCGCGCCCCCGCCAGATAGGTTTTCATCGCCGCCAACGGCTGGTTCAATTCGTGGCTGACCGCGGCGGACATCTCGCCCAGGGCGGCAAGCTTGGAGCTTTGCGCCAGCGTCTGTTCGGCCACGGCAAGCGTCTCCTGCACCCGCTCACGTTCGGCGATTTCCCGCTGTAGACGGACGTTCAGTGCGCGCAGCTCCGCCGATTCCCGCTGGAACAACGCCATGCGCAGCGCCGTTTTGCGGTTCAGGAAATAAAACGCCAGCGCCAGAAGAATCGCAAAGCCCATGATTTCAAGCGCCAAAACCCCGTTCACCCGCTCACGCACGCTGGCGTAAGGCGTGAAGCTGGCGATGCGCCAACCGCGAAACGGGATACGCCCCTCCATGCGCAGCACCGCTTCGCCCTGCAAATAGGCATCCGCAGGCAGCGCGGTCCAATCGGCGGTGACGCGGATCGCGCGTTCGATCGCGCCTTCGGCCGGTTGACGCCGCAGTGCCTCTTCTTCGGTCAGCCCGCGCCAGCGCGGCTCAGTCGCAAGGATGATCGTCCCGGCGCTGTCGGTGATCAGCACCGCATCGGCAATCCCGGCCCAGGCGCGTTCGAATTTCTGAAGGTCAACTTCGACCACGATCACGCCGATCAATTCGTTATTGCTTTCGACGCGGCGGGAATAGGTAAAGCGGTAGCCGCCCGACTCGCGCGGGATCGAGGAGAACACCGTCGCATTGGAGCGCAGCGCACCAATGAAAAAAGGC
This sequence comes from Primorskyibacter aestuariivivens, assembly GCF_028023675.1. GTDB lineage: Bacteria > Pseudomonadota > Alphaproteobacteria > Rhodobacterales > Rhodobacteraceae > Marinovum > Marinovum aestuariivivens. The sequence goes on along the minus strand of NZ_JAQIOZ010000020.1, from coordinate 84,722 downwards.
TCCTGCCGGTAGGTCGCGCCAAGAATGTTCCTGTCGGTGGCCGCCACCGCGCGCCCGCCCGCATCCAGAAGGATCAGCGACGCCGCCCCGATCTCGTCCACGAAGGAAATCAGCCGCTGCGTGGATTGCGAGAAATCGCCCGAATTCAGCGCCCCGATCAGCGCCGGGTCGCGGGCCAGCAATTGCGGCACGATGGAGTTGCGGCGCAGCTCCGAGAGCACATTGCCCGAATACAGCGCAAGGCGCAGTTCGGCGCGGTTGCGCGTGGTCTCGGTGAACCGGTCGGTCAAAAGGTTGTTGGTGAACCAGATCGTCACCCCTGCCAGTACCAGCAGAGCAAACAGCGCCAGCCGCACCCGCCAACTCATCGGGCCTGTGCGCTTGCGCGGCGACTCAGGTTCGTCGCCAATGGTTATGGGGGCCAGTCGGACCATGGGGAAACTCTACGCCCCGCGCGGGTCCGGCTCAAGCAACGGGATCGTGTGCTCAGGCGGTGACCCGCTCAAGCGCATGGCCCAGGGCGCTGAACATCGCCTGCCCGTCGGTATTGCCCTGCGCGGGATCGGCGGCGCGTTCGGGATGGGGCATCATGCCCAGCACCCGGCCATTGGCCGACAGAATGCCCGCGATGTCGCGCATTGAGCCGTTGGGGTTGTCGCCATAGCGGAACGCCACACGGCCATCGCCTTCGAGCCGGTCCAGCGTCGCGTCATCGGCGAAATAATTGCCGTCGTGATGCGCAATCGGGATCTGGATTTCCTGGCCTTTGTCATAGCCTTGGGTAAAGACGCTATCTGTGGTCTCGACGATCAGCGGCACGGTGCGGCAGATATATTTCAGCCCCGCATTGCGCAGAAGCGCCCCGGGCAGAAGGCCGGTTTCCGTCAGCACCTGAAACCCGTTGCAGACGCCCAGCACATAGCCGCCGTTGTCCGCGTGCGCCTTCAACTCGCCGCAGATCGGAGAATTGGCGGCAATCGCGCCGCAACGCAGGTAATCGCCATAGGAAAACCCGCCCGGCACGCCGACAATGTCCACGCCCTCGGGCAGCGCGTGATCCTTGTGCCAAACCATGTCCACCTTGAACCCCGCCGCCTGAAAGGCCACGGCCATGTCACGGTCGCAATTGGACCCGGGGAATACGAGAACGGCAGCTTTCATGGTCGGCACTCCTTTGGATGGGGGTCATTTGGCGCAAACCGGCAGATTCCGCAAGCCTAAGCACCAGACTCAGACGGCCTCAGCCGGTGAAATCGGTGATCACCGCCACGCCCGGCGCACCCGGCGCGTCAAAGGCGGCCAGTTCTTCGGTCACTTTCGACAGCGGCACCTCGCGCGCCACGATGGGCGAGAGATCCACATGCCCGCCCGCGATCATGTTCAGCAAGGTCGGGTATTTATGCGCGGGCATGCCACGCGTGCCATAAACCGCCAATTGCCCGGAATAAACCGCATCCATCGGGATCGGCATGGTCACATGTTCGCCCGCAGGCATGCCCACCTGCACCATGCGTCCCAGTTTGCGAAGCGATTTCAGAGCGTTGACCGTGGTCTCCGCAATCCCCAGCGCCTCGACCGCCACATGCGCGCCGCCGCCCGTGGCCGTTCGCACGGCCTCGGCAGCGTCGCCGTCGCGGGCGTTGACCACCGCATCGGCGCCAAGCGCACGCGCATAATCCAGCCGCTCGGGCACCACGTCCACCACCACGACCCGCGCCCCCAGCGCCCGGCCCAGGAGTAGCGCCGACAGGCCCACGCCGCCGCCACCGAAAATGGCCAGCCATTCGCCCGCCTGCAACGCCGCGCGTCCGGTGAGCGCCTGCCACGCGGTCGTGGTCCGGCATCCAAGTGCCGCGGCCAGTGTCGGTGCCATCCCCTCGGGCAGCGCGGCCAGGTTCACATCGGCGTAAGGCACGGCGATCTGTTCGGCAAAAGCCCCGGGATGGGTAAAGCCCGGCAGCACCTGATCGGCGCAGATTGTTTGGTTTCCGGCGGCGCAATCCCCGCATTGCCCGCACGCAAGGATAAAGGGCGCGATCACCCGGTCGCCCACCGACCAGCGCCGCACCCCCGGACCCACCGCAACAACCTCGCCGCAATATTCATGGCCCGGCACATGGGGCAGCGCCACGTCCGGGTCCGCGCCCACCCAAACATGCCAGTCCGAGCGGCAAACCCCGCAGGCCAAAACGCGCAGCACCACGCCACCCTCGGGCGCGATGGGCGCGGCACGCTCGACCAGCGCCAGCGGCGCACCCCAGTCCCTCAGTTCCGCTGCAATCATCTCCGGCCTCCCGCCTGCCATTTTTTCAACCGCCACGTGCCCCAGAGCGCGGGCAGTAAAAGCACCGCCGCAATCGCCCCGATCACCCAGGCCACAGACCAGTTATGTGCCCCGGGCAGCACCAGATCCGCCTTGGCCCCGGGAAAATACCGGATCATGTGGCGCGAGCCGATCTCGAAATTCCAGTCCGGATGCGACATGCCGGTGCTGGCCTCGGTCGGTTTCCCGTCACTCCAGACATAGCGCAGGACCGGCGCGTAATTGGTCGTGCCGCGATCAAACCACGTCTCGCCCTCCCAGGCATAGACGCGCACCACCTCGCCCTCGCCCGGCACGGTGGCCAGCCGTTTATAGGCGGCCTCGCCCAGCAGAACGACAAACGCCAGCGCAAACAGCGCTGGCGCAACCCAGACGAGCACCCAGACCCGCCAGGAAATCAGCCGCCGCCCATCCCCGGTTTCACGCAGGAAATAGCGCTGGCTGAACAGCGGCATCTCAGCCCTGCATCTCGATCTGGTAGCTTTCGATCACGGTATTGGCGAGCAGCTTTTCGCACATCTCGGTCACCTGCGCCTCGGTTGTGCCGGGGGCCAGGTCCAGATCAATCACCTTGCCCTGACGCACGCCGCTCACCCCGTCAAAGCCCAGCGCGCCAAGCGCATGGCGCACCGCCTCGCCCTGCGGATCGAGAACACCGTTTTTCAGCATTACATGCACACGCGCTTTCATCGTCTTGACTTCCTTGACCTTTTTGCCCCTTCACAAGGGCTTCTTCTCTTTCCAAATACGCGTTTCAACGCCCGCCATCTGGCAGGATCAGTTGATCAGCTTGGGCTTTTCCATCGGCGTCGCGTTCTTGGGCATCACACCCAGACGCCGCGCCACTTCGGTATAGGCGTCACTGAGCGAGCCCAGATCCTGCCGGAACACATCCTTGTCGAGCTTCTGCCCGGTCTCGATGTCCCACAGGCGGCAGCTGTCGGGGCTGATCTCATCGGCCACGATCAGACGCTGGAAATCGCCCTCGAACACTCGGCCGATCTCGATCTTGAAATCCACCAGCTTGATGCCGACGCCATACATCAGGCCCGACATGAAATCATTCACCCGCAGCGCAAGGCTCAGAATATCGTCCATATCCTGCTGGCTGGCCCAGCCAAAGGCGGCGATATGCTCTTCGGTCACCAGCGGATCGCCCAGCTTGTCGTCCTTGAAACAGTATTCCACCATCGGGCGCGGCAGCGGCGTGCCCTCTTCGATCCCCAGACGCTTGGACAGCGAGCCCGCGGCAAAATTGCGCACGATCACTTCAAGCGGGATGATTTCGCAGCTGCGCACCAGCTGTTCGCGCATGTTCAGCCGCTTGAGGAAATGCGTCGGCACACCAATGCCGTTCAGCCCGGTCATGAAGAACTCGCTCAGGCGGTTATTGAGCACGCCCTTGCCGTCGATCACGTCTTTCTTTTCGGCGTTGAACGCGGTGGCATCATCCTTGAAATACTGCACGATGGTGCCCGGTTCGGGGCCTTCATACAGAATCTTGGCCTTGCCTTCGTAAATCTTCTTGCGACGCGCCATCTCGCGACCTTTCATGCCTTGACGCGGGTCGGGCCGAGTCCCGCCGCGCTTGCGCCCTCTTACGCCATGCACCGCATTGTCGCAAGACGGGCACGCCCCCTTGCAGCTTGGGCCGTGGAGAGGCATATCTGGGGCAACACATTCTGGCACCAGAGGACATGCCCCATGACCACTTTCGACGACCGCGAACACGCGTTTGAAAACAAGTTCGCCCATGACGAGGAAATGAAGTTCAAGGCCGAAGCGCGCCGCAACAAGCTGGTGGGGCTGTGGGCGGCTGGCCTGCTGGGCAAATCCGGCGACGAGGCCAATGCCTATGCCATGGAAGTCGTGAAAGCCGATTTCGAGGAAGTGGGCCACGAGGACGTGGTGCGCAAGGTCAAGGGTGATCTGGGTGACAAGGCGACCGAGGACGAGATCCGCGCCAAGATGGCCGAGCTCTTGGTGGAAGCCAAAGGTCAGATCCTCAACGAGGTCTGATCACTGCTCTCATGCGATGAGGACGATTGGAACGCGCCGGGCCTCCGGCGCGTTTTTCTTTGCGCGGCTCACACGCCCACATATTGCTGCGTGATCTCGTCGCTCAGCGCGCCCATCGCCCCGGCCCAGACCGTGCGCCCGCGTTCCAGGATCACCGCGCGGTCCGCCACCGTCGACAGCTCCTTCAGCGATTTGTCGATCAGCAGGATTGCCATGCCGGTCCCGGCCTTGAGCGCGCGGATCGCGGCCCAGATTTCCTGTCGCACGATGGGGGCCAGCCCCTCGGTCGCCTCGTCAAGGATCAGCAGGCGGGGATTGGTCATCAGCGCGCGGCCAATGGCCAGCATCTGCTGCTCCCCTCCCGACAGGGATGCGGCGCGCTGGCCCGCGCGTTCGCCCAATCGCGGAAAAAGCCCATGCACCCGATCCAGCGACCAGTCGCCGAGACGTGCGGCAGCGATCAGGTTCTCGGTCACCGTCAGGTCCGCGAAACAGCGCCGCCCCTCGGGCACCAGCCCGATCCCGGCCCGCGCGACGCGGTGGCTGGGCATCCCGTGCAAATCGTGGCCATCAAAGCGCAGTGTCCCCTCCGAGCCGATTATCCGGCTGATGGCGCGCACGGTGGTGGTCTTGCCCATGCCGTTGCGCCCCATCAGCGCCACGACCTCGCCTGCGCCGACCTCCAGATCGACACCGAAGAGCGCGGGCGTCGCGCCGTAGGACGCGGTCAGGCCGGACAGCGTGAGCAGGCTCATGCGTCCTCTCCCAGATATGCTTCGCGCACGGCGGCATTGGCGCGGATTTCTCCGACGCTCCCGGTGGCGATGACGCGGCCATAGACCAGCACGCTGATCCGGTCCGCCAGCGCAAAGACCGCATCCATGTCATGTTCCACCAGCAGGATCGGCGCCTCGGCGCGCAGCGCGTCCAGCACCTCGGTCATGCGGGCCGACCCGCCCGCGCCCAACCCCGCCATGGGTTCATCCATGACAAAGGCGCGCGGTTGCAGCGTCAGCGCCACGGCCAGTTCGAGCTGCCGCCGCTCCCCGTGGCTGAGATCGGCCACGCGGCGGCTGCGCAACTCCAAAAGCCCCGCGCGGTCGAGACAGGCCTCAGCCCGGTCGCGCAAATCGCTGCGCGCGAGCACCGGACGCCAGAAGCGCCAGGGATGATCCAGCGCCCCCATCGCGCCCAGCATGGCGTTTTGCAGGACCGAGTTTTCCATCGCCAGCGCGGAAATCTGGAACGTGCGGCCCAGTCCTGCGCGGGCGCGCGACGCGGTGCTGTCGCCGGTCACGTCACGGCCCATCAGGCGCACCTGCCCTGCATCGGGTTTCAACCCGCCACAGATCATCTGGATCAACGTCGATTTTCCCGCGCCATTGGGACCAATGATGGCGTGGATCTCGCCCTTTCGCAGGTCGATGGAGATGTCATCGCCGGCCACCAGCGCGCCGAAGCTTTTGGTCAACCCGCGCGTCTCAAGGATAGGCTCAGTCATGGCCCACCTTTCGCGGCGACAAAAGCCCCGCCACGCCCCCGCGCGCAAACAGCACGATCAGCAAAAGGATCACGCCAAGCCAGATTTTCCAGAACTCGGTCATGCCGCCAAGGTAATGTTCCAGCACGACAAAGAGCACCGCCCCGATCACCGGCCCGATGAGCCGCGCCACGCCCCCCAGGATGATCAGCACGATCAATTCGCCGGACATGTGCCAACTGAACATGGTGGGGCTGACAAAGCGGTTGAGATCGGCAAAGAGCGCCCCGGCCAGCCCGGTGATCGCGCCCGAGAGCACGAAGGCCACCAGCCGCAGACGCATGGGGCTGAGCCCCACGGTTTCGACCCGCATGGGCGCCTGCCGGGCCGAGCCGAGCGCAAGACCAAAGGGCGCATGCTCCAGCCGGTGGAACAGGTAGAGCGCCGCGCACAGGATCACAAAGCAGATGCCAAAGAACTGGATCGGCACCAGCGTGTTCAGCCCCGGAAAGCCGTTGCGGATATAGATCGACAGACCATCTTCGCCGCCGTACGCGCTCCAGGACAGGGTGAAGTAGTAGAACATCTGCGCGAATGCCAGCGTGATCATGATAAAATAAACCCCGCTGGTGCGCAGCGCCAAAAGCCCTATGAGCAGCGCAGCGAGGGCGGACAGGACCATCGCCACCAGCCAGATCACCGGCATGGATTTTGTCCCGGCCACCGTGAACAGGCCCAGATCCAGCGGCGTGTAGGTCTGGGCATGATAGGCGAGGATGCCCATCGCGTAGCCACCAATGCCGAAAAACGCCGCATGGCCAAAGCTCACCAGCCCGCCAAGACCCAGCGCGATGTTCAGCCCCACGGCGGCCAGCGACAGGATCGCCACCCGCGTGGCCAGCGTTATGGTAAAGGGCTGGTCCAGCACCAGCGCCGCAAGCGCCACCGCCAGCAGCCCGCCGATCACAGTCAGGTTGAGCATACGTTCCGAAATCATGCCCGCGCCCCAAAGAGCCCCGTGGGCCGCCAGATCAGCACCGCCGCCATCAACAGGTAAATGCCAATCGAGGCCAGCGATGAGCCGAAAGAGGTGGCCGCAGCGGGGGACATGACAAGCTTGAACAGCTCCGGCAGGAAGATGCCCCCCAGCGTATCCGTCAGCCCCACCAGTAGCGCCCCGATAAAGGCCCCCTTGATCGAGCCGATCCCGCCGATCACGATCACCACGAAGGCAAGGATCAGCACCGGCTCGCCCATGCCCACCTGCACCGACTGGATCGCGCCCACCAGCGCGCCCGCCAGCCCCGCTAGCGCCGCGCCGAGCGCAAAGACCAGCGTGTAAAGCTTTGAGATATCCACGCCGAGCGCGGCAATCATCTCGCGGTCATTCTCGCCTGCGCGGATCTGGATACCCAACCGTGTGCGCTCAATAAGCGCCCAGAGGCCCAGCCCCACCAAGAGCCCCACGACAATCAGCGTCAGCCGGTAAAGCGGATACTGGATGCCCCCCGGCAGGGTCACGGGGCCGGAGAGGTAGTCGGGAATATCGAGAAACAGCGGAAAAGAGCCAAAAACCCAGCGCGTGCCCTCGGAAAACACAAGGATCAGCGCAAAGGTCGCCAGCACCTGATCCAGATGGTCGGTGGCATAGAGCCTGCGGATCACCACCATCTCGATGATCGCCCCCGCCAGCGCCGCCGCCATCAGCGCCGCCAAGAGCGCCAGAAGGAAAGACCCGGTCCAGCCCGCCACCGCCGCCGCCGCGAAAGCGCCGACCATGTAGAGCGAACCATGCGCGAGGTTGATCAGCCCCATCACGCCAAAAATCAGCGTCAGCCCCGCTGCCATGAGAAACAGCATGACACCGAATTGCAGGCCGTTGAGGACCTGTTCGACGATCAGGATAAAGGACATGGGCTGCTCTGCCTGCGCGTATTGGCCCGGGAGGAATACGCCCCCGGGCCGGATGCCGTCTTACATCTTGCACTCAGCGGCATAGGCGTCAGCGTGGTTTTCCAGCGCCACGCCGATGATCTTGTTGGTGAAGACGTCCCCTTCCTTGATCACTTCGCGGGCATAGATGTCCTGGATCGGGTGGTGGTTGTCACCAAAGGCGAAATCGCCCCGCGTGCTGTCAAACTCAGCTGCTTTCAACGCGGCGCGGAAGGCATCGGCATCGGACGGATCGGCCTTTTCCAGCGCCGAGATCAGCAGGTTCGCGGTGTCAAACCCCTGGCTCGCATAGAGCGAGGGCAGACGACCATATTCGGCCTGGAAGCTTTCGACAAAGGCGGCGTTGGTCGGGTTGTCGATATCCTTGGACCATTGCGAGGTGTTCACCACGCCCATGGCCGCGTCGCCCACCGCCTGAAGGATGCCCTGATCAAAGCTGAAGGCCGGGCCAACCAGCGGCAGGTCCACGCCGGAATCGGCGTACTGCTTGAGGAAGGAAATCCCCATACCGCCCGGCAGGAAGAAAAACACGCTGTCGGCGCCCGAGGCGCGGATCTGCGCGATTTCAGCCGCGTAATCGGTCTGGCCCAGCTTGGTATAGATCTCCCCCGCCAAGTCGCCCTCGAAGAAGCGTTTATACCCGGTCAGCGCGTCCTTGCCCGCCGGGTAGTTGGGCGCAAGGATGAAGCTGTTGCCATAGCCCGCGCTGTTGGCATAAGCGCCCGCCGCCTCGTGCAGGTTGTCATTCTGCCAGGCCACGTTGAAATAGTTCTTGTGACAGCCCGGCCCGGCCAGCGCAGAGGGCCCCGCATTGGGCGACAGGTAGAATACGTTCTGGTTCACCGCCGCGGGCACCACCGCCATGGCGAGGTTGGACCAGATGATGCCGGTCATCACATCGACGCGCTCCGACTGGATCAGCTTGTCAGAGAGCTGCACCGCGATGTCGGGCTTGCGCTGGTCATCCTCGATAATCACTTCGATATCGTCGCGGCCCGATTGCGCGATGGCCAGCATGAAGCCGTCGCGCACGTCGATGCCCAGACCCGCGCCACCGCCCGAGAGCGTGGTGATCATGCCCACCTTGACCTCGGCCGAGGCAAATGTGGCGGACATGGCAAGGGCCGCAGCCCCCATGAGAAGCTTTTTCATGTGTGTCTCCCTGTTGTTTGGGGCCATGAAGCGCAATCGGGGCGGGGAAGGCAAGCGGTGGGCGTTAATTTTTGTGTTGGATCATGGCTCTTAAAGAGTCATGCGCCCGCCTTGGGGGCGGGCGGGCGCATGCCGGGCCGCTACGCGACCCGGCTTACGTCACCCGTGACCGCGTCTGATACTTCGGATCGTCCCACGCGCGGGTGGTGATCACCTCTTCCAATATCTCCGCCGCGCGGATCACGTCGTCCGCGTCCAGATAGAGCGGCGTAAAGCCAAAGCGCATGATGTCGGGCGCGCGGAAGTCTCCGATCACGCCCCGGTCGATCAGCGCCTGCATCGCGGCATAGCCATGTGCAAAGGCAAACGACACCTGAGACCCGCGTTGATGGGCATCGCGTGGCGAGGCAAGCCGCAGTTGGGGACAGCGCGCCTCGACCTCTGCAATGAACAGATCGCCCAGCGCCATGGAGGCCGCGCGCAGATCGCCCATATCGACCCCGTCCCAGACATCCAAGGCCGCATCCAGCAGCGCCAGTTGCACAATCGGCGGCGTGCCGACGCGCAGCCGCTCGGTGGACATGGCCGGGCGATAATCGCGCTCCATGGCAAAGGGCGCGTCATGGCCCAGCCAGCCGGACAGTGCCGGCTGAACGCTCTCGATGATATCGGGCCGGGCATAGATGAACGCGGGCGCGCCGGGGCCGCCATTGAGATACTTGTACGTGCAGCCCACGGCAAACTCGGCGTTGGACGCCGCGATCTCCACCGGCACAGCCCCCGCGCTATGGGCCAGATCCCAGATCATCACCGCACCGGCGGCATGGGCGCGCTTGGTGATCGCCTCCATGTCATGCATGCGCCCCGTGCGGTAATCCACATGGGTCAGCATGACCACGGCGACCTCGTCGGTGATGGCCTCGGCCACATCCTCGGGTGCAGGCGTGCGCAGCGCGTAGCCCTGATCCAGCGTGCCGATCAGCCCCTGCGCCATATAAAGGTCCGAGGGAAAATTGCCGTTATCCGACAGGATCACGCGCCGGTCGGGCCGCATCTTCAATGCCGCGGCCAGCGCCTGATAGACCTTGATCGACAGGGTATCGCCCGTGGCCACCGATCCCGCAGGCGCGCCGATCAGCGCCGCCAACCGGTCCCCCACCACGCGCGGCAGGTCCATCCAGCCCGCCGAGTTCCAGGCGCGGATCAACTGCCCGCCCCATTCCTCGGTGATCACGCGCTGGGCCCGCTCAGCCGCCCCCTTTGGCAGCACCCCCAGCGAATTGCCGTCGAGATAGATCATCCCCTCGGGCAGGTCGAAAAGCTCTTTGCGTGGCAGCGATACGCCCATGATGGTCCTCTTAGGTCTGGTGCAAGAGATTTGGGCGCTACCGAACCCCGGATCGGCCCCGGGTTCAAGCCGGTTTGACTCGATCGGGATGCGCCGCGGCAAAGGCGGGCAGATCATTCAGCCGCGCGTCGATCGCCCGTATGCGCGGCATGTCGGTCAAATCCACCGCCCAGCGCCGGGCATTATAGAGCTGCGGCACAAGGCAGAGATCGGCGAGGCTCACCCCGTTCCCCCAGCAATAGCGCCCCGGCCCCAGCATCGCCTCAAAGGCGCGCAGGCCCGGGGTGATGAAATGCTGCATCCAGTCCTGCATGTTCAGCGCCCCGCCCGATTGCTCGACGGCGAAACGCGCGACACTCAGGTTACAGACCGGGTGGATATCAATAGCAATTGCATAGGCCATTGCGCGCACGCGGGCGCGATCCCCGGGCGCATCGGGCAAAAGCCCCAGCCCGCGCGTTTCCTCCAGATACTCGATGATCGCCAGCGATTGGGTCATCATGATCCCGTCTATTTCCAGCGCAGGCACCAGCCCCTGGGGGTGACGCGCCAGATGCGCCGTGGCCTTGTGCTCGGCCGCCAGCAAATCCACCGGCACCGCGCGCCACTCCTCTCCGGCGAGGTTCAGCGCGATGCGCACCCGGTAGCTGGCCGACGAGCGCCAGTAATCATAGAGAACTGTCATGATATGCCTCGATGATCCGGCTCAGAGCAGCGTCAAACCCGGCGAAATCCGTTCCAAGCTGCGCCTCGATCCGTCTCTGAAACTGCGCGGCCAGCGGCAACAACTCATCCATCATCGCCTGCCCCGCGTCGGTCAGGGTCAGATCGACCAGCCGCTTGTCACTTTCGCTCTGGCGCTTGGCAATCAGCCCGCGCCCCTCCAGCCGCGCCGCAGCCCGGCTGACCTTGGACTTTTCCATGACCACCTTGGCCTCGATATCGCGGACCGAGGCGCGCCCGCTTTGCGACAGGTGCACCATCACCCGCCAATCCGGGATCGAAAGGCCAAACCGCGCCCGGTAAACCCGCGCCAGCGTCTCGCTGAGCAATTGCGCGGCCAGCGCCACGCGATAGGGCGAGAAACGCGACAGGTCAAACTGCGGATCAGACGGTTCCGCCGGGATGTCAAAGGGATCGGTCATAGCGCCCTGCCCTGTGAATATTGGCCTTTTGCGCAGTAAATCAGAAATCGTTGCATTTGCAACAAGTTTATGCGACAACCCGACTCGAGCGATTTGCATGGCACTTGGAGGGGAGGTTTTCATGAACACCGCACGTCACCCCAGCGGGCTGCAACAAGCGGCGACACCGGTTGGCACCACCGAGGGCTACATGCCCGGATGGGCCAATGATTTCGAGACCGAGGCCCTGCCCGGCGCGCTGCCGCAGGGCATGAATTCGCCCCAGAAATGCGCCTATGGGCTTTATGGCGAACAGCTCTCTGGCACGGCCTTTACCGCCAACCCGCCGGAACGCACATGGACCTACCGCATCCGCCCTTCGGTAAAGCATTCGGCGCGCTACACGCGCATTGACCTGCCCTATTGGAAATCCGCCCCTTGCGTGGACCCGGATGTGACCAGCCTTGGGCAATATCGCTGGGATCCGGTGCCGCATTCCGACGCGCCGCTGACCTGGCTCACCGGCATGCGGACCATGACCACGGCGGGCGACGTGAACACCCAGGTCGGCATGGCTAGCCATATCTACCTGATCACCCAATCCATGGTGGACAGCTATTTCTTTTCCGCCGACAGCGAGCTTCTGGTGGTGCCACAGGAAGGCCGCCTGCGCTTTGCCACGGAACTGGGGATCATTGATGTCGAACCCAAGGAAATCGCCATCCTCCCGCGCGGGCTTGTCTACCGGGTCGAGGTGCTGGACGGCCCCTGCCGCGGCTTTGTCTGTGAAAACTATGGCCAGAAATTCGAGTTGCCGGGTCGTGGCCCCATCGGGGCCAACTGCATGGCCAACCCGCGTGATTTCAAGGCCCCCGTGGCGGCGTTCGAGGATCGCGAGGTGCCCTCGACCCTGACCATCAAATGGTGCGGCCAGTTCCATGAAACACAGATCGCGCAAAGCCCGCTCGACGTGGTGGCCTGGCACGGCAATTACGCGCCCTACAAATACGATCTGCGGACCTATTGCCCGGTGGGCGCGATCCTGTTCGATCACCCGGACCCGTCAATCTTTACCGTGCTGACCGCGCCCTCGGGCGTGCCGGGGACGGCCAATATCGACTTTGTGCTGTTCCGCGAACGCTGGATGGTGGCGGAAAACACCTTCCGCCCGCCCTGGTATCACAAGAACATCATGTCCGAGCTGATGGGCAATATCTATGGCCAGTACGACGCCAAGCCGCAGGGCTTTGTCCCCGGCGGCATGAGCCTGCATAACATGATGATCCCGCACGGGCCCGACCGCGAGGCGTTCGAGGGCGCATCGCGTGCCAATCTCGGCGCCGAGAAGCTGGACAACACCATGTCCTTCATGTTCGAAACCCGCTTCCCGCAGCACCTGACGCCCTTTGCAGGCAAGGAGGCACCGATGCAGGACGATTATATCGACTGCTGGGACAGCCTTGAGAAAAAGTTCGACGGCACGCCGGAAGGCAACTGGAACAAGTAACGCCGGATCAATCGCACGGGACCAGACGATGAGCCTTATGAAAAGCTGGATGGAGAGCGCCAATTCCCCCGACACGGATTTTCCGCTGAACAACCTGCCTTACGGCGTGTTTTCCACCGGTGACGGCTCGATGCCGCGCTGCGGGGTGGCGATTGGCGATCAGATCCTTGATCTCTGCGCCGCCGAAGGCGATGGCCTGTTGGGCGATGCCGCCCCGGTCTTTGACGTGCCTTACTGGAACGATTTCATGGAGCTTGGCCCAGAGGCTTGGGGTGAGCTGCGCGCCACGCTGACCGCGCTGCTCTCAGACGGGGCCGATGCCCGCCCCGACCTGCTGGTCGCACAGGCAGAGGTGCAGATGCACCTACCTTTCAACGTGGCGGAATACACCGATTTCTACGCCAGCAAGCATCACGCCACCAATGTCGGCACGATGTTTCGGGGGCCGGAAAACGCGCTGCCGCCGAACTGGCTGTCGATCCCCATCGGCTATAATGGCCGGGCGTCATCCGTGGTGGTCTCGGGCACCGATGTGCGCCGCCCCTGGGGCCAATTGAAAGCCCCCGACGCGGACCTACCGGTCTTTGCGCCCTGCAAACGCTTTGATCTGGAACTGGAAATGGGGGCCATTGTCGGCCAGCCCTCTGACGGACCAGTGAGCGTGCAACAGGCCGATGACATGATCTTTGGCTATGTGCTGCTCAATGACTGGTCGGCACGTGATATCCAGGCCTGGGAATACCAGCCGCTGGGTCCGTTTCAGGCCAAGGCCGCCGCCACCACGATTTCCCCCTGGATCGTGACCAAGGCGGCGCTGGAGCCCTTCCGCTGCGACACGCCCGAACGCGAACGCCCGCTGCTGGACTACTTGGCCGAACCCGGCCCGATGCTCTATGATATCGACCTTGAGGTGGGGCTTGCCCCGGAGGGACAAATCGAGACTACGATCAGCCGCACCAATTACCGCGAAATGTACTATTCTTCGGCGCAGCAACTGGCCCATCACACCACCAGCGGTTGCCCCATGCGGGTGGGTGACCTCTTGGGGTCGGGCACCATCTCCGGCCCGGAAAAACACCAGCGCGGCGCGCTTCTGGAACTGAGCTGGGGCGGCAAGGAACCGGTCACGCTCGACAGCGGCGAGACGCGCAGTTTTCTTGAGGATGGCGACAGGCTGACCCTGCGCGGCGCGGCGCGGGGTGATGGCTACCGCGTGGGCTTCGGCGCCTGCACCGGCCGGGTGCTGCCCGCGCTTGAAGACCCGTTCCAACCCTGATCTTCATCTTGCCAGATAAACTCCCGCCGGAGGCTCCCGCAATCTGCCACCGGCGCCACACACAACAAGGACGCGCAACATGACCAAAGCCTTTGCCTCTGCCGGCGACATGGAAGAAAAGACCATCTCTTTCACCGAGATTGGCGACGGGCTTTATGCCTTCACCGCCGAGGGCGATCCGAACACCGGCGTGATCATCGGCGATGACAGCGTGATGATCATCGAGGCACAGGCCACCCCGCGTCTGGCCCGCAAGGTGATAGATTGCGTCCGCTCGGTCACGGACAAGCCGATCTCGCATCTGGTCCTGACCCATTACCACGCGGTGCGCGTGCTGGGCGCGTCGGCCTATGGCGCGCGGGAAATCATCATGTCCGACGTGGCCGCCGCCATGGTCGAGGAACGCGGGCAGGAAGACTGGGACAGCGAGTTCGACCGCTTCCCGCGTCTCTTTCAGGGGCATGAGGAAATCCCCGGCCTGACGCGACCCACCACGACATTCTCTGAATCCATGACCGTGATGCTGGGCAAGCGCCGGGTGGACATCATGAAGCTGGGCCGCGCCCATACCGCCGGTGATGCGGTGATCTGGGTGCCGGATCAGGAGGTGATGTTCACCGGCGATATCGTGGAATATCACTCCGCCTGCTATTGCGGCGACGGGCATTTTGGCGACTGGGAAGAGACGCTGATGAATATCGCGTCCTTTGAGCCGAAATCCATCGCGCCGGGACGTGGCGACGCGCTGGTGGGCGAAGAGATGGTGGCAAAGGCCATCGCAAGCACCGCCGATTTCGTCAACTCAACCTACAAACCAGTGGCCAGGGTTGTGGCACGCGGCGGCACGCTCAAGGAAGCCTGGAACGCCTGCCGCGCCGAATGTGACCCGAAATTCAGCGATTACGCGATCTATGAGCATTGCCTGCCGTTCAACGTGGCCCGCGCCTATGACGAGGCCCGCGGCATCGACACCCCCCGCGTCTGGACCGCTGAGCGCGACAAGGAGATGTGGGCGGAGTTGCAGGGGTGAAGAATGAGTAAAATCGTTCATTTCAAAGTTGCGGCGTTTAAGGCCGCAATAGTGCTCGTTCCATCTTATTTGGCAGCCTACCTGACCGAAAAAATGGTTTGGGTCGTCCCAACGCTGGCGGCTTCAAGTTTCTTCGCAGCGACGATTGGAATGGATGAAACTGCGCTGCGTCGCAGAATCGATGAGGATGACGCGGACGCCGACGAAACGATCGACGAGTCCGAAACTTCGCATGACCCTTTCGACGAAAGCCATGATGGCTTTGACGGGTCGTAATCAGGCACGTCGGACTGTGAATGATTGCCTAGCCTATATCCGCGGAGTGAGCGCTATCATATTAGGAGAGGAGAAGAGATGATCCACGACCGTTACCAACTGGCCTTCAAACTCTACCCCTATGCCCGCAGCGCCGATCAGGATGCCGACAGCCCGGTGCATCACCCGGTCATCGTGGTCGGCGGCGGGCCTATCGGGCTGGCTTCGGCGCTGGATCTTGGACGGCAGGGCATTCCTGTGGTGGTGCTCGACGATCACGAGGGCATCGGACAGGGCAGCCGCGCGATCTGTTTCTCAAAACGCTGTCTGGAAATCGCCGACCGCTATGGCTGCGGTCAACCGATGGTGGAAAAGGGCGTGGTGTGGAACCTGGGCAAGGTGTTTCACGATGACCGCAAGGTCTATGAATTCAACCTGCTGCCCGAAGAGGGCCACAAATACCCCGCCTTCATCAATCTCCAGCAGCCCTATTTCGAACGCTTCCTGTTCGAACAGATCAAAGCCGAACAGGCCCGCGGCGCGCCGATTGAGATCCGGGGCAAGAACCGGGTCGAAGCGATCACGCCGGAGGCGAATGGCGTGACGCTGGAAATCGACACCCCCGAAGGCCCCTATAAGCTAAGCGCCGACTGGCTCATCGCCTGCGACGGCGCGGGCAGCCCCACGCGCAAGATGCTGGGACTGGATTTCGAAGGGCGGGTGTTCGAGGACAACTTCCTGATCGCCGATATCCGCATGGTGAATGACGAGTTCCCGACCGAGCGCTGGTTCTGGTTCGAGCCGCATTTCAAATCCGGGGCCTCTACGCTCCTGCACCGCCAGCCCGATGGCATCTGGCGGGTGGACTTCCAGATTGGCTGGGACGTGGATCGCGCCGAAGAATTGAAGGAGGAAAACGTGCGCGCCCGGCTGGATGCGATGCTGGGCGATGTGGAGTACGAGATCGTCTGGACCTCGATTTACACGTTCCAGTGCCGCCGCATGAAAGACTTCCGGCATAACCGGGTGATCTTTGCCGGCGACAGCGCGCATCAGGTCTCGCCCTTTGGCGCGCGCGGGGCCAATTCGGGCATGCAGGACGTGGACAATCTTGGCTGGAAACTGGGCATGGTGATCCGGGGCGAGGCACCGGAACGATTGCTCGACAGCTATAACGAGGAACGCATTCACGGCGCGGATGAGAATATCCTGAATTCCACGCGCTCCACCGATTTCATCACGCCGAAATCGCGGGTCAGCCACCTGTTCCGCAACGCGGTGCTGGATCTGGCCGAGAGATACGAATTTGCCCGCCCCATCGTGAATTCCGGGCGTCTCAGCGTGCCCTGTACCTATGACGGGCTGTCGCTGAACGGGCCGGATGCGCTGACGGGTGGCCCGGCCCGGACGCGGGTGGGCAGCCCCTGCCCCGATGCGCCGATTGACGACGGGTTTCTGCTCGACCGGTTGGGCGACGGGTTTGTGCTGCTGACGCTGAATACCGAGGTGCCGGACCGGCTGGAAGTAGACGGCATTCCCATTCGACGCGTCGCGTTGTCTGCCGGTGGCCGCGATGCGCTGAGCGACCGTTACCTGGGTTCGGCCCGCGCCGCCGTCTACCTGATCCGTCCCGACCAACATGTCACGGCGCGCTGGGAGCACTACGACGCCGCCGCCGTGACGGCAGCGTTGCGCACAGCCTGCGCCAAGGAGGCGATATGAGCGATCTGACCCTGACCCCCAATCTGGAAAGCGCGGATGATTTCTACGCCGCGTTGATTGCCGCGCATGACGGGCTGAGCGACGAGGAGAGCGAAGCGTTCAATGCCCGATTGATCCTGATCCTCGCCAACCAGATCGGCGATCAATCGGTGCTGGAGGCCGCGCTGGAGGCGGCGAAAGCGTGAGCGATGCAGCTTGAGGGGTTCTTTCCCTACCGGCTCGCCGTGGTGGCGGACGGGTTTTCCCGGCAACTCACCGAGGTCTATCAGCGCGACTTCGGCCTGAGCCGCGAGGAATGGCGGTTTCTCTTCCTTCTGGCCGATACCGGGTCGCTGACTTCGCGCGATCTGGCCCGGCTTGGCACGCTGGACAAGGTGCAGGTGAGCCGCGCCGCGGATCGGCTTGAAGCGAAGGCCTTGATCATCCGCGCGCCATCGCCCGGGGATCGCCGATTGAAACTCTATACCTGCACCGATGCCGGGCGCAGGCTGTTTCATGAGGTGTTTGACCGGGTCAACGCGCAGGCCGACCAAATCCTGGCGCGGATGAGCGTCGAGGACCGCGCCGCGTTAGAGCGCGGGCTGAGCACACTAGCGCGCGCGACAAAGGAAAGCGGCGTACCTAGCCCGGAATAATCTCGAATTTCATCACATCCACCATGCCGCGATCGGTGATCTTGAGCGCCGGGATCACCGGCAGGGCAAGGAAGGCCAGCTGCAAGAACGGCTCTTCCAGCACCACGCCCAGACCTCGCGCCGCATCGCGCAATTCGATCAGGTGGCGATGCACCACCTCGAACGGCTCAAGGCTCATCAGCCCCGCAACGGGCAGCGCAAGTTCGGCCAGCACCGCGCCGTCCCGCACCACGACAAACCCGCCCTCAAGCTCTGACAGTCGGTTCGCCGCAACTGCCATATCGGCGTAATCCATCCCCACGCAGGCGATGTTGTGGTGATCGTGACAGACGGTGGACGCAATGGCCCCCGCCTGCATGCCAAAGCCGCGCACGAAACCGGTGGCGATATTGCCGTTCTTGCCATGGCGTTCCACCACGGCGATACGCGCCAGATCGCGGGCGGCATCGGGGCGTTTGTCGCCGTCTTCGATAGTGATCTCTTCGTGCAGATGTTCGGTGATGATCTTGCCTTCGATGATGCCGATCACATCCGTGGCGGTCCGGTTGCCGGTGGCGCGAAAATCCTCGGCTGTCACCCGTGGCGCGGTGACGGATCCGCGCCCCACCACGCCCACATGCCCCCGCGCCGCAAATGCCGCCTCTGTCAGTTCGACGCCCGCGCAGAACACTTTCTCGGCCCGGCAGTCGTCAAGCGAGGACAGCGCCACGATATCGGCCCGCAGCCCCGGCGCGATCAACCCGCGATCCTTAAGACCAAAGGCCTCTGCCGCAGACAGCGACGCGGCGCGGTAGACCGCAAGCGGCGGCACGCCGCGCTGGATGAGCCGCCGGATCATGTAATCGAGATGACCATGTTCCGCGATATCCAGCGGGTTCCTGTCATCGGTACACAGGCACATATAGGCGCTGGTCCGTTCGCTCAGCACCTCCGCCAGCGCCTCCAGATCCTTGCTGACCGACCCTTCGCGGATCAGCACCCGCATGCCCTTTTGCAGCTTTTCGCGTGCCTCTTGCGCCGTGGTCGCCTCATGCTCGGTTCGGATACCCGCCGCGATATAGGCATTGAGATCGCGCCCCGAGAGCATCGGACAATGCCCGTCGATATGGCCGCCTTCGAACAGCTTCAGCTTGGCCATGGCGCCGGGATCACGGTGGATAACACCGGGATAATTCATGAACTCAGCCAATCCAATGGATGAAGGATGCCCCATAACTTGTTGCAAATCATCCGCTTCTATCCGCGCGCCTGCGGTTTCCATCTCTGTGGACGGAACGCAGGAGGACAGCTGCACCCGGATATCCATCAGCGTGTGTTCGCTCGCGCGTTGGAAATAGCGGATGCCCTCCAGCCCCACCACATTGGCAATTTCATGCGGATCACAGATCGCCGTGGTGACCCCGCGCGGCGCGACACAACGGTCGAATTCGAACGGCGTGATCAGCGAGCTTTCGATATGCAGATGTGTGTCGATGAACCCGGGCACCAGCGTCAGCCCCGAGACATCCACCACCTCGCGGCCCTCGTATTCCGCGCCGATCCCCACGATCCGGTCACCACAGACCGCCACGTCACCGCGGGTCATGTCGCCAGTGACAAGGCAGAACACCCGCCCGCCCCGCAGCACCAGATCGGCCGGTTCATCGCCGCGCCCCTGCGCAATCCGTGTTTCAAGCTCTGCCATGATGCACCCCATTGATCCCGTTTCCCGCTCAGCATACCGTCCGCCAAAACGAGGGGAAACACCATGCTGCATCAGCTGGTTACTCAAGACGATGTCGATACCTATCAGCGCGACGGTGTTGTGCTGATCAAGGGGCTGTTCGCCGATCATGTCGACACCTTGCGCGCGGGCATTGACCGCAACATGGCCGAGCCTGGGCCTTATGCGGCGGAAAACCTGCACAAGGGCGAGGCCGGGCGCTTTTTCGATGATTACTGCAACTGGACGCGCATCCCCGAGTTCCGAGAGGTAATCGAGACCAGCCCGGCGGCAGAGGTCGCCGCCAATCTCATGGGATCGGACAGGGTGCAGGTCTTTCACGACCACGTGCTGGTCAAGGAACCCGGCACCTCGAAACCCACGCCCTGGCACCAGGACGGGCCGTATTATTTCGTCGAGGGCCAGCAGACCGCCAGCTTCTGGTCGCCGGTCGATCCCGTCACCGAGGCCTCGCTGCGCTGCGTGGCGGGCTCACATCTCTGGGAGAAACCGGTTTTGCCCACCCGCTGGCTGAGCGAGGAAAACTTCTATCCCGACGAAGACGCCTATATGCCTGTGCCGGACCCCGATGCCGAGGGCATGAATATCACCGAATGGGCCATGGAACCCGGTGATGCGGTGGCCTTCAACTTCATGATCCTGCATGGCGCGCGCGGCAATGAGACAGGTCACCGCCGCCGCGCCTTTTCTCTGCGCATGGTTGGCGATGACGCGCGCTATGTGCAGCGGCCCGGGCGCACCTCGCCGCCCTTTCCCGGCCATGACATGAAGCCGGGGCAAAAGCTGCGCGAAGACTGGTTCCCGCAGGTCTGGCCCCGCTGATCCCGCGACCCTCGCGTCAAAGTGACCGCTCCCCCCTCTCGACGTGACGTCGTGGATGGCGCAAAAGCACGTCCAAGCCGCTATATTCAGCGGAAAGGAGATCCCATGCGCCTCTTGACCCGCATCATGCTTGTTCTAGCGCTTGTGCTGCCTGTGGCGGCATGGGCGGCCTCGTCAGATCGCTACGAGGCACATGCGCTCACGGCGCGGCTGATCACGGTCGAAAATGGCGTCGCGCCCGGCGCGGGCTCGGTCTCTGCCGGTCTGGTGGTTGAGATGGCCGAGGGCTGGAAAACCTATTGGCGCAGCCCCGGCGAAGTGGGCCTGCCGCCCGAACTGGACTGGTCCACCTCGGACAATGTGGCCGAAACCGAATTCCTCTACCCCGCGCCCACACGCTTCACCGCCTTTGACATCGAAAATTTTGGCTATGGCGACCAGGTGGTCTTTCCCATCCGCGTGGCACTGGACCAACCGGGCGAGGCCGCGACCCTCACCACTCAGGCCCGCCTTCTGGTCTGCAAGGATATCTGCATCCCCGAGGATTTCACCCTGACGCTGGCGCTGCCCCAAAGCACCGGGATCGATGCTGAGGCCGCAAGCCTGGTGGCTGTTGCGTTGGCGCAGGTACCGCTTGATGCTGCCGAAACGGATATGACCCTTGAGGCCGCGCACCTGTCCGATGACGCGCTGACCGTGGCGCTGATCAAACCCACGGGCTTCGCCGCGCCCGACGTTTTCCCCGAACTGGGCGACGCCTCCTTCGGCAAGCCCGAGATCCGTCTCTCCGGAGACGGCACCCGGCTCTGGGCGCGCTTCCCCGCGCTCTACCTGCCCGAGGACACGCCCGATCTGCACCTCACCGCCACCGATGGCGGGTTTGCTGCCACGCTGCCGGCACTCTTGTCTGATGCACCACCGCCGGCCCCTGCGCGCACGCCAGATGCCGGGCTGCTCTGGACCGCGCTGATCGCGGTGCTGGGCGGGCTGATCCTCAATGTCATGCCCTGCGTCCTTCCGGTCCTGTCGATCAAGCTGATGGGGGCGATGAAAAAGGCCGAAAAAGGCCGCGCCCGGGTGCGCACGGGGTTCCTGCTTTCAGCCGCCGGGATCATCAGCTTCTTCTGGGTTCTGGCGGCGGCCACCTATGCCCTGCAAAGCATGGGCCACGCGGTGGGCTGGGGGCTGCAATTCCAAAGCCCGGTCTTTCTGACCACGATGATCGCCATACTGCTGATCTTTGCGGCCAATATGGCGGGATTGTTCGACCTGGCCCTGCCCTCGGCGCTGCAAAGCCGCCTGTCGGTTGCGGGCGGCAGCGGCCATCTGGGCGATTTCGCCACTGGTGCCTTTGCCGCCGTGCTGGCCACGCCCTGCTCCGCGCCCTTCCTTGGCACCGCCGTGGCCTATGCCATGTCCGGTGGCGCGCTGGAGATCGCGGTGATTTTCACCGCGCTTGGCGTGGGCCTCGCGTTGCCCTATCTCGCCATCGCGCTCTTCCCCGGCACAGTTGCCTTCCTGCCCAAGCCCGGACGCTGGATGCTGGGGCTGAAATGGCTGATGGGCGCGCTCCTGGCGCTCACCGCGCTCTGGCTGTTCTTCGTGCTCTGGGGCGTGGCGGGCTGGCCGCTGACGGCGATCGTGGCGGGGCTCATGGCGCTGATCCTGATCCTGCTGGCCCTGCCCCGCCTGCCCGCGCGCGCGACATTTGTCAGTGCTGTCGCAGCACTGGCCATTGCCCTGCCCCGCCTCTCAGGCCCTGCCCCCGAAGCTCCGGCCAGCGCAACCCGCTGGGCCGCATTCAGCGAAAGCTCCATCTCGGGCCATGTCGCGAGCGGCAAAACCGTGTTCGTCGATGTCACCGCCGACTGGTGCCTGACCTGCAAGGCCAACAAGGCGCTCGTACTCGACCGCGATCCCATTGCCAGCCTGCTGGCCAGCGAGGGCATCGTCGCGATGCAGGCCGACTGGACCCGCCCGGACCCCTCGATCTCGGCCTATCTGGAGCGCTTCAACCGCTTCGGCATCCCGTTCAACGCGGTCTACGGCCCCGCCGCGCCCAATGGCATCGCGCTGCCCGAATTGCTGAGCAAGGACGCGATCCTGACCGCAGTCAACGACGCCTCGGGAAACTAGCCGAGCACATCACACTTCTTCTGTTTGCAAATACCTCGGGGGAGCCGAAGGCGGGGGCAGAGCCCCCAAACCGCCGCGAAGCGGCTGAATACAGTGTGCCGAAGGCACTCAATTGGATTACCCGCCGTTCGCGGCCAGCCCCTGTGCCACAACACCCCGGCGCGGATCATCCGCCGCCAATCCGTCCAGCAAACCTTCGGCTGCACGATAGGCCGCAAGCGCATTCTCACGCTCGCCCAGCACCCCATAAGCCCGGCCCAGCTGCAACCAGCCATCGAGGTTCTCCGGCTCTTCCTCCATCCGCTCAGCCAGATTGCTGACCATCTGCCGGATAAAGGCGCCCCGATCCTCCTCAGACATCTCGCCCGCCGCTTCCACGTCCTCGGCGCTGGGACCGCGCGGCATGTCGACGAAATCGGCCAGGGTCACCGGCGCCTCGCCAATGCTTGCGCCAAGCCGGTTGATCTGGGCCAGGAAACTCTCCATCCAGGGCTGGAAACTATCCTCCTGCCGCATGCGGAGCATCAGCAATTCCCGCGCCTTGGCTGGGCGGCCATCCTGTTCCAGCCATTGCGCCTTGTAATAGCTGCCCGCCGGGCTCAGCGGGTCCATCTGCAACGCCCGGTCCAGCAGGGCATTGGCGCGCACCGTCACCGCGCCCTGATCGACGGCGATCAGCGCCTCGGCCAATTGCGTGAGAATACCGGCCGTCACGTCTTCGCGCTCCTCCAGCCGCTCAAAAGCCCAGACCGCATCGCCGTAGCGACCCATGCGCATATAGGTCTGCCCAAGCAACACCCAGCCCTCGGTCGCGCCGCCATTCTCTTCGGCCAGAAGCCGCGCGCGAAGCCGCTCTGTCAGATCGGCGATGCGCCGGTCTTCTTCGCGTTCATCGGCGCGTTCGGCAAAGGGCTGGCTGGGCAAGCCCGGCGCACCATTGAGCACGTACACCCCACCGGCCAGCGCCGGAACCAGCACAGCGGAGGCCATGAGCGCCAGCGCCCCGCCTTTGCTGACGATGCGCGCGCCGCCCTGTTTCTCGACATTCAGCATGCGCCGCTTGATCTCGACCGCCGCCGCCGCGGCCTCTTCGTCCGAGATCAGACCGCGCACGCGCTCATCCTCGATTTCCTTGAGCTGATCGACAAAAATGGCCAGCGCGCCCTCGGTATGACCGATCTGCGCCCCACCGCGCCGCCAAAGGGGCAGCACCACGATCACAGCCGCCACAAGCGCCATCGCGGCGCCAAGTATCCAGAACATCATGGCTCAGCCGTCCTTGTCTTGTCTGTCCTGCCCGAAGCGCTGCATCAGCTCGGCCACTATCGCTTCTTCCTCGTCCGACAACCCCGCCTGTGCATCCGCCGCACCGCGTCGCCGCGAGAAGACCGTGGCCGCCGCCAGCCCGCCCAATCCCAAGAGTGCCAAAGGCGCCAGCCAGAGCGCATAGGTCTTGGCATTGAAGGGCGGTTTGAACAGTACGTAATCGCCGTATTTCTCGACCAGGAAATCGCGCACCTCGTCGTCGCTATCCCCGGCCACCAGCCGTTCGCGGATCAGGATGCGCAGGTCGCGCGCCACGCCCGCATTGGAGCTGTCGATCGGTTCGTTCTGACACACGACACAGCGCACATCCTTGGAGATTGCCCGTGCCCGTGCCTCAAGCTCCGGGTCGTCGAGGATTTCATCCGGTTCCACGGCCAGAGCGATACCCGCCAGCAGCACAAAGATCAGGCTCAGCAGATGTTTCACGATCCCGCCCCGCCCCGTGCTTCGGCCAGCGCCGCGCGCAGCTCGTCTTGCGACTGCTCGGTCGCAATCGGGCCGACATAACGCCAGACCACGGTGCCCGAGCCGTCGACGACAAAGGTCTCGGGCACGCCGGAGATGCCCCATTCGATCCCAGCGCGCCCGGTCTCATCCGCGCCAATGCGCGCGTAAGGATTGCCCAGTTCTTCCAGCCATGCGCGCGCATCCTCGGGCTTGTCCTTGTAATTGATGCCCATCAGGTCAAAGCCTTCGTCCCGCGCCAGACGCGTC
This sequence comes from Primorskyibacter aestuariivivens, assembly GCF_028023675.1. Lineage (GTDB taxonomy): Bacteria > Pseudomonadota > Alphaproteobacteria > Rhodobacterales > Rhodobacteraceae > Marinovum > Marinovum aestuariivivens. The sequence goes on along the minus strand of NZ_JAQIOZ010000020.1, from coordinate 60,177 downwards.
AGAACGCCATGCTCCGCCCGGCACGGCACGCACCAGGAGGCAAAGACATTGAGCACTACGGGTTCGCCCGAAGCGGCCAGATCTGAGGTCTTCAGCCCGGGGCTGTCCACGCCAGCGATGGGGCCAAGATCGAACTGCGGTGCCGGTTTGGAAATCAACACCGAAGGGATCGCATTTGGGTCCCGATCCGGATTCAGCCCCCAGAGAAAGAAGCCGCCAAGAATTGCCACCACGACGATGGGAATGAAGACCAGAATGCGTTGCATGCTTACTCCGCAGGTTGAACATTTGCTGGCGTCTTGGCCCGTCTTGGGGCGCCCACGCGCAGGCGACGATCAGACAGGCTCAGCGCGCCACCCAGGACAAGCATGAACGAGCCCAGCCAGATGAAATTGACCAGAGGCTCATAAAGCACGCGCAAGGTCCAGGCATTGCCCGCCTGTTCCGAGGCCGGGGCGGCGATGGAGGCATAGAGGTCCCCCGCCAGCGTGTGGCGAATGGCGCTTTCAGTCGTGGAGCTTTGCGCGACAGGGTAGTTGCGCCGTTCCGGGTAAAGCTTGGTGATGAACTCGCCGTCACGGGTCACGTCCAGCGTGGCACGGCTGGCGATATAGTTCGGCCCGCGCACCCGCTCAACGCCCTCAAACTCCACGGTGAAGCCTGCCACGACGATCTTCGTCCCCGGCTCGGCAAAGGTCACCACCTCGTCTTTCCAGGCCGACGAGCCGACAAAGCCAAAGATGCAGACCGCCAGCCCCAGATGGGCCATGGTCATCCCATGCGAGGCGCGCGGCAGGTTCTTCATCCGCCGCCAGCTTTCGGAAAACGGCGCGCGGAACAGCTTGATGCGCGCGCCCCATTCCTGAAGCGTCGCCAGCATGAGCCAGATCGCCAGACCAAAGGCCAGAATGGCAATCACCGGGCCTTTGGTGACGATGTACCAGACCACCAGCATGGCTACGAAGCTGACGCCAAACACCAGCCAAAGCCTTTGTGCCACGCCGCGCAAATCCGCGCGTTTCCACGACAGGAACGGCCCCAGCCCCATGACAAAGATCAGGGGCAGCATAAGCGGGTTGAAGGACATGTTGTAAAACGGCGGCCCGACCGAGATTTTCTCGCCGGTGATCGCCTCAAGGAAAAGCGGGTAGAGCGTGCCGAACAGCACGGTGCCGGTGGCCGTGGCCAGTAGAAGGTTATTGATCAACAGCCCGCCTTCGCGGCTGATGGGCGTGAACAGCCCGCCGCCCTCCATCGCGGGCGCGCGCCAGGCATAAAGCGTGAGCGAGCCACCGATGGAAATGCCCAGAAGCGCAAGAATGTAGACGCCGCGTTCGGGGTCCACGGCAAACGCATGCACCGAGGTCAAAAGCCCCGAGCGCACGATGAAGGTGCCCAGCAGAGACAGCGAAAAGGTCAGGATCGCCAGCAGGATCGTCCAGCTTTTGAACGCGCCGCGTTTTTCCGTCACGATGGCGGAATGCAACAGTGCCGTGCCCAGAAGCCAGGGCATGAAGGACACGTTTTCCACCGGGTCCCAGAACCACCAGCCGCCCCAGCCCAGCTCGTAATAGGCCCACCAGGACCCCAGCGCGATCCCCCCGGTCAGGCTCATCCACGCCGCCAGCGTCCATGGCCGCACCCAGCGCGCCCATGCCGCATCGACCCGGCCCTCGATCAGCGCAGCGACGGCAAAGCTGAACACGATGGAAAAGCCCACATAGCCCACGTAAAGCAGCGGCGGATGCAGGGCGAGGCCGATATCCTGCAACAGCGGGTTCAGGTCAGAGCCATCCACCGGCGCGGGCGACAGCCGGTCAAACGGGTTCGAGGTAAAGATCATGAAGCTCAGGAAGCCCACGCCAATCCACGCCTGCACCGCCAGCGTCCGCGCCCGCAGCGCATGGGGGATATTCGCGCCAAACACCGCAACGCCCGCGCCAAACAGCGTGAGGATCAGCGTCCACAAAAGCAGCGAACCTTCGTGGCTGCCCCATGTGGCGGCGACCTTGTAGATCATCGGCTTGAGCGAGTTGGAGTTGTCCGCCACGTTCTTGACGGTGAAATCGCTGACCACAAAGGCCCACATCAGCGCGCCAAAGGCCACGGCAACAAAAACCAGCTGACCCAGCGCGGTGGATTGCGCCGAGCGCATCCAGACCAGATTGCCGCGCGCGGCCCCCATCATCGGTACGATGGATTGCACAAGCGCAAGGCCCAATGCCAGTGCCAGTGCGAATTGTCCAAGTTCGGGGATCATGCGGCCTCCCTAACGTCGCAGGAAATATATGCAACACTCCTAATGCGTCGCACGTGAATATTTAAGTCACCTTTTCGCCAGCGCACCCCCAAATTGGTCGCACCCTGTGCGAAACCCTCCCGTCCGGGACCGGTTTGTTCGCAATCCGGTCTCATGCCGCGTCTCCTGAGATCGTCTGGCATGCGGGGGGCGATGACGATAGTGCGGAAGGAGCGGACCAATGCGCCAGAAACTTTCAAAGTTTCCGGACCGATTTCTTTTGAAGAAATCGGGCTCTTGGACGCTGGCGGGCGTGGGCACATCGAATGGTGGGCTGGCATCCTGGGCTCTTTCCAGACATTCAGCCCCTGAAGACATACCCCGCAGCACCCACCTCATACGGCTCAAGTCCCCGGAGGCGCCCACGCGCTACCAATTCTTATACACCGCGCAGGTACACCCCTGTTTACGCGCCGCATCGCAAATATCATCCGCCTCGTCCCGATCCATGGAACTGACCCGCGCCATGTAATAACCCGGCCGCCCGCGCACCCGGCTCTTGACATAGATGATATCCGGGCGCTTGCCGGTCAGCGTGCGGCGGCAGGCGCGCGTGACACGGTCGTAATTGGACTGCGCGCGGTCCTCGGTCTTGCCAAAGGCGAACTGCGCGCCCCATTTGGCCAGTTTCGGCACCGGTCGCGCGCGCGGGCGCAGGCTGCGGGCGGATTTGTCGGGCTCAAAGACGATATCGGTCAAGGGCGTCACCCGCCGCCCCGTGGCCAGTTCGTGACAGGCCTCGCGGAACGGCAGCACAGGATCGAGCCGGTAATCGCGAATCCCGGGCGGGTCGTCGCGCCAGTCCTCGGCGCGCAACCCGGTGATGATGATCACGTAATCCACCGTTTCCTGCGCCAGCCCCCTGCCCTTGAGGAACAAGTCGGCGCGCTCTTCGCCCCCGTTATAGGCCAGCGCGGCAAGCCCGGGATTGCCGTAGCGCCGGGTCAGCTCACCCAGATATTGTGCCGAATGTTCAATGGCCTGCGCCGGGTTGAACGGGTCCCGGAGCCCGCGTTTCTCCGCCGTTGCGGCGATGAACTGGGCAATCCCCATGGCATAGGCATGGCTCAGCGCATTCTGGTCAAACCGGCTTTCCTGCCACAAAAGCCGCGCAAAAAACGCCGGGTCCAGCCCGTGGCGCAGCGCCTGAACCTCGATGGACTGGCAGACATCATGCACGAAATGCGCGGCGCGGATACATTCCACCGGTCCGAACGCACCGCGCGAACAGAGCTTACCCGGCGCATCCTCACTCGGGCGCGCAAAAACAGGGCCGGACAAAAGGCCCAGAACCAGACAACAGGCCACCCAGATTTTCATGGCTTTACTGTGAAGAGCGCAGACCTCAAGTCAACCGGGCCTTTTCCTTGTGACAGGAAAGTTATACGTCACGGACAAAGGAGACCGCCCATGTCGTTTTTCGGGAAACTCAAGGACCGTTTGTTCAAGTCCTCGTCCAAGCTGGATCAGGGGCTGGAAGCGATTGTCGAGGATGGGGGCGAGGTAAGCGCCGCCGATCCCGAGGTCACGCCAGATCCTGCCCCGGCTCCCGAACCCGATCCTGCGCCAACGCCGGTCCCCGACCCCGCGCCGGAACCGGAACCGGAACCGCAACCAGAGCCGGAACCGACGCCTGTCCCGGTCCCTCAGCCTGAACCGGACCCGGCCCCTGAGGCTCCGGTGGAGATTCCAGCCCCCGCCGAGGTGCCGGAGGAGGCACCGCAACCGCCGCGGGAAACGCCCGCCCCGACCCCGATCGAAATTCCCGACACGACCCCGGCAGAGACGCCCGCGCCCAAACCCGGCCTTCTGGGCCGTCTTCTGGGGCGTGGCGCGCAGAAAGAAGTGCTGCGCCGCGAGCTGGACGACGACATGCTCGAACAGCTCGAAGAACTGCTCATCGCCTCGGATATGGGCGTGGACACCGCGCTGCGCGTCACCGGCAACATGGCCGAGGGGCGCTATGGCAAGAAACTCTCGGTGGATGAAATCAAGGGCGCATTGGCGCAGGAAATCACCCGCGTGATGGAGCCGGTGGCCAAACCCCTGCCGCTTTATGCGAAGAAGCCGCAGGTCGTACTGGTGGTCGGTGTGAACGGTTCGGGCAAGACCACAACCATCGGCAAACTGGCCAGCCAGTTCCGCGCCGCGGGCAAGAATGTGGTGATCGCCGCGGGCGACACGTTCCGCGCCGCCGCGGTGGAACAACTGCAGGTCTGGGGCGAACGCGCCGGCGTGCCAGTGCTGACCGCGCCCGAGGGCTCGGACCCCGCGAGCCTTGCCTTTGACGCCATGGAACAGGCCGCGCGCGACGGTGCGGACCTTTTGATGATCGACACGGCGGGGCGGCTGCAGAACCGCAAGGACCTGATGGAGGAACTGGCCAAGATCGTGCGCGTCATTCGCAAGAAAGACCCCGATGCGCCGCATAACACCCTGCTCGTTCTGGACGCCACGACAGGGCAAAACGCGCTGTCACAGGTCAAGACATTCCAGGAACTGGCCGATGTCTCGGGCCTCGTCATGACCAAGCTCGACGGCACCGCCAAGGGCGGCGTGCTGGTGGCGCTGGCCGACAAATTCGGCCTGCCGATCCATGCCATCGGCGTGGGCGAACAGATCGACGATCTGGCACCTTTTGATCCCGAAGAATTCGCCGCCGCGCTCACCGGGCTCGACCGCTGAGCATGATGCGGCACCTCCCTGCTTCTTCTGTTTCAAAATACCTCGGGGGAGTCGCGCGACCGCGCGACGGGGGCAGCGCCCCCAAATGCAATATACCATGAGCGCCTGGCTGATCTCTTTGGAAGGCACCGCAGACGGCCACCAACTGGCCCTGATCCTCGCGGTGTCCGCCGCCTTCCTGCACGCGGTCTTCGGCGCGCTGCAAAAGGGCCGTCACGACCCTTGGCTGTCGCGCGGCGCGATTGATGCCTCTTACGGGCTTATGGCCGCGCCCTTCGCGCTCTTTGTCGTGCCATGGCCCGAGCCGCATATGTGGGTGATCTTTGCAGGCGCTTTCGTGATCCACACCGCCTATAAACTCCTGCAGGCGCAGGCCTATACCAAGGGCGCTTATACGGTCGTCTACCCGGTGGTCCGTGGCACCGGGCCGCTCTTTGCGGTGATCGGTGCCTACCTGATCTTTGGCGAGACCTTTACCCCCATCCAATGGCTGGGCGTCGCGGTCCTGCTCGCGGGCATTTTCGGCCTCGCCGTCTATAACCTGATTTTCCTCGAAACCGCGCGTGACACGCTGCCCGCGGCGCTGATGCTGGCGCTGGCCACCGGGCTTTTCGTGGCGCTCTACACGACCTATGACGCCTATGGCATCCGCGCCACCGCCGATCCTTTCACCTTTCTGGCCTGGTTTTTCATGATCGACGGGATCGCCATGCCGGTCCTCGCGGCTTTGCGCTGGCGCAACATGACCCATCGCCCGGAATTGCCGCCGCTGCTCCTGCGCGGCGGGATCGGCGGGCTGATCGCCTTTGCCAGCTTTGGCTCGATCATGCTGGCCACGCGATTGGACAAGGTGGGAGAGGCGGCGGTGCTGCGCGAGACCTCCACCGTCTTTGCCGCGCTCATCGGCTGGCTGGTGCTGCGCGAAACCGTGGGGCCACGCAGGATCGCGCTTATGGCGTTGATTGCAGCGGGGGCTGTGATAGTTGAGATGGGCGGATAAACCGAGGATCCAGATGGCCGAGAAACAACAGATCAACCCGTTCCTGAAACAGGTGCTCGAACTGGGCCCGCCGCTGGCGTTTTTCGGCCTTTATCTGCTGTGGAAGGACAAGGTCTTCACCTTTGGCGGCACGGAATATTCCGGGTTTATCGTCGCCACGGTGGTCTTTGTGCCGATCATGCTGGCCGCCATGGGTGTGCTCTGGGCGCTGACCCGGGAACTCAGCCGCATGCAGGTCTTCACCGCGATCATGGTGATCTTTTTCGGCGCGCTCACCGCCTGGTTCAATGACGAGCGGTTCTTCAAGATGAAGACCACGCTGGTTTACGGCTTCTTCGCGCTGCTGCTCGGCATCGGGCTGGTGCGCGGCAAGAGCTACCTGGCCTATGTGCTCTCGGACGCGGTGCCCATGTCGGATGAGGGATGGATGATCCTGACCCGACGACTGGCCTTGATGTTCCTTGTGCTGGCCATCGGCAACGAGATCGTTTGGCGCACGCTCAGCACGGACCTTTGGGTCAAGATCGAAACCTTCGGCTTTCCCATCGCCATGTTCCTGTTCATCTGGGCGCAGTTCGCCGCCCTGCACAAGCATATGGAGTTTGAGGACGACGAAGCATAAATCACCGAAATCTTTAAAAGATTTCGGACCGATTTCTTCCAAAGAAATCGTTTTTACGCCAGTGACTGCAGCCACAGCACAATCGCCGGAAACGCCACCAGCAACGCGATGGTGATCCCGTCCGCGATAAAGAACGGCGTGACGCCTTTGAACACGTCCTGCACGCTCAGATCGTCGCGCACCCCCGCCACCACGAAGCAATTGAGCCCGATGGGCGGCGTGATCAGGCAGAACTCGGCCATTTTCACCACCAGAATCCCGAACCAGATCGCGCACATCGGCCCCGACATGCCAAAGGCGCTGTCCGCGGCGGACACATATTCACCGCCATTCAATGCCATGACCGCCGGGTAAACCACCGGCAGGGTCAAGAGCAGCATGCCGATCGCATCCATGAACATGCCCAGCACCGCATAGGCCAGAAGGATGCAGATCAGGATCAGCATCGGCGACACGGTGAGCGAGGTGATCCAGTCGGAAAACGCCCCCGGCAGGTCGGCAAAGCCCAGAAAGCGCACATAGATCAGCACGCCCCAGATGATGGTAAAGATCATCACGGTGAGCTTGGCGGTCTCCAGAAGCGCCGATTTCAGCTCTTTCCAGCGCATGCCCTTCCACAGCGCCATGCAGAACACGATGAACGCGCCCACTGCGCCGCCCTCGGTCGGCGTGCCCCAGGCGTCGCCAAAGGGGTTGTAAACAAAGAAAATGATGATCACGACGACCATCACGATGGGCAGCGCTTCGGGCAGGCTCGCGAAACGTTCGCGCCATGTGAAACCGCCCACTGGCGGGCCGACATTCGTGAAGATCACCGCAATCCCCACGATCAACATCGCATAAATGATGGCCGAAAACGCACCGGGGATGAATCCCGCAAGCAAGAGCTTGCCCACGTCCTGTTCGACGATGATAGCGTAGATCACGAGGATGGCAGAGGGTGGGATAAGCGAGGCCAACGTACCGCCCGCCGCCACCACACCGGCGGCGAATTGCTTGTTATACCCGATCTTGAGCATCTCGGGGATGGCGATGCGGGCGAACACCGCCGCCGTGGCCACCGACGCGCCCGACACGGCGGCAAATCCCGCCGTGGCAAACACGGTGGAGACCGCGAGCCCGCCCGGCAGCCATGCGATCCAGCGTTTCGCCGCCTCAAAGAGCGCCCGGGTCAGCCCGGCGTAATAGGCCAGATACCCGATCAGGATGAAGGTCGGGATCAGCGACAGCGCTTGTGACGCGACCTTGGAATGCGGCACCTGTCCGGCGGTTTTGACTGCGACAGTGATCGCCCAGCCGATCCGCTCGGGGTCAAAGTCGCGTTTGGCCCAGAACACAAGGAACAGCCCCACCAGCCCGGCCAATGCGGCGGCAAAGGCCACCCGCATGCCCAGCACCACCATGAGCAGCATGCCGCCCGTGACCCAGAGGCCAATCTCGATCGGATCCATGCGCCCTACTCCCGCTCGGCCAGTTGTTCGGCTTCGGCCCGTGCCTGCGCCGCCGCATCCATCACCAGCGGCACCGCCACCGGGGCCTCCAGCCCCTTGACCAGCGCGCGGCCATAGCCCCAGACCTGCAATGCCAGCCGCAGGCACAGCACGCTGAACGCCACTGGTGCCAAAAGCTTGGCGGGCCGGATCGGCAATCCGATGTCGATGGAGCTGTCGCGGCTCCAGAGCGGTGCGCCGAAATCAAAACTGCGCTGGAAATGCGCCCAGCTGCCCCAGACCAGCGCGATCATCAAGAGCAGCACCAGCACCATCGAGATCAGCTCAAACAGCCACAGCGCCCGCCCCCGGAGCTGGCTGACAAGGATGTCCATGCGGATATGGGTGCCGTCGCGCTGCACATAAGAGATGCCCATGAAGGCAATCAGAGGCATCGCCGCCTCGATCCAGTCCACGTAACCAGACAGGGGCGCATTGAAGAATGCCCACCCGCCCACAGACCGCACGGCCAGCACCATCAGCATGAAGATTGCAATGCCCGAGAGAAGCGCAAAGAACCGCTCCAGCACCAACAGACGTCTGTCCAGACGGCTGATCAGGCTGTCGTCTTCCAAGACCGGTGATGATCCTGCCATGCCTGCCCCTCCCTGTTCTGAAAACGGGCCACCCATTCGGGCAGCCCGTCATTCGGCAACTGTGATCAGTTGCTCATCTTGGCTTTTTCAAGCGTCGAGGTCACAAGGTCATAAAGCTCCTGCGCGGGCAGCCCCTGTGCGCTCATGTCCGCGATCCAGGCCTCGCGCGCCGGATCGGCGGCCTTGGCGCGGAACTCGGACAGCACCTCATCCGAGATCGTGACCTTCTGCACACCCTTTTCCTCCAGCACCGCATCCCAGCGGCCCAGAAGCTCGGCGTAGTTTGCGAGGTAATGATCAATCGCCTCGGGGATCGAGCTGTCCAGCGCCTCGCGCTCGGCGTCCGAGACGCGCCTCGTAAGCGTCGATATTCACCACCACGGGGCAATTCACCGTGCCGGGGTTGAGGTTTGCAGTCCACCAATCGGCCTGATTGATCGTGCCAAAGTACAGATGCGCGTGCTGGGCAAAGGCTACGGTGTCCACGACACCGGATTCCATCGCCTGATTCGCCTCGGTCGCGGTCACAGAGGTTGGCACCGCGCCCACGGCCTTGAACGCCTCGCCCAGACCAGCGGTGGCGCGCACCCGCATGCCTTCCATGGCGGCCAGCGTGTCGCGCGGCTCGCCGGTGCCGACAAGGTTATATTGCGGCATGGGCGAGGTCATGATGATCTCGGCATTCCATTGCGCCATCTCTTCCTTGACCGCCGGATGCTCATAGACCGCGTGGCTCACCGCCACTTCCTGATCAAGGTTCTCAACGCCGAGGAAGGGCAGTTCCAGCACGGTGATCGCGCGGTTCTTGTCCCGGTGATAGCCGGCACAGAACTGCGCCATTTCAAACGCGCCGATGGAGATGCCATCGAGGTTTTCGCGGTTCTTGGACAGCCCGCCATAGCTCACATTCATGGTAAACTCGCCACCGGTTTTCTCGGAGACCAGTTCGGCAAGCTTTTCAATATGTTCGGTAAACGCGCGCCGCTTGCCCCAGACCGAGACATTCCATTCCGTGGCCGCAGCTTCGGCACCGATCGACGCAATAATGGCGGTAGCGGCCAGTTTGGCCGTGACATGTTTCATGAATTTTCCTCCCTTGGGTGGCGGTTTGCCCGCCGTTGTATGCGTGATCGCATCACCCATGCCCGGTCTGGCAAGTGTTGTGCCCGCCCTATTGACGTAGGGTCAAAACCGAGCGACGCCCCGCGTGTAAATTTGATCAAATTTCATTTCAGAGGCAGATCAGGGGCTGGCGATGCCCCGTGACCTTCGGTTAAGTCACAGGTGCTGACCTGACCGGAGACACATCATGGCCCTGCGCATCTTTATCAACGGTTTTGGCCGGATCGGACGCACGATCACCCGCATGGTGTTGAACGGCGAGACCGATATCGAGATCACCGGCATCAATGATATCGCCCCGCTTGAGACCTGTGCCTACCTGTTCGGTTATGACAGCGTCTTCGGCCCCTTTCCCGGCGGCGTTGAGGGGCGTGACGGTCAGTTGCAGGCCGCGGGCCGTTCCATCCCGGTGTATCACGCCGCCGATCTGAGCGATCTGGATCTGTCAGGGGTGGATATCGTGATGGAATGCACCGGCAAGGCCAATACGCGCGCGGTGGCCGAGCGGGGCCTGCGCGCGGGCGCGGGCCGGGTGCTGATCTCGGGCCCCTCGCCCGCCGCCGATGACACGATCGTGCTGGGGGCCAATCAGGAATTGTTGCGCGATCAGCCGGTCATCTCCAACGCCTCCTGCACCACCAACGCGCTGGCGCCTCTTTTGCGACTGCTGGATGAGGCGGCGGGGGTTTTGTCCGGCCATATGACGACGGTGCATTGCTATACCGGGTCCCAGCCCACGGTGGATGCGCCGCGCGGATCGCTGTCGCGCTCGCGCGCGGCGGCCATGTCCATGGTGCCCACCACCACAAGCGCAGGACAGTTGATCGGCGTGGTGCTGCCGCATCTCAAAAACCGCATCGAGGCACGCGCCATCCGCGTGCCCACCGCAAGCGTCTCGGCCATCGACCTGACCGTGCAGACCCGCGATCCGGTCACCGTGGAGGCGCTCAATGCGCTGGTGCGATCCGCTGATCCTAGCCTGTTTGGATATACCGAGATGCCGCTTGTTTCGACCGACCTGCGCGCCCGGCCGGAGAGCCTGATCGTGTCGGGCCGCGAGACATCGGTTTCGCTGGGCGGCGTGCTGCGCATCTTTGGATGGTATGACAATGAATGGGGCTTTTCAGCGCGCATGCTGGATATGGCGCGACGCATGGGCGCGATGCGCTGATGAACGGTCCGACGGAGAAAATTCCGAAAATTTCACCGGAGAACAAAGGCCTGCGCCCCATTTCCCAGAAAAGGCAAGGTCACGCGATGTGACCGCAAAGCCCTTATTTCCCACAATTTATGCGACCTTTGGCCAAATGACCTTTGGATTTTCCCATCCTAGACTAAACTACGCAGAGGGAGAGAGGTAACATGGACAAGGAAACGCTGAGCGCCTCCGCTTGTCCGTCACAGGCGCTGGTCGTGGATGACCATCCGTTGTTTTGCGATGCATTGGTTCTGACGCTTCGGTCCCTGTGCGACAAGACCGATGTGCGCACCGCCGCCAGCCTGGGACAAGCAATCGAACAAATCGAAGCCGGCTTTCGGCCGAAACTGGTCCTGCTGGACCTGAACCTGCCTGACGTGAACGGGCTGGACGGGTTGATCCGGCTGAAAAGCGCGCTGGGGCAATGCCCCGTGGTGGTTGTTTCCTCCATGGCCGACAACAAGATGATCGCACAGGCCCTGTCCGCCGGAGCGTCGGGTTTCGTGCCGAAACACAGCCAGCGCCAGGAATTCCACCGCGCGCTGACCGCGATCAGCAATGGCGAAACCTTTACCCCTGACAGTTTTGTGCCCGGCAGTGCCGAGCAAGGCGGGCAGAATGACGCCTTTGACCGGCTGGCCTCGCTGACCAATCAGCAATCGCGCATCCTGCAACTGATCTGCGAGGGCAAGCTGAACAAGCAGATCGCCTTTGACCTGTCGATTGCCGAAACCACGGTCAAGGCCCATGTGACCGCGATCATGCGCAAGCTTGGCGTGCAAAGCCGGACACAGGCCGTACTGGTCGCCCAGGAAGCCCGGTTTTCCGAAATCCTGCCCACCGCCGAGGCGCGCCACGCCTGACGGGCGGGCCTCGCCTGACGGCAAAGCAGTGCATTGTCTTGTGCGCATCGGCGCATTAAGCTTTGGCAACTGATCCCAGAGGTCGGATGAATTGGACGGTCACACAAAACCAACGACCGCCAAGGGAGGAGACAAGGCCGACCTGTGCCGCACGCAGGTTGGGATAGATGTCGCGGACCCCGTTGGCGCACTTCGCTCAGGGCTCGGCCCCGGGCCCTTTGAACTTGTGTTGCTGTTCATCAACAACCGGGCGGATTTCCCTGCCCTTGCACGTGAGGCGAGTGCGCAATTGCGCGCCAAACACGTGGTGGCCTGCACCACCGCCGGTGAGATCGGCGAAACGGGATATGAAGAGGACCAGATCGTCGCGCTGGCCTTTGGCACGTCGCAGTTCAGGACCTGCTGCTATGCCATTGACCTGGGCAATTGGGACAACCCGCAATCCGAAACCGACCGGTTGATCCGGACCCGCGTTGCGCTGGAAGAAGAGGCGCCGGATTTCGCGTCTGAATTCGCCTTTGTCGTGGTGGATGGCCTGTCGCTGCGCGAGGACGAACTGACCGGGGCATTGGCACCGGGACTTGGCAGCATGCAGCTTTTTGGCGGCTCTGCCGGTGATGGGACGGAGTTCCGGCACACCTATATCGCGCTGGACGGCGAAGTGATGGAAAACGCGGCCATCATGTCGGTGGTGCGCAGCGCCTGCCCGATCAAGGTCTTCAGCCTCAATCACCTGTCGCCCACGGATGTGAAAATGGTGGTGACCGATGCCGACCCGCGCCACCGGATCGTGCGCGAGATCAACGCCGAACCTGCGGCGCGAGAATATGCCCGCATCGTCGGCAAGATGCCCGAGCAGCTTGACCAGTTCACCTTTGCCGCGCATCCGGTGGTCGTACAGGTCGGCGCGCGCCACCATGTCCGGGCCATTCAACGGGTCAACGAAGCCGGCGAGTTGGTGTTCTTTTCCGCCATCGATGACGGCATGGTGCTGACGCTGGCGGAGTCCGAGGATATGGCGAGCCATCTGGACCGGGAACTGTCGCGGCTGTCCGAGGATCAGGAACCGCAGGCCATTCTGGGCTGTGACTGCATCCTGAGACGGCTGGAAGCGGGCCAGCGCCAGCAATTGCACAAGGTCTCAGAGGTGCTCAGGGCGCATAATGTACGCGGCTTCAGCACCTATGGCGAGCAATCGGGTGGTTTGCACGTCAATCATACGATGACCGGCGTTGCCATCTATCCCCCGGCCCCGGATGATCCGGAACAGACGGACCACCCCGATGACCCTGATTAACAACAACGACAGCCTCGAGCGCCAGAACGAAAAGCTGATGCGCATCGCGCAGTCACTCATGCGGCGCGTGGAGCGGCAAAAGGACCCGTCCGGCCTTGCCTATGCGCAGTTCGAACGCGCGGCGCTTTTGGAAGACCAGGTACGCAGCCGCACCCGCGATCTGGAACAGGCGCTCAACCTTTTGCAGGAAAGCAACCTGCGGCTGGAACAGGCAAACGCCGAGACCGAGGCCGCGCGCGCCTATCTGACCGAGGCGATCGAGTCGGTGAACGAAGGCTTTGCGCTGTTCGACAACACCGACACGTTGGTGCTGTGCAACTCGCGCTTTTGCCAGGACATGCGCGATATCGCGGGCAAGCTGGTCCCCGGCATCGCCTTTGACCGCTATGTGGAACTTGTCAGCCAGAGCGCCTATCTCGCCCTGCCGGACGGGGAAACCTCTGCTGGCTGGGCCGCGATGCGCAAGAGCCGCCATCGCAACCGCAACGCCATGTTCAATGTCCGGCTGAAACAGGACATGTGGTTACAAGTGTCCGAGCGGCGCACGGAATCGCAGGGCACCGTCGTGCTGCAAACCGACGTGACCGACCTCATTCGGCTGGAGCGCGAGGAACGCGCGCGGTTGCAGGACAAACAGGCCCGGCTGATCGCAGCGACGCTGGAGCACCTGCATCAGGGAGTCTGCATCTTTGACGAAGAGGCGCAGCTTCTGGGCTGGAATGCGCGGGTGGCGGAACTGCTCAAGATCCCGATGAACCGCATCCAGCTGGGCGCGCGGTTTGCCACGCTGGTGGGGCATCTGCCGCAGGATTTCACCCTGTCTCAGGGCATGTCGCGCAAGCGCCTGCTGGACTGGGCCACGCGCCGGATAAATCGCGGCGCGCTGCGCTTTGAGGTCGCACAGGCCAATGCGCTGGTGCTCGACGCCTTTGCCCAAGGCCTGCCGGATGGCGGCTTTGTGATCAGCTTTACCGACGTCACCGCCGAACGCAACGCGGCGCGCGTGTTGCAGGAAATGAACGAGCGGCTGGAGGCGCGGGTGGCCGAGCGCACCACCGAGCTTGCCGCCGCACTGAGCGCTGCCGAGCGTGCCAATGCCTCCAAAAGCCGTTTTGTCGCCGCCGCCAGTCACGACCTGCTGCAACCGCTCTCGGCCGCTAAACTGTTCCTGGGATCGCTGGAGGGGACGCAAAGCAACGTCGCGAACGAAGTGACGCTGGACAAGGTGATGTCGGCGCTGGGCTCGGTCGAGAACATCATCGAAGCACTGCTCGACATCTCCAAGCTCGAAAGCGGACAAGCCGCGTTCGAGGTGCGTCCCGTTGCGTTGCAGACCCTGTTCGACGGGTTGCGTCACCAACTGGAACCGCTGGCGGCGCAAAAGGGGCTTGGCCTGCGCATTGTGGACACCCGAGCCACGGTCATGTCCGATGCCAGCTATCTGCGCCGCATCCTGCAGAACCTTTTGGGCAATGCGGTGCGCTATACCCAGACCGGCAAGATCCTGATGGGCGCGCGGCGCGACGGCGACGCGTTGCGCATCGAGGTCCGGGACACCGGCCCCGGCATTCCCGAAGAGTTCCAGGACGAGGTGTTCCGGGAATTCGCGCGGCTGGATGCACCGGCCTCTGCCTCCGAGGGGCTGGGGCTGGGGCTGGCCATCGTGGAGCGCGCCTGCGCCGGGCTGGGCCACCAGATTTCGCTAACTTCGCAACCCGGGCGCGGCACCTGTTTTGCCGTGACGGTGCCGATGGTCGGCACTGTCCTGGGCACCGTGTTCAAGCCACCGCAGCGCGCCGTGCGCAGCCCGGCCACGGTCAAGGGGCGGGTGGTGTTTCTTGTCGAGAATGATGAAAACCTGCGCCGCGCGCTGAGCATGACATTGGAAAACAGCGGTGCAGACGTGATCGAAGCGCCCAACGCCGAAACCGCACTGGAACTTCTTGAAGAGCTGGAAATCACGCCTGACGCACTGCTGTTCGATGAGCAGTTGGGCGGCAGGATGACCGGCACCGTACTGTTCCGCGAAATCACCGAACGCTACGGACGCTTGCCGGTGCGCATCATTTCAGCCCTGCGCTGCGAGGTGTTGCAGGAGACCTGCAGACGGATGGACGTGACCCTGCTGAACAAACCGATCAACATGGCCGATCTTGACCTGTTTCTCGAAGAGGTCGCCAACAGTTAGAACGCGGGCCTAGAGCATGTCCGAGGAGCGCAAAACCGGTTCCCACTTTTGCGCGACATGCTCTACTCCTCGCCCTGCGCCTCGGCGCGGCTCTTGCCCGAGACATCCATCGCCAGCGTGGCAGCCATGAACGCGTCCAGATCGCCATCGAGCACGCCCTTGGTATCCGAGGTCTCGTGCCCGGTGCGCAAGTCCTTGACCATCTGGTAGGGCTGCAACACGTAAGACCGGATCTGGTTGCCCCAGCCCGCATCGCCCTTGGCCTCATGCGCGGCATTGATATCGGCATTGCGCCGGTCCAGTTCCAACTGATAGAGCCGCGATTTCAGCGCCTTCATGGCAATGTCGCGGTTCTGGTGCTGGGATTTCTCGGAACTGGTCACCACGATGCCCGTCGGGTGGTGGGTGATCCGCACGGCCGAGTCGGTGGTGTTCACGTGCTGGCCGCCAGCGCCGGAGGACCGGTAGGTGTCGATGCGGATATCGGCCGGGTTCACCTCGATCTCGATATTGTCGTCCACCACCGGGTAGACCCAGACCGAACAGAAGGACGTATGCCGTTTGGCCGCCGAATCGTAGGGCGAGATGCGCACCAGCCGGTGCACGCCCGATTCCGATTTCAGCCAGCCATAGGCATTATGGCCCGAGATTTTGTAGGCGGCGGATTTGATCCCCGCCTCGTCACCCGATTGCTCGGATTGCAGCTCGACCTTGTAGCCCTTGGATTCGGCCCAGCGCACATACATCCGCGCCAGCATGGAGGCCCAGTCACAGGACTCAGTACCGCCGGCGCCCGCGTTGATCTCAAGAAAGGTATCGTTGCTGTCCGCCTCGCCATCGAGCAGCGCCTCAAGCTCTTTCGCGGCGGCGGTGACGGCCAGCGCCGAGATCGCCGCCTCGGCATCGGCGATGACCTCTTTGTCCTCTTCCATCTCGCCCAGTTCAATGAGCTCGATATTGTCGCTGAGATCCTGCTTGATCGTCTCGTAGGTCGACACCTTGTCCATCAGCGCCTGCCGGTCGCGCATGAGTTTCTGCGCCTTGTCCGGATCGTTCCACAGATCCGGATTCTCGGTCATGGCGTTGAATTCCTCAAGCCGATGCGGGGCGGTTTCGTAGTCCATCCGTTGGGCGAGCAGCTCAAGCGATTTTTCGATCTCGGCGACTTTGTTTTCGATTTCCGCGCGCATGGTGTATTCGGCTCCAAAGAGTAAGGATTGCCTGATATCAAGCCTGCCGGGTGGGAACAAGACGCGAGCATGGGGCGAAGCCCCCCATCTGCGTAACGCCGGGCGCGGCCCTGTGTTCTTCGCTTCAGTGTCGGCTCCATCCCTTAAAGCCGCCATACCCCTGCGCCCCGCTGGCCTGTCTCAGTACAGCCCGCCCGAGCTAAGCGTGCCAAAGCTGGCTTTGGGGCCAACGATGGCCTTTTTGCCGGTCGAGGTGGTGACCTGTTTGGGCCCCTGCCCGTCCGGCACGATCAGGTCAAAGTTGGACCCCATCGCAAAACCACCGTCGAACATGATGCCGAACACCGGCTCTTCGCCCTCGCGGAAACATTCGGTGACCACGTTGTCGCCACTTGCATCCGGAGACAGGCGCGCGCCCGAGAAACGGTCGATCTTGATGAATTCGCAATTCTCCGGCACGCGGAATTTGCCGCCGCCATAGCTCTTGATCGCCTCACTCATGAAGCGCTGGAACACCGGGCCACAGAACCCGCCACCCGACGCGCCGCGCCCCAAGGAGCGCGGGCGGTCATAGCCGATATAGCAGCCCGCGACGATATTCGAGGTGAAGCCCACGAACCACACATCCTTGGCGTCGTTGGTGGTGCCGGTCTTGCCAGCCGTAGGCACCGGAAGGTTCACATGGCGCGAAGCGGTGCCGCGGTCCACCACCCCTCTCATCATCGAGGTGAGCTGATAGGCGGTCACCGCATCCATCACCCGTTCGCGGTCGGACACGATACGGGGGCTGCGGGTCTCGGCAATGGTGGGATCGTCGCAATCGGTGCAGTCGCGCGGGTCATGACGGTAGACCGTCTTGCCGTAGCGGTCCTGCACACGGTCAACAAGCGTGGGTTCCACACGTTCGCCGCCATTGGCAAACATCGCATAGGCCGCAACCATCTTGAAAAGCGTGGTTTCCTGAGAACCCAGCGAATTGGCCAGCACAGGGTTGAGGTAATCATAGACCCCAAAGCGTTCCGCGTAGGAGCCGACCACCTCCATGCTGACCTCTTGTGCCAGACGCACGGTCATGAGGTTCCGCGACCGTTCAATCCCGGTGCGCAGCGGTGTCGGGCCATAGAACTGGTTCGACGCGTTCTTGGGCCGCCAGACGCCCTGGGGTGTGTCGATCTCAATGGGTGCGTCGATCACGATGGTCGCGGGGGTATAGCCGCTGTCCAACGCCGAGGCATAGACAAAGGGTTTGAAGGACGAGCCGGGCTGACGCTGGGCCTGTGTCGCGCGGTTGAAGACTGAGTTCTGATAGGAGAACCCGCCCTGCATCGCGATCACACGGCCGGTATTGACGTCCATCGCCATGAACCCGCCCTGCACCTCGGGCACCTGACGCAGGGTCCAGCGGATGAACGCGCCCTCGCCATTGTCGCCCTCGGTCATTTTGCGCACATGCACAACGTCGCCGGGTTCGAAATTGTCAAAGAAATCGCCCTTGATCCAGGCAATGTCCTTGCGCGGCACCACATGCGGGGCGTTCTCGTTGGGGTCCACATCTTCGATGCCCAGCCGCAGTGACTGATCCTGCACCTCCAGCACCACGGCGGGATACCACTGGCTATCCAGCGTGATGTCGCGGGCGACTTTCACATTGGCCAGCTCCTCTTGCCAGTTGTCCAGCTTGCCCGCATCGATCTTCTTGCCGGTGCCGCGCCATGCGCCCAGCCCCCGGTCATAATCCTCAAGCTGTTTTTGCAGCGCATGGGCCGCGATCACCTGCATCTCGGGGTCGATGGTGGCACGCACTGTCAGACCGCCGGAAAAGAACTCACCCTCGCCAAAATCCTCGGACAGCTGGCGGCGGATTTCATCGGTGAAATAGTCGCGCGGCGGCAGCGCGGTCTTGAAGCTCTCAAAATCGCCATTCTGCACCGAGCGCAGCGGCTGGGCCACTTCCTGTGCATAGACGGCGTTGGAGATATAGCCGTTCTCCATCATCTCCTTGAGAACGAAGTTGCGGCGCTGCAAGAGCCGCTCCTTGCGCCGCACCGGGTGATAATCGGACGGAGCTTTGGGCAGCGAGGCAAGGAACGCCGCTTCATGCGGTTCGAGCTGACCCAAAGTCTTGTTGAAATAGGTCTGGGCCGCAGCGGCCACGCCATAGGAGTTCTGACCGAGGAAAATCTCGTTCAGGTACAGCTCCAGAATGCGGTCCTTTGGCAGGCTCTCCTCAAGCCGCGTGGCGAGGATGATCTCCTTGATCTTGCGCTCGACCCGCCGGTCGCCGGAGAGCAAGAAGTTCTTCATGACCTGCTGCGTGATGGTCGAGGCGCCGCGCACATTGCGCCCGCGCGACTGCACGGCCTCCACTGCGGCGGCGATGATGCCGCGCGCGTCATACCCCGCATGGGAATAGAAATTCTTGTCCTCGGCCGAAATAAAGGCGTGCTTGACCAGATCGGGGATCTCATCGGCCGGGGTGAAAAGGCGCCGTTCCTTGGCAAATTCGTCGATGATGCGCCCTTCGGTGGAATAGATTCGGCTGATCGTCGGCGGTTTGTATTGCGACAGGGATTCGTGACTGGGCAGGTCCTGGCCATAGATCCAGAACACGGCCCCAATGGACAGCGCCACGACGCCAAGCCCCATGGTCACAAGCGTGAAGATACCGCCGAAGAAAGAAAGGATGAACCGTAGCACGCAGGGCTCCTCTGGTTAGGCGCTCTATATAAGACCGGGGGTCGCCCGCGTCAAAACACAAGACCTGTCATCTTGGGCTGTTTTCAGCCCATGGCGTCGCAGCTTGCCCATCATTTCCGCCTCAGCGGCGCGACGGCTGCATCAGCCAAGCTCCAGGCCAGGATGCCGTCGCGAATGCCACGTGCCATGGAGGCGCGCCAACCGGGGTCCTGAAGGTTCTTCAGGTCCTCATCGGTAGACAGGAACCCGGCCTCGACCAGCACGGACGGGATATCGGGCGCTTTCAGCACCGAAAATCCGGCGGAGCGCAGCGGGCGTTTGTGGACATGGCCGACCTCGGTCTCGATCCCGCCGATCAGCGCCTTGGCCAGCATGGTCGAGCGCGGCGCGTTGTCCTGCCGCGCCAGATCCATCAGCACCTGCGCCACCACATCGTCCGACCCGCTCAGGTCAATGCCCGCCAGCAGGTCGCTGCGCTCATGACGTTCGGCCAGCGCAGCGGTCGCTTCGTCGGTGGCGGTCTCGGACAGAGTGTAGACGCTGGCCCCATGCGCCACGCCCTCCTGAAGCGCATCGGCGTGCAGCGAGATGAACAGATGCGCGCCACTGTCGCGCGCCATGGCCACGCGGCCCTCAAGCGAGACAAAGACATCATCACGCCGGGTCATGACCACGTCGATCCCCCCCGCGCGCAGCAGCGCCTCTTCGATATCAAAGGCCAGTTGCAGGATCAGGTCGGCCTCGGACTGGCCGTGGCGGATGGCACCGGGATCAATACCGCCGTGACCCGGATCAAGCATGACAACCAGCCGGTCGCGCCCGGCTTGCGGCGCGGCGCGCATCCCCGGTTCGGGCAGGACCCAGCGCGCATCGGGCGCGGCCCCGGTCCGGGCGTTGAACGTCGCGCGGTCAAGCTCTTCCAAACGGATCTCAAGCCGCGCGGCAGCAGTTTCGGGGGACACGAAGAGCGCCGCGGTCTCCACGCCCAGCGGGCCGGACAGCTCGGCCACAAAGCGCGACCAGCCGGGGCGCAACACGCCAAACTGCACCGCTGCGATGGTCTCGGACGAGAAGTTGTCAGGTGAGAGGCCGGTCCAGTCAACCTCTTGAAAATCCAGCACAAGCCTGTCCGGATTGGCCAGCGTATAAGCGCGCCATGGCACCCCCTGGCTCAGCCCAAAGCTCAGCTCAACCGCGCCGCCGCGCCGGTCGCGCACCGATGTCTCATCGGGGATCACACGGGCCAGCGCGCCAAACTCCTGGGTCTGCGCCCGGGCCACCGGTGCCAGCAGAATGCAAAGCAAGAGCGCAAACGCTCTGAGGAAGGAACTGCTCATGTGCCTCTTTTCGGCTTATGGATTCTGCCGCCAGTATAGCAGCGCCAGCTTGGCTCTGCATCCGCTTTGGCGATCAAATCGCGGTCACCCGCGGTCACCCTTTGGGCGGCAACAACATATGCCTCCCGGTCAACCGCCCCGCCCCGCCACAGCCAAAGCCCGGCGGCAGCCGGTCGCGTGGCACGAGGTCGAGAATACGCTGTTCATAACGCCGCGCCAGACAGCCGACCCCGGCCCCACAGGTATCGCGCCAGCGCAGCCAGAGCTTCTGATCGCTTTGCAGCGCCTTGCGCGCGCGGTGACCGGACAGATCGCGTTTGATATAATAATGACGCGCCATGGTGCGATCCAGTTCGGACAGATAGGCATCATGGCAGATCGCGTGTTCGGACGGGGTCAGCCGCCCGCCACAGGGAAAGCTTGGCCCGTCGACATAGCGGTCGGTCGCCTGTGCCGCGGCGGCGGAGATGCCCAGAGCAATGAGCGCGATGGGAAAGAATTTCAACATGACAATCCTCGAATTGGCAGGCCCCTGCCAGGTCCGAGGATAACACATGGGCCGCGGGTCGGCGCAAGTGGGCCTCGCGCGGACGTGAGCCGCGCAAGGCGTTTGTCATGTCAGCGCAGCACCGCGCGCCCGGCTTTCTTGAGCAACCCGGTCACGGCCTCGGGGTCGAATTTCTCGGAATAATCCATCTTGACCGACACCGATCCCATGATCTCGGCATTGAATTTGCCGCCATTGTCGATGGCCATTTCGATGCCACCGGCCTGATCCTTGACCAGCGCCTTGAGCAGCCCGCCCTGCGCCCGGTCGCCGGTGGCCCCGCTGCGGGCGAGAACGCCCAGCATCTCGCACAGATGCGGGCAACCACAATCGAGGATCGGAATACGTTCGTTGAGATCGACGACGATGCGCTCCATCTCTTCGAGCATCACGTCATTGACGCTGTCTTCGATGCTGCCGAAATCGTCGATCATGTCGGCATGGGCTACGGACCCAATGGAAAACGCCGCCGCGCAGATGGCGAGGGAAAATCTGTTCATGGTAATCTCCTGTCAAAAAAACGGGCAAAAAATATCAGGTGCCCGCGCGCAGGATACCACGATTCGCGCTAAAATTGTTTAATGACGCGCATTACACGCGGAATTACGCCGCTTCCTCGGCCTGCTGCCGCCGCCACAGGCTGGCATAGCGTCCGTCGCGGGCCAGCAGGTCGGAATGCGTGCCGCGCTCGACAATCTCGCCGTCCTGCAACACCACGATCAGGTCCGCATCCGCCACGGTAGACAGCCGGTGCGCGATCATCAGCACCGTGCGCCCCTCGGCCGCGCGGGCCAGCGCGCCCTGAATTTCCTGTTCGGTTTCGGTGTCGAGCGCCGATGTCGCCTCGTCCAGAAGCAGGATCGGCGGGTTCTTGAGCAGGGTCCGCGCGATGCCCACGCGCTGTTTTTCACCGCCAGAGAGTTTCAGCCCGCGCTCGCCCACCATCGTGTCATAACCTTCGGGCAGCGAGGTGATGAAGTCATGGATCTGCGCCGATTTGGAGGCCTCAATGATCTCTTCCTCGCTCGCGCCTTCGCGACCATATTCGATATTGTAGCGGATCGTATCGTTGAACAGCACCGTGTCCTGCGGCACCACGCCCACCGCCTTGTGCAGGCTGTCCTGGGTGATGTCACGCACATCCTGCCCGTCAATGCTCAGCGACCCACCCGACACATCGTAGAACCGGAACAAGAGCCGCCCGATGGTGCTTTTGCCCGAACCCGAGGGGCCGACAATGGCCACGTTCTGCCCCGCACCTGCGGTCAGGCTGACGCCCTTGAGGATGGGCCGCGCCGGATCATAGCCAAAGGCCACATTGTCCAGCCGGACCTCGCCGCCGCGAATGTCGATGTCTTTTGCACCGGGCTTGTCCGTGACTTCTGCGGGTTGTTCCAAAAGGTCGAACATCTCGCCCATATCCACCAGCGCCTGGCGGATCTCGCGATAGACGGTGCCAAGGAAATTCAGCGGCATGGTGATCTGGATCATGTAGGCGTTGACCATGACGAAATCGCCCACGGTCAGTTCCCCGCGCTGCACGCCCATCGCCGCCATGACCATCACCGCGACCAGCCCGCCATTGATCAGAAGCGCCTGCCCGAAATTCAGGAAGGCCAAGGAATAAGAGGTCTTGAGCGCGGCTTGCTCATATCCCGCCATGGAGATGTCATAGCGCCGCGCCTCGCGCGCCTCGGCCCCGAAATACTTGACCGTTTCGAAATTGAGCAGGCTGTCGATGGCCTTTTGATTGGCATCGGTGTCCTGCTTGTTCATCTCGCGGCGCAGCTTCACCCGCCATTCGGTGACCTTGAAGGTGAACTGCACATAGGCCGCGATGGTCAGCACGATGACCGCCAGATACCAGACATCGAACCACAAAAAGAGCACCAGCGACGTCAGCATGAGTTCCAGCGCCAAAGGCCCCACCGAAAACAGCAGGAAGCGCAGAAGGAATTCCACGCCCTTGACGCCCCGTTCAATGATCCGGGACAGCCCGCCGGTCTTGCGCGTGATGTGGTAGCGCAGCGACAGGCGGTGAATATGGGTAAAGGTCTCGAGCGCCAGACGGCGCAGCGCCTGTTGCGCCACGGCGGCAAAAAGCGCGTCGCGCAACTGGTTGAAGCCGTTCATGAAAAGCCGCGCCATGCCATAGGCGACGGTCAGCCCGACCGCGCCCAAAAGCAGGTCGGACGCCTCGCCCGAGAGCGTGTCCACCGCGTATTTATACAGAAACGGCGTGAGCATCGTCACGACCTTGGCCAGCACCAGCGTCAGCATGGCCAGCACCACGCGCACACGCAGGTCGCGGCGCGTTTCGGGCCAGAGATAGGGGGCCACCCGACGAATGGTGCGCCATCCCGACCGGCGTTCTTCAGCCGCGATCTGCGCCGCATCGGGGGCCTGATTTGTTTGAGACGGATCGGGATTGGTCTGGGAACTGGTCATCTGACGGGCCTTGCTATGCGAGGCTCACATCTAGGCGCTTGGACCCGGAATGACCAGAGTGGCCGGGTCAGCCAGTTTGGCGCGCCGCGCAGCCAGTTTTATGTCTGGCTGCGCGGCGATTTCGGCCACTCGGTTCGGATCAGGCCGCTTGCGGTTTGCCGCGCCCTTGACCGGGTTTGCGGCGACGATTGGCAGGTTTGCCGCTACCGCCGGGTTTGCCAGCGAAACCGCCGCCCGGACGGCCGCGACCACGACCACGACCCTTGGGCTTGTTGCCGCCTTCGGGCGGGGTGATGTCCTCCCACGGGCGACCGGAGGCCACCGGGATGGAAAGCTTCATCACTTTCTGGATGGCTTTCAGCTCGCCCATTTCCTCGGGCGCGCAGAACGCAATCGCCGCGCCGTCACGGCCCGCGCGGGCGGTCCGACCAATGCGGTGCACGTAGTTGTCGGCCACATTGGGCAGGTCGAAATTGTAGACATGACGCACATCAGGGATGTCGATGCCACGCGCGGCCACATCGGTGGCCACCAGCACGCGCATGTCGCCCGCGCGGAACGCCGCCAGAGCACGGTCGCGCTGGCCCTGGCTTTTGTTGCCGTGGATCGAAGTTGCGGCAAAGCCCTGTCCCGCGAGCCCCTTCATCAGCTTTTCCGCGCCGTGTTTCGTGCGGCAGAACACCAGCGCCAGTTCATCGCGGTGCCCGTCGAGCAGTTCCGCCAGAAGCGTTGCCTTGTGCGATTTGGGGACGAAATGCACGGCCTGCGTGATCTTGTCGGCCACTTTGCCCGGAGGCGTGACCTCGATCCGCTGGGGATTGCGCAGGTAGGATTGCGCGATCTCGTTCATCTGTTTCGGCATGGTGGCCGAGAACAGCATGGTCTGGCGATCCGCCGGTACCATTTCCGAGATGCGGCGCAGCGCGTGGATAAAGCCAAGGTCCAGCATCTGGTCGGCCTCGTCCAGCACCAGAAAGGCGGTCTCCTCAAGCGTCAGCGCGCGGCGGTCCATCAGGTCGATGAGACGGCCGGGCGTGGCCACCAAAAGGTCGGTGCCGCGCGACAGGCGGTTGATCTGGGCGTTGATGGATTGGCCGCCGACGACCATGCCGGTCTTGATCGCTGTGCCTTCGGCCAGTGCGCGCATGGTCTCGGTGATCTGCTTGGCCAGCTCCCGTGTAGGGGCCAGAACAAGCGCGCGGATGGTCTTGGGCTCGGGCTTCTTGCCGTATTGCAGAAGCTGCGCCATGAGCGGCAGGCCAAAGGCCGCGGTCTTGCCGGTGCCGGTCTGGGCCAGGCCCATCACGTCGCGCCCGTCAAGCGCAACCGGGATGGCGCGGCTCTGGATCGGAGTGGGTTCAGTCAGGCCCATGGCGGCCAGGCGGGTCTGCAGATGTTTGGGCAGGCCCATCATGTCGAATTGAGTCAAAATATGTCCTTTCGCGCCGGGGCATTGGCCCAGACGCAGGTCGCCCCGTTTCTCGCGGAGCATCGTGGTGGGCCGCCGACCTTTCACGGAACCGAATGTCCCGCAATCGTCAGAAACCTTGGCCCCACGCGTGATTTTGGGAACAGTCGCGGTCCATATTGCGGGTGCGTCTGTGGCACCCTCTGCTCACGCGGCAGTGGACTTCGCTGTGGGGCATGTGCGCGCTTTGCGACATAAAGTCAAGTCCCGCTCCCCAGCTTGGTCTTTTCGTGGCCCGGCAAATCGCCTAGACCCGGAGCCGGAACGACCGGGGTCATGAAACGGGGCGAGTGGCGATCATGGGGCAGACCATTCTGGAGAGATGCGAGGCCAAGGGCCTGCGCATGACCGGCCAGCGCAAGGTGATTGCCGCCGTGATCGAGGACAGCGACGATCACCCGGATGTGGAAGAGCTTTATACCCGCGCCTCGGCGCGTGATGCGGATATTTCCATCGCCACGGTCTATCGCACGGTGAAGCTTTTTGAGGAGGCGGGCATTCTCGACAAGCTGGAGTTCGGCGACGGGCGCGCACGATACGAAGATGCCGAGCGCGACCATCACGACCACCTCATCGACATGCATTCCGGCGAGGTGATCGAATTCGTCGATCCTGAAATCGAAGCGTTACAGGAAAAGATCGCCGAAAAGCTGGGATACAAGCTTATCGGACATCGGCTGGAGCTTTACGGCGTGCCGATCCGCAAGTAAGGCCGCAAGGGAAGTTGGGGGCTCCGCCCCCGTCCCTTCGGGACTCCCCCGAGGTATTTTCAAACAGAAGAAGCACGGGATCCGTGCTGTGATCCGAGGTCGCGATGGAAAATCTGCGCGGTGCGCTTTTGATGGTGCTGGCCATGGCCGGGTTTGCGATCGAGGACATGTGCATCAAGTTGATGGCCGGGGCTCTGCCGGTGGGGCAGATCCTGATCCTTCTGGGGGCGGGTGGCGCGCTTGCCTTTGGCGGGGTCTGCATCGCGCAGCGGCGGCGGCTGTTTCCGCGCGCCATGCTGCGCGCGCCGCTTTTGCTGCGCAACGGGGCCGAGGTGATCGGCACGTTGGGATTTGTCACCGCCATCACCACCATCGATCTCTCGGTGGCCTCGGCCATCCTTCAGGCCACGCCGCTGGTGGTGACGCTGGGCGCGGCGCTGTTTCTGGGCGAGGTGGTGGGCTGGCGGCGCTGGTCGGCGATCCTTGTTGGATTTGCGGGCGTGCTTGTGATTATCCGGCCCGGGCTGGAGGGGTTTGTGCCTGCCTCGCTCTTTGCCGTGATCGGCATGCTGGGGCTGGCCCTGCGCGATCTGGCGACGCGCCGGGTCACCGCCGATATCACCTCGATGCAGGTGAGTTTTCAGGCTTTCCTGATGCTCATCCCGACGGGCGCCATCCTCATGGCGCTGGCAGGCGATGCCCCTGCCCCGGTGGATCTGCGGATCGGGATGATCCTTCTGGCCGCGATTTCGGTCGGGCTGGTGGCCTATTTCATGATCGTCACCGCGATGCGCATTGGCGAGGTGTCTTTTGTCACACCATTTCGCTATTCGCGGATGATCTTTGCGCTGGCCATTGGCATGGCAGTGTTTGGCGAGCGGCCCGACGCGGCAACATGGGCCGGGATGGGCATCATCATGGCCTCGGGGCTTTACACGCTTTGGCGTGAGCGCCACGTCCGACAGCGGCCATCCGCCGCATGAGTGTTTGCGCAACCATGTGGGCGGATAAACGTTAGCGCTAACAAAGACGGTTCCCTCCGTCAAAGCACTCTGCTATAGCGCGGCCAAATTCATCGTCTTGAGGGACAATACTCCATGACCACCATTATCGACATTTTCGCGCGCGAGATCCTCGACAGCCGTGGCAACCCGACCGTTGAGGTCGATGTGACGCTCGAAGACGGCACCGTGGGCCGCGCCGCCGTGCCTTCGGGAGCCTCGACCGGGGCCTATGAGGCCGTTGAACGCCGCGACGGCGACAAGAGCCGCTACATGGGCAAGGGCGTGCTGGAAGCCGTGGCCGCCGTGAATGGCGAGATTGCCGACGAGATCGTGGGCATGGACGCCACCGAACAGGTCGCCATCGACATGGCAATGTGTGAACTGGACGGCACCGACAACAAGGGCCGTCTGGGTGCAAACGCCATTCTTGGCGTGTCGCTGGCCGTGGCCAAGGCCGCCGCGGACGCCACCCAGCAGCCGCTGTTCCGCTATGTGGGCGGCACCTCGGCGCGCATCCTGCCGGTACCGATGATGAATATCATCAATGGTGGCGAACATGCCGACAACCCAATCGACATTCAGGAATTCATGATCATGCCGGTCAGCGCCACGAATATCCGTGAGGCGGTGCGCATGGGCGCGGAAGTGTTCCACACGCTGAAGAAAGAACTGTCGGCGGCGGGCCTGTCCACCGGAATCGGCGATGAGGGTGGCTTTGCGCCGAACATCGCCTCGACTCGGGAAGCGCTTGATTTCATTCTGAAATCCATCGAGAAGGCGGGTTACAAACCGGGTGAGGACATCTACCTGGCGCTCGATTGCGCGGCGACCGAGTACTACAAGGACGGCAAATATGAGCTGAAGGGCGAAGGCAAATCGCTGTCGTCGGAAGAAAACGCCGATTACCTTGCCGCGCTCTGTGACGATTACCCGATCATCTCGATCGAAGACGGCATGAGCGAGGATGACTGGGACGGCTGGGCGATCCTGACCGAGAAGCTGGGCGATAAGGTCCAGCTTGTCGGCGACGACCTGTTCGTGACCAACCCGGCGCGTCTGGCCGACGGGATTGCCAAGGGCGTGGCGAACTCCATGCTGGTAAAAGTCAACCAGATCGGCAGCTTGACGGAAACTCTTAAAGCGGTCGATATGGCCCATCGCGCGCGTTACACCAACGTCATGAGCCACCGCTCGGGCGAGACCGAGGATGCCACCATTGCCGATCTGGCCGTGGCCACCAATTGCGGACAGATCAAGACCGGGTCGCTGGCGCGTTCGGACCGGTTGGCCAAATACAACCAGCTGATCCGAATCGAAGAAATGCTGGGCGAGACGGCAGAATATGCCGGGCGCTCGATTCTGAAATAAGCGGTCGTGATCAAAGGGGGCACGAAACATAATTCGTGCCGCCCGGAAAAATCGATAAAGTCCTCCTGAACCGTTCAGGGGGACTTTTTCATGGGCGATCTGCGCATCATCACACCCGACACCGAGGCCGATATCGCGGCCGTGCGCACGCTGTGCTGGGAGTATCACGGCTTCCTCCGGGCGCTCTCGCCCTTTGATGCGGAGATCGTGGACATGTTTTACCCTGCGAAAAAATACGCCGCCCTCATGGAGCGGCTGGCCGAGGAACATGCGCCCCCCGACGGGTTCATGAGTCTCGCGCTCCGTGATGGGGAGCCTGTGGGCTGCGGTATGGTGCATCGCCTGTCCCCGGAAGATGCCGAGATCAAGCGGGTCTATGTCAATGAGGACGCGCGCGGCACCGGTGCAGGTTTTGCGCTCATGTCCGCGCTGATCGAGGGCTGCCGGGATCTGGGTTTTGCCCGCATCCTGATGGACACGTCCAAACCGCTGACCGCTGCGCAGCGGCTTTATACCACCATGGGATTTCGCCCGCGCGGCCCCTATCAGGAAGTGCCCCCCATTGCAGAGGGGCACTTGTTGTTCTTTGAGATGCGGCTTTAGCGGCAGGGTGCGGTGTAATAGGTGCCGTCACCATTGGAATAGGCGCAACGCCCGGTGGCCGTGTTCTGGGCCACGACCGTGCCTGCGGCGGCCCCGGCCAGAGCCGCGATGATGCGCCAGTTGTTGTCGGCTTTCAGTACCGAGGCTGCGATCAGACCGGCGGCGGCCCCGCCCGCCACACCGGCCACGGTGCGCTGTTCCGTGGTCAGCGTATCGCAGGCCGACAGCGTAAAACCGGCAAGCACGGCCGGGATCAAAAATCGAAATGTCATGTCTTCCTCCTGTGGTCGCATACGCGCCCAATGTGGGGCACTCGTTTCAACAGATAGGCACGGATCAGGGCGCAACATCCCCTTTGAGCAGGACGCCGGGATTCCAGCGCCTTCTTGCCGGGTCCCGGCGAAGTCTTGCTTATATACCAAAGAAATTGGCGCGCACCTATGGTCTTTCACGGGTTTGTGACCGGGGTTAAGGTGCCCCCATGACCGCAGACGAGATCATCGCCCACCTGAACCTCGCCCCGCATCCCGAGGGCGGGTATTTCCGCCAGACCTGGGTGGCGGATGGCAATGGGCGGCCTTGCGGCACCTGTATTTATTTCCTTCTGCCCGCGGGCGAGCGCAGCCATTGGCACCGGGTGGACGCCACGGAGATCTGGCATTTCTATGCCGGTGCGCCGTTGATCCTGTCCATGGCGGACACCGATGCCGGGCCGAAAACCGATCATATGCTGGGGCCGGACCTTGCCGCCGGCCAGTTGCCACAACGGATCGTGCCCGCGCATCACTGGCAAAGCGCGGTGAGCACCGGAGACTGGACTTTGGTGGGCTGCACGGTCAGCCCGGGGTTTCAATTCGAAGGGTTCGAAC
The DNA here is from genome assembly GCF_028023675.1 of Primorskyibacter aestuariivivens. Taxonomy (GTDB): domain Bacteria; phylum Pseudomonadota; class Alphaproteobacteria; order Rhodobacterales; family Rhodobacteraceae; genus Marinovum; species Marinovum aestuariivivens. The sequence continues at coordinate 30,576 of NZ_JAQIOZ010000020.1, read as the reverse complement.
TGGCTTCGCCGGGGTTTGATATTCCCTGATCCCACACCCAACCATTCAGTGCAAAATTGCACAAGGCCTGTTTCAAATATTGGAATTACCGACACCACCGCACATCGGCATAAGCGGGTCAATGATCAAACTACAAGGATACGCATCATGACCCAAACGATTGCACCGCTCGTGGCCCGCGTTCTGCTGGCCGTTCTGTTCATCATGGCCGGGATCGGCAAGCTTGGAAATGTCGAAGGCTTTGCCGGTTTCATGGAATCGGGCGGCGTGCCCGGCTTTCTGGCCTGGCCGGTAATCGCGTTTGAAATCCTGGGCGGCGTCGCGCTGCTTGTGGGCTTTCAGACCCGGCTTGTGGCGCTGGCGCTTGGCGCGTTCTGTCTGGCCTCGGGCGTGCTCTATCACTTCGTGCCGGCCGACCAGATGCAAATGACCATGTTCATGAAGAACCTTGCGCTGACAGGGGGTTACATCGCCCTTGCCCTGACTGGCGCAGGCGCATGGTCGGTGGATGCCTGGACCGGATCGTCGGCCCGCGCAGCCACCGCATGAAAACAGCCCGCCGAGCGTTTCGGCGGGCCAACACGTCTCTGGGAAACCGGGGCCTCAGCCCCGGTTTTTCAATACATACTCCACAAGCATTTGGGTCGAGCCGTCCTTGCCTTCGGCGCTTTCCTCACCGGCGACAATCGGACCCAGCGCGGTGGCCAGTTCCTTGCCTAGTTCCACGCCCCATTGGTCATAGGAGTTGATGCCTAGGATCACGCCTTCGACAAAGACGCGATGCTCATAGAGCGCCACGATCTGGCCCAGAACCTCGGGCGTCAGTTTCGGGTAGATCAACGTGGTCGACGGACGATTGCCGGGGAAGACACGGTGGCGGGCCTGACGCTCCAGCTCCTCGCCTTCGAACTGGCCGCGCACTTTTTCACGCGCCTCGTCCGGCGTGCGGCCGCGCATCAGCGCCTCGGATTGGGCAAGGCAATTGGCGACCAGAAGTTCGTGATGATGTGCCAGGTCCGGTTCATGACCCTCGGCAGCCACGAGAAACTCGCAAGGGATCACGCGGGTGCCCTGATGGATCAACTGGTAGAACGCGTGCTGGCCATTGGTGCCCGGCTCGCCCCAGACCACGGGACCCGAATCATACGGCAAGTCCGCGCCGTGCATGGAGACGGATTTGCCGTTACTCTCCATCTCAAGCTGTTGCAGATAGGCAGGCAACCGGATCAGCCGGTTGTCATAAGGCAGCACCGCGCGCGTGGCATGGCCCAGCACCTGATTGTGCCAGATGCCGACCAGCGCCAACAGCACCGGCATGTTTTCGTGGAACTCCGCCGAACGGAAATGGCGGTCCATGGCTTGCGCGCCGCGCAGGAAGGCGCGGAACGCATCCGCACCGATGGCAATCATGATGGATAGCCCAATCGGCCCCCACATTGAGTAGCGCCCGCCAACCCAATCCTCGAAGCCGAAAACGCGGGAGGGATCGATACCAAACGCAGCGGTTTTCTCATCCGACGTGCTGAGCGCGGCAAACTGTGCCGCCGGGTCGCTGACGCGCTCGGACATCCAGGCCTTGGCCGTGCGCGCATTGGTCATGGTCTCGATCGTGGTGAACGTCTTGGAGGCGACAATCACCAGCGTCGTTTCCGGGTTCAGCCCGCGCAACGTGTCGGCAATATCCGCGCCGTCCACGTTCGAGACGAAATGCGTGCGTGGCCCGTCGGCATAGGGCGACAACGCGGCGCAGGCCATCACGGGGCCAAGATCGGAGCCGCCGATGCCGATATTGACCACATCGGTGATGGCACCGCCCTGCCCCGTGAACCGCCCGCTGCGCACATCCCCGGCAAACGCCTCCATCCGCGCCAGCGTGTCCATAACACCGGGCATGACATCCTCGCCATCGACCATCACAGGGCCGCCATCGAGGTTGCGCAGGGCGGTATGCAGCACGGCGCGGGTTTCGGTCTCGTTGATCTTGTCGCCCGCGAACATGGCGTCGCGGCGGGCGGCGACATTGCGCTCTCTGGCCAGCTTCAGGAGCATGTCGCGCGCAGTGTCATCAATGTTTGTTTTGGAGTAATCGAACAATAATTGATCGAATTCTGTGGAAAATTCCGCAGCGCGCGCGGGTTTTTCGAACAACTCTGTGATTTTCCGGTCGGTCACGCCCTTGGCATGTTCCTGCAAATCAGCCCACATTGGTGAACTCCTCAATTCTGAATAGTATCACGGTGCCCAATGCACCCGGGTCTCGGCCAGGACCGCCGAGACCGGCGCATCAATCGGCTTGAGTGTGCGGGCCTGTTCCAGCGCCGCTTTCTTGTCTTCGCCAAAGATGACGATGTGCTTGGACAGCGCCCCATCAAGCACCCGCGCGGTCAGGGTAATGCGCGGCTCTGGCGCGCCGGGGGCCCGCATGGGCATCAACACCGGCGCGTCCGCATCCAGCGCCTCGGCGAGCTTGTCCGCGCCCGGAAACAGCGACGCGGTGTGCATATCCGCACCCATGCCCAGCAGCAGGACCGAGATCGGCAGGCGCGGCACGATATTTGTTTCCAGATCGGCCAGGCGCTCCTCGGGTGTCTCACCGGGCATGTAAAGCGGGATATAGCGGGCCGCCGCCGCGCGATCCACCAGCAAGCGTTCGCGGATCAGCCGTGTGTTCGAGCGCGCGTGATCCTCCGGGACCCAACGCTCATCTGTCAGCATCACATCCACCCGCGACCAGTCGAGATCCGCAGCACAAAGATCGTCAAAGATCGGGCCCGGCGTGGTGCCGCCCGGCACGGCCATCAGCACGCGGTCTTCATGCTCCAGCGCTGCGGTCAGCTCGCCTGCGATCTGGTTGGCCAGGTCGATGGCCAACATCTCCTGATCGGCATATGTCACGAAATCCATCACTTGATCTCCCGCCACTTGCGCCCGTCCCGATGCATCAGCATCAGCGCATCCTCCGGGCCGCTCGACCCGCTGTCGTAGAGTTTAGGCACTTCCTTGCGCGCTTCCCAGCCCTCGATGATCGGATCGGTCCAGGCCCAGGCGGCCTCGACCTCGTCACCGCGCATGAACAGGGTCTGGTTGCCACGGATCACATCCATGATCAGCCGCTCATAGGCGTCCGGCACATCCTCGACATCGGGGCCCAAAGCCTCCTGAAAGGTCATGTCCAGCGGCACATCAATAAGGCGCATACCCCCCGGCCCCGGTTCCTTGATCGTGACACCAAGCTCCATGCCCTCTTTCGGTTGCAGGTGAATGACCAGCGTGTTGCGGTGCCGCCCCGCATCCTCGTCAAAGATCGAATGCGGTGTGTCCTTGAACACGATGGCGATCTCGCTCGCGCGGGCGCGCAGGCGCTTGCCGGTGCGCATGTAAAACGGCGTGCCTGCCCAGCGCCAATTGGAGATATGGCACTTCATGGCAATGTAGCTTTCGGTATGAGAGCGGGGGTTTTCGGCATGCTCACGATAGCCCGGCTGGGTATCGGTCTTGTCATATTGACCCCGGACGATGTGGTGGTAATCCACCGGTTCCAGCGCCCGGATCACCTTGAGTTTCTCGTCACGCACCGAATCCGGTTCGAACCGCGAGGGAGGCTCCATCGCGATCAGGCACAAAAGCTGCATCAGGTGGTTCTGCACCATATCCCGCATGGCACCCGATTTGTCATAATAGGCGCCGCGGCCACCGACGCCGACGGTCTCGGCCACGGTGATCTGGATATGGTCGATATACTGGCTGTTCCACAGCGGCTCGAACAGCATGTTGCCGAACCGCACGGCCATCAGGTTCTGAACCGTTTCCTTGCCCAGGTAGTGATCGATTCGGTAGATCTGGTCTTCGTGGAAATGCAGCGCCAGCGTTTCGTTGAGCGCGCGGGCCGAGGCCAGATCGCGGCCAAAGGGTTTCTCCACCACGATCCGGCTGTCGCGCAGGGCAAGCCCACGGGTGTGCAACCGTTCGGCGATATCCCCGAAAAGCGACGGTGCCACGGACAGGTAGAATGCTCGCACCGTACCCTCGCGCATCAGCGCCGACAGCTCGTTCCAGCCGCCATCGCCCTTGGCGTCCACCGCGACATAGGCCAGGCACTCAAGGAAACCGTTCAGCTCCGGGCAATCATCGGGCCGCTTGCTGTCGAACTCGTGGATGGCGTCGCGGACCAGCTCGCGAAACCCGGCATCGTCCATCTCGGAGCGCGCCGCGCCGATGATGCGGGCCTCCTTGGGCATCTGCCCCGAGCAGAAACGGCGAAACAGGCCGGGCAAGATCTTGCGGCGCGCCAGATCCCCGGTGCCGCCGAATATGACAAGGTCGAATGTCTCGACGGGAATGACACGCGATACCATAAGAAGCCCTCTTCAGGTTGTGTCGGCATGTGCACCGACTTGGCGTTGCCTCAGCGCATATACCTGTGCGCGCGCATATTCAAGTTAGCGCTAACAATTTTCATCCATACGGCGCGGATTACATCACCCGGGCAAATCTTAACACGCCAAAGCCGCTTCACAATGGCGTCAGCCATGTTGCCCGCCCATTGGCAAGCGCGGCACAGGTCTTTAACTCCGGAACTATATGTGCGGGGTAGCGACAAGTTCATGAAAGATCAGACTGTTACAGATGCCAATGCGGGCAGGTTCCGCGATCCGCTGAAAACCGCCAAGGGGGAGGACCGCGCGCGTGTGGCGCTGAGCAACCCGCAGACCTTGTGGTTCAACACCGGAACGCTGTGCAATATCGAATGCGCCAATTGTTACATCGAAAGCTCCCCCACGAATGACGCGCTGGTCTACCTGACCGAGGCAGAGGTGGTGTCCTATCTCGACCAGCTGGACGCCCGGAACTGGAATGTGCGCGAGATCGGGTTTACCGGCGGCGAGCCATTCATGAACCCCGAGATGATCGCAATGGCGCGCGCTGCGCTGGCACGGGGCTACGAGGTTCTGATCCTCACCAATGCCATGCGCCCGATGATGCGCAAGCGCGTGCGCGCCGGGCTGCAGGACTTGCAGGCCGAGTTTGGTGACAAGCTGACCCTGCGGATTTCGGTCGATCACTGGTCCCCCGAGATTCACGACGCCGAACGCGGCAAGGACGCCTTTGAACGCACGCTTGAGGGCATGCGCTGGCTGCGCGATGCCGGTATTCGCATGGCAGTGGCGGGGCGCATCGTCTGGGCCGAAAGCGAGGCGGCGGCGCGGGCTGGCTATGCTGAGCTTTTTGCCCGCGAAGGCTTTGACACTGACGCGCAGGACCCTGGCATGACGGTCCTGTTCCCCGAGATGGACATGTCCGTCGAAGTGCCGGAAATCACCACCGCCTGCTGGGGTATCCTTGGCAAATCGCCCCAGGATGTCATGTGCGCCTCTTCACGCATGGTGGTGAAACGCAAAAGGGCCGACAGCCCCACGGTCGTGGCCTGTACCCTGCTGCCCTATGAGCCCGAGTTCGATATGGGCGCGACGCTGAAAGAAGCCGAGCGCGACGTGGCGTTGAATCATCCCCACTGTGCGAAATTCTGCGTGTTGGGCGGGGCGAGTTGTTCAGCCTAGACAAGGGCTCCGCCCGTCTGATCCTCAAACCCTCCCCCGGAGGCTTTGCCGCCTTTGGCGGACCGGATCAAACTCCCCACTGTGCGAAATTCTGCGTGTTGGGCGGGGCGAGTTGTTCAGCGTGACCAAATGCCTTCCAAGGCATTTGCAAATCTGTTGGAACAGATTTGTCCGCTAGCGCCCCACCATCCACGTCCCATCCGGCCAGAAGGCGTGAAAGGCAAAGGCGAACATCACGTCATGGGGCACATCCCGCCCCTGCCCGTCCCGAACCCGGATCGTGCCCACCTCGCGCCCATCACCGATCCTGGCCGAATCCAGTGCCGAGGCCTGCCCCTTTTCCCATGTGAGGGTCACGCCCGCCTCGGAAATCTCCTGCGCCGCATCGAACCGGGACAGGGGCCAGGCCCGGTCCCCCACCCGCACCACGCGCATCAACGCCGGAATGCCATGGGGCGGCATTTCCCCGGAATAAAGGAACGGCCGGTGCGAGCTGTCATAGTTGCGATAGGGATTCTGCCCGTAACTGCGTGGCCAGTCCGGTTCCTCCATGACCAGCCCGTCTGGATTGCGCGCGGTGAACTGCGCCCAGCTTTCCATCCATGTGGGCAATTGTTTCAACTCGGTCCCAAGCAGATCACCCACGATGGCCTCGCCCATGGCCTGTTGCCACCAGCTTTCGGTCTCGCGGTCATACATGACCATGTCGGAATTGCGCAGCTTGCCCGAGACACCAAAGCTCAGCACACCATGCTCCGTGCGCCGGTCAAAGGTGAGGCCGGAATTGCACAGCGGGCAAAAGGTCACCGCAACGGGCACGCCGCCCACCTCATCATTCACGATCTCATGCCAGGTGAGGTAGCGGATCGGATAGGCGCGCGGGGTGGCCCCCTCAATGTCGACCGTGATCACTGGTTCGCGGTCATCGATGCGGGTTTCCTCCGCCACCGGTTTGAACGCGGGGTCATCCAGCGCCGGGATGCCATCCTTGGGCGGGCCCCCGGACAGGATCTCGACCCAATTCTCCACGCTGGTTTTCCCGAAATTCGTGTTCGGCCATTCCCGCGCCCAGAATTCCGGGCTGGCGCTGGCAAGACTCCCGGAACATGTCACGGCAAAGGCGAAAATGATCGGTCTGAGAAACATGGGCGCTCACTCCTTGGGGTGATCCAAGCCTGCGCGATCCGCCGCCCTCTGCATAGTCCACCCCACGCGGGTTTGATCGCCCGTGCCCCGATAAATTATCCAAGTCTGTCCTACCGAAGCTTCGGCCAACTTCAAAACAAGACAGGCTAAGGCTGAAAAGAATGAAAAATCCCCCCGCGCCTTGCATCTGCATCACCTGTGCTGACAGGGCCGGTGCCGTTTGATCACAGCCCCTTCCAAAAGTTCTTGCGGTATTCCGACTCGGTCACCACCTCGCCGGATTGCCGGGCAATTTCCCGATCCCGCGCAGGAAGGTTTTCCTGCAGGTAATCTACGCGTTTCCATTCGGGAACGGGAGGCTCCTTGCCTTCCACCGGGACGAATTCGGAACTTTCAACGCGTCGGTATTTGTGAATATAGCGGGGACAGTTTGTAAAGATGCTCTCAAGCTCGATCCGCACGATCATCAAGGCGCCGGCACAATCCGCCTTCAGCGGATCGTCCGCCGACAGGACCGCCCGGCCATGGAGCCTCAACCGGCGCGGGCGTTCGAAATCGATAAAAAGCATTCCGACTTTCGGCATATTCTCGATGTTCCCCATGGAATAGAACATCCCGTTCCCATCATAGACGGGAAAGGCGATCGTCTTGTCGTCGAGTATCGACACGAACCCCGGATGTCCGCCCTTGTAGGACACCGTTGGAAAGCCATTGTGGTCGACGGTTGACAGGAAAAAGAAATCGCTGGCGGTAATGAAGCGCTTGTCCATCTTGGCCAGTTCGGATCGCATGACGTTGTCATGCAGCGCGTCGGCCAGCCGTCGCGTGTCAAACCGGTCCTGTAACGATCTGTGCGCATCGGAGTAAAATTCTGCCATCCGTCATCTCCTGAGTCGCCCGGACAAGGATAACAGAGGTGCCAGCCACCACCAAACACGCCGAACCGGGAGGCACGCAGCTCCGCGCCAAACTCAGCGGTCCAAGCATTCGGCAAAGCAGAGTCTGCCAAGTCATCATCTTATGTATCTACGCTCCGACAGCGGGCCGAAAGAACAGCGGAAAGTCTGCCAAAGGATACGCAAGCGGTCTCCGCGCCCCGGAAAGCTCCAGGGACGCGGCAACAGCTTTAGTCCGTCACGGTAACCGACACCATGCGGTCCGGCTCGCCCAGAACAGCGCCGTTGCGCCCGGCCCCGCGCTTGATCGCGTCAACCACCTCCATGCCCTCGGTCACGCGGCCCACAACGGTATATTGCCCGTTCAGATGTGGCGCAGGGGCGAACATGATGAAGAACTGCGAATTGCCGGAGTTCGGGCTCTGGCTGCGCGCCATGCCCACGACGCCGCGGTCAAAGCTCTCCGAGGAAAACTCCGCCGCAAGATCATCGCGCTCGGATCCGCCGAGACCCGCCCGCTCCATCGAGAATGCCTCATCCGTCATGTCGCCGAACTGCACATCACCGGTCTGCGCCATGAAGCCGTCGATCACGCGGTGGAACACCACGTTGTCATAGGCCCCCTCGCCCGCCAGCGCGGTGATCTGTTCCACATGGCCCGGGGCCACATCTTCGAGCAGGTCGATGGTGATGGTCCCATTGGCCTCGCCCGCCACCTCGATCTGAAGGCCGGTCGCGAATGCGGGACCGGCCAACAGGGTCAATGCCAGCGCCAGCTTACGCATCGGCGGCCACCTTGACGGAAATCATGCGATCAGGGTTCGCAGGCGGCTCGCCCCGGGTGATGGCGTCCACATGTTCCATACCGGAAATCACACGGCCATAGACGGTGTATTGCCCGTTCAGGAAATGATTGTCCTTGAAGTTGATGAAGAACTGCGAATTGGCCGAATTGGGCGCCTGCGAGCGCGCCGCGCCCAGCGTGCCGCGGTCATGGGGCAGCTTGGAGAACTCCGCAGGCAGGTTCGGCAGGGACGAACCGCCGGTGCCTGCCATGCGGATGTTGAACCCGTCTTCCATATCGCCATGCTGCACATCGCCGGTCTGGGCCATGAAGCCGTCGATCACCCGGTGAAAAGCCACGTTGTCATATTCACCGGCGCGGGCCAGTTCCTTCATGCGCTTGGTGTGCTCGGGGGCCACGTCGGGCAGCAACTCAATGGTGACGGTGCCGTCCTTGAGTTCCATCAGGATGGTGTTTTCGGGGTCTTTGATCTCGGCCATTTGGCGCTCCTGTCGGTTTGATTGCCCAGATACCTAATGGGCCGGACAGGCGCGGGCAAGGCCAGTTGACCAATGCGTGCTTTGGGGTCAAACACGGGGCCAAATCCGATTACAATCACAGGAGCCGCGACATGGGCTGGAATTCTCTCGACGATATGGACCTTTCGGGCAAGATCGTGCTGACCCGCGTGGACATCAACGTTCCGGTCAAGGATGGCGTCGTCACCGATGATACCCGCATCCAGCGTATCCTGCCCACCATTCGCGATATCCTGTCCGCCGGGGGCAAGCCGGTGCTGCTGGCGCATTTCGGACGTCCCAAGGGCCAGGTCGTGCCGGAGATGTCGCTGCGCCAGGTGCTGCCCGCGCTGGAGGCGGCGCTGGGCCGCGAGGTGACCTTTGTCGAGACCCCGTCGCGCGATGCGCTTGATGCCCTGCCCGCCGACGCGGTTGTACTGGTGGAAAACACCCGCTTCACCGCGATGGAAGAGGCCAATGACCCGCAAATGGCCGGGTTCCTCGCCTCGCTGGGCGATATCTATTGCAATGACGCGTTTTCCGCCGCGCATCGCGCGCATGCCTCGACCGAAGGCGTGGCGAAACTGCTGCCCAATTGCGCGGGCCGGTTGATGCAGGCGGAGCTTTCGGCACTTGAGGCCGCTCTGGGCAATCCCGAACGCCCCGTGGTGGCCGTAGTGGGCGGTGCGAAAGTGTCGACCAAGCTGGACCTCCTGGGCAATCTGGTGAGCAAGGTCGATCATCTGGTGATTGGCGGCGGCATGGCCAACACGTTTCTGGCGGCGCAGGGCATCGACGTGGGCAAATCGCTGGCCGAACATGACATGACCGGCACCGCGCTGGAGATCATGGAGAAGGCCAAAGTGGCGGGCTGCGAGATCATCCTGCCGGTGGATGTGGTTGTCGCGCGGGAATTCAAGGCAGGCGCCGAGAATGAGGTCGTGGCCGCCGATGCCTGCCCGGCGGATGCGATGATCCTAGATGCGGGACCGGAGACCGTGGCCAAGGTGGCCAGTGTGCTGGAAACCGCCAAAACGCTGATCTGGAACGGACCGATGGGCGCGTTTGAAATCGAGCCGTTTGATGCGGCCACCAATGCGGCGGCGAAACAGGCGGCAGAGCTGTCCAAGGCGGGCAAGCTGATCTCTGTGGCGGGCGGCGGCGACACGGTGGCCGCGCTGAACAAGGCCGGTGCGGCGGAGGATTTCACCTATATCTCCACCGCGGGCGGGGCGTTCCTTGAATGGATGGAAGGCAAGACGCTGCCGGGCGTGGCGGCGCTGGGGTGAGGTGCGGGGCAAAGGGTGTTTGATTTGCGGGACAAGCTACCTTTCGCAACGTCAGCCCCTGGGGTGGCGATCCAACGGGCGATTCAAAGCACTTTATGCCTGCCAAATACTGCATCAGAATAAGGCTCGCGCGATCATCAACCAAATCGCCAGCCCTTGGGAGGGGCTGGCCCACTCTCGGCAGAATTGGCCATGCCAATTCGCCTGCCGGGCAATGGATGGCCGGGCCGCTTCGCGGCTGTTAACCGGCCCGGCGCTCCGAACGAGCGTCGCGAATGGTCCCAAATTTGCCATTCGCCTCGCGCTCGGCACACACAACACCAAGCCAATCCCGCACGGTTAGCGCCACCAGAATTGCGCCGCTGCCGACACTGGCCTAAACACCTGCCAACGATACTCTTTCAAACAGGATTCCCCATGACCAACCCGGAAATGGCCAAACAGGCCGCTGAAAAAGACGGCTTCATCGCGGCGCTGGACCAATCGGGCGGCTCCACCCCCAAGGCGCTCAAGCTGTATGGCATCGAGGAAGACGCCTATTCGAATGACGAAGAGATGTTCGGCCTGATCCACGAGATGCGCGCGCGGATCATCAAATCGCCCGCCTTTACCGGTGACAAGGTGATGGGCGCGATCCTGTTCGAGCGGACAATGGATGGCGAGATCGACGGCACACCCACCGCTGAATACCTCTGGAACGAACGCCGCGTGGTGCCGTTCCTCAAGGTCGACAAGGGGTTGGCAGAGCCAACCGATGGCGTGAAACTGATGAAACCAATGCCCGATCTCGACGCGCTTTGCGCCCGCGCCGTGTCCAAGGGCGTGTTCGGCACCAAGATGCGCTCGGTCATCGACGCGGCCAACCCGGCGGGCATCGCCGCCAATGTGGCGCAGCAGTTCGAGGTCGGTCGCCAGATCCTGTCCCACGGGCTGATGCCGATCATCGAACCGGAAGTCACCATCACGATTGAGGACAAGGCCGAGGCCGAGGACATCCTTCTGGAGGAAATCACCAAGCAGCTCGACACCCTGCCCGAGGGTCAGCAGATCATGCTGAAACTGTCGCTGCCCAGCAAGGCGAACCAGTATAAATCACTGGTCGATCACCCCAAGGTGATGCGCGTTGTGGCGCTTTCGGGCGGCTATTCGCGCGACGAGGCCAACGCCAAGCTGGCCGAAAACACCGGCATGATCGCCAGCTTCTCGCGCGCGACCACCGAAGGGCTGTCGGCGCAGCAAAGCGACGAGGAGTTCAACGCCACGCTCGCCGCCACGATCGACAGCATCTACGAGGCGTCGAAAGCGGGCTGAACATCTTTGCCGACATAGTTTGAGGGCGGTCTCACGGGATCGCCCTTTTTTGTTTTCGAGGCGGGCCTTACCCGCGCCAACCCACTGGGAGGGGGGCCTTTGGCTCCTCAGCCGTCCTCGGTCACCAGCTCGCCCGCAAAGGCGGTGCGCAGGCTTGCCGCGCATGCCGCGTGGAAATGTTCGAACGCGGCCTGCCGCCCTGCCCCTTCGCGCCAGGCCAACCCGACCGAGCGCCACGGGCCACGGCTCCTGAACGGCAGAAGACGCACATCCGCATCCGCACCGCGCACCTCGGACCGGGTGTAAAGACGCGGCAAGAGCGCCGCGCCCATGTTCATCGCCGCCATCTGGCGCAGCGCGTCGAGACTGGTGCCTTCGTAGTCGCGGCGCAGCACCGCGCCGGTTTCCTCGCAGAGCCGCGCGGTCTGAGCGTGCAGGGCATAATCAGGGCTGAGCGACAGGATGTCGTGGCCCTTGAGGTCCGCAGCGGTGATCTCGGCCTTTGCTGCCAGCGGGTGATCACGCGATACCGCCAGCAGCAGCGGTTCGCGAAACAACCGCCGCACGCGCACCAGGTCGCCGCCCGCGGGCAGTTGCGTGAGCACCAGATCAAAAGTCCCGTCCTGCAGGCCCGCAAACAGCGCCGCTGGCGGCGCGTCGCGCAGCACCAGCCGCAGATCGGGGAAATCACGATGCAGGTCGCGCAGCACCGAGGGCAGGAAATAGGGCCCGATGGTCGGGGTCGACCCCAGCCGCAGCGTCCCGCTGAGCCCGCGCTGCAACTCGGCAGACAGATCGCCAAGCGCCGCGACCTCGTCAAGGATCCGGCGCGCGCGCAGCGCCACCTCGCGGCCCGGCGGCGTCAGGAGCACGCCGCCCCGCCCCCGCTCGAACAGCCGCAGCCCCAGGACGTCTTCCAGCGTCGCGATCTGTTGACTGAGAGACGGCTGGGCAATGCCCAAAGCCGCCGCCGCACGCCGGTATTGTCCTGTCTCGGCCAAAGTCACGAGATAGCGCAACTGGCGCAAAGTGGGTTCGGGATGAGCAGACATGAATAGGTTTTTCCTATCGAAACTTCAGTTTGCTTTGTCTTTTATCTGCGCCCACCGCCGCCATTTTCAATGCTGTAAACATCAAACCCAAGACAGGAGACCGCTTCATGCCCAAGACACCGTCCTCGACCGCGTCGCTCGCCGCCCGGATCACAGCGCTGCGTCAACGTCATTCGGAGCTGGACACGCGGATTGGCAAGGAATTGTCCCGCCCCGCGCCGGACAGCGCCACGCTGGGCCGTCTCAAGCGGCACAAGCTGATGATCAAGGACGAGATGGCGCGCTATGAGGGAATCTTGCGCGCGCTGGGACAACGGCTTTCGGGCCACCGCTCGCATGGGGAGACCGCATAACATGTATGGATTATTCATCCTTGAGGGCAGCAAGCCCTTTGTCAGCCGCGACTTTTCCGAACTTCACGAGGCACTCACCGAAGACGTGGACCCCGTCTTTGCCGAATTTGAGGGCAAACTGAAACGCGAGGTGCCGGTGATGACGCTGGCACATATGCCCCTTGAAGAGGGTCAGAGCGGAGACCGGTGTCACAAAGAAAAAATGGGCCCGTACTGTGCAACGGACCACATGTTGCGAAATCGTGACATACCACGAGACGGCCCCGTATGAGCTCCGTATGAGTCGTCCACGACCAGCGGCGGCCCGTGAGCAACCGGCAAACACCGGCTCCATGGCAGACGCCGAGGAACGCTGCAGCAACGCGGCGCTTTAAGCTTATCCGGGGTTGCGCGCCGTGATCACCCAGGATGATGTCGGCACCCATATCCCGACATCATCGCGTTCCTGGCTTTCGAAAAAGGCTTTCATATCGGCAACGATCCCGGGACGCTTTTCCTCGGCCAGATCACCAGCCTCGCGATAGACTTCGCCTGCCGGTCCAATCGCCAGCGCAAACTCGATACATTCGTCCGGCGTGGTGCCAACCATGATCTTCTCATCCACGCGCGTGAACGTCGTATCCTCGTAGCCTGCGCTTTTCATCATGGAGCCCACGATCTCGGGATTGCCCATGGAAAACGGGCCAGGACCGCAGGTATCAGCATCCGCCCCCGGCTCCGGCAGGTGCCTGAGCGCAATATCCTTGGCCGCCTGCCATGCTGGGTTATCCTCGCGACGGCGCCAGACGATATGGGTCATCTGACCGCCCGGTTTCAACGCAAGGCGCATGCGCCGCAGCGCGGCCACGGGGTTTGCAAAAAACATGGTCCCGAAACGGGACACGACATAATCAAATGCATTTTCGGGCAAGGCAATCTCGGCATCGCCCCGCTCAAACGTGACATTCGTCAGACCTGCAGCGTGTGCATCCTTGCGGGCCTCCTCAAGGAAAGCATCTACACAATCCATGCCCAGCACACGGCCATCGGGGCCGACAATCTCGGCCACCTGTATCGACAAATCGCCCCAGCCACATCCGACATCGAGAACCGACATCCCCGTTTCAAGCGGAAGTTCCGGGATCACTGCCGCCGAATGGCGCGACAGCCCGCCCTGCAGGATATGGCGATATTTGGTAAATTTCGGTCCAAGTACCTCGTTCCAGAAACGCACGAACTCTGTATCGGTCGACTCGTCCAGTGACATAGCTATCCCTCCGATAAAATTCGGAGAATAGCACATCTGCGGCCCCGATCCCAAATCGCGCGCATTCCAAGCCTTGTGACGGCCACCGTCAACCTTGCCTGTTCAGCGCCCCGCCGCCGTGTCAGCGCGACAGCCCACGCAGCAGCGCAATCGCCTTGGGGGCTGTAAAGGCCGCGTCATGTCCCCCGGCGCGCAACCCGGTAAACGGAGTCAGATCGACAATCTGCACCGGCAGCCCCTCAAGCCCGTCGCTCGAGGTGATTGCACCCAGACGGCGGGGTTTTCCCGCCAGCCACGCGGATAGCCCCAGAACACGGTCGCGTGCTGACACGGCCAGCACAAAGGGCTGCGGAAACGGTTTGATCCGCTGCGCCTGTCGCATGAAAACCTCCGGATCGATATCCGGCGAAATCAGCGCCACCCCCGACAGATGACGAAACACCGCGCCGCGCCCGCCAATGGACATTTGCCGCAGGGTCTCCACCACCAACTGCGAGCCCATGGAATGGGCGACCAGCAGTACCTTGCGACCGCTGCCCGTCAACTCCAGCAGCAGGGTTTCCAACGCGTCGCGGGAATAGATCACGCTGTCGCGGTCATAGACGTACCCCCCCGCCGAGCCCTCTGACGGCCATGAGAAGGAGATAACCGGCACGGTTGCCTCGTAATCGTGGGCAATCTGGGCCAACCGATAGGCCGCTTCGGCATGGTTCACATTGTAGCCATGCACAAACAGGATGACCTCGTCCCGCCCGCCGGGCGCCGCGGACAATGCGTTGTCAAATGTCTTTGTGTTTCCGTAGCTTACGGCGGATTTCAGCACGAAATGCTGTTCTGGACTCGCGGCCTGTCCCTCGGGCCATTCGATGCGGCCCGACTCGTGCAGCGGCGGGATCGAAATATCAAGCCGGGAAAAATGCGTCCTGTCGGAGCGCAGCGGCCCGAACTGCACCCCGTTTTCAACCAGCGCCATGCGGTTCGACGCGACAAACACGGGCTGCACGACGGCCTCGGCCGCGGGGACCGCAACCGGTTCGGGCACGCGCTGCAGAAAGCCGCGCGGCGCACAGCCCGCAACAGCCGCGACACACAAAAGAACACATATCAAATGTTTCATGTCCCACGTGTAGCGCGGGGCATGACCAACCAAAAGCGGGATCGCATCTGCCCCGGCATAAGAGCGCAACGGCGCCCAGGGGATGGCCAAAAGATCACATATTTTCCGCCGTCACGCAAAACGGGTTTCACAGGACAAATTGCATGTGACATAGTCTGCGAACAGCATCCGAGAGAGATGCGAAGAGGCAGCAGATGACCCAGCGTCGTACCCACCGAAATCTTGTCCCGCTCGGCGTTTTTGCCGTGGCCTTTACCTTGGGTGCCTATTTCACCTTTGCCGCTGTGCAAGGGGATTACGGCCTGTTCCGACGTGCCGAGATCCTCGACGAGGCGGCGCGCCTCACCGCAGAACGCGATCAGTTGCGCGCCGAGGTGACCCGAATGGAAAACCTCACCCACCGCCTGTCGGACGCCTATCTTGATCTGGACCTGCTGGATCAGCAGGCCCGCGATGTGCTGGGGCTGATCCGCACCGACGAGATCGTCATTCGCTAACGCGTTTCTGCCCGCAGCTCTGCCCCGATCCGGCAGATCTCGCGCACGACAAGCTCCAGATCCGTCCGCGTCGTGCGGTGGTTGCAGATTGCCACGCGCAGGCAATGGCGCCCCTTGACCCGCGTGTCGGAAAAGGCGGCAATCCCCTCTTCCTGAAGGCGCAGCATGATTTCGGTATTCAGATCACAAAGCGCCTCATCGCTCATCCTCGGCTCCGGCTCATAGCGGAAACAGACAATGTCCACGGCCACGTCGCTCACCCGTTTGAGCAGCGGCTCCGCATCGATCAGCGCCGCCAGCGCATGGGTCTGATCGATATTCTGGTCGATCAGACGACCCAGTTTGTCGACGCCATGCTCCTTGAGCGTCATCCAGACCTTGAGCGCACGGAACCCGCGCGAGGTCTGCGCGCCGTAATCCTGAAGATATTCCGCCGAAGCGATGCCGCGCGGCTTGTCTTCGAGATATTCGGGATGCACGGCAAAGGTCCCGCGGTGCCGGTCGGCGTCGCGCACCAGCGCGCAGCCCGCCTCGAACGGCACATGCAGGAGCTTGTGCGGATCAAGCGCCATGGAATCCGCGCGCTCCAGCCCGGCCATCAGGTGCCGATACCGCGGCGCAATGGCAATCAGCGCCCCGATGCAGCCATCCACGTGAAACCACATGTCCTCGCCCGCGCAGAGATCTGCGATCTCTGTCAGAGGGTCGATCGCGCCGGTATTCACCGTCCCGGCAGTGGCGATGACACAGGCCGGGCGATAGCCCGCAGCGCGATCCTCGGCGATAGCATCGCGCAGGGCCGCCATATCCATGCGCAGATCCGCCCCCGAGGGGATTCGCCGCAGCGTCTTGTTCCCCAGCCCGAGCAGTTCCATTCCCTTCTGGTGGCAGGAATGCACCTGATCCGAGGCGTAGTAGCGCAGCGGTTGGGGCATGGCGGCGACGCCTTCCTCGCGGATATCCACCCCGGCCTTGGCGTTGCGCGCCACCGTGAGACCGATGATATTGGCCATCGACCCGCCGCTGGTCAGTGTGCCCGAGGCGCTTTCGGGGAACCCCATCATCTGCTTGAGCCATGCGATGACCTGATTGTCCATCAAGGCCGCCGCGTTATTGCCGCCGCCCAGGTTGGAGCCGTCAATCGCCGCCAGAAAATCCGCCAGCGCGCCGCCAAAGGTGCCCGCGCCCATGTACCACATCCAGTAGCGCGGATGGATATTGCCCAGCGGATAGGGCAACAGCGTCTCGGTCAGTTCACCATAGACCGTCTCAAGTGCGGTGCCGGACCGCGGCAGCGGCGCGGCAAAACCCGCGCGTATCTCTTCGGTCGGATTGCGCCAGATCGGACGGTCCCGGACGTCGCGAACATGGGCCACCGCCTCGCGCATGATCTGCAGCCCGAGCCGTTCGACCGCGTCCCAATCCTGCGGGTCCAGTGTTTCTTCATGCGCGTTCTGTATTGGCTGGTTCATGGCGTCCCCCTGTTGCGTTTCGGCGCGCGTCGCGGTTCAAAACATCCTGAACAAGTGTAGCACAGCCCGGCTCGCACCCGAACCTGACGGCAAAATTACCCTCTTCCCCCATCCCCCCTCCTTGGGCTAGGCTATTGTTTAACGCTAAACAAAACGTCATGGGGAGGTGCCGTATGGCCGCGCGCAAAGCGACGAAAAAACCCAACGTCTCCAGTGAAGATCTGACGCAGTATTATCGGGATATGCTGCTGATCCGCCGCTTCGAGGAGAAAGCCGGACAACTCTATGGCATGGGGCTGATCGGTGGTTTCTGTCACCTCTATATCGGTCAGGAAGCGGTTGTGGTGGGGCTGGAAGCCGCCGCCGAGGAGGGCGACAAGCGTGTCACCTCGTACCGCGACCACGGTCATATGCTGGCCTGCGGCATGGACCCCAATGGCGTGATGGCCGAGCTCACGGGCCGCGAGGGCGGCTATTCCAAGGGCAAGGGCGGCTCCATGCACATGTTCTCGAAAGAGAAACATTTCTATGGTGGTCACGGCATCGTCGGCGCGCAGGTGCCGATTGGTGCGGGTCTGGCCTTTGCCGACAAGTACCGCGAAAATGGTCGTGTGACCTTTACCTATTTCGGCGATGGTGCCGCCAACCAGGGCCAGGTCTACGAGACATTCAACATGGCCGCACTCTGGTCCCTGCCGGTGATTTTCGTCATTGAAAACAACCAGTACGCCATGGGAACCGCCCAGAAACGCTCCACCTCCACCCCCGATCTCTACATCCGAGGCGAGGCCTTTGGCATCCCCGGCGAGGTGGTGGACGGGATGGATGTGCTGGCCGTGCGTGATGCAGGTCTCAAGGCCGTCAAACACTGTCGTGACGGCAAGGGTCCCTATATCCTTGAGATCAAGACCTACCGCTACCGCGGCCACTCGATGTCGGACCCGGCGAAATACCGCACCCGCGAAGAGGTGCAGAAAATGCGCGAAGAGCGCGACCCCATCGAACATGTGCGCGAGATGCTCTTGCAGGGCAAACATGCCTCCGAGGAGGATATCAAGGCCATCGACAAAGAGATCAAGCAGGTGGTCAATGCCAGTGCCGATTTCGCCCGCGAAAGCCCCGAACCCGACCTGAGCGAGCTCTGGACGGATATCTACGCAGAAGCATGATCTGCTGTGCTGAACCCGGGGTTTCATTTCCATGACGGCACAAGAGCTAGACCAGTTGCTGGCCTCGCCGCTTCTGGCTTTCATGGCCATCGGCGCGGTCATTTCTTCGCTGATCCCGTCGCTGGTGCTGAAATGGCTGATGTCGGCGATCTACAATATCAAGGTATCTTTCTGGATCCTGCTCTTCGTCCATGTGTTGCACGCGCTTATCATGATCGTGGGCATGGCCTATCTGGGCTTTCTCGACCCGGTGGTTGTCGAAACCCTGCCGATGGTTCCCTTGCTGTTGCTGTCCGTGGGGTCTACGGCGCTCAAGCTGATCTTGCTGACGCTGTTTGTCGCCAACGAAGACGGCGACATGATCGCCATGTGGCGCTGGCTCATGGTCGAGATCGTCGAATTCTTGATCTACATTCTGATCTCGCTGGTGTTCCTGCTGGTAAAGATGTTGATCTTGGGCGGCATCCCGCCGCAACTATCGCAAGTCTTAAACTGAACAAATACGGTGTGACCCATGGCTACTGAAATCCTCATGCCCGCCCTGTCGCCCACGATGGAAGAAGGCACGCTCGCCAAATGGCTGGTCAAGGAGGGCGACACCGTCTCTTCCGGTGACATCATCGCCGAGATCGAAACCGACAAAGCCACGATGGAGTTTGAGGCGGTGGACGAAGGCATTATCGGCAAATTGCTGATTTCCGAAGGCACCGAAGCCGTCAAGGTCAACACCCCCATCGCCGTTCTGGTCGAAGAGGGGGAGGAGGTGGAGGATCAATCGTCCAGCTCCGCTGAAAGCGGTGACAACGGTGACGCGTCAGATGATGACACGCCCTCCCGCGCACCCGACGAACCCGTCGCAGCCGCCCCCGCCGCCCCGGCCCCTGACCGCGAACAGGACTGGCCCGAGGGCACCGAACTGACCCAGCAAACCGTGCGCGAGGCGCTGCGCGATGCCATGGCCGAGGAAATGCGCGCCGATGACAGCGTCTACCTGATGGGCGAGGAGGTGGCCGAATACCAGGGTGCCTACAAGATCAGCCAGGGGCTGCTGGACGAGTTCGGCGGCAAACGGGTGATCGACACGCCGATCACCGAACATGGCTTTACCGGCATTGCTGTCGGCGCCGCCTTTGGCGGGTTGCGGCCGATCGTCGAGTTCATGACGTTTAACTTCGCCATGCAAGCCATTGACCAGATTATCAATTCGGCGGCCAAGACGCTCTACATGTCGGGCGGCCAGATGGGTGCGCCCATGGTGTTCCGCGGCCCCAATGGCGCGGCGGCCCGGGTTGGTGCCCAGCACAGCCAGGATTACGCCGCCTGGTACGCGCATATCCCCGGGCTCAAGGTGGTGATGCCCTATTCGGCCTCTGACGCCAAAGGCCTTTTGAAATCCGCCATCCGCGACCCGAACCCGGTGATCTTCCTCGAAAACGAGATCCTCTACGGCAAGAGCTTCGACGTGCCGAAACTGGACGATTACACCGTCCCCTTCGGCAAGGCACGTATCTGGCGCGAAGGCGAGGATGTGACCATCGTCAGCTTTGGCATCGGCATGACTTACGCGCTGGAAGCCGCGGAAAAGCTTGCCGAAGAGGGCATCTCCGCCGAAGTGATCGACTTGCGCACCCTGCGCCCGATGGACACCGACGCCATCATCTCTTCGGTGCAGAAAACCAACCGCTGCGTCACCGTCGAAGAGGGTTTCCCGGTCGGCTCGATTGGCAACCACATCTCGGCAGTGCTGATGGAACAGGCGTTTGATTATCTCGATGCGCCCGTCATCAACTGCACGGGCAAGGACGTGCCCATGCCCTACGCCGCCAATCTTGAGAAACTTGCCCTCACCTCCACCGCCGAGGTGATCGAGGCGGTGAAAAAGGTCACCTATCGCTGATGGAGATCATGGGCCGCGATATCTACACCGAGAGCTATCGCATCGCGATTGATGTGGCGGGCGCGCCGGTGCGCGCGCTTGTGCCCGAACGGCTGTTTTCCGAGCGCGGCACCCGCCCGTCACACCAGCAGGCCTATGAAGGCATCGCCCAGCAGAAACGCAAAATCGAGACCGCCATTACCCAACTGGCCAGCGGCCAGACGCCGAAACCGCCCTATGATACGATCACCCTGATCCCTTCTTCTGTTTGAAAATACCTCGGGGAGCGCGAGGGGCTGGCCCCTCGCCCCCGTCCCCGCCACACGCGCCGCACTTGGAGACAAGACCATGCCCACCGAAATCCTGATGCCCGCCCTTTCCCCCACCATGGAAGAAGGCACGCTTGCCAAATGGCTGGTCAAGGAAGGCGACAGCGTGGCCTCCGGCGACCTTCTGGCCGAGATTGAGACGGACAAGGCCACGATGGAATTCGAAGCCGTGGACGAAGGCGTGATCGGCAAATTGCTGGTCTCCGAGGGCACCGAGGCGGTGAAGGTGAACACGCCCATCGCAGTGCTTCTGGAGGAGGGTGAAAGTGCCGATGACATTGGCGAGGCATCCGCACCAGCGCCCGAGGCGGCGCAGCCCGCCGAGGCGGCTGACGAGGCGGCCCCCGCAGGGGGCTCCGAGACAGCCGCACCCCCTGCCCCCGCCTCCGCCGACGGCGGCCGCATCTTCGCCTCGCCTCTGGCCCGCCGGATCGCCGCCGACAAGGGGCTGGATCTGAGCCGGATCAAAGGCTCCGGCCCGCGCGGTCGCATCGTCAAGGCGGATGTGGAGGGGGCCAGCCCCAGCGCCGCACCCAAAGCCGAGGCCCCGGCCCACGCCGCATCGGACGCGGCCCCGCAAGCCGCGGCCCCCGCGCCCAAACCCGCCTCTGCCAGCCAGATCGCCGCCATGTATGAGGGCCGTGAGTATGAGGAAATGCCGCTTGACGGCATGCGCAAGACCATCGCCGCACGGCTTACCGAGGCCAAGCAGCAGATCCCGCATTTCTACCTGCGCCGCGACATTCAGTTGGACGCGCTGCTCAAGTTCCGCAGCCAGATCAACAAGCAGCTCGAGTCCCGCGGCGTGAAACTGTCGGTCAATGATTTCATCATCAAGGCCTGCGCCGCCGCGCTTCAACAAGTGCCCGACGCCAACGCAGTCTGGGCCGGTGACCGGATCCTGAAACTGACCCCCTCGGACGTCGCCGTCGCCGTCGCCATCGAAGGCGGGCTGTTCACTCCGGTCCTGAAAGACGCACATCAGAAATCGCTCTCCGCGCTCTCGGCGGAAATGAAAGACCTCGCCACCCGCGCCCGCGACCGCAAGCTTGCCCCGCATGAATATCAGGGCGGCAGCTTTGCCATCTCCAATCTCGGCATGTTCGGCATCGACAATTTCGACGCCGTGATCAACCCGCCTCATGGCGCGATCCTTGCTGTCGGGGCTGGTGTCAAGAAACCGGTGGTGGGCGAAGATGGCGAACTGGCCGTCGCCACGGTCATGTCCGTGACGCTCAGCGTTGATCACCGGGTCATTGATGGCGCGCTTGGGGCGGAACTGCTGGCCGCAATCAAGGACGGGCTGGAAAATCCGATGGCATTGCTGGCCTGATCCGGGCCGCGTGTTTTGTGACCTGTCCAACATATCCTGCATGGTGGGGCGACCGGGACCTTTCCGTCTCCAGCCGCTCTGTGCCGGACGGCGCAAACGCGCCCCGATGATGCAACCGGATTGGCGCTGCGCATGGCCGCCAATAAAGTAATCAAGGCAGGCGTCTTTCTGTCGCGACCACTCCTGGCGCAAGGCTTGATCTGGAGGTTTCGGGTGCCACGGCTATAATGGGACTGAAATTTCTGGCCGGTGCTGCCGCGTGAATTCAAAGGAACCATTGTGAAAATACTGCAATTCGGAAATTGTCAGCTGCTTTCCGCTGCCGAACTTCTCGAAATGGCCGGGCATGAGGTCAGCACGCATCTGTTTGGTAAAATCGATCCCGAACATCTGGAACAGGATTACATTCGCGGCTTTGACATGGTCATCGCGCATGAAACCTATAAAAAGCGGGCGGAACTCAAGACCGCCTTGAAAGATCACCCCAAACTGGTCCTTATGCCCGTCTTGTTCTTCGACGGCTTTACCCCCGATGACGAGATCAACATTGCCTATCAAGACGGTCGCCAAATGGCACCGATGTCGCGGATTGCGGTTGGCGCGTTCCGCAATGGCTTGACCCGAAAAGAGGCAAAGGCACTTTACACACCCGAATTCTGCGATCTGATGGGCTACAAACAGGCCCTGCATCGCGCGCGGAAAAACATGGCACGCCGCGTGTCACCCTACATTGCCGACATAGATCAGCTCATCTCCAAATGGTACGCGGAGGGTGTTTTCTTTCATACCGGAAATCACCCCAAACTCACCGTTGTCGAGGATGTCCTGCGCGAAATCCTGCGGCGCGACGCCGGTCTGGACCTGCCCGCAGGACTGGCCGCGTTTTGCACGGATCCGCTGCAAAAATTCGCCATTTCTCCGCAAGCCAACCATCCTGCGGCGCAAAACCTGATTTCCGATCCGAACCATGTGCGCAAACTGGGGGCGCATCTGGGGGGCAAGCTGATCAGTTGCAGGGACTTCGTGGATTTCTGCTACGATATTCTTCAGGCGAACAAGGGCCAACTGACGTTCAATGACGCCTCCAACGCGCAGTTCGACAAGGCGCTCCGGCTCTGGAAGGGGAAAAACGCGCCCGAGGCGGCGCGCAATCCCTATCGCAGCCAACCCAACCATGCGTTCTGGACGCGCGCCGTGGCGCGCCCCGCCACACAGGACGTATGCCCGATCGGCCACACGCAGCCCGTGATTGCCCCGGACACCAAGGTGGCAACGGCGGGCAGCTGCTTTGCCCAACATGTCGCGCGCGCCATGGTTGCCGACGGCCTGACCTACTATGTGGCCGAAACCGCGCCCGAGGACATGCCCGCCGAGGTGGCGGACGCGCGGGGCTACGGGCTGTTTTCGGCGCGCTACGGCAACATCTATTGCGCACGCCAGCTGCTTCAGCTCATCCGCCGCGCCTATGGGCGTTTTCAACCGGTTGAAACCGCCTGGGAGGTCGAAGGCGGTTTCGTCGATCCGTTCAGGCCGAATATCGGCGAGGTCTTTGAAAGCCCCGAGGCCGTGGATGCGGCGCGCACAGAGCATCTGGCGTCCGTGCGCGAGATGTTCGAAAGCCTCGATGTCTTTGTCTTTACCATGGGCCTGACCGAAGGCTGGGTGGATCGTCGCGACGGGGCCAATTTCCCGGTCGCGCCAGCCGCGATCACGTCTAGGATCAATCCGGATCATTATGAATTCGTGAATGCGAACTTTGGGGCCGTGACATCAGAGATGTCGGCGTTTCTGGTCGAACTCGCCCGCATCAATCCGACGGCAAAGGTGATCCTCACTGTGTCCCCCGTCCCGCTGATCGCGACTTATACCGATACGGACGCGCTGAGCGCGACGACCTACTCGAAATCGGTCCTGCGGGCGGTTGCAGGCGATCTGGCACAGGGTTTCGACAATGTGCTGTATTTTCCGTCCTACGAAATCATCACCGGAGGCTTCAATCGCGGTGCCTATTTCGAGGATGATTTGCGATCCGTCAAACCCAAAGGCGTGGCACATGTGATGCGGGTCTTCCGCGAGCGTCTGGTTGTCGGCGCAGGTTCGGACATCGTCGCTGAACCGTCTCGCACCGACGAGACACCGGACGAAGAGTACATCCGTCAATTGGAAGTGGTCTGCGACGAGGAACTCCTGGTCCGCTGACATCCCGGCCAAATGACAGGACTTCGATTTTCTATGCTTCGCAAAAGGTGGACGTGGCGGAGGGGATGGGTTTGGCGTCGAACCTTCTCCACCCTAACCTATTGAATTTTATTATATAAAAAATAGCCCTCTGAACGAAGCCCCTGCAGAAGCCCCTGCATCGGTCGACCACGACTGCTGATGCGGAGCAGGCGTCAGGTGACAGTGAACTGCCCCATCATGCCCGCATCCTCGTGTTCGAGGATGTGGCAGTGAAACATGAACGGTGTCTCGCGGCTGGCGGGCTGGTCGAACCGAGCGAGTATCTCGGCCTCGCCGGGCACCAGCACTGTGTCTTTCCAGCCGGTGTTCTCGGGGCGCGGGGGCCCACCGTTCTCAGTGACCGCCCGGAAGCGTACGCCGTGGACGTGGAAAGGATGCGCCACCATGGTGCTGCGGATCTGCCAGCGTTCTACCGATCCGAGGGCGACCTCGAAATCGATCCGGCGCATGTCGAAAGGGCGACCGTTGATGGCAAAGCCACCGCCGCCCATCATCATGCCGCCCATGCCCATGTCGAGCGTGAACTGCCTCGTAGCGACCTCGGCGCCTGACAAATCCGCGGGCGCGCCATCCAACTGATCAGGCAGGCGGGTGATCCGAGCGGACAGCGCCGAGTCGGTGGCGAACTGCAGGACGCCATAGGCTTGGCCCGGATCGCTCATCAGCACCGGCGTTCCGCCCGACGAGAAATCCACAAGCACCTCGGCCCGTTCACCAGGTGCCAGGCGCAGCACATCCAGCGCGACGGGTGCAGGCAAGAAGCCGCCATCCGTTGCCACCAGGTGCATGGGCCGCGTATCGTCGAGGTACAGCGTATAGATGCGCGCGTTCGAGCCGTTGAGCAGGCGCAGCCGCACGATCCCCTGCGGCACGACCGCAGTCGCGCCCACCTGACCATTGACCAGCATCCGGTTCCCGGCAAACCCGTGCATAATGTCCATCATCGACGGGTCATAAACCATACGCCCGGAGGCATCGAACCGGCGATCCTGCAAAACCAGTGTCAGATCGTCGAGGCCATATGTAGACGGCAGCCCGCGCGCGTCGTCCTGCCCGTCCGTCACGTGGATGACCCCGGCCAGTCCGAAATAGACCTGCTCCGCAGTTCGCTCGTGGATATGCGAGTGATACCAGATGGTTGCCGGGTCCTGCCCAATGGACATCTCCGGTTGCCATGTGGCGCCGGGCGCAATTGCGAGATGCGGACCGCCGTCATGTTCACCCGGCACCAGAAGGCCGTGCCAGTGCGTGCTGATGGGTTCACCAAGAGTATTCTTCACTTCGGCGGCCAGTTCACCGTTCTGCATCAGGATGGTCGGGCCCAGATACGCCTGATTGAAGCCGGCGGTCGGCATGCCGGGACCACCGGCAAAGGCGGTGCTCCCCGACGTCGCCGTCAGCGCCAAACGCCCCGTGTCCCGCGTATCGAGAAGCGGCGGCATGGCGAGCCGCGTTTGCGGCGTTTGTCCCTGCGCACAGGCTTGTCGGACTGACGTTTGCGAAAGGACGCCAGCGGACAGGATCGCTGCGGAGGTCGAAGTCAGGAACTGGCGTCTCTTCATTCTGATCTTTCAAGGTTTGGCTGGAAGCGTCGCCATGGCAAACCCTTCTTTGGCAGTGGGGTATGACGGAACACGAGACTGAAACCATCGCAGCTGCCTGTAGGCGCGACCAGAGCCTCGCGTGTCCTCAAAGGACACGATGCGCCGGGGATCAGTCTGCCAGCAGCTTTTTGCGTTCGGAGAACTCGGTCGAGTCGATCTCGCCCTTGGCATAGCGCTCTTTCAGAAGCGCCAAAGCTCTGTCGTGCGCGGCATGACTGCTGGCGGCGGGTCCGGCCACGCCGAACAGGCGCAGGAGATATATGATCCCGGCAACGATCCCGACGACGATCAGAATCATGAAGATCGGCCCAAGGACCATCCCGAAGCCTCCCCACTGGCTGCTGCCCCACATCATGTCATGGCCATGATAATAAAGGCCGTTTCGATCCGGGATTTCCCCGACCTGTGCCATCGCCGAACTCGCGGCGAGGCAGAGTGCGCCCGCCATGCTCGGGACAATCGCCCTGTTCCTGAATTCCATCCTTTGACTCCCTCGGCATGGCATCGACTGCGGCCACCCACTAAGTACTTAATCATATGGGAAAAAGGGCGCCTAAGCCCTGATCTGCATCAAGACGGCAGCGGCAAAATACTATAGCATGCTGCGCAGATACGCAGGCGTGGATTGTAGTACGACATCTCTGATTTGGCCGCGCAAGGCCGATTTCAGCGCCGCCGCATGTAGTCAGCGTCTCGCAAGCCCCAAACCAAGGATTCCTTTTCAGTGAGCTATACGATCAACGGCATGTTCAAGGACGCCACACTTGAAGACATCGATGCCCGCATCCGAGCCGCCCTCTCTGATAACGGATTCGGCGTGCTGACCGAGATCGACGTCAAGGCGACGATGAAAAAGAAGCTCGACGTCGAGATGTCGGCCTATCGTATTCTCGGCGCCTGCAACCCCAAGATGGCGCATCAGGCGATCGGGATCGAGCCGCGGGTGGGAGCGATGCTGCCCTGCAACGTCATCCTGCGCGAGGTAGATGGCGGCGTTGAGGTCAGCGCCATCGACCCGGTGGCGTCGATGCAGGCGATCAAAAACGCTGAACTAACGTCCGTCGCGGGCGAAGGCCGTCGAGGCGATCTGAGATGAGCCTGCGCGGCGCCATCTTCGCGGCGCTTGCGATCCTCGGGATCGCCCTTCTCGGCGTATGGCAGTTCGCGCCATCGGCGTTCGCAGCGGCGCGCGGGCTGATGGACGGTGAGCGCCTCGATATGCTGGTGGCGCGCGCAGGCCTCTGGGGCCGGTTGTGATCGTCACGCTGATGACCCTCGCGGTCGTGGCCAGCCCGATCCCGAGCGCGCCCATCGCGCTGGCCGCCGGGGCTGCCTACGGGCATCTCTGGGGGACCGTCCAGGTCGTGATCGGCGCAGAGCTCGGGGCGTTGATCGCGTTCGGCCTCGCGCGAGTTCTGGGTCATGACGTCTTGCGACGTGTGTTCGGTGACCGGGTCGATGCCGGTCTGCTCGGCTCGCAGACCGCGTTGACGGCAACGGTCTTTGCCAGCCGCCTGATGCCCTTCGTGGCCTTCGACATGATCAGCTACGCGGCGGGGCTCAGCCGACTGCAAGCTTGGCGCTTCGCGCTTGCGACACTGGCGGGTATCGTTCCAGCGAGCGTCTTGCTCGCGCATTTCGGTGGCGAGGCTGTTAGCGGGGACCCCGGGCGGGCGACATGGGCGGTGCTTGGCCTCGGCCTGGTCACCGGATTGCCGCTGCTTTGGGTGGCGATGCTGAGAAGGCCTGAAGAAGGCGCTCACGATCACGATTGAAAAGCGCTTGAGCTTCCAACGGCTGGAGGCCGCAAGCTGAAACGAAATACCGAAAGGCTGGCACCTCATGGAGCACGATCATAATCACGCAGCGCCCGACATTCCGGCGGGAGCAGAGACGGCCAAGGATCCGGTCTGCGGGATGACGGTCGCGGTCCAATCCGACACGCGCCACGCAGAGTTCCAAGGCGAGACTTTCCACTTCTGCTCTGGAAAATGTCAGACGAAGTTCAAGGCCGATCCGTGGTTTTACGCCTCGGGCCGCGCCGCTGGACGCCCGAAAGCGGCCCCTGCGAACGTCCAGTACACCTGTCCGATGCACCCCGAGATTGTCCGCGACGCCCCCGGCGCTTGCCCGATCTGCGGCATGGCGCTTGAGCCGATGGTGCCATCCGATGAACCCAGCCACGAACTGACCGACTTCACGCGGAGGATGTGGATCTCGGCCGCGGCCGCTGTGCCGCTGATCATCCTGACCATGGGCGGGCTGGTCGGCCTGCCGGTGCGCGACTGGATCGGACACCAGACGGCCAGCTACCTGGAGTTCGTGCTGGCGACGCCCGTCGTGCTCTGGGCGGCGCTGCCGTTCTTCAAGCGCGGCTGGGACTCGCTCGTGAACCGCTCGCCCAACATGTGGACGCTGATCAGCCTCGGCGTCGGGGCGGCCTATCTCTATTCGATCTTCGCGACGTTCCTGCCGGGCCTTTTCCCCGAACAGTATCGCATGGGCGCTGGCGTCGGCACATACTTTGAAGCGTCGGTCGTCATCGTGGCGCTGGTCTTTTTCGGCCAAGTGCTGGAACTGCGCGCGCGCGAACGCACCGGCGATGCGATCCGAGCGCTTCTTGACCTCGCGCCAAAGACCGCGCGGCGGATCGAGGCAGATGGCTCCGAAAGCGACGTTCCGTTGGACTCCATCGTGGAGGGCGATCGCCTGCGTGTGCGACCCGGCGATGCGGTCCCGGTCGATGGCGTGGTGATCGAGGGGCGGTCCTCTATAGATGCAAGCATGCTGACGGGCGAGTCGATGCCGGTGGAAAAAGGTCCGGGCGATGCGGTGACCGGCGCCACGATCAACAAGAACGGCAGCCTCGTGATCGAAGCGAGCAAGGTCGGTGCCGATACAGTGCTGGCGCAGATCGTGGCGATGGTGTCGAACGCGAAGCAGTCGCGCGCCCCGATCCAGGGGTTGGCGGACCGGGTCTCGGCAGTCTTTGTGCCGACCGTGGTCGGGGTGGCGATCCTCGCCTTTGCCGTCTGGATGATCTTCGGCCCGGAACCCGTGCTCGTCTTTGCCATGGCGGCCGCCGTTTCGGTGCTGATCGTCGCCTGCCCCTGCGCGCTTGGGCTGGCGACCCCGATCTCGATCACCACGGCAGCGGGGCGCGGAGCGCAGGCGGGCGTGCTGATCAAGGATGCCGAGGCGCTGGAACGCATGGCGGGCGTCGACACACTGATCGTCGACAAGACCGGCACGCTGACCATGGGCAAGCCGAAGCTGACCGACACGGTGGCGCTGGAGGATGTGGCCGAGGCTGACCTTCTGTCGTTGGCCGCAGCGCTGGAACGCGGGTCCGAGCATCCTCTTGCTGAAGCGATCGTGGAAGGGACTGAAGCGGCGGGTGCCACGCGGCAAGAAGCCACCGACTTCGAGGCGGTCACCGGCAAGGGTGTGCGGGGACAGATCGGCGGACGCGCCGTGGCGCTCGGCAACACGGCGATGATGCAGGAGATGGGGCTCGATACGGCCGAGGCCGAGACACAGGCCGATGCCCTGCGCGCCGAGGGCAAGACAGCGATGTTCATCGCGGTTGATGAGGCGCTGGCGGGCATCGTGGCGGTGGCCGACCCGATCAAGGACAGCACCGCGCAGGCCATCAAGGAACTCCATGCGCAAGGGCTGCGGGCGATCATGGCGACGGGCGACAACGAACGCACGGCGCAGGCCGTGGCGGGCAAGCTCAGCATCGGTGAGGTGCGCGCCGGCATCCTGCCCGAAGCCAAGAAGGACCTGATCGACCAGTTGCGCCGTGACGGCCACAAGATCGCGATGGCGGGCGACGGCGTGAACGACGCGCCCGCGCTGGCCGCCGCCGACGTCGGTATCGCCATGGGCACCGGTGCCGACGTGGCGATGGAAAGCGCCGGCATCACGCTGCTGGGCGGCGACCTGATGGGCATCGTGCGGGCGCGCAAACTGGCGCGGGCGACCCTGCGCAACATCAAGCAGAATCTGTTTTTCGCCTTCGCCTACAATTCCCTTGGCGTGCCGATTGCTGCCGGGTTGCTTTATCCCGTGACCGGGCTTCTCCTGTCGCCGATGATCGCGGCCGCGGCGATGAGCCTCTCGTCCGTCTCGGTTATCTCGAATGCGTTGCGTCTTAGACGTGTTGACCTGTAACTGGGTAGAAAGGAGAAACGCATGACGACATTCCACATCCCCGACATGAGTTGCGGCCACTGCAAGGCGACGGTTGAAAAGGCTATCATAGTCCTCGACCCCGAAGCCCATATCAATTTCGACATGGAAGCTAGACGGATCGCGCTGGATAGCGTCATGGAAGTTGCAAAAGTGCAGGCTGCTCTTGCCGAGGCCGGTTACCCCGCCACCCCAGTTTGAGGTTTTGGCCTAGTCCAGATCTGCAGTGACCTGATCCGATTTAATCTAGGTATGGCTCGTAAACACCACCGTGTTGCCATCGCGCAGAACAAGCAGCGTGTCAAAAGCATCGCGTTGATCGCCCATTTCCATACCCGGCGATCCAATCGGCATTCCGGGCACGGTCAGGCCAATCGCGTCGGGTCGCTCTGCCAGAAGCCTCTGAATATCCGATGCCGGAACATGGCCTTCAATGACATAGCCTTCAATGATTGAAGTGGTCCCGGAAAACTGGACAGTCAGCTAAGGTGTATCCCAAACCTTTGAAGGGATACGAGAATGGCGAAGCGCCGGAATTTTACGGATCAGTTTAAAGCCAAGGTGGCGTTGGAAGCGTTGCGTGGCGACAAG
>NZ_JAQIOZ010000019.1 GCF_028023675.1 Primorskyibacter aestuariivivens | reverse complement strand
CGGCAAACCCCCAGCCGTGGTCTACTGGCTAAGAAAAGACGAAACCCAATCAGGTCAGCAGGAGCAAAGAGTAGCTTAATTTACGCTGAACACTGTCCAAACACTGGGGAGTAGCTCAGATCCGCTGAAACCTTCGCCAGAGCTGTGATCGGGCGTATCCTTGTCCCATGCAACAGAAACAATCCGACAGCCTGGGCCGGGCCACCTTCCACCACATCGCGCCGCAATCCGGCGTGGTTCCCACCGACCGCGAAATCCGCTGGCTCAAGCACATCGAACGCCACGGCCCGCAATCGTCGCAGTATCTCCACGAATTGACGAGCAATACCCATCGCTGCAAGGACACGGCGCTGCGCGCCATGCAAAAGCTGCGGGCTGGTGGCTTCCTCCGCCTACCGCCGCAGCAACGGCAGACCGCCAAGGCTGACTTCGCCCCTTACATCTACGATATGACCGCCCAAGCGAAAGCCTTCCTGGAAGATCGTGGCATGGCTGAACCCACCGTCCGCCCCACTGGGCACTGGTGGCACGGCTACACCATTTCCTGCGTCACCAGCTCCATCGACATCGCCGCTGCCCGCCACGGCGTCCGATACATCCCCGCCCACAAAATTCTCGCAATTAAGGACGCGGCACTCGGCATCCCGACGCAGAATGGCACAGTGATCCCGGATCAGCTGTTTGCCCTCCAGTACAAGAACGGCTTCCGTGCCTTTGCGCTGGAGGTGGACCGAGGCACAGAACCCAAGATGTCCAAATTTGCCCGCAAGTCTCTTAGCCGCTCGATTGCACAGTATAAGGATATCATCAATCGCGACCTGCACAAATCGCACTACGGATTGAAGGCCAATATGCTTGTGCTTTGGGTCTTTGCGACGCGGAGCAGCGAGGAGCGGTTTCTGGAGCTGCTCCCGTCGTTGTACGGTAAATATGCCGCATCGGTTCTGACCAAATCGCTGTGCATTCGGGACAATGGCGGCCGGAGGCTCGGCGTTGCCCCGGAATTGTTGGAGTCGCCATGGCATCGTGCGCAAATCGAGTCGGTTCGAATTTGCGGAGCGTGACTTAGTGCGGTGAGCAATATGTAAATTCCCGCCAAAATCAATTGGGTGACCGGGCCGTGCACGCCCGGCCACCCGGCTCCTGTTATCAGGAGTGTCGGTCGGGAATTTCGCGGCGCGCAAGCCGGATTTCGAGCCATTCCAGCACCTCATCCTCGACCCAACCCACCCGGTTCGAGCCCAGCTGGACCCGTTTCGGGAATTGGCCTGCTTTCTCCAGGCGGGCGATGTGTTGCGGCGAGTACAGGACCAGCTCCTTGACCTGGCGTTTTGAAAGTATCCTCATCACGATGTCTCCATGATTGAAGAGCATCGCGATGCTCGGGTTTCGACAAGTCTCCCGAGAGGAGGCCAGCCTAGCATCACAGGGCGGCGGATCAAGGTGGGTGTTGTTGGCTGATTGCGAGCATTGACGTGGTTCCAAAAAATTGGACGGAGAGCTTGGGTCGCCACACGCCGCCAGTCCTTGAGCCTGCCGAACATGATCTCGATACACTTGCGGCGTTTGTAGCGCCGCTTGTCGTACTAGATGAGCTTTTTGCGTTTTCTCCGCCCCGGGATGCAGACGCGTATCCTCTTGTCTTTCAACGCTTTACTGAACCAGTCGACGTCGTAGCCGCAATCCCCGAGCAGCCAGTCGACATCCGGCAGGTTGCTCAGCAATGCCCGCGCTCCGATGTAGTCGCTGACCTGTCCGGCGGTCACCACCAAGTTGAGCGGACGGCCCTGGCTGTCGCAGATGGCGTGCAGCTTGGTGTTCATGTCCCCTTCGTCCGACCAATCAGGCGTCCACGCCCCCCTTTTTGACGCCCATACTGGTCGCTGTTCAGTGGGCGATTGATGAAGATAATGCCAATCAACACACGCCTATCATCAACGCGTAGCTTGCCATGAGGCGTGGGGAAGAAGAGCTCCAGACGCGCCAACTGCGCATTCGTCAATCGGAATAGATCGGACATTTTCACCGCTTGTTTTTCGAGCCGTGAATCACGCTGCTTGCCGGAAATCAATGGGTCTAGACCCTATTTCAGCACACTGAAAAGCTGAAGCCCTCTCATACCGACGAATCAGCGGATTGTGCAAAACCCACGGCGATCATCGGCAAGCGCGACGTAATAAGTTTGTAACTTATCGCTGCTTCGTTTGAGCTTGGTAGAGGCCACGGCGATTTTTCGGGCTTGTACTTCGAGGGAAAATTTTAGACCCTACCGCGGAGTGAGAGTCATGCGCCCGCGCTTTGGAAATTTTCATGTAGCCCATGGAATAATCCTCGCGACGGCGCTCCTTTATTCAGCGGCAGTAGCCAATAAGGTTTTTAATCCGACAAGATGCGGCAGATGATCATTAGAAAATGAATAAGTATGTTTTTATTGCATGGCTTTCGCTAGTCGCTTTCGCCTGTGCAAACATGCTGCTTCTGCCACGGCATCCATGGATGGATGAAGCAATGTTGCTTGTCAATTTGCGTGACTTGGAATTGAACGCTGTCGCGAAACCATTGCCGCTTTATGAGCAGGCCGCGACATTGTGGCTCTTACTGGTATCTGTCGTGGTAAAGAATATTTTTTCAAGTGACGCGCTTTACGAAGTTTTGAAATTTTTTTCCTTTCTCGCTTTCTTATTCGCCGCTTTGATCACTTGCCTTACTTTCCAATCGAAGGAGCGACCCTATTTTTCATTCGTATTCACCTGCCTCATGCTCTCCTCGCTGGTCTTAGTCACGCAGGCGCTGACAATAAAACAATATATATGGGATACATTCTTTACGAGCCTGATGCTCTATTCCGGGATGCGAGCCTATCGCCTGAAAACTCTCAAGGAGATCTGGAAGTTCTCGTCTATTGCATTGGTTTGTTCCGTACTGTCCTTCGTGGGAATTCTCACGGCAGTTGGCATCGGGACTGCGCTGTTGATTGAAAAATTGGCACGGTCTGGCTGGCCTGATCGGCCATTCCTGGTCGCGCATCTCGGAGCAGTTCTCCTACCGGCCACAGGGTTTCTAGTAATCAAAATCTATTTCATTGATCCGGTCGCTGAATTGCAATTTTCGGCGCATCCCGGTGCTTATGGCGAACACATCGGCGGTGTCGATGGGATCGAAAGCAGTATCCTTGTCCTGTTGAACTTGCTGCACTACACGTTTTCGTTCTTGGTTCTCGATTATATTGCGGTGCTCGGGAATTCCTGGTTGGTGCGGTCGGTAATTTCTTTGATCCCTGTCGCATTGTTTACGTACGCGTTTCGCAAAGGCGGAGAAGCAAAATTTGTCGCGCTCTCTGCCGCGCTGATCTTTTCGGCGGTTCTTTTTTTGAACGCAATGGGAGAGCTTCCGGTTCCCTATTCGCGGCACTTTGCGTTTTTTCAACCCATGTCGCTTTCGCTTCTGGCAATATTTCTGTCGGATATATTGGAGAGAGCGCGACTTTCGACAGCCATTTCTGTAGCAATGATTTTAGTGGCGGCAAATAGCCTGATTCTGGGAGTGCGCCCAATTGATAGTGCCGGTCGCGCTCAGTCCTACCTGCGTTCCGAGTACAATCCCGAGCCCGACGCCCCAATATGGGTCGCTTTTCCCGCGCAGCCAGCCTTCCGCTACGCCGATTTTCCGGAAGAGCGCCTGCTCGGTATGTTCGAACCAAGTAGCGGGAGCACGAGTTGGACCGTGCGCGGCGGCGGCCGGTCCCTGAATCACGGCAAGCCCGCAATTTCCACTCGATACGCGGAGCGGATGATTTCCGATATCGCAGGTCATGACGTGGTCTGGTTGGTCTTTGTGGAGCACTTCAAGATGAAGGATGCGCCGTTCCTCGACGCCGCTGCGCGCAAGGGCTGGCAGTGTGCGCCCCCGACCGGGCCCAGTGTCCCGGTGCTGCGCCGCACGAGCCTTTACCTGTGTCGGCAAGATTTTGCGGCTACCGAGTGAGCAACCTGTGATCCGTCGAACGGTAACCGTATGCTCCGATCAACTTGACTTCCTCGGCAATCGGCCACACTGTTTCAAATCTCGCGGTGTGACTGACTGAGTTTGCGAATGGATGCATTGATCGGGTATTCGGGATTTGTGGGTCAGCAACTCGCTCGGCAGCATGAGTTTCCCGCGATATTTAATAGTAAAAACGTCGGCGGCCTCGGCGATAGCAAATTCGATACAGTCGTCTGCGCCGCCGCACCCGGCTCCATGTTTGAGGCGAACCGAGTTCCCGACGAAGATTGGGAAAAGGTCCAAAGCCTCATACGGCAACTCCGCGGTGTCACTACGACCCATTTTGTCCTGATCTCGTCTATCGCGGTATTTGCTGACTTTGCGGGTCAGGATGACGAGGGGTCTTGCGCATTTCAAACACATCTGGCGTATGGAAAACACAGAAGGCAACTCGAGGAATTCTGCGCGACGCATTTCGCGCGTTGCACCATTGTGCGATTGCCCGCACTGTTCGGGCCCGGACTGAAGAAAAACTTTGTTTTCGATCTGTTGAATCCGGCGCCCACGATGCTGACGCGGAATCGGTTCGACGATGTGCGTGCCGCGCTTGGTCCAAAGCTCCGGGTTATGCTCGACCAGTTGTACTCGCTTAATGAAAATACAGCGATGCTTGTTCTGGACCGGAGTACGTTGAACACCCATCCGGAGCGTACAGAATTCGAGCGGCACCTCAGCGAGGCGGGCTATTCGGCTATACAGTTTCATCATCCAGAATCCAAATTCCAGTATTTCGACGTTTCGCGTCTCTGGCGTGACATCTGCCTCGGCAGGAATTCTGGCCTGTCAGTAATGCATTTAGCTACCGCTCCTTTGGGCGCCGGGGATATCCACAAGCACCTGATCGGAAGACGGATGCCTCACAGCAACGCGCATATCCACCGGGAAGACATGCGCACGCGGCACGCCTCGGTATGGGGAAGACAGGGCCCCTACCTCGAAGAGGCCAGCGAAGTCATGCAAAAGCTTGCGGCGTTCTTTGCGGCCCAAAAGGCGGCGTAGTGAAACTGGCCGTGTCCAACATCGCTTGGAATCCTGTAGAGTCTCGCGCAGCGTATGGCCTTCTAAGGAGCAAGGGTATCACCGGTCTCGAGGTGGCTCCGGGCCTGCTGTTTCCTGAGACAGACGATCCTTTCGACCCGAGCGAGTCCGAGGTTAGGGAGGCAGTCGCCGCTATTACAGACGCGGGTCTAGAGCTCGTTTCAATGCAGTCTCTTCTCTACGGCGTCGACGGGGCTGCCATGTTCACGACGGCCGAGGCGCGTCGGACGCTCTCGCACGGGCTGTCCAGAGCGATTACGCTTGCTGGTCGTCTAGGTGTGCCCAACCTAGTGTTCGGATCTCCGAAGCAGCGGCGTTTTCCGCCCAGGATGTCTGCAAAAGAAGCCGAAAACCAAGCTCTGGACCTGTTTCTCGAGCTTGGCGAATTGGCCGCTGCAGCTGCAACAATTATCACTGTCGAGGCAAATCCCGCAATTTACGGGACCAATTTTTTGAACACCACGCAACAGGCGGCTGATTTTGTCAGGCGCGTCGACCACCCGTCGATACGGCTCGTGCTCGATCTGGGTGCGGTGCACATGAATGACGATTTCGATCGTATCGAAGCGCTGATTGCGGATGTCTCCTCTGTACTGCATCATGTCCACGTGAGCGAACCGAACCTTGATCCGGCGCCGGCAGATACCGCGCAGGCCGAAAGAGTTCTTGGTGCGCTTGCCATCGTGGGCTATGAAGGCTTTACATCGATTGAGATGCGGCGCGACGATGGTGGACTGGTCACTGTGGAGGCGGCTGTATCGCGCCTGGCAGATGCCGCAATGAGTGTGAACCGGTCATGAACGAACTCGGCAATGCAGCAAAGAGACAGGATATTCTTGTGTCGGTGTGTTGTGCGGGCCTAGCGCCGACCGACGAGACTTTTAAGGGGATGAAGAAACTGGCCGCCAGGGTCGGCGAACGTTTCCAGTTTTGGGAAATCGTGCTCATCGTCGAGGATCAGGTGAGCAAGTCCTACCTTCATTTTTTGCACGACATTCCGTACCTGCGTTTGTTCACTGTTCGTCCGAATGTCGGGTTGTATCGCCAGCGAGTCATAGCCGCTTCGGAAGCGATCGGCGATGTCGTTCTGATCGTCGGGGCCAGAGAAATCAACGAGCTTGATCCAGTCGAAATGCTCGAAAAGGCGAGCGACGGGTCGACGGCTATCATCGGTTTGCGCGCCTCCGAAGGCAGGATCGAGCGAGCGCTGTCCCTACCGCTTATTGCCTTGGGGCGAGGGGCGGGCTTTAAGGTGAGCCTTCGCGACATGCAGACTATCGCGATTCCGCGTACGTTGCTGAGCCATATACTCGCATATCCCGACCAAGAACTCGCGCTTCGCTTTCCGCCTCTCGACGGGCGTGTGCCACTAGACTACAAGGTCGCCCGCGGAACACCGGGCGCGCGAGACCGGGCGAGTTTTGGACTACGCGCTTCGCTCTTGCACAAATTGCTCGTCAATCTGGCACCGCGGCTGTTAACGTACGTCTCTCTTGCCGCAGCAATGTCGGTGGTTCTCGGGCTATTCTACACTGCCTACGCGATCGGGGCGTGGTTGGTACTGCCTGTGCTCGAGCCAGGATGGCTGACTATCTCGCTTGCCCTGAGCCTCACCACGACATCGTTGGGGTTTGCAATCTTTGGGTTGA
This sequence comes from Primorskyibacter aestuariivivens, assembly GCF_028023675.1. GTDB lineage: Bacteria > Pseudomonadota > Alphaproteobacteria > Rhodobacterales > Rhodobacteraceae > Marinovum > Marinovum aestuariivivens. Next base: position 86,804 of record NZ_JAQIOZ010000019.1, on the reverse strand, counting down.
GCCTCGGCGTGCAACATCTTTTGGCGAGGATTGAACGCACGGAATTCGACGATGTCACGTCTGAATTGAACAGCGTCGACCTGTTTGGCCGAGTTGCGCGGGACCTAAATGTCGAAGTCATCGACAAACCCCAGCGACAGGCCGTCGAATAATGAGCCGTGAAACGGTCGATTACGTTATATTGGGCGGCGGTTTCTACGGGTGCTGTCTTGCGCTGTTTCTGCGCTCGATCTCAAGGCGCGTGATGATCGTCGAAGCCGGCGAGCGACTGCTCGACCGCTCTTCACGCGGCAACCAGGCCCGAGTCCACACCGGCTTCCATTATCCACGCTCCGCGTTGACCGCGGTCCGATCTATGATCCTTCACAAGCGATTTGCAAGAGATTTCCCAGAAGCGATCTTCGATGATTTTCAAATGCTCTACGCCGTAGCGCGGCGGCGATCCATGATCTCTGCAAAACGGTTCTTCCGAATGTTCCGAGACATGGGCGCCCCAATCGAAAGAGCATCGCCACAGCAATCTGCCCTGTTCGACGGCGGCATGATCGAGGATGTGTTTGCCTGCCGGGAGGTCGCCTTCGATCATTGCGTCCTGCGCGAATTGATTACCCATCGTCTCGCCAGCGCCGGCATCGATGTTCGGCTCGAGACCGCGGTGGCCGACATGGTGAACGGTCCAGAGCACGTAGTTGTCGGGCTGTCTTCTGGCGGTGAGGTTGTAGCCCGCCACGCTTTCAACGTAACCTACGCCCGGCTCAATACGGTTCTAGACGCCGCCGGACTGCCGCGTGCTCCGTTGAAGTTCGAAGTCGCGGAAATCGCGCTCGTCGAACCACCTGCACAACTGCGCCATGTTGGTATTACAGTCATGGACGGCCCCTTCTTCTCTTGCATGCCCTATCCCGCAGATCATCTCCACTCCCTAACCCATGTGCGATACACTCCGCACGAAAGCTGGACCGACGAATACCGCCCCGGCGATCCGTACGACCAACTCGACCGGACCCCGTTTCAAAGTCGGGTGCGTCACATGATCATGGACAGCCAGCGCTATGTTCCGAGCCTGTCGCAATTGCACTATAAAACGTCTCTGCGCGAGGTGAAGACGGTGCTAATGAAAAATGAAGATGATGACGGCCGTCCTATCCTGTTTCAGCGCAATCCGGTGGACAGTCGCGTTATTAGCGTATTGGGAAGCAAGATTGACAATATCTATGACCTCTTCGATCTTCTACGTAGATCTTCACCAGCATTTTCGGAAGCGGATACCAGATTTCTTTTGGGTCGGGCGTGACCCATGGAATATGTCCGGTTCCTGATAGTCGCCATACTGGGGCTCGGTCTGGACATCGGAGCGTCATGGATTCTGGCGCATTCGTTTGGCGTCATTCTGTGGCAGGCCGCAGGGATCGGTTTTGTGTTCGCCGCCGTATTCAACTATATGCTGCACGAACTTTGGACGTTTCGCGACGGCGCACGCGAACTGTCTGCTGTTCGATCGGTCAGGTACCTCGCGGTTCTTGTCATGACCTTCTTTACCAGGCTGGCGGTAGTCGCCGGATTGGACGTGATTTTCCCGGCTTTGCCTGCCATCATTGTTCTGCTGTTCGGCGCAGGCGTGTCATTCCTTGTTAGCTTCGCGGCCAGCAAGAGATGGGTTTTTCGGACAATCAAAGCGTGGGAGAGCCAGCGATGACAGTCGACGCGATGCTGCCGGAAGACTACTGGGAAGTACCCTCATATGCCGAGACGATTCTGTCAGACAGGCGGCATCGGCACGCGTTGGTCATTCCAGTAATCAACGAGGGCGACCGGATCGGGCGGCAATTGAAGCGCTTACATGCGGCCGCATTCTCTTTGGATATCGTCATCGCCGACGGCGGCTCAACGGACGGGTCGCTCGAACCCGCATTTCTTAAAGACATCGGAGTACGCGCGCTTTTGACAAAGACAGGCGAAGGCAAACTCAGTGCCCAATTGCGGATGGCCTATGCCTGGTGCCTCCGCGAAGGCTACGAGGGAATCGTCACTATCGACGGCAACGGCAAGGACGGGATCGAGGCCGTGCCAGCGATGGTGGCGATGCTGAAAGCGGGCTACGACTATGTGCAGGGGTCGCGCTATCTGCCCGGTGGCAAGGCGGTGCGTACGCCTATCGAGCGCACCCTCGCCAACCGCTTAGTGCACGCTCCGCTGCTCAGCCTTGCGGGCCGGATATGGTACACGGACACAACGAATGGGTTCCGCGCGTATTCGGCCCGGTACTTGGCGGACCCGAGGGTACGCCCCTTCCGCGCCGTATTCCGCAACTACGAACTTCTGTTCTATCTGACCGTGCGGGCCGGACAAATCGGCATGAAAGTCGGCCAAGTGCCGGTAGTGCGAAGCTATCCCCCCAATGTAGCTACGCCGACGAAGATCACTGGATGGAGCGACAAGGTGGCAGTTCTGAGGCAGGCCTTCAAAGCCGCGCTCGGTCATTACCATCCACAGCCGCGTTGAAGCACATAGGCCAGACGCGGCCGAACGGAAAACCAGGCCCTCCGGGGTAAACTCCACCATATGCGAACTGTAAATTGGGTCCTTGATTGAAGACATGGCTCTAGCATTTTTTGGGAAACCGCACCCACCAATGAATATTTTTTTCCTACAGGATATTCAGAACTTTAAAATTGGTCGGTAGCCCAACTTCGGACGCATCCAACTTGCCGCCCTTTACCCGAACGAATAAGAAACCACTTCTCCGTTGCACGCGATAAATCTCGCGCTTCTCTCCGTTTTCCATAACCACGACATTCCCAGGGCGAAATCTGATAAAGTCTTCCTCGGTATCGGGGAGAAGAAACTGATACCCGTTCCGCGCAACTCCATTCAACCAGTAACCGTTGGTAATTAGGAGAGCGTTTCGTGATCCTTTCCTTAAATAGTCAGGGTTGGAACGGTAAATTGGCGAATATTCGCAGTCGGTCAGATGTAAATCCCCGTCGTAACCGAGGCTGAAAAGATCAAATTCAGAATCCCTTTCAGGTCGATAAACCGGGATAGTCACTTCGGTTGCATTCGGATCAACGGAAACATAGCCTTCTGATCCAGGGGCAAACGAAATATTGTTCCGAATGAATAAAAGTGTCCGAGAAGTCGGCGGTCGCCGAGTGCCCAACTGCAGATTCACTCGAAAATATTCGGCATCCCCTGACGGGATTCTGAACTTTGATCCTGAATTGAAGATTTCGCAGTTTAAACTTAGACTACGGGAATTGATATTCGCCTTCTGCCATACGATTGTTCTTGGAGACGATATTACCGGACTCCATTCTCGCAACAATTTACCATAGAACCAAAAATTTTGACTCACACTCCAAGGTTGCCAGACCGGGGAGGCGTCAAACTTTGATGACACAATATATTCCGCCCCGTCCAATTGTCTTTCAGCGTCATCTCGGACGTTTCCAAGAGCATGTATTACAGAATCGACTTTCCATAGTGGCTTAGCCGTACTGATCGCGCCAAGTATGCCCCAATATTCCTCAATTACCGGCGCTTCGCTGTTTTTTCGCGCAAAATTTATATAATCATCCCATTCTGTGGATATATACCCACCCAATTCTGATACATACATCATTTCGCTGGAAAGCTGTAGATTATCTTTTCTCTGCGCCATAGAATTGTATTGACCTACGGCCAACGCGAAAAATAAAGTAAAGACAGAAGCTACGCCGATGAGACGAAAAGCCGGCCGCGGGCGCGACAAGAGCTGCTTGGAAATCAGGGCACCCACCAAGTTGAACGTGAAGGTTATCGCGGCGATCGATGCCCAAAAAACAAATGCGTCAAAATAACCGTCAAGGTGTCCGCCGACTGACGCGACGAGGCCCGAAAGAAAAGTGACCAGACCAACGCTCGCTGCTAGAAGAAGTCTATCGTGCCTAGTCCAAGCCCATATGACGAAAGAAACTAGAAGAACGCATGTGCTTGCCAATACGTCAGGTGTAAAGATTTTACTCATGTCTGACAAATTAAAAATTTTACTTTCTGCATTGTACGGCCCAAAATACCACCACTGGTCCTTTGCGACATCTTTGAACCCATAGGCAAGATAGCGAATTGGGTGGCCTGCCGTGCTTATCGAAAGTAAAAAAGCTCCAAAAGTCATCGTTGATGTTGCCACTATGGCCAAACGACGAAATAAGTCATTTAGCCCCCTTTTTATTTGCACTATGAGTGCAGCCGATGAGAAAACGAGCGCGGTTGTGTAAGCGTAGTCACTTGACCAGATGAGGCTGGTACCGATGGCTGCTCCGGTTGCAACGAGCTGATATCTTTCCGGTAGGTTTCTGTTGTCTATCCAAAAAATTACTAGTGCGACAATGAAAGGTATCAAAGCGCGTACTAGCCTCAGGGAGGCGCCTGGGCTGGAAATAAGATCTGCGACAAAAGGGCTAAAAACTAAACTGTGTAATGTAAAGGTTATCGCAAATACGATCGCGGATGTAAATGCAAGGGATGAGAATCGCGGTGGTTTAATTATTAGCGCCACCAACGAAAGTGTCGCTGCCCAACCCGACAGGAAAACAAATAAATAGGAGCTAAACACGCTTGCGGATAAATTTTCCCCAAGCGTAAGGAATGTTGGATATAGAAGGTATGTGACCCCAATCCCCAAATACGGAAAAAAATCACGTCCAGGAAATTGTCCATCGTTGATTCTGTAGAGGGCGCTCGCGGTTTGAAATGCTCCGTCGACATGTTGCGTCGGGATTTCCAGCGACATTTTTTTGGCTATGACTAACAATGCAAACAGAAAAGTAAAAGATGATGCGCCTTTTAGAAAACTTAACAAGTTGGTTCTACCTTCTGTCATCGCGGTGTTGCACGGTAAGATTCTCTGGTGGCTGTCAGAAGTAGGAGACGTTAGTCGCAACGCTCATTGCAATCTTATGTGGCCGTCAAGATTCAATCCGCACATCACATAGCGTGCGGGTCGATCTGTGTCGATAGAGTGCCAGATGGAACGTGAAGAATTCTTGACTATCTAGCACCTCGATTTTTCGATGATCTTGGCTGTGCCCGGGTGCGGTGGCCTGAAGCGCGCATGATGTAGCCGGCGGTAGGCCTGGCATGCTGTAGGGCCTACGGTGTGCCTGCTGTCATACGCGGCATTCCAGCACCTCGTCCTCGACCCAGCCCACCCGGTTCGAGCCCAGCTGGACCCGTTTCGGGAATTGGCCTGCTTTCTCCAGGCGGGTGTGTTGCGGCGAGTACAGGACCAGCTCCTTGACCTGGCGTTTTGAAAGTATCCTCATCACGATGTCTCCATGATTGAAGAGCATCGTGATGCTCGGGTTTCGACAAGTCTCCCGAGAGGTTGTTAGCGTAACAGCAACTGACGGCGGATCAAGATACGCCGACTGCGCGATCTGGCGCCAATCGGCGGTCAAGTTGAAGCGGAAAGCGTGTTCAGGTATGCTTGGATAAGTTCACAAGTGATTGAATGCGGGTCCTCGCAAGGGCGTCGAAACTCTTAATAATATCGGATTTGCGGGTATCAAATCGGATATCTACCAAAACCACACGGGTAATAGTTTATAAATATCAATATTTTACTTTGTTGATATTGGTCCTCTCCTGGCACCAAAATCCCCGACAACTTGTGTTCCGATATGTTGGCCGCCTTTCAGGCGGTTAGCCTAGTGCTCTGGATTTCATGGATATTTGGGGCGACTGCCGCATTGATCATGCTATGTGGTCACAGCCCTCCTGTCCGGTCGCGGCCCGCCGCGCGAGACTGGAGCCGCAGGTCCAACAGCTTTTCCTGTTCCCGGCGATTGCGAGCGCGCCGTGCCGTTTCGCCGTCCTTGCGTGCAACCGCCTCCAGCGCGGTTTTCCGGCCCAGTGATTTTGCCGCCGCCTCCGTCAAAAAGGATTTGCGGGCCAGCAGATGCGCCAGCTGACCGTTCAGGATCTTGAGACGGGCATCAACCCAGACGACCCATTGCTGTTCGCCTGAAAGCGCATAGGCTTGCTTGATCTCGGGTGGGGTATGCGCGGCCCGTGTCTTCTGAGACTCTCGCAGGGCCGCCAGTTCCTGACGCAGCTTGTTCTCTTCGGCCTGAATGCTCTGCAACGCGCGCAGGTCACGGTCGAACAGAAGCTGTGTCACCTTTTGCAGCGGGCCTATGTCTTTGCCGATGTTTCTCATGTCCAACCCTGTCGCTTCTTTTCGCGCATTTTCTCTGCAAAACGGATCGCGGCCGCGACGGCGCGGTAATGTTCGGGCAGAATCTCCTGGTCGATCCGGATGTCGGCATGCAGTTTCCGCGCGGTCGGGGGATCGCTGAAAATCGGAATACCCGATAGCGTGGCGCGTTCACGGATGCGTGCGGCGGTTTCATCCACGCCCTTTGCCACGCAAATGGGCGCTCCTGCTCTGGACCGGTCCCATTTGAGCGCCACGGCGTAATGGGTCGGGTTGACGACGACGACGTCGGACTGCGCCACGTCATGCATCATTTTGTTCATCGCAATCTCTTGCGCCTTGGCCCGGCGTGCGGACTTGAACGTGGGGTCGCCTTCGGATTCCTTGAATTCGTCCTTCAGTTCCTGATCGCTCATCCGGTGCTGGCGCAAATGGGCATGACGCTGCCACAACACGTCCAAGCCGGCAATCGCGGCCGCAGTCAACAGAACAAAAACAAGCAGATACAGGCACAGGCGCAGCCACATGATGATGCCCTGCTGCGGCGTGACGGTGACCGCGCTGATGATCTGATCCTTCTCACTGAGCAGAAAGATCGCCAGGATCACGGAATAGATCGCCAGTTTGACGCTGCTTTTGAAAAACTCGAACAGCCCGTTCATGCCGAACTTGTTCTTGAAATTCGACACCGGCGATATTCGCGAGAGTTTGAATTTCAGCTTTTCCGGCGCAAAAACCAGGTTCCTCTGAACCGCGACAGACATCAGCACAAGCACACCCGGCGCAACAAACCAGGGCAGCAGTGCGGTCAGGATCTGCTGGAAAAGCTCATTTGGCAGACCATGAGAGATCGCCACACCGCCGGGCACGGCAAGCGCATCGGCACGCGCAAGGAACACGGCAAGGCCATCACCCGCCTTGATCATGGCGGCCCCGCCCAAGGTCACCGCGCTCAGCAGCAGGCCAAGATACATGAAGGCGGTGTTGAGCTCGGCAGAGCGCGCCAGTTCGCCCTTTTTGCGCGCATCTTCGAGCTTTTTCGGCGTCGGATCATGCGGTTTGTCGCGCGGGTCGGTTTCGCTGGACATCAGCGCCCCCCGAACGGATTCGCGAGATAGCCCTCAACCGCCGCGCTCCAGACGCTCAGCATAACGGGGGCGCCCAGCGCCAGGAAGGCAAGCCCGCAAAAGGTGATCAAGGGCGCGCCGACAAAGGCCACCATGAGCTGCGGCATCGCCTTGTTGATGACACCCAGCGTCACATTATACATCATCGACAGGATCAGAAACGGCACCGCGATCCGGAAGGCCAGTGCGAAGGCCTGCGACACCTCGGCCACGCCCCACATGCCAAGATCCGCTGCGCCAAGCACGGTGCCGACGGGGAACATACGATACAAATCGATAATCCCGGCCAACCAGAGCAGATGCAGGTCCAGGATGAACATCAATGCCAATCCGGCCGTCACAAGGATATGCCCGATGGCGGGCATCGGCTCGACGCTGGCATTGCCCAGCAATTGGCTGAGCGACGTGGATTGCGCCGCGATCGTTCCCGCCGTCTGCAATGCGAATATCAAAAACCGGAAGCCTATTCCGAACACCAGACCAACAAGCGTTTCGCTGGCAATCAGCCCAACTGAGATAGGGCGCATTTCAAGCGCCGCGGTGCCCGACACGAACACCGACAGCGCCAATGCGAGCGCAAGTTTGACCCGCACCGGGACGGTTGGCGTACCCAGCCCCGGCATCACCGAAATGATCGCCGCCACGCGAAAGAAAACCAATGTGGCATGGGTCACATCCGGGCCGAACAGCTCTGACCACGGGGTGAGTGTCATGCGGCGATTGTCCCGACAAGCGCGGGCGTCGCCTCCAACCCCAGCTCTTCAAAGGAAATCACCGGGGTCGATAGCCCCTTGGCCTTGGCGATCTTGCGGACAAAACGGCGACGACGCGATGATGTAATGATCGGAGCCACCAGACCCTTCTGGCTGGCCTGATCGATCTGTTCCACCATGGATTGGGTGAACTTGGTGAATACCTCGGGCGGCAGGGCGACATCCAGCCCGTTATTGTCCGCCTCTACCTGGTAATGGGTGAACACGTCCTCCCATTCGGTGGCAAGCTGGATCAGGGGGACGGACCCGTCTTCGCGCCGCAGTTGGGACACGATCTGGAACCCGAGCCTTTGGCGTACGATTTCGCAGATCCCCTCGGGGTGTTGAGTGACTTTTCGTGCCTCGGCAATAGCTTCGAGAATGACCGGAAGGTTGCGCACCGATACCTGTTCATCCAACAGGCATTTCAGCACCCCCAGCAAGACATCCATCGGAACCTTGTCCGGGATGACCTCGTCAAACAGCTTGCGATTGGACTCGGACCGCGCCGGATCCGTCAGATTGACCATTTCATCCAGCAGCTGACGCAGGGATTTCAACGTGAACAATCGGGAAAAATTGGCCTTGATCGTCTCAAGAAGATGGGTCGCCAGAACCTCGTTCGGTGTCACAATGGTCACACCGTCCAGCGCCAGATCTTCGGCCTCATGCGGTTTGATCCAGCGCGCGGGCGCACCATAGACCGGTTCGTGCACGTCTTGGCCGTTAGGCAGCGCGTCGGGGCTTTCCGACACCAGCGCAAGCACCAGATCGGGGTGCAGTTGAGCGCGTGATTGTTCAACGCCCTGGATTCGGATCACATAGGTGCCGGGTGAAAGCGATGCGTTATCGGTCAGTCTGATCTCGGGGATAATGACCCCGAAAGAGGAGGCCACGTGTTTGCGCATGTTCGATATCCGCAGATCGAGCCCCGCGGCGGGATCAAGAACCATATCAACCAGATCAACCGCAAATTCGACGTGAATGTCATCCAGTGCCAGGATGTCGCCAATGGGATTTTCCCGGGCCAGCTCGCTCTGTTCCTCATCATCCGGTGCCATCACGTCAGGGTCCGGTCTTTGCAATCGCCAGATACCGATGGCCGCGAAAAGCAAACTGCCAATCAGAAACGGAGCAAGCGGCAGACCTGGAAGCACCGCAAAGCAAAACAGCAGGCCAGACACGGCAAGCAGGGCCGACGGGTGCTGCCCGATCTGGGCGAAAACGGCAATATCCGCGGAACCGGTATTGCCGCCCTTGGCCAGCAGAAGAGCGGATGCGATGGACACGATGACCGCGGGGATTTGCGTGACCAAACCGTCACCAACGGTGAGAATGGCATAGGTTTGCAGGGCGACAGAGAAGTCCATTCCATGCGCGAAAACGCCATTGGCAACGCCAAAGATGATGTTCAGCGCCGTGATCAACAGCCCGGCAACGGCATCCCCCTTGACGAATTTCGACACACCATCGAGCGACCCAAGAAAAGTAGTTTCCCTTTGATCATGGTCACGCCTTTGCTTGGCAGTGGCGTGATCGATCGCCCCTGCAGAAACATCAGAGTCGATCGCGAGCTGCTTGCCGGGCATGCCATCCAGAGCAAAACGCGCGCCGACCTCGGCCATCCGCGCCGCGCCTTTTGTGATGACGATGAAATTCACGATCAGGATCACGAAAAAGGTCACCAGCCCGATGACAAAACTGCCGCCCATGACAAAATTCGCAAAGCCGTTGATAACGTTGCCCGCAGCCTGGGTCCCGGTATGACCTTCGCCAATGATCAGCTTTGTCGATGATACGTTCAACGCCAGCCGAAGCATCAACCCGGCCAGTAGTATCGTCGGGAAGGACGAAAAATCCAGAGGTTCGTCGATGAACAGGACAATAACGAAGACCAGAATGGCGAGCGAGAAGGACAAGGCCAGCCCGACATCGATCACAAAGGCCGGCACCGGGACAACCATCATTCCGACGATGCCCAGCAAACCGATCGCCAGCAGGATCGTATTGCTTTTCAAAATGACTTTCATAACCGTTCTGGTTTCTGTCCTTGCTGATCTAGTTGTCTGATCGCGTAAGCTGCTGATCGAGGTCCAATGCCGCTTCGATCCGGGACGTCATGTCCCGGACGGACTCGACAAGGGTCAGGGACGCTTGAAGAGATGCCTCCGGAGTTTCCGGAGCCGCGGAAGCCGGATCTTGTGCCTCGTCTAGGCCCCTCATCATCCTGAGGCTCTGTCCGGCGCTGTCGGGCGGAGCAAGCTCTGCGGCTCGATCAAAATCGGACTGGAGCAGCGCCAATCTGTAGACGGTTGACGGGTCACCGGTTTCACGGGCGCGCCCTACCAATTCCGGCGAGACATTCGTCAGGGTTCCGCGTGCGGCCGCATGCCGGATCATCCCTTTCAACACATCATCCGACGGGCGTGCCAACCGCGCCAGCAGACCATCGGCAAGCGTTCCAAATCCGGTTTCGTAGAGCCGCTGGGCAACGGCTTCGACCGCTGGCACCCCGGACAAACCGTCTATCCCGTCGAGCCGCTTGATCGTGTGTTTCAGAAAGGTCAAATCGCTCCCTGTTCTGGCCAGTTCTGACAATAAATACGCGAGCGCCTCTTTCCTGACTGGGGCTGACATTTCGGTTCGATCAAAACTGGCAAAGGCCTCATCGAACTGACCGCGAGAAGCCAGAGCGTAGATTTCGGCCTTGGCAATTGTCTCTGCCGCGCCTGTTTTCCGGTTCTCAAAGGCAAGCGACGACACAAGCGTGGCATCCTCTGCGTTCAGCGCCTGCTTCGATTGCGTGATTGTCGTGACAAGCGAGACCACGGCATCGACGGCCTCGGCTTTGTTGGAGCCTGCGATCTCGCGAACAACATCGTCCTTTGCCCGGGTCTCCGGCGCAACCTCCAGATCGGCAAGCCTGAGCGGGTCCTCGGGCAAGGCGCGCTGCCGGATGCGAAGGCTCTGCTCGGCTGCGTCCGGCAAACCAGAAGCGACAAGAGCCGCCGTCAATTTCGGCCCCACGATCTTGAGCAGGGGTCGCGATGCTTCCTCAAGAGCGATCAGGAGCTGTGGAACGTCATCCTGGGCAATCTGGTTCACATCATCGGAAAGCGTCGCGGCAAGAAGGGCCAGAGCGCTGCATGTCCGGTAGGCGTGAAGCCGCTTGCGTGGCATGGGCCCTCGTTCGGCAATCACGGACGCAAACTCCTTGAAATAGGCCACATCTTCGGCCGCACTCTCGGCAAACCGAAGCGTTGCCAGGGCCTCTGTCGCCAAGCCAAAAGCCAGTTGGACGCGCGCCAGATCCAAGGCGACGGCGGCGTTCACTGTACCCGATTCGCGAAACAGCCGGGCCGTCAGCGCTCCGGAGCGGGCATGATAGGTCTCACCCTCAAGCCCGGCGGGAAGTGGAGCTACCGCAATGGCGAAACAGCTTTTGACGTCCGGCTCGTCTTCGGCGTCACCTGTGCCTGCGGGCAATGACACGTTTGCCGCGGGGAAGTCCGCTCCGGAAAAGCCCTGCCCGCTCGAAACCGGCCCGGTTCCGGGCCTGAGCGTTGATTGTTCAAGAAGGCCGCGCGTTATGTTGCGCGAAATCGCCTGGGCAATGTCTTTTGTTCCCTCGGTGGTGAACCCGTCACGAAGGGGTAGAATCAAATCTGGCACTGGGGTCTCGACGACAGGTTCTGACTCAATCTCCGGCGTTTCGGTATCAAGCGCCTCGCGCACGTCGATAACAAGAAGATTTGGCTCCTGGAAGAACTCCGAATAGGTACAATTGCACCCCAGCTCAATCTCAATGGCAGCGGGGGGTATCGCCTTGACCTCGGAAATCCGGTCGCGTCGGATACGGTTGAAGATGCGCGCGCTGTCGACGCGTAAAGGATCAGGGCCCGAGAATGCGATCCGGATCGAGCCGTCTACCGACGTGACATCGTAAGTCGCGCCTTCAGGCATCGAAAACGTCAACCTTGTGAAGCTCGCATGTTCACCGCTCAGGACCGTGACGGTACCCGCCATCAATGCTTGGCCCGGCAGGAAACAGAGCAGAAAGAGGACAACCCGCATCATCAGGCCGCATCCTGTTTCAACGCTTTCAGCGCTTCTTCAAGGTCATTGAACCCGGGCCGGACATGCGAGGGCGTGTTTTGCCGCCCCACTTCGATACAGATATTGGTGGGATGCGCGTGCAGGTTGGCCACCAAAACCTCGCGGATCAATTGATAGAAATGCGCGTCTTCTTCGACCACGGATTTGAGCCGCGCTGCAAACGGACCCACGAAGCCATAGGCCAGAAACACCCCCAGAAAGGTCCCGACAAGCGCGCCGCCGATCATTTTACCAAGTATTTCAGGTGGTTGATCAATGGAGCCCATAGTCTTGATCACGCCCAGAACGGCGGCGACAATACCAAGCGCCGGTAGACCATCGGCGATTGTCTGCAATGCGTGGCTCGAATGCATGGCGTGATGCAGAGTTGCATCCATGCGCTTTTCCAGAACCTCTTCGACCTGATGCGGATCATCATAGTTCATTGTTGCCGCGCGTAACGTGTCGCAGATCAGTTCAGACGCTTCCTTGTCTTTCTGAATCTTGGGATATTTGCTGAAAATCGAGGATTCATCCGGCGACTCGATATGCTCTTCCAGGGCGACAGGGTTTTGTTTGGCGATGCGGATCAACTCGAACAGAAGACAAAGCAATTCGCGGTAATCGTCGCTTTTCCATTTCGGCCCTTTGAAGACTTTGCCAACGTCTTTCACCGTGTGTTTGACAGCATGAAAGTCATTGCCGATCAGGAACGCGCCGGTGGCTGCACCGCCAATCATGATCATTTCGAAAGGCAGCGCCTTGAGGATCAGGCCCAGCTTGCCGCCGGCCAGAAGGTAGCCGCCGAACACCATCCCGAACACAACCGCAATTCCGACAAATCCAATCATGCTGCCACCTCTTCTTCCTTGGATTTGATTGATGCCACGGGAAAGTTAAGAAGTGCTTTTTCACTCCTTGGGCGCATTGGCATTCCTGCCGGCCAGTATCACGCTGATCGTGTAGGCCGCTTCCGGCGTCAGACCGGCCATCACGCCAGCCGCAGCTTCGGGCCGCATCCGGCCCAGGAAACCAGCGGCGAATTCCGGTGCCATCTCTTCGAACAACGCCGCCGCATCCTTGGGCTTCATGTTCTCGTAGACGCTTGTCAGGCGCGCAAGATCCGTCTCTGCCGCCTGATCGACAATAGCAATGGTCGCGCTGAGCCTTTCTTCGGCTTCACGCAATTGCACCAGTTTTTCCCGGACCTTCTCATCCGCGATCCTGAGCGCCTGCATGCGCACCGCAATCTCTTCTTCCCGGTTGCGGATCTCGGTCTCGCGCTGGTCCATCGCCTGCAACAGGGGGATCAGGTCATCGTCTGCAACACAGTGCTGCGGCTCGGTTTTGTGCTGCGCATCCTCGGCGGCCATCTCCTCGGGGCTGGCTTCTTTCGCGATGGCCTCTGTGGCTTCCAGCCCGACGCGCAGGAATCCGGACGTGAGCAGCAACAAAGCAATCACCGTCAAGGCGCCCCTGGCCTTGCCTCTTTTTCTGGGTGACTTGGTGCGAGCCATCTTCGAAACCCTACCCTGCTGATCTGTTCACGTTGTGGGAAAAGACAGGCCCCGAGGGCTCGGGCGGCGGCTGATCGGCAGGTTGCCCCGGCGCGTCGGGCATGTCGTGCATGGAGGCCATCAGAAGTTCGAGCTTGCGCGACACGGCTTCCGCCCGTTCCGTCAACTGCTCCAGCGTTTCACTGGACCCATTGGCCGCGTCCTTGGCCGAGGCCAGGGTCTTGCTCAGGTCATCCACCTGAGCCGACAACACGGCCACAGCACCACCAACCCCGTTTTCGAGATCGTTGAACCGGCTCAGGCGTCGCGCGAGAACGTGACAATAGAGCCCCGCCCCCAATGCGCCGGCAACCAGCAATATGTCCGCAATCATTTCCATGTTCCCACCTCGTCAGTTCAGTACGAATTCCATGATCAGAAGGTTCGAAACCGCATCGTCGCCCAACACCAGCTGGGCCCGCCGCAACAGGTGTGACCGCACCTTGATCAGCGCTGTCGGGTCCTCCAGATCGGCGATCTCGACGGCGCGCAGGTAGGAATTGAACACGTCCACGACCCGGGGCAGCAAAGTCTCGACCTTGGGCTTGGCAGCACTGGGGACCTCGAGCTGTGCAGCGAATCGCAAATGCTTCATCTCGCCATCCGCGGACAGGGAAATGACCACCGGATCAACAGGCACGAAAGCCACCGGCGGCAGCTCGGTATCAACCTCGGGCTCGGGCTCTTCGGCGACTTTGGCCGAATCGCCCAGAATGAGCCCGGAATACACCGCATAGAACCCGCCCCCACCGCCCAGTATGGCCAGAACAAGGCCAATGATCAGGGGCAGTTTGGATTTCTTTTTGGGTTCTTCGGTCTTTTGGGTTTCAGGTTCTTCCATCGGTCGATCTTTCTGTTTGCCGACCCTCTATAACCCCTCAGGAACTAACCGATTATTAAGGCTGTTCGGCGACACATGGCGTCACACGCTGTCACCAGAAGGGTGATGCTGGAGGATGCTGTGACGCAAATCATGACTGTCTGGACCGGGCTCAGTCTTCAGAAGAAACTGATTGCCGCTGTGGCCACTTTGGGGATGTTTGCAACCGTTCTAATGCTGGGACGGCTGGCGACGACGCCCTCGATGTCGCTTCTTTATGCGGGTCTCGAAAGCGGCTCTGCGGGCGAGATCGTGCGCGTGCTGGAACAGGGCGGGACACCTTATGAAATCCGGGGCGATTCGATATTTGTACCCTCGACCGCGCGGGACGAACTGCGCCTGACGCTGGCGAGCGAGGGGCTGCCCGCCAATTCAACCAAAGGGTACGAACTTCTCGATTCGCTGACGGGGTTCGGCACAACGTCACAGATGTTCGATGCCGCCTATTGGCGTGCCAAGGAGGGCGAGCTTGCGCGGACCATTCTGTCGAATCCGTCGATCTCGTCTGTCCGGGTCCATATCGCCAACACCCAGTCGAACCCGTTTCAACGCGAAAGCGGCGCAACCGCCTCGGTGTTTGTAACAAGTGTTAACGGCGCGCTGCCTTCGCAGCAGGCCAAGGCATTGAAATTCCTCGTCGCCTCTGCCGTTCCCGGGCTGGTTCCCGACGATGTGGCTGTGATTGACAGCGTCTCGGGGCTCGTCTCGGGGAGCGAAGAAAAGGTTGTGGGAAATACGGGCGATGAAAAGTCGCTAGCCCTGAAAGAGCGTGTCACCCGTCTGGTCGAGGCCCGTGTGGGGCGTGGAAATGCTGTGGTCGAGGTCAGCGTCGATACGGTGACCGAGACAGAATCGGTACGCGAGCGCCTGGTCGATCCGGAAAGCCGGGTTGCCATCAGCACGGACACAGAGGAGCGTTCCAACACCTCGCAGGAGGCGGGCGGCGGCGATGTGACGGTGGCGTCGAACCTGCCCAACGGGGATGCCGGTGGCGGTGGCGAATCGAATTCGCAGAACAGCGAAACCCGCGAACGTGTGAACTACGAAGTATCTGAAACAGAACGCGAAATCATCCGTGAGCCGGGTGCCATCAAACGGCTGACCGTGGCAGTTCTGGTGAATGGGCAGACGCAGATTCAGGATGACGGAAGCGAAGCTTTTGTCCCTGTCGCAGAAGAGGACCTGAATGCCCTGCGGGATCTGGTGGCTTCGGCCGTCGGGTTCGAGGAGGCGCGCGGCGATGTGATCACGATCAAATCCATGCCGTTCCAGCCGGTCGAAGAAGCGGGTGCCACGGCCACTGCCGATTTCTGGTCGGGCATTCCGCTGGACCCTGTGTCTCTGATCCAGATGGCAGTCCTTGCGATTGTCAGCCTGATCCTCGGTCTGTTTGTTGTCCGTCCAATCCTGTCTTCACCGGAACAGGACCAGGTTTTGGCCCTGCCCGGCGCGCCCTCTGACATGCCCGAGACCGGTTTTGAAACCCCTGACAATGAGCCAACCGCGGTGCTGACCGGCGAAATCGACGATGGAACCGGAGAATTCGCGCCTTTGCCCACATTTGACAGTGCAACCGATTTCGATGCCGCAGGCGGATTTACCGGCGACGAAAGCCCGGATCCGGTTGAGCGCCTGCGCAACGCCATCAGTGATCGGCGCGAAGAAACCGTGGAAATCCTGCGCGGCTGGCTGGATGAGACAGAGGAAAAGGCATGACGACGTTAAATGATCTGCTGGAAGACTTCGGATCGGTATCTGAACACCGCAGCCTAGGTCTGTCGGATGAAGAGATTGAAACCCAAAAGCTCGAAAGCTTCGAAGAAGGCTACAAGGCCGGATGGGATGATGCGGCCAAGGCGCAGTCCAAGGATCGGCGCAACCTGTCGACCGATCTGTCGCAAAACCTGCTCGACCTATCATTTACCTATAACGAGGCCTATGCCCATATGATCAAGGGGCTGCGCCCGTTATTGACCGAACTGACGACAAAGGTCCTGCCCGAGGTCATGCATGCCACGATAGGCCACCGGGTTGTCGAGGAAGTGCTCAGGATCGCCAATCAATCACAGGCGGGGTGCAAAGTCGTCGTGCTTGTCCCAAGCGAGAACCTTGCCGCCGTCGAAGACGTGTTTGAGCAGGATTTTTCCTTTCCGGTCACGGTCCGCGAGGATGCCTCGCTTGCGCCCGGCCAAGTGCAGATGCGCTTTGACGAACAGGAACTGGAGCTCAATCTCGCCAGCCTGATGACCGACATCCAGGACGCCATCGAAACCTTTTCACAATACCTATCCTCGGGAGCAGAAGATGAGCAGCGAGACGCCATTTGATTTGGGGGCCAGCCCCTTTACCAGCGTTCCGATCGAAATCACCATCGCGGTGGGCCGGGCGCGTCCGACGGTGCGGGAACTGCTGGCGCTGGGTCCGAATTCCGTCCTGCCTCTGGACCGGCGCATCGAGGACCCGGTCGAGCTCTATGCCGGGTCCCGTCTGATCGCCAAGGGCGAGTTGATGGAGGCGGAAGGGGAAGGCGGAGGAAAACTTTCGGTCCGGCTGACCGAGGTTGCCGATCTGCAAAGCACATTGGGGCAGGAATGACGCGCCGGGCAACAGCGATTGTTTTTGCCCTGAGCGTCGCGCTTGTCAGCGTCCCGGCTCAGATCGCTTTCGCACAGGATTTTTCGCTGTCCCTCGGCGATGACGGGTCGCTCACGGCGCGCGGGCTTCAGTTGATCCTGTTGATCACTGTGCTGAGCCTCGCGCCGGGGATCGCGGTCATGGTGACCTGCTTTCCCTTTATCGTCACCGTTCTCTCCATCCTGCGCCAGGCATTGGGCCTGCAGCAATCGCCGCCCAACATGCTGATCGTGACCCTGGCACTGTTCCTGACCTATTTCGTCATGGAACCGGTGTTTCAGGCGGCGTGGCAATCCGGCATTCAACCGGTCCTGAACGAAGAAATCGAGATCGAAGCAGGCTTTCAGCGCACGCTAGAGCCCTTCCGCGTCTTCATGGCGGCCCGCGTCGAGGCAGAGACCTTTGCCGCCATGGCGGATCTGCGCGGCGCAACAGAACTGGCCGCGCCATCACCGGAAGCGCCGGCCAGCATCCTGATCCCAAGCTTCCTTTTGTCGGAAATGTCCCGTGCGTTTCAGATCGGGTTCCTGATCTTCCTACCGTTTCTCATCATTGACCTTGTCGTCGCCGCCATCCTGATGTCGATGGGGATGATGATGGTTCCGCCCGCGATCGTATCACTGCCCTTCAAGCTGGCGTTTTTCGTCGTTGCCGATGGCTGGGCGCTGATCTCAAGCAGTCTTGTCCGCGGCTATTTCTGACCCCGGAAAATTCGGAAACGATCCGGAATGCGCGGCACCCTCCAGCCCACCCAGAACCAGATCACAGACCAGCGTGGCGTATCTTTCGCGCTCGGCACGGTCTGCACTGCTGTTCCACATGTAGAACCAGTTGAGCATGCCAAAGACCGACATGGTGACCGAGCGCAACCTGGGTTTATCGCGGGCCAGGTCCCCGGGTGACAGTTGCGCGATGTTCTGCCGGACAATGCGCACCAGATCGCGTTGATAGCCGCGCAATGTGACCTGCTCCGTATCGGTCAGGACATGCATCGCGGCAATCTGGACCCGGTGTTCGTTGTCGCGGCCCTGATAGGCGGCAAGGATTTCATGCACGACCTGTCGAAACCGTTGTTCGGCCGTCAACCCGCTGGCATCAAGACCGGCGATGCGGTCGCGCAGCTGCATGAGATAGGTCTCAAGCAAATCGAACAGCAGCGCGTTCTTGCTGCTGTAATAGTGATAGATATTGGCCTTGGATATCTGGCACGCCTCGGCCAGCATGTTCATCGAGGCGCGGTCAAACCCCTGATCCGCAAAGACACGCGCAGCCGTTTCCAGGATCAGCGCCCGCTTGGTTTCGTGGTCCTTGGCAATTGTCCGGGCCATCGGTCACTCCTTGGGGCGGTTGTCGATCACGCGCACGGCCTTGCCCTGCGACCGCGCCACGGTGCCGGGGTCGCCCACCTCGATCTCGCAGGAGATGCCGATTGCGTCCTTGATCCGTTTGCTCAGCATGCGCGCCGCCGCCGCGCGGCTGGCCTCATCGGCGGCAGTCGGCGTTGCCTCCACATAGACGCGCATCGCATCCATACGTCCGGCGCGATAAAGCTCGATCTGGAAATGCGGGGCCAGACCGCCAGTTTGCAAGAGTTGTTCTTCAATCTGGGTCGGAAAGACATTCACGCCGCGCAGGATGATCATGTCGTCGCTGCGCCCGGTGATCTTTTCCATCCGCCGCATGGAGCGCGCCGTTCCCGGCATCAGCCGCGTCAGGTCCCGGGTCCGGTATCGGATCATCGGAAGGCCTTCCTTGGTCAAGGTGGTAAAAACCAGCTCCCCCTTTTCACCATCGGCCACCGGTTCGCCCGTCGCAGGATCGATGATCTCGGGGTAGAAGAAATCTTCCCAGATATGCAGCCCATCCTTGGTTTCCACGCATTCATTGGCCACGCCCGGCCCCATGACCTCGCTCAGCCCGTAGATGTCCACCGCATGCATGTCGAATGCGTTTTCGACTTCGGAGCGCATGGCGTTAGTCCAGGGTTCCGCACCGAAAATGCCCACATCGAGCGAAGACTCGCGCGGATCAAGCCCGACACGGTGAAATTCCTCAAGAATGTTCAGCATGTAGGAGGGTGTGACCATGATGGTCGATGGTTGGAAATCGGTGATCAGCGTGACCTGCCGCGCGGTCATCCCGCCCGAGACCGGCACAACCGTACAGCCCAGTTTTTCAGCCCCGTAATGCGCGCCCAATCCACCGGTGAACAGCCCATAGCCATAGGCAACATGCACCACGTCACCGGGCCGCGTTCCGCTGGCCCGCATGGACCGCGCCACCAGATGTGCCCAATCGTCGATATCCTTGGCCGTGTAGCCGACAACCGTTGGTTTGCCCGTCGTCCCCGACGACGCATGAATGCGCAGGATCTGTTCGCGCGGTACGGCGAATAGCCCAAAGGGATAATTGTCACGCAGGTCGGATTTGACCGTGAACGGGAATTTGGCGAGATCGCCCAGATCGTTCAGGTCATCGGGATGCACGCCCGCTGCATTGAACCGGTCCCGATAGAACGGGACATTGTCATAGGCGTGGCGCAGCGACCATTTCAGCCGCGACAGTTGCAGCGCGCGAATCTCGTCAATCGACGCGATCTCGATCGGGTCAAGCGTGTCTTTCGGCGGTGTGAGATCCTTCATCCTCGTCTCCCTCCCTGAAAATGGTTCCGCCAATTGCACGGGACGTGCCGCGGAATTCGGCGATTTTTTCGTTGTTCTGATTGGTCACCGTCACATCGTAGATGCCGTTTCGCCCGCGTAGATGCACTTCGCGCGCGATAGCGGTCAGCCTGTCGCCCAACCGCACCGGCGCGAGGTAGCTGATGGCGTTCTGGGCGGCGACGGTGGTCTGATTACGGCTGTTGCAGGCAAAGGCAAAGGCGCTGTCGGCCAGCGCAAAGGTGATACCGCCATGACCGATGCCGTGACCGTTGCAGTGATGTTTTTGCACGTCGAGCGACAGCGTTGCACAGCCCTCGCCCACGTCAACCAGAGACATGCCCAGCCATTGCGAGGCATGGTCCGAGGCCCACATGGCCTCAGCCGCTTGTTCTGCCCGTTGCTCCGGTGTCATGCCGATATCTCTCCCCGTGTGTCGGGAAGAGCTTACATAAACCGACCAACCGGTCAATAATTCATCAGGGCCACAGCCCCTACGAATTAGCCTTTCAGCCGCCGGTTCCGAGCTGCCAGAAGCTTCAGGCGCAATGCATTGAGCTGAATGAAGCCCGCTGCATCCTTCTGATCATAGGCACCTGCGTCGTCCTCAAAGGTGACATGCGCCTCGGAATAGAGCGAATGATCCGACCAGCGGCCAACCGTGCGCGCAGCCCCCTTGAACAGCATGAGCCGCACGGTGCCGCTCACATGTTCCTGACTGGTGTCGATCAGCGCCTGCAGCATCTCGCGCTCGGGCGAGAACCAGAAGCCGTTATAGATCAGCTCGGCATAGCGCGGCATGATCGAATCCTTGAGATGGCCCGCGCCGCTGTCCAGCGTGATCTGTTCGATGCCGCGATGCGCCTCCAGAAGGATGGTGCCGCCGGGCGTTTCATAGATGCCGCGGGATTTCATGCCGACAAAGCGGTTTTCCACGAAATCCAGACGGCCAATGCCATGACGGCGGCCATATTCGTTCAACTCGGTGAGGATCGTGGCAGGGCTTTTCGCGGTGCCGTTGATGGCCACGGCATCACCCTTTTCAAAGGTGATCTCGATATATTCCGGCTCGTCGGGGGCCGTGAGCGGATCATCGGTGCGCTGATAGACGTAGTCCGGGGCCATTTCTGCCGGGTCTTCCAGCACCTTGCCCTCGGACGAGGTGTGCAACAGGTTCGCATCCACCGAGAACGGCGCTTCGCCGCGCTTGTCCTTGGCGATCGGGATCTGGTGCTTTTCGGCAAAGTCGATCAGCTTGGTGCGCGAGGTCAGGTCCCATTCGCGCCATGGCGCAATCACCTTGATATCGGGGTTGAGCGCATAGCAGGCCAGTTCGAACCGCACCTGGTCGTTGCCCTTACCCGTCGCGCCATGAGCCACGGCATCGGCGCCGGTTTCCTCGGCAATCTCGACCAGCCGCTTGGAAATCAGCGGACGCGCAATGGAGGTCCCCAAGAGGTACAGCCCCTCATAGACCGCATTGGCGCGGAACATCGGGAACACGAAATCGCGCACGAATTCTTCGCGCAGATCCTCGATATAGATGTCTTTGACACCCATCATCTCGGCTTTCTTGCGCGCCGGTTCCAGCTCTTCGCCCTGACCGAGGTCGGCGGTAAAGGTTACAACTTCGCAGCCATACTCAGTTTCCAGCCATTTCAGGATGATCGAGGTATCGAGGCCACCGGAATAGGCCAGGACAACTTTCTTGGGCGCGGACATGGGCGATTTCCTTTTTGAATGACGGCAGTGCGATAGCCGTTTTGCATCGGGGGGGCAAGCAGGACGGATTGACGCCCGACTTCGCAGCGGCCAAGTTGCCCCGGTGAATGTGGGGAGTATGTGTCATGAAAGCCTGGTCGATGTTTGTGCATTCCGTCCGGTTGGTGTTGAACAATCTGGACGTGGCGCTGCGCGTATCACTGGTGCTGTATCTGGTGCAGGCAGCGTCGCAATACATGAATTACAAGGTCGCCCAAAGCCCCATGATCACCCTGCCCGGCGGTTCGCAAATCCCCGATGTCAGCGCGGGTGACAGCCTGTTGATGGTTGTTCTTGGGCTTGGGGCGCTGGTGGCGAGCCTTTGGATCGCCGTGGCGTGGCACAGGTTCGTCTTGCTTGCAGAGATGCCAAAGGGGTGGCTGCCGCAATGGCCATCCGGGCATATCATGGGCTACCTGTGGCGGTCGATCCTGCTTGCGCTGATCGTGGCGGTGGTCGTCGTGCCGGTGGCCACTGTGTTTGCGCTTCTCGGATCCTTGGTTCTGGCCACGGCTGCATCCGTCGGCATCGGGTCCTATGCGTTTTTCCGTCTGTCCCCCGTGCTTCCGGCCATCGCAGTTGGGCAGGACATGTCATTCGGCGATGCATTGGCCGCCACACGCGACAGTGGGGCAACCTTGTTCGGGCTGGCCGGTCTGATGATTCTTGGCTCCCTGCTTATGCAAATGCCCACGATCCTCAGCGGCGATCCGAGATCGGTGATATCGCTGGTATATGGCATTGTCGTGGGATGGTTCGCGACCATGATCGGTGTGTCTCTGCTCACCACGGTGTATGGCCACTATGTCGAAGGCCGCGCAATCGACTGACACGGTCGCGCGTGACGCGGCAAACGTCGCCCGGATGCCGCAATTTCGCCCGGTCCGCATGCTAGATCATCAGAAATTGCGCCTCTTGTGGACGAATGGTGCTCTGCCCCTATGTTGCCGGTTTGCGCTTTACTGAACAGCCAGCGAATGCGATGTGACCATGAACAAGCCGATCCGGACCGACCATATGACCGCAGCGACCACGATCATACCAAGTGCAGAAAACCTGCGCGGCTATCGCAATGCGTTGGGTCAATTCGCAACGGGTATCACGATTGTGACGGCGCGCACGAAAGACGGGCCGGTTGGCATGACGGCGAATTCCTTCAATTCCGTCTCGCTGGAACCGCCGCTGGTGCTGTGGTGTCTTGCCAAGGATTCACAACGCCGTGGTGCCTTTGAGCAAGCAACCGAATTCGGGATCAGCGTATTGCGCTCGGACCAGTGCGATCTGGCCATGGCATTCGCCCGTGAGGGGCAGTGTTTCACCGCTGAAAACAGCTTTGACAGCGATGCGGGCCTGCCGTTGATCCGCGGTGCGCTGGCAAATTTCGAATGTCGGCTGGAGCGGACGATGGACGCGGGCGATCATGAGATCATCCTGGCACGCGTCGCGAAAGTGAGCTTTTCCGAAGGCGATCCGCTGATCTTTCAGGGCGGTCGCTTCGGCACTCTGATGAGCTGACTTGTGTCGGGGCCTCAACCCAGCGGTGATTTCATAGCGGAACTCGCGGTTGAAAGAGGCTCAGGCGGCGATGTTTTTGTGACCGGCCACTATGATGTTGACCGATTCACTCCGGGTCTCTTCGCAGCGCATGAAATCCTCTGTCCCGAGACCCTGAAACATGCAGTGCCCAAGCGGCAGGCCGAGTTCCTTGCCGGGCGATTGATCGCAAACACGGCGTTGCGCATGCTGGGTTTCGGGCCCGGCAAGATCGGACGAGGTGCCTTTGGAGAACCGCTGTGGCCAGACGGGATTCGGGGTTCGATCACGCATTCCAAGGGGTTTGCCGCCGTCTGGTTGACGACAGAAGCCTGGCATCCGGGGCTTGATGCCGAGCATATGCCGTCACCTTCCGCGATCGAGGCCATACGCTCGGGCGTATTGACCGAAGCCGAACGCGCCCGCCCCTTATCCAACCGCGACCACGTCGCTGTGTTTTCGGCCAAAGAAGCGCTGTTCAAGGCGCTGTTCCCATTGGTCGGTAAACGTTTCGGGTTTGGCGCGGCCGAGTTGGAGAGCCCGATCACAGACGAGCATTTGCGCCTGAGGCTGACGCGCGATCTTGCCAATGGGCTGGACGCGGGTGCTGCATTTGACGTCTCATTGAACTGGGCGGATACCCGGGTTACCAGCCGGGTGCGCGGCCCTGGCCTCTAGACCGGTTGTGCGTGTCGGTCAGCTGGCCAAACGCGTATTGAGCCCGGAATGAAATTCCGAACGCGATGTCCGGTAAATCTCGGCCAGTTGCGCCATGCTGATCGGGAGCGATTGGCCAGCCGCCGCCGCCGTCTCACCTAAACCGCAATATTCCGCGAATTCGGTAAACCCGAGGTTCAGGGCACTGCCCTTGAGAAAATGCAACTGCGCTTCGATATCATCCGGGTCCGCAGACAGGCACTCAATGACCGAATCCACCTCTTCAAGGAAAAGGTCGACCACTTCCGAGAAATCGTCTTCTCCGACTTCCGCACGCAATTCAGACACACGAGACCAATCAATCATGTGCTTTGCCTCCGTTGGTTTCGCAATCCATAGCATGCAATTCTGAATAGGCGGTTTCCCAAGAACCTAAAGTTTTCCGAGAAATCGGTCATTCACCTCGTGTTAAGTGCCGTTTGGCAAACCAGCGTCAGATGTAACAAGTTTGCCGGGCGGGTGATGGTCTTGACGGGCTCAATAGAAGACGAAAATGCGGATCCGGTCGTCGACGGGCTCCGTATCCTGATTGTCGATGACAGCAAGTTGCAGCGCAAGATTTTGAGCGCGTCGCTGATGCGCCTGGGCTATGAAGTCATCGAAGCAGATGGCGGAGAGCGCGCGTTGGAGCTGTGCCGTGACATGCCCCCCGATCTGGTTCTGAGCGACTGGATGATGCCCGGCATGGATGGTCTGGAGTTCTGCAAACGCTTCCGGGAGATGCCCCGCGAAAGCTACGGCTATTTCATTCTTTTGACGTCGAAGAATGACAAAGGCGCAGTCGCGCAGGGGCTGGATAACGGGGCCGATGATTTCCTGTCCAAGCCCGTGAACGGTGAGGAATTGCGGGCGCGCATCACGGCGGGCGAACGCATCCTCAAGATGCAGAGGCAGCTGAGCGAACAAAACCGCCAGATCACCGAATCGCTGACGGAAATTCAGCGGCTCTATGATGCCGTGGACAATGACCTGATCGAGGCCAAGAAGCTTCAGCAATCCCTTGTGCGGGAACGGTTTCGGGATTTCGGCAATGCCGAACTTGCCCTGCTGTTGCGGCCAAGCGGGCATGTCGGCGGCGATTTGGTTGGTTTTTTCCCGGTCGGGAAATCGCGCTTCGGGCTTTTCGCCATCGATGTCTCGGGTCATGGAATCAGCTCGGCCTTGATAACCGCGCGTTTGGCGGGATATCTCACCTCTTCGACCCCCGAACAGAATATCGCCCTTTGCGAAACATCAGGCTCAGCCCTCGATATCCGCCCTCCGCATGAGGTTATCGCCCATCTCAACAGGCTCGTTCTGACCGAGATGGAAACCGAGCACTATTTTACGATGGTGTTTGCCGATGTGGACCTGGACACGGGACGCATGCTGAGTGCACAGGCGGGGCATCCGCATCCGATTATCGAACGCAAGGATGGCAGTCTTGAGATGCTGGGCAGTGGCGGTTTGCCGGTCGGATTAATCGAGGATGCGGAATTTGAAACCATCGAGACGCAGTTTGCGCCCGGCGACCGGGTTATCATCTGCTCGGACGGGATCACCGAATGCCCGGATGACAAGGGCGGAATGCTGGAAGATGAAGGGCTGCTTCGACTGGTCCGCGAGCTTCGGGATATGCGGGGACCGGATTACCTTGAGGCCATGGTCTGGCGGTTGGCAGAGTTCGCCGGGGGCGAGGATTTTCCCGACGACATTTCGGCCGCGCTTCTGGAATTCAAGTGATCCAGCCCCGGCGGTGGGCAAGCGACACCATGCGCTGATCACCGGTATTGCCAAGGTCCCGGATGGCGGTGGACACCCCGGCGAACAGCGCCTCGTGATGCGGCTCGCTCGGCGGGCCAATCCGGCGGGTCGGCCGGGCCAGATACACGGTGCACATTTTTTCCGCCCAGAATCCGTAATCCGGCATAAAGACAAAGCGGCGAAACGCGCCAATCCGGCGCGGCGACGCGATGCGCCACCCGGTTTCCTCGAACACTTCCCGGTGCAGCGCCGTCAGGGGCGATTCCCCCGGATCAATCCCGCCGCCGGGCAATTGCAGCGCTTCGTCCGAATCGAGCTGCCGGGTCAAAAGGAGCCCGCCGCCACAGGGCAGGATGGCATAGGCCCCGGGTCGCAACCGGTAGCGAATTTTGCGGTCCGGCGGCAGTCCGACGCGCCTGATCATGTCGGCCCCCTTGGTCCTTGGCTTGTGGCGCCCATATAGTCGCGATATGCGAGGCATGGGCAACAAGGAAATCCGATGACATCTGCAAACGCCATCGCGTGGGACGACAGCGTCCTGCCGTTTCAGCTTGATCACGCCGACATTCGCGGGCGCGTCGCGCGTCTGGACGGTGTACTTGACGGGATTCTCAAGCAGCATGACTATCCGCCGGTGGTCGAGGCGCTGGTCGCGGAAATGGCGCTTTTGACAGCGCTGATCGGGCAGACCGTCAAACTGCGCTGGAAATTGTCACTGCAGGTCCAGTCCAAAGGTCCGGTGCGCATGATTGCCACCGATTACTACGGCGCTACAAGCGAGGGTGAGCCCGCCCGCATCCGCGCTTATGCCAGCTATGATGAAAACCGGCTCACAGACGGCGCTCCCTTCGATCAGGTCGGCGAAGGCTATTTCGCGATCATGATTGATCAGGGCAAGGGCATGAAACCCTATCAGGGCATTACTCCGCTGGCGGGTGGCGCGCTGCGCGCCTGCGCCGAAAGCTATTTTGCGCAATCCGAACAGATCCCGACGCGTTTTGCGCTCAGCTTTGGCAAATCTCAAATGCCGGGCCAACCCGAGCACTGGCGCGCGGGCGGCGTGATGATCCAGCACATGCCCAAGGCCTCGCCCTTTGTGCAGGGCGAAGGCGGCGCTGGCGAGGCGGGTCTGCTGACCCCCTCGGACGTGGTGCGGGACGGGGAAGACGGCGAAAACTGGAACCGGGTCAATATCCTGCTCGACACGGTGGAAGAAATGGAATTGATCGGGCCGCAAGTGCCGCCCACCGATTTGCTGGTCCGGCTCTTTCACGAAGAACGGCCGCGCGTGTTTGATGTGCAGCCGGTGCGCTTTGGCTGCACCTGCTCCGAGGAGCGCGTGCGCCAGAGCCTGTCGATCTACTCCGCCAAGGACATCGAAAAGATGACCACCGGGGACGGGCGTGTCACCGCCGATTGCCAGTTCTGCGGGGCGCACTACGACCTCGACCCCAAAACCGTGGGGTTCGAGGCCGATGACAGCTGACCCGCTCGCGCCAGTCATCGACGCGCTGGCACGGGACAGCAGCGCATCGTCGGATTTCGATCTGAACCCCGATGTGGTGCTGCCCGCGGGTCGGAAACTGCGCCCCGCCGGGGTGTTGATCGGCCTGTACGTAGTTGAGGGCGCGCCGCAGGTTTTGCTCACCAAACGCTCCTCTGCGCTCAAGCATCACCCCGGGCAAATCGCCTTTCCCGGCGGCAAACAGGACGACGGCGATGCAGACGTGATCGCCGCCGCGCTGCGCGAAGCCGAGGAAGAGGTGGGGCTGCCCCGCGAGAACGTTGACGTGCTCGGGACCCTGCCCAGCCATGAAACCGTGACCAGCTTCATGGTCACGCCGGTTCTGGCCCGGATCACCGCGCCCTTCACACCCGTCCCGGAACCCGGCGAGGTGGACGAGGTGTTTCAGGTGCCGCTATCCCATGTCACCAATCCGGCACGGTTTTCGGTGCAGTCGCGCCGCTGGCGCGGGCATAGGCGATCCTACTACACCGTCCCCTTCGGCCCCTATTACATATGGGGCGCCACCGCGCGTATCCTGCGCGGGTTGGCGGAAAGGATGGCTTCATGAAGGTGACGGGAGATTGGTTGACCCGGCGCGAATCTCAGGACGTCTGCGCCATGCTCACCGATGCCGGGCATAGCGCGTATTTCGTTGGCGGCTGCGTGCGCAACGCGCTGTTGGGTGCGCCGGTCAGCGATATCGACATCAGCACAGACGCGCACCCGGAGCGGGTGGTCGACCTGGCCCGGGCCGCCGGGTTTCACCCTGTCCCCACCGGGATCGACCATGGCACCATCACCGTGGTCGCCAACCACATCCCGCATGAGATCACCACCTTTCGCAAGGATGTGGAAACCGATGGGCGGCGTGCTGTGGTGGCCTTTGCCGATACGCTGGACGAGGACGCGCATCGGCGCGATTTCACCATGAACGCGCTTTATGCGGACGCGACAGGGCTGGTCACCGACCCGGTCGGAGGGCTGGATGATCTGGCCGACCGCCATGTGCGCTTCATCGACGATGCCGCCCAGCGCATCCGCGAGGATTACCTGCGCACGCTGCGGTTTTTCCGGTTCAACGCGTGGTATGGCGACGTGAGCGGCGGATACGACGCCGATGCACTGGATGCAATTGCCAGCAATCTGGACGGGCTGGAGCGCTTGTCGCGCGAACGGATCGGGGCCGAGATGCTCAAGCTCTTGGCGGCACCAGACCCGGTTTCCGCGGTCGCGGTTATGCGCGCCGCAGGCGTTTTGGCGCGGGTTTTGCCGGGGGCTGACGATACCGCACTGGGCCCGTTGATCGCGATCGAGGAGATTGCGGGCCTTGATCCGGACCCTGTCCTGAGATTGGCCGCACTGGGTGGCGAGGATGTGGCAGCCCGGTTCCGCCTGAGCCGTGCAGATGCCAGGCGCCGTGCGTTTCTGGTTTCCAAGGCGGGCGCGCCGACCTCCGCCGCCGAGCTTGGCTATCGCCACGGGTTTGACGCGGGCGTGCAGGTTCTGGCGCTTCGGGCCGCAAGCCTTCAGGAGTATCTGGACCCCAAACATGTCGAAGAACTGCAGGCAGGCTCCGAACAGGTGTTCCCAATCAGCTCCGCTGACCTGAAGGCGCGCTTTTCCGGTCCGGCCCTGGGCAAACGGCTGCGTCTGCTGGAGCAGGCCTGGATCGAGTCCGGCTTCACACTCGGAAAGGACGACTTGCTGCACCATGATTGATCCGCTTTATGGGTTTGTGTTTCTCGGGCTGTTTTCGCCAGGACCGAACGTGATCCTGCTGACCGCCTCGGGCGCGCGGTTTGGATTTCGTCCAACGCTGCCGCATCTCGCGGGGGTGGTCGTGGGGGTGGGCATCACTGCCGGGCTGACCGGAGCGGGCATCGGCGCGGCGCTGGCCACGATGCCAAGGCTGGAAATGCTGCTCAGGATCGCGGCGGCGGGCTGGATCCTCTACATGGCGTGGCGGCTTTGGTTTGCACGCCGGCCCGATGCGGACCCCGCAGCGCGCCCGATGTCTTTCATCGAGGCGGTATTGTTTCAGTGGGTCAACCCCAAGGTCTGGGCCGTCGCGCTGGCCGCCGCCTCGGCCTATCCCGGCGGGCTGTCCCCGCTGTGGGAGGGGCTGCGCCTTGGTTCTGCGTTTTCCGGGATCAACTTTGGTGTCTGCCTTTTCTGGACTGCGGCGGGCACGCTTCTGGCCTATCTGCTCCAAAGCCCGCTGGCGTGGCGTGTGTTCAACCGGATCATGGCGACAGCACTGGCGGGTTTTGCGGCGCTCTTGTTCGTCTGACCCCACAGGGGTGACAAACCCCTTCGATCACGCTACGAAATTCAAAGCAATCAGGGGGGCGAAACATGGAGACAGAGCTTTGGTTTAACTGAACCACGGTCTCTGATGCGTGGTTTTTCGCGCATTTTCAACATGTTGCCATTTGTGCCCGGAGGCACCCCTGATGTTCAAGTTCTTCGAATCCCTGATTGATCCCTATTGCCCTTATCCCAAGCGGGACACGCCGCCCCACACGCTTTGGGCTTTCATGTGGGACTATGCCCAGCCGTTTAAAGGCGTGTTTGTTGTTGCCACCCTTTTGTCCATCATCGTTGCGACGGTCGAGATCGGGCTGATCTGGGCCATGGGATGGGTGGTCGACATTCTTGGCGGCTCACCCGAACAGGTTTGGGACCAATATGGCGGCTGGCTCATCGCGCTTGCGGTATTCCTGCTGGTCCTGCGCCCCGCCATTCAGGCGCTGGATGTCATGCTGCTCAACAACACGATCCTGCCGAATTTCGGCACGTTGATCCGCTGGCGCGCACATCGCCATGTGCTGCGTCAATCGGTGGGCTGGTTCGAGGACGATTTTGCCGGCCGCATCGCCAACCGTATCATGCAGACCCCGCCCGCGGCCGGAGAGGCCGTGTTTCAGGTCTTTGACGCAGTCACCTTTGCCTTGGCCTATGCGCTGGGTGCGGTCATCCTGTTGGGTCAGGCGGATGCGCGGCTGGCGATCCCGCTGCTGCTTTGGCTTGTGCTTTATGGCCTGCTCATCCGCTGGACCGTGGTGCGCGTGGGCCCCGCCTCTCAGGCCGCCAGCGACGCGCGCAGCGAAGTGACGGGCCGCGTGGTGGATGCCTATGCCAATATCCATTCGGTCAAGATGTTCGCCCATCACGCGCAGGAGGAGGAATATGCGCGTGACGCGATTGAAAACACCCGTGTGACATTCCAGCGTGAGATGCGGCTTTATACAATCATGGACGTGACGCTGACCATGTTGAACGGGTTCCTGATCGTGGGTGTCGTCGGCTGGGCCATCGGCCTTTGGATGCAGGGCCAGACCAGCGTCGGCGCGGTCGCGGCTGCCACGGCTCTGACGCTCCGGCTCAATGCCATGACCGGCTGGATCATGTGGGCGCTGACCTCGTTCTTTCGCCAGATGGGCGTCGTGGCCGAAGGGATGGAGACGATTGCCCAGCCCATCGATCTGACCGATGCGCCGGATGCCAAACCGCTGGAGTTGCGCGACGGACGGATCGAGATTGACGATCTCTCCCATCACTACGGGCGCGACCGGGGCGGGCTGGATCATGTGTCCGTGACCATCGCACCAGGTGAAAAGATCGGGCTGGTCGGGCGGTCGGGGGCCGGGAAATCGACCCTGATCAAGCTGTTGTTGCGGTTTTATGACGTGGAACAGGGTGCCATCCGCATCGACGGGCAGAACATCTGCGCCGTGACACAAGACAGCCTGCGCCGTCAGATCGGCATGGTTCAACAGGACAGCTCGCTCCTGCACCGCTCGATCCGCGACAACCTGCTTTATGGCCGCCCCGAGGCGACCGAGGCGGAGATCATCGCCGCCGCCAAGCGGGCCGAAGCACATGACTTCATCCTTGACCTGGAGGACCCGCAGGGGCGGCGCGGCTATGACGCCCATGTCGGCGAACGCGGCGTGAAACTGTCCGGCGGACAACGCCAGCGCATCACATTGGCGCGGGTCATGCTCAAGAACGCGCCGATCCTGCTTCTGGACGAAGCCACCAGCGCGCTGGACAGCGAGGTTGAGGCCGCAATCCAACAAACACTTTACGGGATGATGGAAGGCAAGACCGTGATTGCGATTGCCCACCGCCTGTCCACCATTGCGCGGATGGACCGCATCCTTGTGCTGGATGAGGGGCGGATCGTTGAACAGGGCAGCCATGACGTGCTTTTGCAGCAAGGTGGCCTATATGCCGGGTTCTGGGCGCGCCAATCCGGCGGGTTCCTGAATGCAGAAGAGGCCGAGGCCGCAGAATGAAGCCGCAAAACTGGATCAACCCCTTTGAACAGGCGCGCGGTGCCCCGCCGCGCACACTCGCACGCTTCTTCCGCTGGGCCTTGCGCGGCAGCTTTCCGGTCGTTTCTTTGGCAGGTGCAGCCTCGGTCACGGCGGGTGTTGTCGAGGTTATGGCGGCAATGATGCTGGGGCTGGTCATCGACGCAGCCTTGATCAGCACACCCGAAGCGGTGTTCTCGGATCATGTCTGGCTCATGGTCGGTGTTCTGGCGTTCTTCCTTGTGCTGCGCCCAATCATTTTCATGACCTCGTCCTACCTTCAGACAATTCTGGTGGCGCCGAATGTCTTCAACCTTGTCCTTTCGCGTCTGCACCGCCACACGCTGGGCCAATCCGTCACCTTCTTTGACGATGATTTCGCCGGTCGCATCGCGCAAAAGGAAATGCAGACCGCCCGCGCCCTGACCGATGTGGTGGTGGAGGTCATTCATACGGTGCTGTTTGCGCTGGCCTCGGTGGTGGGGGCGATCCTGCTTCTGGGTACGGTGGATTTGCGGATCGCGCTGGGCCTGTTGGTCTGGATCATCGGCTATCTGGCGCTTGTTCGCTATTTCATGCCGCGCATCCGCAAACGGTCCAAGGCACGGGCCAGCGCACGCGCCATGGTCACCGGGCAGGTCGTGGATACGGTGACCAATATCAAGACCGTCAAACTGTTTGCGCATGACGATCACGAAGACGATGTGGCGCTGGACGCGATGGACCGGTTCCGGGACCGTCAACTGGCATTCGGCGCGATGTCCGTCAGATTCCGGTTCTGGCTGATGACCGTTGCCGGTGTCTTGCCCATCCTGCTGGTTGGCGGGGCGCTTTGGTATTGGTCCCGCGGTCTGGTGAGCGCGGGTGACATTGCCGCCACCGGCGCGGTCAGCCTGCGGCTGGCGCAGATGACCGGCTGGGTGAGCTTCACGCTCATGTCGCTCTATGCCAATGTTGGAGAGGTCGAGGACGGGATGCGCACTTTGGCCCCGGCCCACACGCTGACCGATGCGCCGGATGCCGCGCCGCTTGAGGTGAGCCAAGGCGAGATCCGGTTTGACAATGTGAGCTTTGCCTATGGGCGCGAAACCGGCGGCGTCGATGGAATCGACCTGACAATTTCGCCGGGCGAAAAGCTGGGCGTTGTCGGGGCGTCCGGCGCTGGCAAGTCCACGCTGGTGGCGCTGCTTTTACGGCTCTATGACACAGAAAGCGGGCATATCCGCATTGACGGGCAGGATATCTCATCCGTCACGCAGGAAAGCCTGCGCCGACAGATTGGCATGGTCACGCAGGAAACCGCGATGTTCAACCGCTCGGCGCGTGAAAACATCGGTTACGGCGAACCCGACGCAACCGAGGCTGACATCATCGCCGCCGCGCGCCGCGCCGAAGCCCATGGTTTCATCCTCGGGCTTGAGGATCACGAAGCCCGCAAGGGTTATGACGCGCATCTGGGCGAACGCGGTGTAAAGCTATCGGGCGGGCAACGCCAGCGCATCGCGCTGGCCCGCGCCATCCTCAAGGACGCGCCCATTCTGGTGCTGGACGAGGCGACAAGCGCGCTCGACAGCGAGGTCGAGGCCGCCATTCAATCCGCGCTGGAACAGGTGATGGAAGGCAAGACCGTGCTGGCCATCGCGCACCGGCTCTCCACCATCGCCCGGATGGACCGGATCGTGGTGCTGGAGGCGGGGCGCATCGTCGAACAGGGCACGCATACCGAGCTTCTGGCGCGCGGCGGCGTTTATGCCCGCTATTGGGAGCGGCAATCGGGTGGCTTCCTGAATATCGTCGAGGCCGCCGAGTAGGACTTTATCGACGCGCGCCAAGACTGTATCTGGCGTTATGGAATATCTGATCGAACGTCTGGGCCATCAGGGCGATGGCATCGCACCGGGTCCGTTTTTTGCGCCGCTTACCCTTCCCGGAGAGCGCATTTCCGCCGTGGCCAATGGCGACCGGCTGAGCGATATCCGCATTGTGGAACCGTCGGAACACCGCGTTTCCCCGCCCTGCGGACATTTCAAGACCTGCGGGGGCTGTCAGCTGATGCATGGCTCGGACGCGTTTGTGGCGGAGTGGAAGCAAGAGGTGGTCGCGCGCGCCCTGAGCGCCCAGCGCATCGAGGCAAAAATGCGCCCCATCGCCACCTCACCCGCGCAGAGCCGCCGTCGCGCGACATTTTCCGCGCGCCGCACCAAAAAGGGTGCGATGGCCGGGTTCCACGGCCGCGCCTCGGATGTGATCATTGAAATCCCGGACTGCAAATTGCTGCATCCCGATCTGCTGGCCCTGCGTCCGGTGGCCGAGGCGCTGGCGCGCGAGGGAGCAAGTCGCAAAGGCGCGCTGAGCGTACAGATCACGCTCTCCAAGGATGGCGCGGATGTGTTTGTCACCGGCGGCAAGCCATTGGATGGCCCGCTGGAGATCGCGCTCGCGCAATTGGCTGGCGCGCATGGGCTGGCGCGGCTGGTTTGGGAGGATGACCCGATTGCCATGCGCGCCCCGCCACGTCAGGATTTCGACGGGATCGACGTGGTCCCGCCGCCGGGCGCGTTCCTTCAGGCCACCGATCACGGTCAAGCCACGCTGATCGCCGCCATGAAAGAGGCGGTGGAAGGGGCGGACCACATCGCCGATCTCTTTGCCGGATGCGGCACCTTTGCCCTGCCGCTGGCGCGCGGGGCCGAGGTGCATGGCGTCGAGGGCAGCCGCGCGATGCTGACTGCGTTGGACGAGGGCTGGCGCAAGGCGCAGGGGCTGAAGAAGGTCACCACGGAAACCCGCGATCTCTTTCGCAATCCGCTCCTGCCCGATGAGCTGAATAAGTTCGATGCGCTTGTCATCGACCCACCCCGCGCGGGGGCCGAAGCGCAGGTGACCCAGATCGCCAAAAGCGATGTGGCGCAGATCGGCTTTGTCTCCTGCAATCCGGTGACATTTGCCCGCGACGCGGCAACGCTCATTCAGGCGGGATATTGCCTTGAATGGGTGCAGGTTGTGGATCAGTTCCGGTGGTCCACCCATATCGAGCTTGCGGCGCGCTTCACCCGTCGCCATATGTGAGCCGGGCTTAACAAGGGCAGGACAGATGCGGGCAAAACTGGCGGCATGGCTGGATCAGGCATGGGTGCGCAACGGGATCATCGCAGTGATCCTTGTGAACGCCGTAGTTCTGGGGCTTGAGACCTCGGAGACCGCCATGGCACGGGCCGGTGGTCTGATCATCGCCATTGATACCATCTGTCTGGCGATTTTCGTGGTCGAGATCGCCCTGAAACTCATAGCGCAAGGCGGGCGGTTCTTCCTGCGCGGCTGGAATATGTTTGACTTCGTGATTGTCGGCATCTCATTGGTCCCATCGGCGCAAGGCCTGTCGGTCCTGCGGGCGCTGCGCATTCTACGGGTGTTGCGCATCCTGACCGTTGCCCCCCGCCTGCAACGGGTGGTCGAAGGCTTCATCACCGCCCTTCCCGGTATGGGCAGCGTGTTCCTGCTGATGGCGCTGATCTTCTATATCGGCGCCGTCATGGCGACCAAGCTCTTTGCCGCCAGCTTCCCGGACTGGTTCGGCACATTGGCCCTGTCGGCCTATACGCTGTTCCAGATCATGACGCTTGAAAGCTGGTCCATGGGCATCGTGAGGCCCGTCATGGATGTCTACCCCTATGCCTGGCTGTTCTTTGTGCCCTTCATCATGGTTACCACATTCGCGGTGGTGAACCTGTTGGTCGGTCTGATCGTGAACTCCATGCAGGACGCCCATCACGAAGAAGACGTGGCCGCAACGGACGCCTACCGTGACGAGGTGCTGGTGCGGCTGGAGGCCATCGAAAAACGGCTTGCAGCCCAAGAGGGACAATCCGCCGACAAGCAATAATGTGATATGCGTCAGCGCCACATTTGCGGTAAACTGTGTCAAAACATTCCGGGCAGTGACACTATGCGTTTTCTCAAAGTTCTGATGATCCTTGGCATCGGCGTTGTGCTTGCCGGGTGCAGCGGCAAGTTCCAACCCTATTTCGGACCCGAGGTGACCCGCGTGGTCGTGGATAAGGGCGCGCGCAAGATGTACCTGCTGCATCACGGCGAGGTGCTGGAAAGCTACAATGTGGGGTTGGGTTTTGCGCCTGAAGGCCACAAGGGCAAGCAAGGTGATGGACGCACACCCGAAGGCGAGTACATCATCGATCGGCGCAATCCGAACAGCGAATTCTACCTGTCCATCGGAATCAATTATCCCAATGAGGCCGATATTGCCCGCGCGCGCGAAGCGGGTGTCGATCCGGGTGGGGACATTTTCATCCATGGTCGCCCGTGGAAAAACCGCAAGGGCGGGCGCGACTGGACCGCCGGGTGCATTGCGGTGACCAATACCGAGATGCGGCAGGTCTATTCCATGGTGAAAAACGGCACGCCGATCAGCATCCGGCCCTGAGAGATCGAAATCTTTTGAAGATTTCGGGCCGATTTCTTCTAAAGAAATCGCGTCTCACCTGTTTCAAGACCGCGTGAGCTCCAGAAACACGTCCTCAAGATCCGCTTCCTGGGTTTTCACATCCCGGATGCGGATGCCCGCGTTGCGCACCGCTTCCAGAACCGCCTCGGCCGGGGTCTGCTGGGCGTGGTAATTGATAACCAGTGATCCGTCATCACGCAGGGACACATCCAGCCCCTCCGCCTTGGGCGGGGTTTCGATGGGCGCGTCCGGCTGAATCACCATGCTCTTGGCATCCAACCGACCCAACAGCGCCGATGTGCTGTCCCGCGCGACCAGCTCGCCATGGTTCACGATGGCAATCTCGTCGCACATCTCCTCGGCCTCTTCGAGGTAATGGGTGGTCAGGATGATCGTCATGCCCCGCTCGCGGTTGAGCTTGCGCACATTGTCCCACAACATCTGGCGCAGCTCGATATCCACCCCCGCCGTGGGCTCGTCCAGCACAAGGATCTGCGGATGATGCACCAGCGCCTTGCCCAGAAGCAGACGCCGCCGCATCCCGCCCGACAGGGTTCGGGCATAGGCATGTGCCTTGTCCGACAGCCCCACCATTTCAAGGATTTCATCGCTGCGGCGCTGGGATTTCGGCACGCCGTAAAGCCCGGCCTGAACCTCCAACGCGCCGCGCGGGCTGAAAAACGGATCGAGGTTCAACTCCTGCGGCATCACCCCGATCGAAGCGCGCGACTGGCGTGGATTCACATCCTGATCAAAGCCCCAGATCTTGACCGTTCCGGCGGTCTTGATCACCAACCCCGCCAGAATATTGATCAGCGTGGATTTGCCCGCCCCGTTGGGCCCCAAGAGGCCAAAGACCGACCCTTGCGGAATGGTCAGATCGATGCCCTTGAGCGCCTCTTTCGCGGGCGCGCCCTTTTGCGCAGCATAGGTCTTGCGCAGTCCCGATATCTCGATCGCCGCTTGTGGCATGCTCTTCCCTTGCCCCTGTGCCTGATCTGCCTCATAACGCATGTAATTCAGGGTTTGCCAAAAGGAAACGGTCCGCCATGACGATAGAGGCTCCGGAAACCAAGATCGTTGACAGCTACCGCGTCTCCTGTGACGGGGGCGAAGGCGCGCTGGGCCATCCGCGCGTCTGGTTGCAGATCCCGTTGAAAACCGGCTGGGTTGAATGCCCCTATTGTGACGCGAAATACGTGCACAAGGATTTCGAAGGCCAGGCGTAAGACCAGCCTTTCAATCGCCTCCGGCGGGCGTATTTTCAAAGACAAGAAGACCAGACAGGCTGGCGCTGCCCCGGGCGGCGTGGCATGACTTGGGCTGTGCGTGACAGGGGAGAGTTGCAATGGCGGATGGATTTGGCAAAGGGTGTCACCTTCACCTGATCGACGGATCGGCCTTTATCTTTCGCGCCTATCACGCGCTGCCGCCACTCACCCGCAAGTCCGACGGTTTGCCTATCGGCGCGGTCAGCGGCTTTTGCAACATGCTGCAAAAATATGTCGAGGACAGCAGCGGCCCGGACGCGCCCACCCATGTGGCGGTGATCTTTGACAAGGGCAGCCATACGTTCCGCAACGACCTATACGATCTGTACAAGGCCAATCGCGAAGCGATGCCCGAGGACCTGCGCCCGCAGATCCCGCTGACCCGGCGCGCGACGGAAGCGTTTAATATCGCCTGCAAGGAGCTTGACGGGTTCGAGGCCGATGACATCATCGCAACGCTGGCCTGTCAGGCGCGCGAAGCCGGGGGCCGGGTGACCATCATCAGCAGCGACAAGGACCTCATGCAGCTGGTTGGCGGCGGGGTCGAGATGCTGGACGCGATGAAGAACCGGCGCATCGATGCGGATGGGGTGGTTGAGAAATTCGGCGTCGGCCCCGAACGCGTGGTGGATGTGCAGGCGCTAGCCGGGGACAGCGTGGATAACGTACCCGGCGCGCCAGGGATCGGGATCAAGACTGCCGCTTTGCTGATCAATGAATATGGCTCGCTTGAGGAATTGCTCGACCGGGCCGGGGAAATCAAACAGCCCAAACGTCGCCAGACGCTGATCGAGAAACGCGAGCAGATCGAGCTGTCGAAGAAACTGGTGCAGCTGGATTGCGAGACGCCACTGGATTTCGGTCTGGATGATCTTGAGGTGCGCGATCCGGACCCTGACACGCTCTTGGGCTTCCTGACCGAGATGGAGTTCCGCACCCTGACCAAGAGGATTTCATCGACACTGGGGGTCGAGGCACCGCCCATCCCCGACACCACCCCCGAAGGCGCGAACCCTGTGGAGCGCGCCGAAGAGGTGCCGATCACGCCCGAAGCCTATGAATGCGTGCGCGACATGGAGGCCCTGCAGGTCTGGATCGACCGGATCAATGAGCGTGGCTATGTGGCGGTGGATACCGAAACCACGGCGCTGAATGAAATGCGCGCCGATCTGGTGGGCATTTCGCTTTGTGTGGAGCCGGGACAGGCCTGTTACATCCCACTGACCCACAAGGAAGGGGCGAGTGACGATCTCTTTGGCTCGGACGATCTGGCCGAGGGGCAGATGGGGATGGACGCCTGCCTCGATGCGCTGAAACCGGTGCTGGAAGACCCTGCCGTGATGAAAATCGGGCAGAACATGAAATATGATGCCAAGATCTTTGCCCGCAACGGCATCAATATCGCGCCCATCGACGACACGATGCTCATGTCCTACGCGATGAATGGCGGCATTCACGGGCATGGGATGGATACCCTGTCCGAACGATATCTCAGCCACACACCCATCCCGATCAAGGAACTGCTGGGCTCCGGAAAATCCGCGATTACCTTTGACAAGGTGCCGATTGACGAGGCAACGAAATACGCCGCCGAGGATGCGGATATCACCCTGCGCCTGTGGCAGATGTTCAAGCCGCAACTGCATCAGACCAAGGTCACCCGCGTTTATGAGCGGCTCGAACGACCGCTTGTGCCGGTGCTGGCGCAGATGGAGATGCACGGGATCAAGGTGGATCGCGATACGCTGTCGCGCATGTCCAACGCGTTTTCGCAGAAGATGGCGGCGCTGGAGGATGAGATCCACCAGTTGGCGGGGCGCAAGTTCAATGTGGGTTCGCCCAAACAGCTGGGCGAGATCCTGTTCGACGAAATGGGCATCGAGGGCGGCAAGAAGGGCAAGACCGGGGCCTATGCCACCGGGGCCGATGTGCTGGAGGATCTGGCCACCGAACATGACCTGCCCGCCCGCGTGCTGGACTGGCGGCAGCTGAGCAAGCTGAAATCGACCTACACGGATGCGTTGCAGGAGCATATCCACCCCGATACGGGCCGGGTGCATACGTCCTACGTGATCTCCGGGGCCACCACCGGGCGGCTCGCCTCGACCGATCCGAACCTGCAGAATATCCCCGTGCGCACCGAAGAAGGCCGCCGCATCCGCGAGGCTTTTGTCGCGGAGCCGGGCAATGTGCTGGTGGCGCTGGACTATTCCCAGATCGAGCTGCGCATCCTCGCCCATATCGCGGATATCGACCAGCTCAAGCAGGCCTTCCGCGAGGGGCAGGACATCCACGCCGCCACCGCGTCGGAAATGTTCGGCGTGCCGCTGGACGAGATGACACCCGATGTGCGCCGTCAGGCCAAGGCGATCAATTTCGGCGTGATCTATGGGATCAGCGGCTTTGGCCTTGCGCGGAACCTGCGCATTCCGCGGGCCGAGGCGCAGGGGTTTATCGACCGCTATTTCGAACGTTTCCCGGGCATCAAGACCTATATGGATGACACCGTGGCTTTCGCCAAAGAGCACAACCGCGTCGAAACCCTGTTTGGCCGGGTGATCCATACGCCTGAGATTTCCGCCAAGGGGCCGCGCGCGGGCTTTGCCAAACGTGCGGCGATCAATGCGCCGATTCAGGGCACCGCCGCCGATATCATCCGCCGCGCCATGGTGCGCATGCCCGATGCCATCGCGGATATGCCCGCCAAGATGTTGTTGCAGGTGCATGATGAATTGCTGTTCGAGGTGGAACAGGGTGCCGAAGTCGACCTCATCAAAGCCGCGCGGGACGTGATGGAAAATGCCGCCGACCCGGTGGTGAAGCTCGATGTGCCTTTGGTTGTCGATGCCGGTCAGGGCGCGAACTGGGCCGAGGCGCATTAAGGCACCGGGCCACGTACCTTTGCGCTAAATCCCGCGCGCGCAGCGTCAGCAATCCGTTGCGCGCGGGTAGATACTCCTTCATATTCATATAAGAGATTTTGAGGAGGAGTATCATCGATGAACCTGACACGTCGCAGGATGATGGCCGGGATGGGAGCGGCGGCAGGGATGGCCGCAGCCGGACCGGTCTGGTCAAGTGTATCCCTTGGGCAAATGCAGATCGACACGCTGAGCGACGGGACATTGATGCTGCCCGGCGATTTCATATTCGGCCCGATGCCAAAGGATGAATTGCGCCCAATCATCGACAAATATGGCGTCTCGCCCGACAGCCTGACCCCGGAATGCAACCTGACGCTCGTGCGGGACGGCGAGCGCGTTATCCTGTTCGACGTGGGCTCTGGCCCGGATTTCATGCCAAGCGCTGGTAAATTGCAGGAGGCGTTCGACGCCATTGGCCTCTCCACGGATGAGGTCACGCATGTGGTCTTTACCCATGGCCATCCCGATCACCTCTGGGGGCTTCTGGACGATTTCGGAGACCCGCTGTTCTATGACGCGGAATATATGATGGGTGCCGGAGAGCTGGACTATTGGATG
Source organism: Primorskyibacter aestuariivivens (assembly GCF_028023675.1). Taxonomy (GTDB): domain Bacteria; phylum Pseudomonadota; class Alphaproteobacteria; order Rhodobacterales; family Rhodobacteraceae; genus Marinovum; species Marinovum aestuariivivens. Next base: position 46,109 of record NZ_JAQIOZ010000019.1, on the reverse strand, counting down.
GCGGATGAGACCGTCAACACCATTGGCGAAGAACGGCAATCCATGGCCGTGGGTGCCAAGCGTCGGCTTGAGATCATCGCCGATCAGATCACCACCTTTGACGACGGTGCCGAGATTCTGCCGGGCATTCTGGCCCATGGCAGCTTCGGCCATACGCCGGGACATATGTCCTTTGAACTGCGCTCCGGGTCAGAGTCCGTGATGGTGCTGGGCGATGCCATTGGCAATCATCACGTGGCCTTTGAAAAACCCGGTTGGGTGTCAGGTTCGGATCAGGACGGCGAGATGGCCGCCGCGACGCGGTTGCGGCTGTTTGACAAGATCACCGCAGACAAGATGCGGGTGATTGGCTTCCACCTGCCCGGCGGCGGGCTTGGCCATGCGGATGCGCAGGGTGATGGGTTTGTCTTTGTCCCGGAGGACGCGTGATGCGGGGAATTCTTTTTGCACTGATGATGGCGGCGACGCCGATGATGGCCAGCGAAGATATCGCTGACCAATATCCCGGCAGCTTGCTCTACTCCAAACCCGTCGAGTTCATTCCCGGCGTCTGGTCCGCCATTGGGGCCACCGCCCCGCCGACCTACGAGAACTCGGGCCACAACAACAATCTCAGCTTCATCGTGACGGGTGAAGGCGTGGTGGTGATCAATGGCGGCGCGGCGCATAAACTGGCCGAAGCGCTGCATGAAGAAATCAAGAAAATCACCGATGAACCGGTGATCGCGGTGTTCAATGAGAACGGTCAGGGGCACGCGGCTCTGGGCAATTCCTATTGGGCGGCGCAGGGCGTGGATATCATCGCCCATGTGGATGCGGCCCATGAGCTTGAGGAATACGGGGCACAGATCCTGTCGGGCATGATGCGCTATAACCGGGACAAGGGGGACGGGACCGAGATCACCGTGCCAAATGTCACCTTTGAGGATGAATATATCCTCGAAAAGGGCGATTTCCGGATTGAGGCGCGTTACCTTGGCCCAGCGCACAGCCCGGGTGACATTTCCGTCTGGCTGCCCAACCAGTCATTGGTGATCGCAGGCGACATGGCGTTTCACGAACGCATGCTGCCGATTTTCGAAGACACGATCACCGCGGATTGGCTGGAAACCTGGGATACCGAGTTCGAGGCGCTTGAAGCGACCTATGTCATACCCGGTCACGGACACCCGACCAACATGGATCAGGTGCGCAAATATACCAAAGGCTATCTCGAATACCTGCGCGCGCAGATCCGCGAACATATCGACAATGGCGGCGATCTGGCCGGGGCCTATTACGTGGATCAGAGCCCTTATGAGGGGCTGGACACCTACGAGGAACTGGCCACGAAGAACGCCGGTCGCGTCTTTGAACAGATGGAGTGGGAATAACCCATTCCCAGCGATTGATCCTTTGGCACCTCAGGCTGTCTGAGGTGCCATGACCCGCGTGGTGAGCACATGGGTCGCCATCGCTCCGATCCACATGAAGAACACCGCAACCCAGGCTGTCATTGCAAAGATTGCGCCACCCGAAACACCGGCCCCCACGGCGCAGCCACCGGCGAGCATGGAGCCGAACCCCATGAGCGACGCCCCGATCAGGTAGCGTTCCATCGGTGTGTCGGGGCCAAAACGCTGGATGCGGAATTCACCCGACAGGACCGCCATCACAAAGGCCCCGAGGAACACCCCGGGTACAAGCCCCACGCCGAAGCTGGCGGGCAGGCTGGGTTCGTTGACGAGCCCCATGAGCGTATCTGTCGACGGCCCCGTAAAGGTCACAGAAGAGATCGGGACCACTTCGAACGAGGTCTGCGCAAGCGTGTAGGTCAGCACCCAGCCCAGCGCGACGGCAAACCCCACGAGCGCGGCGGAAAGGGACCGTGTGAGCGGAACAACGCGCCGCAACGCCAGCCAAATGCCCCCGGCAAGAACCAGTGCCGCCGCGATAGCAGCGGTGCTATGGCCGATACCGGTGAGATGCAGGAGGCTGCGCTCTGCCCCACCATCCACCAAGGATAGCGCGCCAAGGTATTCACGCGCCGGTGACAGGATCCCCCGCAAGGATGCCTGCGCCACGAGGGTCAAGACCAGACCTGACACGATAGCACGCAGATTGCCCGTGGCCGACAAGACCAGAAGACGCGACGCGCATCCGCGCGCAAGGATCATGCCCACTCCGAACATCAGCCCGCCAATGACCGCGCCCGAGAGCGAGCCCGTCGCGGCCAGTTGCCGTGCCTCGCTCACATCCAGCCACCCCACTGAAATGGCACTCTTCACACCCAGAACAGCGGCAGAGAAGGCGATGAGCCAGATCGCCAGTTTGCTCCCGAACTGCCCGTCTGCCACCTCGGCAGTTGCCGCCCGCAGGCAAAAGCGCGAATGCTGGGCGGCTGCGCCAAAAATCAACCCGGTCACAAGCCCGATCGCGACCAGCATCGTGCCGTCACCGAATCTGTCGATAAGCGTTTCCATCGGACGTCCCTCAATCTTTGGGCCGTCATATATGGACAGATGAATGTGTACCTTGATTTGGCTCAAGGCCGGAGAATTCGCCTTTAGAAAGCCAGAGCTTCCTGAACGAGGCCGTCGAGAAGCTCTTCGACCGCATCCATCGGTCCGTCAGGATAATTCTGGTAGCCGATTTCCACCTGCCCGTCGCGCTCGGAGACATAAATGCCGTAGGGGCAAAACGCGATGAGGGCGGGATCAGCCTCCATCACCTGCCGCGATACGGTCGCTGAGCAGAACAGGAAGATATCCGCCGCATCGTAGAGCTTTTCTCCGCCCACATCGGCGCGGGTGCGTTCCAGCATCTCGCCGGTGTGGCTGCGGTAGTCGATCACCAGACCTGCATTCACGATAGCGCTTTCCACGCTAAAGGTCGCATCTTCGAAACTGCCATCATATGGGTAGCTGGTCGAAAAATCGCCCGCCAGGGCCGGTGTCGCGGCAAGTGCAAATGCGCAAATCAGTTTCATGTTTTGGACCCTCAAATGAAGTACGCGCCCCCGATATTGGGGACGCGAGTGCCATGGTTTCGATGTGGTTCAGCCGAACATGTCGGACGTGATGCCGTCATACCAGCCGAGACTTTCCTGATAGGTCGCCTCCCGCGTGGCTTCGTCTTCGCCTACCTGGCTGACAAAGCTGTCGACCGAGGCGATCTTTTCCTCAGTCGGCTCGTAAGCGGCACCCACCTTGATCCCGTCATTAGTGGTGATCAGGGACCAGCAGGTATTGGCGAATTTCGCCGGGAAAACGCGCGAATCTGTCAGTGCGCCGCGCACGGCGTTAGCGCAGACCTTGGCTTGGCTGTTGGCGGCGAAGCCGGATTTCGGCATGTCGCCCTGCAGCGCGGCGTCACCCAGAACATAGATATCCGGATCCGCCTTGCTGGACATGTCAGAGGGGTTGATCGGAGCCCAGTTGCCATCCGTCACGCCGGCAAGCTCTGCGATGCGGCCTGCTTTCTGGGCGGGGATCACGTTGCAGACGTCAGCCTTTACGATTTCCCCGTCGATATCAACGGTCATCTCATCGGTATTAACGCTCACGTTTCCACCCCCGAAATCCGGACCAATCCGCTCGATCATGCCGCTGTAATATTTGGTCCAGCCATTCTCGAACAGCGTCTGTTTCGAGAATTTCGCCTTCGGGTCCGCGACGATGATCTTGGCCGTCGGATTGGTTTCCTTCAGTACATGCGCCACCATCGAAATGCGCTCATAAGGCCCCGGGGGGCAGCGGAACGGGTTCGGTGGGGCCACCATCACAAAGGTGCCGCCTTCGGGCATCGCCATGACCTGCGCCCTGAGAAGCTCGGTCTGCGATCCGGCCTTGTAGGCGTGAGGCATGATGTGTTGCTTGGACTGGTCCCAACCGGGCACAGCACCATCAACAAAGTCGATGCCGGGGGACAGGATCAGCTTGTCATAGGGCACCCTGCCGCCACCCGCGAGCGCCACCGTCTTGGCGTCCCGGTCCACACCGGTGGCCCAGTCATGCACGACGTTGATCCCGTATTCGATGGCCAGCGTGCCATAGGAATGGCCAATGCTTTCCAACGTACGAAAACCGCCAAGGTAAAGGTTCGAGAAGAAGCAGGTATAGTAGTGCCGCGTCGGTTCGATCAGAGTGACATCGATCTCGCCCTTGCTGTCTTTCGCGATGTAGCGTGCCGCCGTGGCGCCGCCCGCACCACCTCCGACAACCACAACGCGCGGCTTGCCATGGCCCGCCGCGCGAACCATGGGCGCAGTTGATGCCGCGGCCGCAGTCGCCGAGCCTAAAAAGGCGCGTCTGTTCAGTTTCATAGGTTCCTCCCTTCGCTGGACGCTCAGGGTTCGAGCGCCCCAAAATATGCGGCAAGTGCCGCAATCTCTTCGTCGGACAAGCGCCCGGCGATCATCTGCATGACCGGATGGTTCCGGCGTTTGGTCTTGTAGGCGTACATGGCGATCACGAAGTCCTCTTCGGGCCAGAGCGTGATCGACGGAATGCCGCTGTCACCGCCATCTGCCTGATGGCAGGTGGTGCATTCAGAAGAGAGATACTCGCCATATTCCGGGTCCCCCACAATGGCGAGGATTTCCGGGTCCACATCGTGATCCGTGCCTGTGGCTGTTGGATCGGCCTCGGGAATATTTGCCGGGTTATCGGAGAATTTCCGCAGATAGGCCAAGAGATCAGCCCGGTCTTCGGGGTCTTTCATCCCGCGGAAACTCATCCGCGTGCCGGAAACCAGGTTTTTGGGGTTTTCGATATAGATATCGAGCGTGTCGGCATGCCATTCAAGACCATTGGCACCCGCGCGGGCAAGGTCCTTGGAATACCGGTATCCCTCATGTGCCCCGGCGCGCCTGCCAAACAGGAAGTTCAGGTGCGGGCCAACGCGGTCCTTGGCCCCCTGCCCCACTTGGTGGCAGCCCTTGCACTGGGCAAACAGCTTTTCACCCTTGTCCGGGTCTCCAAGCGCCTGCGCATTGGCCGCCTGCACTATGCAGACCGCCAATGCCAGAATCGTGAAAGCTGAACGCCACATGCCGCTACTCTGCAGCAAATGACTTCAGGTATTCAACAATTGCGTCGAGATCCTCGTCCTTGCGCAGACCGCTGAACGACATTTTGGTGCCATTCATGTAGTCCCGTGGCTTGGCCAGAAACGCCTTGAGCTCTTCCTCGGTCCAGACAAGCCCGCCTTCGCCAGCCTCGGCCATGGCCTTGGAGTATTTGAAGCCGTCAACGGCCCCGACCGGATGGCCAACGATACCGTTGAGCATCGGACCGGTGCGGTTCTTGGCCCCGTCTCCGACCTGATGGCAGGACTTGCATTTCTTGAAGACCTTTTCGCCATCGGCAACCAGCGCGGGATCAAGTGCAGCGGTTTCCACGGGCGCTTCTTCGGCTGCGGGTGCCTCGGTAGCAGCCTCTTCGACAACGGTTTCCTCGGCGGGTGCGTCCATGGAGGCTTCTTCCGTGCCTTCTTCTTCCGGGGTCACGTCCAGAACAGTCGCGCGCATGGTGATTTCGACGCTGTCCTTGCAGTTTTCCATGCACGGCTCGGTACGCCAGATCGAATATTCCGTCTCGGCCCGGTCATCCACGATGAAGCCGTCCGCGTTGGGCATTTCGACCTCAAGGAAATTCTCGTGGCTGAGGGTAAAGTCATCCTCGACGATATAGTTGGAGTAGAGGATATAAGCCGTGATGGCATAGGTCTCGTCCGCGGTCAGGGTCTGTGCGGCGCCAAACGGCATGGAGCGGTGCACATAGTCCCAGACCGTCGAGAGATAGGGCCAGTAGGACCCAACCGTTTTCAGCGGGTCTTCATCGGCAAGCGTGCCATCACCCCCGGCCAGCTTTGGCCAATTGTCGATGCCCTCGGCAAAGTCACCGTGGCAGGCGGCACATTTCTCGACAAACACTTGTTCACCGGTAAAGACATCGCCGGACCCTTCGGGCAATCCCGAACCGTCGGGGCGCACATCCACGTTCCAGGCGGCAATTTCTTCGGGAAGGGCAGCACGGCCCAGACCGTAATTGGCGCCTGCGCCGTCGGACGCATTGGCCGCACCCACGAGAATTCCGCCCGGCGCTTCAGCCACTTCGGGTTCGGGGCTCTCAAAGATTTTCAGCGGCACGGTATCGGCGCGCTCGGGCATCTCCGCGACAAAGCGATCGGCGAAATTCACCGCGATCGTGGCCAGCGCCACAAAACCGATGGCACCGCCACCGAAGAGGGTGAGATTAGGAAACTTCGACATTCTCTGCCTCCCCGTTGGGTTTTACATGCCATGTCTGGATGCAGTTGTTGTGGTAGATGGAGTTTTCGCCGCGCACTTCGCGTAGCTGGGCCTTGGTCGGCTGGACATAGCCGGTTTCATCCATGGCACGCGCCTGCAACAGCCAGTCTTCGCCGTTCCATTCGGTGTCGAGGTAGAAGCGCGTCAGGGCCTTGTTCGCGCCATCCGCGCCAAGACGCGCGGTCTCCCATGTGATGCCGCCATCCTTTGAGACATCCACACGGGCGATCTTGCCATGGCCGGACCAGGCCATGCCGGTGATGACCAGCGGGCCGTGACCATGTTTGATCGGCATCTGGGGCGAGGGCGAGGTGATGACCGATTTGGCATCCATGACCCAGGTCCATTTGCGGCTCGTGCCGTCGGCCAGCGTGTCGGTGTATTTCGAGGTTTCCTCGCGGCTTTCCACGGGGCCGTCCATGACTTCGACACGGCGCAGCCACTTGACCCACATGTTGCCTTCCCAACCGGGCACGACAAGACGCACGGGATAGCCATGTTCCTTGCGCAGCGCCTCGCCATTGGCCTTGAAGGCCACCAGCACGTCGTCCAGCGCTTTTTCCATCGGGATGGAGCGACCGTTCGACGACGCATCCGCGCCCTCTACATAGACCCACTTGTCCTCTAGGTCGCCCGCAGCGCCCAGACCCGCCTCGTTCAGCAGGGTGCGCAGGGTGACGCCGGAATATTCCATGTTGTGGATCATGCCATGGGTGAACTGCGCACCGTTGAGTTGCGCGCCCGCCCATTCCATACCGGTATTGGCCGCGCATTCGCAGAAATAGACGTGGTTTTCGCGCGGGAAGCGCTCAAGGTCTTCGTAGGTGAAGACCAGCGGCGTATCCACCAGCCCGTTGATCATCAGGCGGTAGTCTTCTTTCTTCAGCTCGATCGCGCCCGAGTGGTGACGCTCAAATGCGCAGCCCTGCGGCGTGATGGTGCCGTCCAGCGCGTGGATCGGTGTGAAGTTGATCGAAGAGATCGTGTCGGCGGTCAGCCATTCCACATTGCGGCGGATAACGTCGCTTTCAAACTCGATGGGCAGGCCATAGGGGACCTCATCAACGCCTGCGCCAAGACCGGAAGCCCAGTCCTGAACCTCGGTGATCAGCGGATCGGGGCTGTTTGCGCTGGCGGTCCCCGCAGCCACCGCTCCTGCGGCGGCGGCAACACCGCCCCGCAGGAAGGCGCGGCGCGAGGTGCCTTTGCCCTGGAAAGTATCGGACATGTCCAAAACTCCTCTTACTTGAATGCCTTAGGCGCCAATAACCTTGACGCTGTTGTTGGGATTAAGAGACACGGTGCCCTGTTTGCGGATGTGGTTTTCCACCACGTCCCAGATCATCGGCCCTTCGGTGCCTTCGTTCACAGAGGCCCAGCCCGCGACCACGTAGGTTTTGGTCGGGTCAATCGCTTCGCCGGTCTTGAGCAGGGTCATTTCCGAGATCCGCTCGCCCTGCGGCTTGTTGATGTCGATGCGGTAGCCCATGCCGCCGATCCGCACCATGTCGCCGCCCTGTTGGTAATAGGGGTCGGGGTTGAAGATGTTGTCGGCCACGTCTTCTAGGATCACCTTGATGAATTCGCCGGTCATCTCGGAGCGATAGGCCTGACCATAGGTCATGGAGGTCACGTTCCAGATGTCTTCGCGGGTGATGTCATCGCCGGGGATCAGCGACGGACCCCAGCGCACGCCGGGCGACATGGCGATGTCAGCCTCGCGCTCGGAAATCAGCGCGTCACAGATCAGATCGTCCCAGGAGCCGTTGAAATTGCCACGGCGATAGAGCAGCGAGTCGGTCTTGCCGATCACCTCTTCCAGCTCGGCCTTGTAAGGCGCGCGTTGTTCGTCGATGAGCGCGGTCATATCCGCGTCGGGCGTGATCACGTCCGAGAAGATCGGGATCAGCTTGTGACGGAAGCCCATCATCCGGCCGTCGCGCACATCAAGATCGACGCGGCTCACGAATTTGCCGTTCGAGCCGGAGGCCACGATGATCGTCTCGCCCACCAGCACTGGTTCGGGCAGCGCGTCATGTGTGTGCCCCGACAGGATCACGTCGATGCCGGAGACGACGCTGGCCATCTTCTTGTCCACGTCGAAACCGTTATGCGACAGGCAGACCACAAGCTCGGCACCCATGCCGCGCACTTCATCGACCATCGCCTGCATGTTCTCGTCGCGGATACCGAAAGAGTATTCCGGGAACATCCAGCGCGGGTTGGCGATGGGCATATAGGGGAAGGCCTGACCGATCACGGCGATCTTGGTGCCGCCGCGTTCAAAGAATTTGTAGGGTTTGAACAGCTCAGCCGGTTCGTCCCATTCCGCGTCAAAGATGTTCTGACCCAGCGCCGCATAGGGCAGGCTTTCGACCAATTCATTCACCCGGTCAGAGCCCAACGTGAATTCCCAATGGAAGGTCATGGCATCGGGGTTCAACGCATTCATCACGTTGACCATGTCCTGCCCTTCGGTCTGGTAGCAGGTATAGGACCCGTGCCAGGTGTCCCCACCATCCAGAAGCAGCGCATCGGGGCGGTCCGCGCGGATGGCATTGACCACGGTGGCCACCCGGTCCAGCCCGCCAACACGGCCATAGGCCTGGGCAAGCGACGCAAAGTCACCGGACGACAGCGCGTAATGGGAGGGGCTGCCATCGTCGATGCCGTAAAGCTTGCGGAAATCGGCACCGGTCACATGCGGCACCGCGCCTTTATTGCCGCCTACGCCGATATTGATCGACGGTTCGCGGAAATAGATCGGCTTGAGCTGCGCATGAATGTCCGTGACATGAATCAGAGAGACATTCCCGAACGTATCAAACTCCAGCAATTGATCCTGTGTCAGGCTTTGCTGAGCGGCCAGTCGGGACCAGTTGCCAAAACCAGAAGCCCCCACGAGGGCCGATGCGGCCATGGAGACCTGAAGAAAGTCGCGGCGGGAGATCATCAGATTGTCTCTTCCTTAAGATTCATTTCACATGCGCATATGTGAATGCGTTTAGGCTGAAAAACCCCGCGCCAGCAAATGCCAGCGCAGGGTTTCGGTGATTAGTTGCGGACGGACGGGCCTTCGATCGACAGGCCGTTGCCGCGCGACTTTACGTAAAGCTCAAGCGCGATGAATTCATCCGAACCGGCCGAGAAAGTCTCGGCGCGGGTGTCGCGAATGCAGCCCTTGAAGCGGCTATGCGACCCGTTCAGCTTGGCGTTTTTCAGACGATAGGTCGGGAAACCATTGATCTGGCCCTGGCTGAGATGGTCGGCACGGATATAGTTGCCATAGTTCTGCTCGTGGCAGGAGGCACAGGACAGTTCCAGAATACCGTAGCGGGTATAGTAGATTTCCTTGCCCTTTTCCCAGTACGGGGCCGCGTCGCCATCGATGGCCACATTGACCGGCATACCGCGAGAATGCGACGCGATCAGGGCGTCCATATTCACGGCAGTGCCCGAATCGTATTTCCAGGGCTCGGCCCCCATATTCTCTTCGCGACAATCATTGACCTGCATCTGCACGGTCTGCATTTCGCCCGCGTCTGCGTCAAATTTCGGATAGCTCGCTGCAACACCGGCCATCGAGTCCGCCGGATCACCGTGGCAATCGGCGCAGGATTTACCTTCGCTGCCCTCGGCCGTGTTCCAGACTTCCATGGCCTGATCGACAAAGATCATGCCCTGGTTCTCGAAGTCGTCCATTTGCAACGCTTGTGTTTCGTCAGTACGGAAATGCCAGCCCGAGATGATCTCGTCGATATTTTCCATATGCTCCGGCGCGGCGGTCTTGGTGACCATCTCGATCTCGCCATTAAGCACGAGCGTGTCATCATCGGGTCCGCCCGCGAATGCGGTGCCGGAAACCGCCAGCAATGCGGCTGCTGCCGTCAGTGCCTTGAATTTCATTCTGTTCCCTCCCTTAGCTGCCCTGCCCCGGATCGGGGATCAGATGGCTTACCTGCCCCCGGACCGTTCCGGGAGCAGGACAGTGGTTTATTACCCAACCGCGACTTGCTTGGCTTCTTCGTAAACGTCGCCATCGTCGTCGTACCAGGTGAACTTGTACTCACCGGCTTCAGGGAATTGTGCCTCGAACTCGAAATACGGGTTGGTCGAGATTGCCGGTTCCAGCGTTACGTCAATCACGTTCTGACCGTTGAAGTCACAGGTGAAGCGATTGATGATCGAACGCGGAATGACATTGCCGTCACCATCCTTGCGCTGACCCGATTCCATCTTGTGGCTGATCAGAGTCTTGATCGTGATGGCGTCGCCGACAGCCGCCTTCTTGGGAACCTTGACGCGGGGTTTCACACCTTTTGCCATTTGTCTGTCTCCTTACGTCTGTTAGCCGCCGCAGCCGCCGATGGTGACCTTGACGGTCTTCGAAGTGCGGGCGTAGCTGCCGTCCGCCAGTTTGGCGATGGCGATCACATCCTGTGTGCCTGCCAGACGAATCCGGGTCGAAGCCGCCTGAGATGCAGCCAGCGGGCCGAAGTTGAACGTGGCAACCGGCGGGGTCGGGTTGCCAGCGGCCAGCACCATGATCGCGGTCGCACCCTCGGCGGACACGTCGATCGGAACGGTGTTGCCGTTTTCGGCGATCTCCGGTGCGGTCAGGTCCACACCCGCATCGCCCACGGCGGCACCGCCGGTGAATTCGTTGATAAGATCGTCAACCGCCGCGTTTGCGCGGAACGGCAGGACGGTCAGAAGCGCCGCACCGGCACCCATGGCCAATGTCTCGCGTCGCGTGAAGTCCATCATCACTCTCCTTAGTCTTAGCTTGGTGGCCGGACTTATTCGTCCGTCAGCGTCATGAGAAACGCCACCACATCCTCGATTTCCTGAGCCGACAGAATCGGCTCAATTTCGCCCTGTGCCGCCTTGCCGGTATAGCCGTCACCCGGGCGGGTGAAGCCGTCGGTCTTGTAGAAGGCAGGCATGACTGTCCCGTCAAAAGTCTTTTTGGCGTTGGCTACCAGACCGCGGAGTTCCGCTTCGCTCCAGCGCGATCCGGTCCCGTCAAGGCTCGGGCCAACCTCGCCATGGAACGGCGCATCCTTGAGCGCGGTGACGTCGTGACAGGCGACGCAGTTGCCCTTGCCGCGATTGGTCATAATCATGGCACCGCTGGCCGCATCACCGGCCTGACCGGTCAAAGACGCCGCGATGGCCCCGTATTCATCATAGTCAACATCACCCGGCGCAACGATCTCTGCGATCGCGCTCCCGGCAGTCAATAGTGTTGCCGCCACTGCAAGTGTCGTAAGCCTCATGGTCCCTCCCTAGGATGCTGCCTTGTCATTGGATCGGTAGCTCGGCATACCGTAGTGGACCGCACCCCCAAGACGCAACAACAAATTCATCTTTGTGAATTACTGGCGCATTTTGTCGCGCGTTAATCACTCTTGCCGTTGCTGCGTTCTTGGATCATGCGCGCGTGATAACGCTGAAAATCTTCCCCATTATCAAGCTCGTAGCGCTTTTCATGCACCCATTTGAAAAGGTCGAACGTTGTGCTCGCCGAAAAGGCGCCCGGCATTGCGGCAACCGCCGCCTGTACAGCGCTTTTGTCGTCTTCGACCTCTTCAGGCAGGAACATGATTGTCGGTGTAAAGAGAATCCCCCACTTTCGCGCCATGGCTTTTTCCGGCAGTGCTTCGCCGTCGAAATCGATCACTTCGATGTCCCCATGCAGGTTGAGCTGCACCACGAAATAGTCCTCTTCAAGCATCTTGGTGATGCGCGGATCTGGAAAGACTTCTTTGTGCATTTTCGCACAGTAGGTGCAACCACGTTGCTCAAAGAACAATACGAGACGCTTTCCCTCTGCGTTCGCCTCGGCCAGATCTTCACGCAGGTCCTTGAACGTGTCGCGCATCCAATCGGCCTTGTGCAGCCCATCGGCCCCAAGCTCGGCACCCATGACCGGAAGGGTCAGAAAAAGTGCCGCAAGTGTCGCCAGAATCCGTTTCATTTTATCCTCCCTTCGGCTGTTCAGCCGATTTGCATGAAGACCGGGAAGGTCTCCAACATCCATTGTGCGATGTAGTTTATCGAATCCGTGGCAATGAGCACGCCGAACACGATGAGCAGAACGCCCATGGCCCGTTCGATCTTGGGCAGATGTCGGCGGAACCGTTGCATCCAGCGCATGAAAGGACCGATGAACATCGCGGCGACGATGAAGGGCAGAGTCATGCCCAGCCCGTAAACAAAGAGCAGAAGCGCTCCGGTCGATGCGGTGTCCTGACCGGCGGCCGTAAAGAGGATCGCGGCCAGGACAGGACCCACACAGGGCGTCCAGCCAAAGGCAAAGGCCAGCCCAATGACAAAGGCCCCAACAAGGCTCAGGTTGCTGGTTTCCCCGGTCTCGGCCCGGAATTGCCGGTAAAGAAATCCAATCCGGATCACGCCCAGGAAGTGCAGCCCCATGGCGATGATGATCGCCGCTGCGACCCAGCGCAGGATGTCGAAATAGTCGCGCACCATCTGGCCAAAGGCGGTGGCCGTCGCGCCGAGGCCCATGAAAACCGTGATCACGCCCAGGGCAAACATCGTAGCGGCCAGCACCGCGCGGCGGCGCACGGCGGGCGATATTTCGGCATCGGCCGAGACCTGATTCATTCCGACACCGGCAAGGTAGCTGAGATAAAAAGGCACAATCGGCAGGATACAGGGCGACAGAAAGGACAATAGTCCAGCAATCAGCGCGCCGACAAAGGTGACGTCAAACATATCGGGCTCGCCCAGCTTGAAAAATTCACATATTCAAATTATGCTAAGTAATCCTGAGGCGGTCAATCAAAAGCCATGAACCCTATTCGCACATTCTTTCTCGCCGGTCTGAGCTGGCTTTTCCTGGCCGGTGTTGCAGCCGCCCAGATGACGCTGATTATGGTCGAAGAACCCGGCTGCATTTGGTGCGCGCGCTGGAATGAAGAGATCTCGGAGATTTATCCGAAAACGCCGGAAGGTCAGGCCGCGCCGCTGCGCCGGATCGACATTCGTGACCCGACGCCTGACGATCTGTCCTTTGCACGTTCGCTACACTTCACGCCAACTTTTGTTCTGATGCTGGACGGTAAGGAAGTGTCGCGGATAGAAGGTTACCCGGGTGAGGATTTTTTCTGGGGACTGCTGACCCAGATGATCGCCCGCGCAACGGCCTCTGAGGCCGCGGGATGAAAGACGTCTCGGCCCCAACGAACTGCAATGTGAAAGGTCAGGCTATGGATCTTCCTGTATTTGACCAGAATACATGCGACGAAGATCTCGAACGCATGATGGAGAATGCGACGCGCGCCTCCAATTTCCTCAAGGCCATTGGCCACGAGGGACGCTTGATGATTCTGTGCCATCTGGCCACTGGCGAAAAATCCGTGACCGAGCTTGAAGACCTGCTCTCGGCGCGTCAGGCTGCTGTTTCGCAACAACTGTCCCGCCTGCGGCTCGAAGGGTTGGTCAAACCAAGACGTGATGGCAAGGCAATCTACTATTCCTTGACCGACGACCGCCCCCGCCAGATTATGGAAATCGTCTATGATTTGTTCTGCCGGGCAGAGCCGGGAACCCCGGACTGAGACCCGGCACCGCTTCAACGGGAGGTGAAGACGGTTGATTGAGCTTGCCAGCGAATCTGTGCTCGTCGCTTTGGTCGGTCTGGTCAGCGGGTGCCTGCTTGGTCTCGCTGCTCGTCTGGGCCGGTTCTGCACGCTCGGGGCCATCGAGGACTATTTCTATTCCAGTAGCGATCTGCGCCTGCGCATGTGGGGCGTTGCCATCGGAACTGCGGTGATCGGGACCTTTGGGATCATCGGGTTCGGATGGCTGGACGCTGCGGCGCCCGCGTATCTTGCACAGGAGTGGCGCCCGCTCGGCAGCATTTTTGGCGGGCTGATCTTTGGCTACGGGATGGCGATCAGCGGCAATTGCGGCTTTGGCGCGCTGGCCCGTCTTGGCGGTGGTGATCTGCGGGCCTTTGTGATCGTGCTGGTCACCGGGATTTCGGCCTATGTCGCGCTGTCCGGTCCGTTGGCGGAATTGCGCACCACCGTCTTTCCGGTGGTGGAAACCTCTGGTGATGCGCTACCGGGTTTTGCCCATGCGATCAGCCGCGCGACCGGCCTGTCTGCTCCCATGATCGGTGTTGGAATCGGTGTGCTCATTCTATTGGCCGTGATCTGGCCAAGCCATGTGCGCCGCTCTGGACGCACGATTTTCTGGGGCGCGATAGTCGGGCTGGCCATTACACTGGGCTGGGCGGGCACCGCATGGGTCGCCCGTGAGGGGTGGGAGGGCTTGCCGGTTGTCTCGCACACCTTCTCGGCCCCGCTGGGCGACACCATCCTCTATGCGATGCTGTCCTCCGGGCTGACGCTCAGCTTTGGCATGGGATCGGTCTTGGGCGTTCTGACCGGCGCCTTTATCGGGTCGATGTTCAAGGGGCATTTTCGGTGGGAAGCCTGTGACGACCCGCGGGAATTGCGCCGCCAGATCGGTGGCGCGGTCCTGATGGGGTTCGGTGCGGCACTTGCGGTTGGATGCAGCGTGGGACAAGGGCTTTCGGCGATGTCGCTATTGGCCTACAGCGCTCCGGTCACTCTGATTTCGATCCTTGCAGGCAGCTATATCGGGCTGCGACAGCTGGTTATGGGGTTCGCACCGGCGGAATAACCACCGGTGCGAATTGCGCCTCAGAAGTCGAGGTTTTCCACGCTCAGGGCGTTTTTCTGGATGAATTCGCGGCGCGGTTCGACCACGTCACCCATCAGCTTGGTGAACATGTCATCGGCCTCGGCCACGTCGTCGATCTTGACCTGCAAAAGCGTGCGCGCATCCGGGTCCAGCGTGGTTTCCCAAAGCTGGTCGGGGTTCATTTCGCCCAATCCTTTATAACGCTGCAGCGTGTTGCCCTTTTCCCCCTCTTCGAGGATCGCCTCAAGCAATGTAATCGGCCCTTGGATCAGCTGATGCCGATCCTTGCGGTGCAAGGTGCAGGCCGTTGAATAGACATCCTGCAACGCCTTGGTGAATGAGCCTGTCTTGCGGGCCTCGCCCGATCGCAGCATAGGGCCATCCAGCGTGCGCACCTCTTCGACACCACGCAGGATGCGCGCCAGCCGGATGCCCATGTCCTGAGTAATCCGGCCCTGCCAGCCGCGTTCATATTCCAGCGCAATCATGTTGAGCCGTTCAGCAACCTTGTCCGCCACCCCCTGCAGGTCGGCATCCACAGCGCCCGGCACAAAGGCCCCGGCAATCGCCGCCTGTTCCAGAATGTGACGCGGGTAATGCGTCGGAAAAGCATCCAGAACGCGCTTGAGTTGGCGTGCCTCGTCGACCACGCGCACCAGATCCTGGCCAATGATTTCTTCACCGCTGGCCAGCTTGAGCACCGCGCCTTCGGTCCCCTGATGGATCAGGTAGTCATCCAGCGACGCCTGATCCTTGAGGTAGACCTCGGACTTGCCCCGGCTCACTTTGTAGAGCGGCGGCTGTGCGATATAGAGGTAACCCCCTTCGATCAGTTCCGGCATCTGCCTGTAGAAGAAGGTGAGAAGAAGCGTCCGGATATGCGCGCCATCCACATCCGCGTCCGTCATGATGACGATCTTGTGGTAGCGCAGCTTGTCGATGTTGAACTCATCCCGGCCAATGCCGGTGCCCAGCGCCATGACCAGATTGCCAATCTCCTGCGAGCCGAGCATCCGGTCAAAACGCGCGCGTTCGACGTTGAGGATCTTGCCTTTGAGCGGCAGGATGGCCTGGGTACCCCGGTCACGGCCCGTCTGCGCCGATCCCCCTGCGCTATCGCCCTCGACGATGAAGATTTCGGTCTTGGACGGATCTTTTTCGGAACAATCCTTGAGCTTTCCGGCAAGGTAGTTCACATCCATCGCCGTCTTGCGCCGGGTCAGTTCGCGCGCCTTGCGGGCGGCCTCGCGGGCCAGCGCCGCCTCGATGATCTTGCCAACGATCAACTTGGCCTCGTTCGGGTTCTCCTCGAACCACTCGGAGAGTTTCTCTCCGACAAGGTTTTCAACTGCCGGACGCACCTCGGAACTGACCAGCTTGTCCTTGGTCTGGCTGGAGAATTTCGGATCCGGCACCTTGACCGAGAGCACACAGGTCAGACCTTCGCGCGCGTCATCACCGGTGAAATTCACCTTTTCCTTTTTCGCGATCCCGCTTTCCTGCGCGTATTTCTGGATCGTGCGGGTCAGCGCGCCACGGAAGCCCGCCAGATGCGTGCCGCCATCGCGCTGCGGGATATTGTTGGTAAAGGGCAGCACGGTTTCGTGGTAGCTGTCATTCCACCACATCGCCACTTCGACACCGATCTCGTCACGTTCCCCGATCACATAAATCGGGTCTTCGATCATCGCGGTCTTGTGGCGGTCCACATATTTGACGAATTCCTTGACGCCGCCCTCATAGAACAGCTCGCTTTTCACCGGCTCTGCGGGGCGTTCGTCTTCGAGGATGATGCGCACGCCGGAATTGAGGAAGGCCAATTCGCGCAAGCGCTTTTCCAGCGTCTCGAAGCTGTATTCGAGGTTCGAGAATGTGTCCGTTGACGCCAGGAACCGCACCTCGGTCCCGGTGTCACCCTCGGAATCACCAACAACGCGCAGATGCTCGGACGTTTCACCATGTTCGAACTTGGCGAAATGCTCCTTGCCATTGCGCCAGACCCGCAGTTCCAGCCAGACCGACAGCGCGTTCACTACCGACACGCCCACGCCGTGCAGACCGCCGGAGACCTTGTAGGAGTTGCTGTCGAATTTGCCGCCCGCGTGCAGCTGGGTCATGATGACCTCGGCGGCTGAGACGCCCTCTTCCTCGTGCAGATCGACCGGGATTCCGCGGCCATTGTCGCGCACCGAAACGGAGCTGTCGGCGTGGATTTTCACATGCACATAGTCGGCGTGACCGGCCAGTGCCTCGTCAATACCGTTATCGACGACCTCATACACCATATGATGCAGGCCCGAGCCGTCATCCGTATCCCCGATATACATTCCGGGACGTTTGCGGACCGCTTCTAAGCCTTTGAGAACCTTAATGGAATCTGCGCCGTATTCCGGCGCGGCATTTTCTTGCTCGGACATGAGATGCCTTGTTGTTCTGTCGCGCGAAATATACGTGTTTTCGCCATGTATGTCACGCGTCTGACACAATATTTTGTGGATTGGCGATGTGACGCCACGACAGTGATCTGGGTTCAGGACTCGCCGGTTTCCGCCGCATCCATGGCTTCCGCCATATCCAGCAATGCGGCCACCGTGCGCCAGTTGCGCGCCGTGGCCTCCCCGACCGTCAAACGTTCAAGTTTCGGTGCGATTTTTGAGCCGGACATGAGCGCCGGGCAATGCAGATAGACGTGTGACGACGCGACATGCAGGCGTTCGCCCGGACCTGCATGTTGCACAAGATCGTCCTGCCGAAGCTCAGATGCCCCCGAGAGGAAAAAGACATTCAGTGCCCGGTGATCTTCGACCTCCGGGAAAGGGTTGGCAGAGACCACGTCGCGCCATTGGTCAAGACTGCGCGACAGGATCGCGGGGCTGAACCCGTGTGACGCCTCAATTCCCGAGGCCAGCGCGGCAATATCCACATGCCCGTGAACCACCAGATTGCCGCTTTGCAGGTAGCTTTGCGCCGTGGCGGCGCCACAGGCAATCGCCATATGTCGCAGGTCCTGCATAGGCAACCTGTGGCGTCCACCGACATTGATGCCGCGCAAAAGTATGATTTCAGTGCTCATGTCGCACCTCCCAGCACCGATGTACCATCCTCTTCGTTAACTTCGATATACTGCGCCCGGTCGCCAAGCTCTTCGAACAGTTCCATGCCAGTCCCTGTCATCCATGCCTGCGCCCCCAAGGCACAGATTTCGTCGAACAGTGCGGCCCTGCGCGCCCTGTCCAGATGGGCCGCAACCTCGTCCAGCAAAAGGATCGGCGGCAGGCCGGTATCCGCCGCCAGCGCCCGTGCATTGGCCAGCACGAGGGAAATCAAGAGCGCCTTTTGCTCGCCCGTCGAACAATCCCGCGCCGCGACGCCCTTGGCCTTGTAGACCGCATGGAGATCGGCGCGATGGGGGCCGACAAGCGTGCGCCCGGCGGCAAGGTCGCGAAACCGGCTCTCTGACAAGGCATCTCGCAAAGCCTCCTCGGTTTCGGGAATGTCGCTGTCCGTGCTGATCAGTTCGAGCTGCGAGGTGGGAAAACTGGTCTCGGCCCCGTCCTGGGCCGCCGCGACACGGGCGATGGCGGATTGCCTGTTCTGCGTGATGCGGGCCCCGGACCGCGCCATCTGGGCTTCCAGTGCGCCGTACCAATGCGGGTCGCGAACATTCTCCTTGAGCAGGCGGTTGCGCTCGCGCATGGCCTTTTCGTAGTCAAGCACCTCGCTCGCGTGATCGGGGCGAAAACTCAGCGTCATGCGATCGAGGAAACGGCGCCGCCCCTCGGCCCCTTCGATCCAGAGCCGGTCCATATTCGGGATGAGCCAGAGCACACGGGCCAGCCCGGCCAAAGCCACCTGCGCCGCGGGTTTGCCATCTATCCGCACTTGCCGGGATGCGCCTTTTTCCGACCGGCTTTCGATCTCATAAGTCCGCTCATCCAGCCTCAGAAGTCCCGTCAGCTTCCAGCCCAACGCCTCGGGGCGTCGCGTCATGTCCTCGGCACTGGCGCGGCGCAATCCGCGCCCCGGTGAGAAGAGTGAAACCGCTTCGAGGATATTGGTCTTACCCGCGCCATTGGGGCCATGGATCGCGACGGGACGCGCGTCGCAATCCAATTCAACCCGTTTGTGCGAGCGGAAATGCGACAGGCTCAGATGAGACAGAAAGGCGGATTTCATCGGGCAGCACCGATTTCTTCAAAGAAATCGATCCGGAAATTTTGAAAATTTCCGGTGCTGGTCACACGCGCATGGGCATGACGACATAGACTGCACTGGTGTCATTGCCTTCCCGCATCAGCGTGGGATCGCCCGAGGAATTGAACAGGAACACCGCGTTTTCGCGATCCACCTGGCTGGCGATCTCCAGCAGGTATTTCGCGTTGAACCCGATCTCCAGCCGCTCATCGCCATAGGCCACGGCAAGCTCTTCCTCTGCGGCCCCGCTGTCAGGCGCATTGACGGACAGGACCAACCGGTCCTCATCCAGCGCCATTTTGACCGCGCGGGAGCGCTCCGAGCTCACGGTAGCCACACGGTCCACGGCCTTGGCAAAATCGGCGGCGTCCACTTCCATCTTGCGGGTGTTGCCCTGTGGAATGACACGGGTGTAGTCCGGGAATGTTCCGTCGATGACCTTGGAGGTCAGGGTGATGTCGGGCGTGGCAAAGCGCACCTTGGTTTCAGACACGCTCACTGCGATTTGCATGTCGTCATCATCCAGCAGCTTGCGCATCTCTCCCACTGTTTTGCGCGGCACGATCACGCCGGGCATGTCGGCTGCATCTTCGGGCAGTTCCGCATCAATCCGCGCCAGACGGTGACCATCGGTGGCCACGCAGCGCAGCACCTTGCCGCCTTCGGCATCGGCGACATGCATATAGACGCCGTTCAGGTAATAGCGCGTTTCCTCTGTGGAAATCGCGAATTTCGACTTGTCGAAGAGGCGGCGCAACACCGGCGCGGGGGCCGAGAAATTTGTGCTGTATTCCGAGGTCGCCATGACCGGGAAATCTTCCTTGGGCAGGGTGGCCAGCGAGAAATTCGACCGTCCGGCCTCGACCGTCAGCCGGTTCGACGCCCCCTCTTCGGTCAGCGTGACAAGCGCCCCATCGGGAAGCTTACGGACAATCTCATGCAGGGTCACGGCAGATACTGTCGTGGCGCCTGCGCGCTCCACCTGCGCCAGGGCCTTGTCGACGACTTCGATATCCAGATCGGTCGCCCGGAACTGAACGCTGTCGCCCTCGGCTTCGATCAGGACATTGGCAAGGATCGGAATGGTGTTGCGGCGTTCAACAACCGACTGCGCCTGTGCCACGGCCTTGAGCAATGTGCCGCGCTCGATGCTGATCTTCATAGCCTGTCCCTCCGCTAGACCCGGACCGGCACGTTATCCGCATCACAGGTGGCCTCCAAGCCCTTTTTGGACTGTTGTCAGAGGTTTCCAATGGATTGTCGGGAGGGTCAAGGGCTGGCCCGGTCCGAGATCACTCTGACCGGGCCATTGATGCGGATATGCTCAGGCTTCCAGCGCCCGGCGCAGCATTTCGATGTCTTCGGCGATCTGCCCATCCTGGATCTTGAGCTCTTCGATCCGGCGCACCCCGTGCATGACGGTGGTGTGGTCGCGCCCACCAAAGCGGCGGCCGATCTCGGGCAGGGAGCGGCTGGTCAATTGCTTGCACAAATACATGGCCACCTGACGCGGGCGGGCAAAGGCGCGCAGACGTTTGGGACCCAGAAGCTCGGACAGGCGAATATTGTAATGCTCAGCCACCTGGCGCTGGATTTCCTCGATGGTGATCTTGCGCTCGGATGCACGCAGCACATCCGCCAGACAGTCCTGGGTCAGGTCCATGGTGATCGGACGACCGACCAGCGATGCAAAGGCGAAGAGCCGGGTGAGCGCGCCTTCGAGGACACGCACATTTGTCGAAATCCGATGCGCAAGGAATTCCAGAACCTTTTCGTCCAGTTCGAGGTCCAGATATTGGGTCCGGTGCGCTGCAAGCTTGGACTGCAGGATACCCAGGCGCAGTTCATAATCCGTCGGGTGCAGATCGACCACCAGACCGCTTTGCAAGCGCGACTGAATGCGGTTTTCCAGATCCTTGATCTCGCCTGGGGCACGGTCGGCGGAAATGATGATCTGTTTGTTCTGATCCACCAGCGCATTGAAGGTGTGGAAAAACTCTTCCTGCGTGGAATCCTTGCCCGCGATGAACTGCACATCATCCACCATCAGCACATCGACAGAGCGGAAGATCTGTTTGAAATCCATCATCTTGCGGTCGCGCAGCGCCTGAACAAAGCGATACATGAACTGTTCCGCCGACAGGTAGAGGACGTTCAGATGCGGCATACGCGCCTTCAGCTCCCAGGCGATCGCATGCATCAGGTGCGTTTTACCAAGCCCGACGCCGCCATACAGGAAAAGCGGGTTGAACGTGACTTCGCCCCCTTCGGCGACACGGCGCGCGGCGGCATGGGCGAGCTCGTTCGGTTTGCCGACGACGAAAGTGTCAAAGGTGAACCGCTTATCAAGCGGCGCGCTGGGCAACAGCCCCTCAAGAGCATTGGCAGAGCCCCGGCCCGGCTTGGCGTCGTTTTGCACAGGTCTGGCCGTTGGCTTGTCAGCACCCTTGCCCGAAGCCGTCTTGGCCGCGGCGTTAGCCGGCACGTTGAACTGGATACGGCGCACATCGGACCCGGCCGACGTCATCGTATACAGGAGCACATCGCCGAAATTGCGCGACACGTAATTCCCCAGAAAGCTGGTTGGCACCGAAAAGGTTGCAACGCCGTTTTCAATCCCGCCGAATTCCAGCGGCTCTATCCAGTTTGAGTAGTTGTTCGCCCCGACCGTTTCCCGCAACTGCCCCTGAAGTGCGCCCCATTGTTCTCTTGTCATATTCCCCGCATCCGCATTCATGTGTCCCGATCACCTTGCGGCGATCCCTACCCCCGTCTCTCATTCGGCCGATGATGACGCCCGCGCAGCAGATGCGCGGACCAACCCAGCCCTGTCGGCAAACACAGCACGACGCTGTACGGAAAAACTTCCGTCAGAATCGGCTACTACCGACGATAATCGTTGGACACGACGAAAGGCATGTGGCGGCATCTCGTTGAGATTGTGGTATTTTCTCTGTCCCCCGAGGAAACACCGTGTTTTCGCAGCCTGCCTTTTGTAACCTGTCCCCCCATTGCGAAGTGACTCGCAGGGAGGAAGTTACCAACTCGTTCAGCCGGGCGGCAACTGAACTTCAAACTTGACTCGGGATAAACTCAAACGAATCTCAAACGCCATGCAAAGGCGACACAGTTCGGTCACAAGCGGGCAAAAAAGCATCCTGCGACGCTTAAACCTGTTGGAGCCTTGAGGGCCTTTTGGCCCGGCACGATCTTAGCGATTCTTTCGTTAACACGACCACAAAAAAACCCGCGTTCCGGGCTGGAACGCGGGCTTATGCTTGTCCTGTCGGGACCGGGATCAGCCGATAGCTTTGACCCGCGATGCCAGACGCGACATTTTACGCGATGCCGTGTTCTTGTGCAGGATACCTTTGGTCACACCGCGCATCAGTTCAGGCTGAGCTGCGCGCAGAGCGGCCTGTGCTGCGTCCTTGTCGCCAGAAGCAATCGCTTCTTCAACTTTGCGCAGATAGGTGCGGATGCGCGAACGGCGGGCTTTGTTAACGGCAAAGCGCTTTTCGTTCTGACGTGCGCGTTTCTTGGACTGGGGCGAATTGGCCATGCGATCATCCCTTCTTAGGGTTTGGTGTAACTGTTAAGCGCAATGCCAAACCCAACCCGTACT
Source organism: Primorskyibacter aestuariivivens (assembly GCF_028023675.1). GTDB lineage: Bacteria > Pseudomonadota > Alphaproteobacteria > Rhodobacterales > Rhodobacteraceae > Marinovum > Marinovum aestuariivivens. The sequence goes on along the minus strand of NZ_JAQIOZ010000019.1, from coordinate 23,298 downwards.
GTCGTCACCGGGGATGATTCGAGCCTGAGCGGGCTGCACGCGCATGTATGGCACGGCGTATAACGGGTTTCGCCGCGCTTGCAAAGATGAAAAAGGGGCGCCCGGAGCGCCCCACTGTTTGACTACCTGTCGCGGAACTGTGCCTGACGTTTTTCCAGGAAAGCCGCCATGCCTTCCTTTTGATCCTCGGACGCAAACAACGAATGGAACAGACGCTTTTCAAACAGCAGCCCTTCGGACAGCGTTGTCTCTTCGGCGCGGTTCACGGCCTCTTTCACGGCCATCGCGGTCAGAACCGATTTCTCGGCGATCTTCTGGGCCGCGGACTGCGCCTCTTCCATCAGCTTCTTGACCGGAACCACGCGACTTACCAGCCCCGAGCGCTCAGCCTCTTCGGCATCCATGAAACGCCCGGTCAGGTGCATGTCCATGGATTTTGATTTGCCCACGAGGCGAGTCAAACGTTGCGTCCCGCCAATCCCGGCCACGACGCCCAGGTTGATCTCGGGCTGGCCAAACTTGGCGTTGTCCGCGGCGATAATGAAATCGCACATCATGGCCAGTTCGCAGCCACCGCCCAGCGCATAGCCTGCGACCGCGGCGATGATCGGCTTGCGCACTTTCAGCACGGCCTGATGCTCTTCCGAAAAGAAGTCGGACATGAACATGTCGACAAAGCTTTTCTCGGACATCTCCTTGATATCGGCCCCGGCGGCAAAGGCCTTGGCCGATCCGGTCAGGATGATGCAGCGCACCTTGTCATTCTCAGAGGCTTCCGCCAACGCCTTGGACAGCTCGCCCAACACCTGCGTGTTCAGAGCGTTCAGAGCGTCGGGGCGATTGAGTGTGATCGTGGCAATGTGGTCTTCTACGTCGACGATGATCGTCTCATAGGCCATGTGATTTGCCCTTGGTTGTTTCAGGTCAGAGTTCCGTGATTACCATTCTGGCGGATGCGTTCAACCTATCTTTGGCAGGTCGGGCAGTAGAAACTGGATCGTCCGGATTGCACGACGCGCGAAATACGGCTGTTGCAGTCCGCGTTGCGGCAAGCGTCACCCTCGCGACCATAGACATCGAAATTGTGCTGGAAATATCCAAGTTCTCCATCGGTTTGGCGAAAATCGCGCAACGACGATCCCCCCGCATCAATCGCCTCGGACAGCACGTCGCGAATGGCCGAAACCAGCACCTGCAGGCGTGCCTTGCTGACGTTGCGTGCTTTTCTCAGCGGCGAGATTCCGGTGCGGAAAAGTGCCTCGCAGACATAGATATTGCCCAGCCCGGCAACGATTTTCTGATCCAGAAGCGCCGATTTGATGGGCATATTGCGAGGCTTCAACGCCCCGACCAGATAAGATTCGCTGAAATCATTGCCCAGCGGTTCGGGGCCCAGACTGGCCAAAAGCGGATGTGCATCACCCTGTTCGCTGGCGAACATGTCCATTGCCCCAAATCGCCGGGGGTCGTTGAAGGTGACGCGCGCGCCACTCTCCATATCAATCACCACGTGATCATGTTTCTCCTTGGCCGGATGCTCCTGCACGAAGCGCCCCAGCGGATCGCCCGAGATCAGCATGCGCCCAGACATGCCCAGATGGATAAGAAGCGTCTCGCCACTGTCCAGATCGGCAAGGATGTATTTCGACCGCCGCCTGAGGTGCAGCACCCGTTTGCCAGTAAGTCGCGCGGCCATGTCCGGGGGGAACGGCCAGCGCAGATCGGGACGGTTCACGGCGACCCGCGCCATGACCTGCCCCGTCATCACCGGCTCCAGCCCGCGACGAACCGTCTCGACTTCGGGTAATTCGGGCATCTGGACAAGCTCCCTCGGCAACGCCGCATTGTAACGGCATATCAGCGCTCTATAAGAAAGCGGAGCAACAGCAAACGGCAAGCCCAATATGCAGGACGATCAAAAGACCACCCATTTCGGATTTCAGACCGTGCCCGAGAATGAAAAAGCCGGGCGGGTACAGGGTGTCTTCAACTCGGTCGCGTCGCGCTATGACGTGATGAACGATGTCATGTCCATGGGCATTCACCGCGTCTGGAAGGATGCGATGATGGATTGGCTGGCGCCCCGCGCCGGGCAAAAGTTGTTGGATGTGGCGGGTGGCACCGGCGATATCTCGTTCCGGTTCCTCGCTCGCGCCGGTCACGCCGAGGCGGTTGTGCTGGACCTGACCGAGCCGATGCTCGTCGAAGGGCGCAAACGCGCCGAGGCAGAACATATGTCGGATCAGCTTGACTGGGTGGTCGGTGACGCGATGGCCCTGCCCTTTCCGGATAACAGCTTTGACGTCTATACAATCAGTTTCGGCATCCGCAACGTCACCCGCCCCGCCGAGGCGCTGGCCGAGGCCTACCGCGTGCTGCGCCCGGGCGGGCGACTCATGGTGCTTGAATTCAGCCAGATCCCGAACCCGGCGATGCAATGGGCCTATGACCGCTATTCCTTCAACGTGATCCCGCGCATGGGGCAGATCATCGCCAATGACGCGGACAGCTATCAGTATCTGGTGGAATCGATCCGCAACTTCCCGGATCAGGAGACATTCCTGCAAATGGTCCGCGATGCCGGGTTTGGCAATGCCAAGTATCGCAACCTGACCATGGGCATCGCCTGTCTGCATTCCGGTTGGAAAATCTGAGATGCGCGGACCGCATAATATCATCCGGCTTATCCGCACGGGCGCCACGCTGGAGCGCACCGGAGCCATGAATGTGGTGCTTGAGGCGTTTGATGCGCCGCCTTTCCTGCGTCTGGTGGCAAAAACCCTCGGCTGGCCCTTCAAATGGCTGGGCTACAAGGGCGATCCCAATATGCCACCTGCGACGCGGGCGCTGACCGCGCTTGGCCCGGCCTATATCAAGTTCGGGCAGGTGCTTTCGACGCGCCCCGACGTGGTGGGCGACGAATTGGCCGTGCAATTGCGGGTCTTACAAGACAAGCTGCCGCCCTTCCCCGTGGAAATTGCGAAAAAAAGTGTCGGAGACGAGCTCGAGATCCCGGCGGACACACTGTTTTCGGAGTTCAGCGAACCGGTGGCGGCAGCGTCGATCGCGCAGGTCCACAAAGCGCGATTGGCCGACACCGGCGAAACGGTTGCGGTCAAGGTCCTGAGGCCGGGCATCGAAAAGGCGTTTCGCAAGGATATTGACGCCTTTTACTTCGCCGCGCGCATGATCGAACTTTTGTCACCCTCGTCCCGCAGGTTGCGGCCGATGGACGTGATCACCCATTTCGAAGGCGTGGTGCTTGGCGAACTGGACCTGCGGCTTGAAAGCTCCGCCGCCTCGGAATTCGCGGCAAACACGGCAAATGACGCAGGCTTCCAACTGCCCGAAGTCAAATGGATGCTGTCCGGGCGGCGGGTCATGACGCTGAGCTGGGCCGAAGGTGTACCGCTGGGGGATAATGCGGCGCTGGATGCGGCAGGGCTTGACCGGATCGCGCTGAGCGAACGGGTACTGCAGCTGTTTCTGAACCACGCGCTGCGCGACGGATTTTTCCACGCGGACATGCACCAGGGCAATCTCAAGGTTGCACCGAATGGCGATATCGTGGCGCTTGATTTCGGGATCATGGGCCATATCGATGAATACACCCGCCGGGTCTATGCCGAGATCCTGTTTGGGTTTATCCGCCGTGATTACAAACGTGTGGCCGAGGTGCATTTCGAGGCCGGTTATGTGCCCGCCGACCGCGATGTGGACGAATTCGCCCGCGCGCTGCGCGCAGTTGGTGAGCCGATCTTTGGCATGGACGCGACGCGCATCTCGATGGGACGGCTGCTGAGTTACCTCTTTGAGGTGACCGAACGGTTCGGGATGGAGACCCGGACCGAGCTGATCCTGCTGCAGCGCACGATGGTCGTAGTTGAAGGCGTGGCGCGGTCATTGAACCCGCATATGAATATCTGGGAAGTCGCGCGGCCCGTCGTTGAAGATTACATCAAGAAAAGCATCGGGCCACGTGCGGCCGTTTCTGACCTCGCCGAAACCCTGAAGGTTCTTGTGCGGTTCGGCCCCCGTCTGCCGGGATTGGTGGAATCGGCGTTGATCAACCAGTCCAACACCGTTGATCCGTCCCGCGGGCGCAAGCTCTGGATCGAAAGGGGTGTGATCCTGCTGGGCGGATTGGTATGCGGCGCGGCTCTTTTTGCGCTGATGCAAGGTCTCGCATAACCGGGCGACGATCGAAAATCCCTGATCAAAAAGAAAACGGCGACCCGGTGGGCCGCCGTTTTCGTATCTGATTGTCCCGTGGGACCGAAACTTAGTCGGTACCGGAGGACGAGTTGTTGCCGGCAGCTGCCAGAATGGTCAGGAACGTCACACCACCGACAACGATCAGTGCGGTGTTGTCCTGAGTCGACAGGAACGGATCTGCCGCAACGGTGTTCTCTTGAGCAACGGCAGGTGCTGCCGAAGCGAGCGCAAGTGCTGCAACTGCAGCAAGCGAAAGCTTTTTCATAATAGTCTCCAGACTTCTCAAATGGGTGATTGAACACCCCACGCGATGTGAACTTATACAGAAGGCTGGCCAGTTTCAAACAGGATTTTTTAGCCTTTTTCCTGCCTGGCCGGTGCTCTTCGCAAGCGCGGCAAAACTGCAACAGAAGTGCCTCAAACCGGGCCGCTATGCCACATTTTGGGGCGGTCTGAAAAACCCTGGGGTCAGCAAAACTGTGCTGACAAAAGATCTGGCGCTGACCGCTAGGCCTTTTTTCGGACATGCGTTCCACCTCAGATCAACTATCTAAGCGCGAATCCCGGAAACCGAATCAACGCTAAGGAGTCTCCCTCCCTCAAGCACGAGGACAATTTGCCCATTCTGCGACCGCGCTTCGATAACTTCGTTATAGGTGTGGACAGATGTTAGCCCAATCGACTCGTCATCGACAAGATTGTCGACCACGAAACTGTATTCGCCGGATGGAAATGGCGTTCCATTTTCGTCAACCCCGGCCCAGATCACAGAGTCGCTGTCAGGATCCACGACGGTCGTCTGAACCAGATCGCCATTCTGATCATAGACTTCCAACACCGATTGGTCCGCCTGCAGCGCGACCGTAACAGCGAGCTCGAGTGGCTCACCATCAAAGTAGGCAGGTGCTTCGCTGCGCACGTCACGCCCAACCCAGGTTGAAACTTCTGCAAGGCCGCCGACCCCAAGCAAACCGGCCATGTCTTCGAGCAGGCTATTCGTCACCACTTGCTGCTCGACGCTGGAGAATGCGGCCAGTTGAGCAGCATAGTCAGACGAATCGATAGGATTGAGAGGGTCCTGATTCATCATCTGCGTCGTCAGCATTTGAAGAAAGGTGTTGAAGTCCGAATTCAGAACGGTCGAATTGCTAGAACTGGGTGCCGCCCCGGTGTTGAAGAGGCTTGGAGGAGACTGCGTGGCAGATATGGTCATGGGCTTTCCTTACACTCTGATGTCTAGGCCAGCACTCGTGATGGTCGCTTTTGACAGCGTCTTACCTTTGGGGGTGTCTGGTCTGGCTTCACCAACCTGAATACCGTCCGCGCTGTCTCGCACGTCAGCTCGGTGAGGTGGGTGATGTTGGCCCAGTGACAAATCGATGCTGAGATCAGAGAAACCGAGGTCGCGAAACGTCTTTTCTGCCAGATCAATGTGCCTCCGGATCAGATCGTGAGTTTCGGTTCTTTCCATGGTCATCGACAAAACCATTCCGTTTTCCGTAGGCGACAGAATCATTCGGACGCTCCCGAGTTCCTTCGGGTTGAGCATGATTTCAATTTCATCTGACGCGGCAGCGTTCAACTGCGCCGTGATTTGGTGAATGACCGCCATTGCGTTTTCTTTGCCGGTCGGTCCCGGTGCCAATGTTTGCATGATCGATGTGGCACCTGAGCGTTCCAAGAAATCGCCACCCACCACCTGAAGCGGAGTCGACGGCCATGCATTCTGATACGCGGGACTGACCGCTGGAACCACCGCGGCAATTGAAACGCCTCGGCTCTTCACCCGATTGACGTCGATGGGCGCGGCGGAGGCCATGAACATAGAATGCCAGGCTACTCCAACGTTGGGCGAATGCGATGGTTGGGAACCATGAACGACACGCGTTTCTGGGCGTGCCACCAAGGGAGAATCCACACCGTTTTCGATCAGCCTTGTTGTGTTTTTGGTCGGATTTTTCAGCGGCAGGGCAGGCGGCTGACCAACGCCTGACCTGCCAGTGATCGCCCCCTCAGCATCGACTTTCCCGACACCACGGTCCGGTCGCAGAAGCGGGTGATCCGGGGCCATCTTAACATCAGTTGCCTGAGAGGTTTGATCCGGTGACGTTCGGTTTGGCACCAATGACCGGTTGGACAGCTCCACTTCAAACTCAGAACGAGCATTCCAACGTACTGGTGCAGAATGCATCCTAATTGGGCCGCAATTCACATGTATGGTCTGCTCCGCGACCAACGGCGGCTTTGATGACGGATTATGCAGCGCGTTCTCAGGCAACTGGGCTTGAAACCGGTATTGGCTTGTTTCGGCTGCCCCGTTTGGCACGTGCCAAACAGGGCGCAGAGCGGGCGAGACAGGCAGAAACAGAGGATTCCTTGCGGACCCCGTCGCGTCTTCAGCGACGGCACTCATTGCGATATCAGCATGTCCGTTGGTGACCCGTCCATGAGCCGCTGTCACGCCTCCTGCATCGGGAGCCCAGGCTCGCGCCGGTGTCGCGGCTCTTTCGGAAACTGCAGTTGGCCGCTCTTCCGATGACCTCACATTGGGCCCCAACGGCGTATAGGTTTCCTCCGGGACCATATTCGCGTCAATCTGCCTCCGCCCCTCATTGGGTTGGGCATTCCGGATGCCGTTCACATCAGAGGTGAACCCGACGTCATTCTCATCAGGCAATAGCATATCATCCTTTGCCGGAGACAAACCCGGCGCATTCTTCGGGGGGAGCTCGTTTGCAAGCATTTTCGCCGCCTGCCCGAACGGCTCCCCCGCCTTGTCATCGAAATGAGAGAGCTCAACGGCATGGTAAACCCGCGCCCAACCATCGGAATCCGTATCCAACGCGACACTTTCCGAATCTGCGCTTGTTCCAGGCCCCTGAGCGCCGGCTGCGTTCCTAGCAAACAAATTTGTCAGTCCGGTTTCCATGCGGTTCTCCGCCTTGTTCTATTCCGAACACTATCCGCAAATGTCGTTACCGTATCTTTACCGGTCTCAAGGCAAATTCAGAAAATCCTGCTCAATTTGGAGGTTTTCATGATTCCACTGGTATCCAATACCCCCGGTCAAGGTGGTGCCACTCAGGTCCCTGAGGAGATTCGCAGCGCTGCGCAAAAACTGGAGGCGGCGTTTTTGGCAGAAATGCTGAAATCAGCAGGGCTGGGAAGCGCGCCCAATAGCTTTGGCGGTGGCGCTGGAGAAAGCCAGTTCAGTTCCTTTCTGATCGAGGCCCAGGCACATGCGATCAGCCGGGCGGGAGGCCTTGGATTGAGCGAAATGTTTATAAAATCATTGATGGAGACGGTCCATGACGGAAGTTGAGATTGGAATTCTGGACGAGTTGAATGACCTTCTGGATCAGGAAAAGGCAGCGATCCTGCGCGGCGATATCGAAGCGGTCGGCCGTATACTCGAGACCAAGCAAACGTTGCTTGAACTGCTAAAAGATATGAACGAGCCAGACGAGGGCGGGCTTGACGATCTCAGGCATAAATTGCTGCGCAATCAGAACCTTCTCGAGCACTCCCAAAGAGGAATCCAGGCTGTTTTTCAGCGCATTTCCACGCTGCGTAACGTTCAATCGACCCTTGAAACCTACGACAGGCAAGGCAAACGGCGCGCGTTTCGTCTTGCGACCGGCGACAAGGTCGAAAAACGCGCCTAGCTTTGGGTTTGAGTCAAATGCTGCGGACACGATTGGAGGCGTTTAGGATTCCATTAGGACATCCAGCTTCAGATGGGCGTCGCACCTGAGGGGTGGCGCAGATGCCGCAAAACACGGCACCTGCATTCGTCAGAATGACGTGGGCTCAGCAATGAACCCAGCCATGAAACGACGCAAAGCGTCATGCGACAAAGGGAAAGCTACATGTCCAGTATTCTGACCAACAACAGCGCAATGGTCGCGCTTCAGACTCTGAAGGGTATCAACTCCAACCTCGCTCAGGTCCAGAGCGAAATCTCCACTGGTAAAAAGATTGCAACTGCCAAAGACAACTCTGCGGTATGGGCGATTTCCAAGGTGATGGAGTCCGATGTCAAAGGGTTCAAGGCGATCAGCGACAGCCTTTCGTTGGGCCAATCCACCGTTGCCGTTGCGCGCAATGCCGCGGAAACTGTCACCGACCTCCTGACCCAGATGAAGGGCAAGATCGTCGCCGCGCAGGAAGACAATGTTGACCGCACCAAGATCAACGCGGATGTGACAGCACTCAAGGACCAGATCAATGCCGTGGTCGGTGCCGCGCAGTTCAACGGTCTGAACCTGGTGAACGGGTCTACAGCCAGCGCCTCCATCCTGGCTTCTCTCGACCGCGATTCCTCGGGCAATGTGACCGCGTCTTCAATCACCGTGACCGCACAAAGCCTGTCTTCGGGAAGCTACACGGCCAATGATGTCTTCGGCTCGTCTGGCGGTGTGCCGTCGGCCAATGGTGACACCGTGACTCTGTCGCTGGACAACGGTGGTGGCAATGACACAATCACCATCGACGACAGCGCAGGTACAGCCTTTGCGGCCGGTGACAAGGTGACTTTGAATGTCGCGGGACAGGAAGTCTCCTACACGGTGACCGCCGACGATGCGGCTGCGACGACAACATCGGACATTGTCGCAGTCGGTCTGAAAAACGCGATCGATAACCTCGGTATTGCTGGTCTGACGGTGGATTATGACAGTGGGACACCGGGCACGCTTGATTTCACCAATGCCGGCGGTGACGACATCACCGTGACCGGCCAGTTTGTGAATGCCGGTTCGGGTGGGCTGGGCGCGATGAGCGGGATCGATGTCAGCACTGGTGTCGGCGCGACCTCGGCGCTTGCCACCGTTGAAAGCCTGATCAATGTCTCGATCACGGCATCGGCGGCCTTTGGCTCCGTCGAAGGACGGATTGAAACGCAGGCAACCTTCATTTCGAACCTCACGGACTCGATGAAGTCGGGGATCGGCGCGATGGTGGACGCGAATATGGAAGAAGCATCGGCACGGCTGCAAGCGCTCCAGGTTCAGCAGCAGCTGGGCGTTCAGTCCTTGTCCATTGCCAATCAGGCACCGCAATCGTTGCTGTCGCTCTTCCGCTAAGGTGGATTTTCCGGGCGGGCGCAAATCCCGCCCGGAGCTCTTGATCCCACTCCCCTCATGAAATGATCGAAAGGATGTGTCGTGACCGCACATTCAATGGCAATGCGCGCCTATGCGCAATTCGGCTCGCCCACCAAAACCGAACGGCAGGCCGAGTATGACACAATCGCACGTGTCACCCATGAACTGAAAAGCGCCGCGAAAGAGGCTGCCGCAAATTTTCCGAGGCTTGCTGCCGCTCTCCACAAGAACAACCAACTCTGGACCCTTCTCGCCGCTGATGTTTCCGATGCGCAGAACGGTCTGCCCAAGGAATTGCGAGCGCGCATTCTCTATCTGGCAGAGTTTACAAAGCGTCATTCGGCCCAGGTCCTTGGCAAAACCGCCGATGCCGCACCGCTGATCGAGATCAACACGGCCATCCTGCGCGGCCTGAACAACAGGACGGGTCAGCCATGAGCGGGCTTGTTCTGAAACTCGGGCCCCGCGAGCGAGTGCTCATCAACGGTGCTGTGGTTGAAAACGGGGACCGCCGCAGCCGGTTTTCCATCCTGACGCCCGACGCCAATATTCTGCGGCTGCGCGATGCGATCCATCCGGATGAGGCAACAACTCCGGTGCGGCGCGTCTGCTTTGCCACCCAGCTGATCCTCACCGGTGACGCAGACCCAGAACCGACGCGCCAGCAACTCCTGCGGCGGATCGAAGAGCTGAGCCGGATTCTGACCGATCACGACAGCCGTCGGCTGCTTGGGAAAGCGACAGATGCATTGATCAATGGCCAGTTCTACCAATGCCTCAAAGCGCTTCGCGCGCTCCTTCCGCGTGAGGACAGGTTGCTTGCCGCGGTGCCACGATGAGTTTTCAACCCATCGTCCCCGGCACGGGTCTCGTTGCCTGGTCCCTGTTGAACCGGACGCTTGAAACACAGCTCAAGGCGTATTCCGATAGCCCTGTCCAACAGCGCGATACAGAGTATTTTCTGGACAGGATCGGCACCGTGACCACTGCGGAACAGCTGGTCGATGATCGTCGGTTGCTCCGCGTCGCGCTGGGGGCCTATGGGTTGCAGGACGATCTCGACAATCGGTTCTTCATCAAGGAAATCCTCAGTCAGGGGACGGCCAGCCCTGATGCGCTTGCGAACAAACTGGCCGATGAGCGCTATGCCCGCTTTTCCAAGGCCTTTGGCTTCGGCGATGTTTTTGGTCCGAACACCAAGTCCGCCGCATTCGCACGCGAGGTGGTCGACCTGTTCAACCGCTCCAGCTTCGAAGTCTCTGTCGGGGATCAGGACGAAACCATGCGTTTGGCGCTCAACGCCACACGTGAACTGGAACGCATGGCCACCGCAGATGGAACAAATGACACCAAGTGGTTCCTGATCATGGGCACGCCGCCCCTACGTCAGGTGTTCGAGACCGCGCTGAACCTGCCATCGGGTTTCGGCAAGCTGGATCTCGACCGACAACTCGAAACCTTCAAAGACAAAGCCCTTCAGAGGTTAGGTTCTGACGATATCAACAGTTTCGCCGATGCTGAACAGCGCAACGAACTCGTGCAACACTTCCTGCTGCAATCCCAACTGAACAACGAGTCTCAACTATCCGGTGGCAGCATCGCGCTACAGCTCCTGCAAACTGTTTCGTGAGAAGTGCGCCGCGCGCATGCATGATACGCGCGTCCATTACGAACTCGGACAAGCCAAATGAATCACTGGGACCCCGGCGGGGTCACTAACTGCTGAGAGCCGCGACCAGATCTGCCACGATAGGCTTCGGCCTCCGCCAAGAGCCGTTCCAGCTTTTCAAAACTCGCGTCAATGCCACCGGTTTCGACCTGTGCCGCAAGCGCGTCCAGACGGTCGTGAATGACAAGCGCCTGATCCAGCACAAGATCGGAACCATCCGCATAAAGACCGGCACGCACCATTGTTTCGGCCTCGGCAAAGGCGCCAAGATACTTCCGGGCCGTCGCAATCCGGTCATTCTGACGATCCGTCGCGCATCCCGGCAGGCTTCGCGAGACCGAACGCAGGATGTCAACGGCGGGAAACCGCCCGCGCTCCGCAATCGCCCGGTCCATGGTCACGTGACCGTCCAGCACTCCGCGCAACACATCCGCAACCGGCTCGTCCATGTCAGAGCCCGCGACAAGGACGGTATAGATCGCCGTGATATCGCCCTGATCCTGCGTACCCGGACCAGCGCGTTCACAGAGAGACATGACGCTATGCGACATGGACGGTGGATAGCCCCGCAATGCGGGCAATTCGCCGCTTGTGGTTGCCACCTCGCGGTGGGCTTCGGCGAAACGCGTGATGGAGTCTGTCAGAAGCAGAACCTGACGGCCCTGATCCCGAAAATACTCGGCAATCGCCGTTGCAGCCGCCGGGCATCTGCGCCTGACCAATGCCGACCGATCCGAGGTTGCGGCCACCACGATGCTGCGTTGCATGCCCTGCGGTCCAAGAGCTTCGTCGATGAATTCCCGCAATTCGCGGCCGCGTTCACCGACAAGAGCGATCACGACGACCTCGGCCTCCATGTGGCGCGCGAAATGCGCCAGCAAACTGGTCTTGCCCACGCCGGAACCGGCGAAAATCCCTATGCGTTGGCCCCGCGCCAGCGGCAGAATCGTATTGAAGAGAACCATCCCGGTATCCATGCGATCGCCCAGCTTCTTGCGTTGCGCAGGCGGCGGCGGCGGCGCGTCCAGCGCATAGACCTGCGCACCCGGTTGCATTGGCTTGCCATCCAGTGGGACGCCATAGGGATCGATGATCCGCCCGATCCACGCATCACAAGGCGCAAGCCCTGTGTCGGGTTCAACAAAAACCTTGTTTCCGACGGCGATGCCCTCAAGCCGATTATCCGGCAACATGATCAACCCATCCGGGGCAAGCTGCACGACTTCGCCACCCACATCCACGCCATCGGACCGGGTCAATCGCAGATGATCCCCGATTCTCGCATAGCCATTCAGGCCCGCCACTTTGAGACAGGCACTCTCGGCCCCGACAACGCGTCCAAAGGGCCGCACCGGGGTCAGCTTTGCCAACCGGTCGCGGAGGGATTCGAATTTCTGCATGGCCATCGGTCGCTTCCTTCAGTTCCTGAAAACGGTTTCTAAAGGAATCAGGGTTAAGCCTTGATTGAAGCCAATCGAGGGAGAAGCCCCGATGTACCAAAATCTTGAAATTTTCCGCCTGGCCTCGGCCATGGCCGGCCACGCGGCGCAAAGACAGTCTCTAGTCGCAAGAAATATCGCCCATGCTGACACACCTGGGTATCAGGCGCAGGACCTGCTTCCGTTCAAACAGATCCTGCATTTGGGCGACGCGGAACCAGGGTTGAAAGCGACGCGGACCTCGCATTTGCACGGGGCCAGCCCGACCGCAACGCCACAGGTCCGGACAGATCCGTCAGCTGCGAATGAACCGAATCGCAATTCCGTTTCGCTTGAAACCGAAATGGTCCGCGCGGTGGAGATCAAACGCCACCATGACCGCGCCATCGCGATCTACAAATCATCCATGACCATCCTGCGCTCCAGCCTTGGCCGCAGGTAAACGGGGGTATCACCGATGACTGATTTCTCGTCTTCCCTGTCAATCTCCGCCAGCGGGCTCAAGGCACAGACCGCGCGGTTGAAGCACCTGTCGGAGAACATCGCCAATGTCGATACACCGGGCTACCGGCGCAAAACCGTGTCCTTCCGACAGATGCAGGAGGCCGGACAGGTCGAATTGGGCCGCGTGCGCACCGATCAAAGCCCGTTAACCAGCATCTATGATCCATCGCACCCGCTGGCAGATCCGTCCGGCCGCTATGACGGATCAAACGTGTCGCTGCTGATTGAAATCGCCGACGCGCGCGAAGCCCAGCGCAGTTACGAGGCCAATCTCAAAATGTTCGACCAGGCAAGGCAGATGTCATCCAGCCTGCTCGATCTTCTCAGACGTTAATCAAAGGAGGAATCCAGAATGGATGTCCGATCTCTTTTCGCCGCGCAGAATTACAACGCGCTCAAGCCCGCCACCGAAGCGGCGCAAGGTTCTGCAAGTGCCAGCAACCTGATCTTTGACACCGCCCGGGACTTTGCCGAAACGCTGCAGCATAGCGAAACCACGGCCAAATCCGCCATGACCGGCGACGCGGATCCGCATGCGCTTGTCCAGGCGCTGGCACAATCCGAGCTGGCCGTCGAAACCGTCGTGACCGTGCGCGACAAGGTGGTCGAAGCCTATCAGGAAATCCTGAGAATGCCTGTCTGAGCCATGAATGAGGCCCTGTTCTACGACACGTTGCGCCAGGGGCTTTGGATATCCGCGATGATATCCATGCCTATCCTTGGGGTCGCGCTTGTCACCGGGCTGGCCATCGGATTGTTCCAGGCGCTGACCTCGATCCAAGAGATGACGCTCACCTTTGTGCCGAAACTCGGGGCCATCATCATCGTGTTCTGGGTGTCCATGAGCTTTATGACCGAACGGTTGGTCAGCTTTTTTCAGGACTGGATCATCCCTTTGATCGTTGGAGGATAACGTGGAAAATGCAAGCTATACAACGTTGACCCGCCAGGTGGGGCTGCTGCGAGAAATGCAGGCGATTGCCAACAATATCGCCAATACCGCCACCACCGGGTTCCGGCAGGAGACAGTCGGATTTTCTGAATATGTTCAAAGGGTGGAAGGCGAGCCGTCGCTCTCCATGGCGCTGGCCAACTATGATTTCAGCTCGACCCTGCAAGGGGCCATGACCAAGACCGGCGGTCAGTTCGACTTTGCCATCGAGGGTGAGGGGTATTTCCTTGTGCAATCGCCCCAAGGTGAACGTCTGACCCGTGCAGGCAGCTTTGCGCCCAATGCCCAGGGTGATCTCGTGACCAAGGACGGCTATCCCGTTCTGGACCCCGGTGGCGCGCCGATTTTCGTACCGCCCGATGCCTCGGACCTGTCTGTTTCCGCTGACGGCACGCTCAGCAGCAATGGCCGCCCTCTGGCACAGCTTGGCGTTGTTCAACCTGTCGAAGGGTCCGAGCTGCTGCGTGAAGGGGGGGTTATGTTCCGTGTCGAAGGTGGATTCGAACCCTCCGGGTCATCGCGTGTCGTACAGGGCTTTCTGGAAAACTCCAATGTCGATGCGGTTGGCCAGATCGCAAGGATGATTGCCGTGAAACGCGCCTATGAGATGGGTCAGTCTTTTGCCGAGGCTGAACATGAACGTACACGCACAGCTCTGAAAACCCTTCTGAAATAAGGATTTGACAATGCGAGCCTTGAAAATTGCGGCCACGGGTATGGCCGCTCAACAGATGCGGGTCGAGACGATCTCGAACAACCTCGCGAATATGTCCACCACCGGTTATAACGCCCGGCGCGCCGAGTTCGCCGACCTGCATTATCAGCAATACGCCCGAGCCGGGACGATCAATGCCTCGGACGGGACGGTCCTGCCCACCGGTGTTCAGCTTGGGCTTGGTGTCCGCCCGGCGGCGGTATCCATCCATCTGCAACAGGGGGCACTTTCTGCAACCAACAACGATCTCGATATCGCCATCGACGGGCGCGGCTATCTCGAGGTCACGCTGCCCTCCGGCCAGGCCGCCTATACCCGCGACGGAGCGCTCAAACGCAATGCCGAAGGGCTGATCGTCACGTCCGACGGGTTCTCGGTGGCTCCCGAAGTTGTCATTCCGGCGGATGCGCGCAGCATTTCGATCAATGCCGATGGCGAGGTCTATGCCTATTTCGCCGATGCGGCCGAGGCGCAGCTGCTGGGGCAGTTCAACCTTGTGGGCTTTACCAATGCCAAGGGGCTGGAGGCGATCGGCAGCAACCTGTTCACCGAAACCGAGGCCTCGGGCGCGCCGGTGGTATCGACACCCGGTCAGGACGGGCTCGGCATCCTGCGCCAGGGGTATCTGGAGGACAGCTCTGTAGATGCCGTGCGCGAGGTGACCGAATTGATCGAGGCGCAGCGCGGCTACGAGCTGAACGCCAAGGTCATCACCGCCGCCGACCAGATGCTGGGCGCGACAACCCAGATCCGGTGATGCGCAACGCTCTTGTCATACTCGCGGCGCTGTTGGCCGAGCCACTGCTGGCCGACATTGTCGTGCCGGTGCGGAACCTGCGGGCGGAAACCGTCATTTCCGCGCAGGATCTGACGGTGCTGGAGCGGGATGTCGCAGGGGCCGTCCAGAGTTTTGACCAATTGGTCGGTCAGGAAGCCAGCGTCACGCTCTACGCGGGCCGCCCGGTCTTTCCCGGCGATGTGCGCGCGCCCGCAATCGTGACCCCCAACCAGTTTGTCAGCCTTGTATTCACCACCAGCCAGCTTCGGATCCAGGTCGATGGACGCGCGCTGGGGCGTGGGGGTGCCGGGGACCGCATACGCGTGATGAATCTTGCAAGCCGCTCGACTTTGTTCGGGGTCGTGCAGGAAGACGGAACAGTTCTGGTAAAGAACGGAAAGTAACATGATGAAGACTTACGCTGCCCTTCTGGCCCTGACCGCAACTGCCCTGCTCTCTGCCTGCGGGCGTCTGGACCATGTGGGGCGCGCACCGACCTTTAGCGAAACGGCGCAAACGCCCGAGCATTACGCCATGCTCGACCCCGGCCTTCCGGTCTCGCATCCAGAGGGGGTGCGTCGCCCGGAAAGCTCGCTTTGGGACGGCGGGCGCGCATCGCTGTATGGCGACCGCAGGGCGGCGGACCGGGGCGACATCCTGACCGTGGTGATCGAAATCGACGAAAAGGCCGAGATTTCCAACTCCACCTCGCGGTCACGCAGCAGCGATGAGTCTCTGGCTATTCCGCAACTTCTGGGTCTGCCGCAGCGAGTTGAGGAACAGTTTCCTCCCGGCGCGGGCCTCGACGACGCGGTGCGGCTGAACTCTTCGTCCAGCGCCGGGGGGGATGGCTCTGTGCGGCGCAAGGAAAAGCTGACCCTGCGCGTGGCGGCCACGGTCGTGGATATCCTGCCCAACGGCATCCTTGCGATCAAGGGATCGCAGGAAGTGCGGGTGAATTTCGAGCTGCGCGAATTGCTGGTCACGGGGTATGTGCGGCCCGGCGACATTACCCGCCAAAACGAGATCACCTATGACAAGATCGCGTCTGCGCGCATTTCCTATGGCGGGCGCGGCCAGATCACCGATGTCCAGCAACCCCGTATCGGGCAACAGGTGCTCGACGTCATTCTTCCGTTCTGAGGTCACGCGATGGGCAAGATCCTTCCAATTCTCCTGGCCGTTATCGGCATCGGTGCCGGTGTGGGCGCGGGGCTGTTCCTGAAACCGGAGCCTCCCACCGAGGAACTGGCCAACCCCTGCGGAGAGGTGCCGCATCCGGACACCGCCCCCGCCAAGGCCGAAGAGCCGCCTGCGCCGGAAGACCTCGAATATGTCAAACTGGCCAACCAGTTTGTCGTGCCGGTGGTGATCGATGCCAAGGTGACATCCATGGTGGTACTCGCCCTCAGCGTCGAGGTGGAGACCGGACGCAGCGAGGATGTCTATTCCCGGGAGCCCAAGCTGCGTGACGCTTACCTTCAGGTGTTGTTCGATCATGCCAATGTGGGCGGGTTCAACGGATCCTTCACCAGTTCCGGCAATATGAGCATCCTGCGGCGTGCCCTTCTGGAAACAAGCCACAATCTGTTTGGTGATCTGATCCTGGATGTGCTGATTACCGACATCGCACGTCAGGATGTCTGAACCGCAAGCCCGAGGTGCCGCAAAAACGAAGACACGAAATGCAGGATCGGTCCGCCCTGAGCCTGATTCCATCTTGAAGCAGACGCCCGATGCCGCTAAACGGTCGGTCGCTTCGCCTCAATAGCTCAGCTGGTAGAGCAGGTCCTTCGTAATTAGCGGGTCTGCTCGCAATTGACGTTTCGAACCAGTCGCTTACAAGCGGCGCACAGTAACTAGTAGGGCCATAGTAGGGCCGCGACAGGGAAGGATGCCGGTGTAGCTCAGCTGGTAGAGCACGTCATTCGTAATGGCTGAGCGACCTTCGGAACCCCCCAACCACATCAAGCAATTACCGTATTCCAAGAACCCTGTTTCCGAGAATCTTTCGAGGATTTGCAGGTGAAATTATTTGTTGCCTTCATTCTCGGCGATCAGAGTTTCGACGCGATTGCGAAACTCACTCGAAAAGAACGAGAAAGTCTCCTCGCTAATCGCGCTAAACTCGGCGCTGATGATCTCGCGCCCATCCACGATCCTCGAGACGCGCGGCTTTTCGAGGCGCGGGATTGTACCGCCGAGCATGGTATCGCAATCACCGGCTGTGTTGTTGCGCGCGATCTCGAAGAACTCTTGCGTCTCGAAGTTCAAGCTCAACTGGTTGATCCGACACCCCGTCGCGTTCATCGGAACCGCGTCGATGGATTGTCCTTCCCATCGCGTGATCTGATACACTTCGTCTGCGATCTCGCCCACGTGATACGACTGCACCCAAGAATTCTCATCCGGTAGGGTCAACGCAATCTGTCGGTAGTCGCACGTGCCTCTACTTCGGCTGCACTCAATATCGACGTGGTTGATTGGGTAGGCAATCTTCTCGTCGATTATCTCGACGGTGCCTTTCAAGAATGCCCAGTTTTCGATCATCGTGCCGCCGAAGTCGAGCGGGAAGAAACTGACGCTGGTCATGTTCACGCGTGATGAACGGTAACCGAGGGTATGGATTTGCCACACGGTCAGATCACCGGTCGGCTCCTCGCCCAAATCTTCTTGAAACGCGCGCTTTGCTCCTTCGAAGTCGGCAAATCCGTCATACATCAGCATGTTTAAATTGGACTGCATGACGAGTTCACCCGCAGGCGAAGTCGCGAGGTTGGCAGCGCCACTGAACATCATGGGGACTGAACTGTGACGCTCCTCCTCCGACAGCGCGAGAAGCTGTTCGGGCAGGTAATCACGGTATTTCGCGACGGCATCCTCGTCGGCACTAGCAATGCCTGTGAGCAAAATCAAAAATATGAAAGCTGATCGAAACATGCGAGCAGCCTCACATACCGACTCCACACGGGTCAACGTCAAAACTTGTGTGATGCGTGGTGCCCCAAGACGGACTCGAACCGCCGACCACCTATTTACGAAACAGGTGCTCTACCAACTGAGCTATTGGGGCCTCGGCTGCGTCGTTTAACCGATGGTGAGTCACTCGGCAAGGCAAAAGGACGACCGTGAGTGGCGACAACCACTTCGCCCGCGCCCGGATCGCCCCGTCAGAGCGAGACCAGGCGCGAAGCTTGTCGCGTCCGCTGAACACGGGCGCAACTGCGGAACTAGGCCCAATTGAACTCATCAGACTGAGCAACGCGATCCCGATTCACCTGCGCATCCGGGTTGCCCAAGATGGCTGTGAACCTGCGATACTGCAGACAGAGGGCTGCGAGAAGTTCGTTGGCCAATTCCTGCTCGCAATCGAGAATGATCCACTCACCTGGTCCGGCGAGCACCTCCCAACCGGCGTCTGAGGACCTGTTCAGCCAAAGATTGGTGCCTTCGCGGATCGAACGCATGTGGTTCGCGAGGCGAGCAGCGTTCTCATGGGTGTAGATTTCGTGGTCTTTCGACATGTTCCTACCCCTCAGTACTTCGCGTTGCTGCAGGTGATCACCCACTCGTCGCCGATCTTTCTCAAGGTCTGGCGGGACCAGGCGTGCTGGACAGAGACGCGGCAGATGCCCATTGCCTCTAGACCCAGCGTGAGGCGCCGACGATCCGAGTCGCGGAGTGATGCCGGATCAAGAAGCTTTTCCGGCGAAAAGTGGATCAGATGGTTACTCTGCATCGTTTTTCCTTTCGATTACGATGTAGATGGCTCTTTGCTCAGGGTCGCGTGCATGCCATCAATTCACGCGATCCATGCAGCGGTTCTCTCACGGGCCGATACAAATAACTGGAGCGACAGATGGCAGATGAAGACTCCAATTTTCTCGACGAGTTGGTCGAAGACGGGAAGCTCGCAGAAGGCGACGCAAAGAAGGCTTGGAAATTGCTTGCAGCAATTATCGATGACGCTGACCTGCCGATTTGGGTGAAGGACTACGTTAAACGGTCAGCGGCGGCTGTCGCGGACTACGACATGGAAACAGGCGATCAAACCCTTCTTGCCCACATGCTGGGTTTTTACAAGGAAAGAGAACCAAAAGCTTTTTCTGGATACGATCTTGATCATTTGCTGGCTTGGTTCCTCGAAAGGATGACCAACGATGTTGATAAAGGGAAGAAGCCCAACATTTCTCGAACGGCGCGTGAGTACCACGAAGAAGTCATGAACATGAACGGGACACCGGACGGTGTTCGAAAGGCCTACGAAAAAGCTAGAGCAGGATTCGAAGAAAACAAACAAAACGAGTTGGCGCTACAGCGGATTCTAAGTCAGAGATAGATGTGCAAAATCTCGCCACATTGACGATTGTAGGTTATTACACCAACTGAGGTCCGTGCTGCTCCACCACTCACGTAAGATCAATAAAACCCAAACTTGTCGTGACTGAACTTTAGTCAGACGCGCACTTCATTTCGAGGATGTTGTGCATTTCATCTGCGCTGATACGCCGAGCCCCTCCAACCAAAAGCGAACCCCATCTCAATTTGTTTTTCATTCTTTTGTATGAGTGCAAGATGGGCAGAACGTTCCTGATTAGAATTGGGTTGAAAAATTCAACGTCTTTCACACCGAATATTGTTTCCGGGTTTCCAGACACAATATCCAACTCATCTTCCTCGGAAAAAACAGATCGCTTCTTTTTGGGGCCAAAAAAACCATGCGCAACGATTGATCGAGAATCTTGGCCACTACCAGCCAAATAGACTAAAAACTCGTCACCCGGACGAATTGCTCGCCTGTTTCTGGTGTTACTATACAACGGCCAGTATCCAGATTTTAAACGATAACTTGCTATAGCAAGCCCGTCGACCCGCCTGTCGTTCAGATCATACCCATCGGAGCAAATAAGGATAAATACACCAGCCATCGACGCTACTTATCAGGCGTCTGAGAGGCGATTTCCTGCAGCAAATCCGGCAAGGCGCTAACCACGAGCGAGTATTTTCTAAAATCACCGGAAATATCGATTTTTTTTGCAAGAACAGCCTTACGAATAGTCTCGATTCCACCACCAAATGATTTGAGAGTGGAAGGCGACATGCTAATCTCAAAATCTGGCGCTAATTCTGCGAGGGTCGCGTCCAGCTGTTCGTTGGTACAATTCCTTGTCTCAACGAGTTTCAATACACCGCTGGCAACATATTTTAAGACTTGGCGGGAATCATCTTTGCCGCCCTCTACTAGCACAAGACAAAAGGAGACCCCTTTGCCTTCACGGGGCCGACTGTTGCTCTCCTTCGCGTCTTGAAATAGGTCCACCAGGCGCATCCAGCTTCAACAGTTCCAGCAAGTCTTGCTTCCGTAACACCGACACTTCGTAGAAGCAATCCATCATGCACTGGAAGGTAGAGCCTGAGTTACCAATGAAATTCCAAAGACCCGGCCCCATCAGGCTCAAGCCTCGAGCGTGCCAGTCATGAGAAGGATCAAAAAAGTACTGCAATGGAGGCCACGCGTAGTCCCCAAATAATCCATTTGGACTGTGCGGAAACACGACCAGTGCTCTAACCTTGTCTTGATGACGTCGCATCGCATGGACCGTAAGGATGCGCACCTTCATTGCGCTGCATTGATCGTAGTTCGGCTGCGGCGTCTTGATTTCCAAGTAATTCTCGTATCCTTCGTGATCGATAAAAAAGACATCGGATTTAATCTTGCGAGCAAGTGTAGGATGGCCCTCGTCCACAACCGAAAATACCTCCTCTAACTCACGTGTCGTTGAAGGCATTACGCCGATACGCTGTTTGTACTTATTCACAATCTCTTCGATTGTCGAAAGCGCCTCTGCGCTCACTTCGCCGTCCAATACGTAATCATGCTCGCCGTTTCCGTACGCGGCTTTAGCAATTGCAGCGCCAATATAATCGAACGCTTTTCCCAAAGAAGCGCTAAGCGAGCGCTCGAACGACGAGTATAGCTTTGCTTCCGGTAGAATCATTTTTTGAAACGGTGATGCGCCGCCGTTTCCAGATGAAGCCAATTCCGAAAGAAACAGTTCGGCCTCTCTTTCCTCGATTCTCGCTATAGCCACATTAACCGCGTTGTTAATGTGGCCTTGCACTTCATCGAATCGAAAGTTTTTCACAGTATATCCTTCACTTCGCACAGTCAGTTCGTTGAGAAATAGCAAGTAAACTCCGGCCAATCGCTTCGCCTAGTCTAACAGGAACAGCATTTCCAATTTGCTCATATTTCTTTGCCTTATTTCCTGAAAAACGGTAGTTCGCAGGAAAGTCTTGTAGAGCCGAATACTCTGTCACCGACAGTGGGCGTTCCTGGGCTGGATGGCAGAGACCTGTTGATAGGTGCTGGGGTTGAGTAGGAAGAGTCGGAGCTGGACGATCCCAAGACAGACGCCTCCAGTAACCAACCTTACCGCCACCTGATTTAAAGGCGCCGCCCAGCAGTGTTTCTAGACCTTCCGGAAAAAGATCGGGATTATCACGGATGTAGGTCCAATAGTTCCCAGGAGGAATTCGCTTCCAGATAGCTGTCCGTGCGTCGCTGTAGCCAAAAGTTTCTTCATTATTTGGCACCGTATCTGCCAGGTGGCCGATCGCGTCACGTAGGGTGCGCCATCGCTTTATGGGAGAGTAAGGTGCGAGCTCGTTATGGGTTGGGGGCATAAGTTCGCTTAATGGCATAACTTGCCCTGTCGTCTTCCGATACTTGCCACTTCCAAACTCATTATCTCGCGATCCAAAAATCACAAGCCGATGCCGTATCTGCGCAGTTCCATAATCAGCTGCATTTACGAGACCATATACAATCTCGTAACCAAGACGTTTAAACGCGGGTAGAACCACAAGGTTGAAGACCGAGCCAAGTCTCTCTTCCTCACTTAGAGTGTTTTTGTCTTCTCCTTTACGCTCTGCCTCAATTCTTTCGGCGTAGTTGCGATGCTTCAGCGCCACAGAAAGCAGTCCGCGCACATTCTCAAAGACGAAAAACCGTGGTTTGATAATTTTGATTGCGTTCAGGTAGCTCTGGACGACTTGGCCTCGTTCATCATGTACAGAGCGTCTTAAGCCGGCGGTGGAAAAAGCTTGGCAAGGAGGGCCGCCGACAACTGCAAATGTTTCGCCGGGAGCACACTCCGCCTGCTCCAGCAACGCATATGGATTGACCTCATTTATGTCACTCCAAATCCTTTTTGGATCGCAATTTGTGTTTTCTTGAATTGTATCGCGAAAAACAGCGTCAATTTCTGTCCAAGACGTAAACTCAATTTTGCCATTTGAAGCCAACTGAATTCCTAGGTCGAGACCTCCAGCGCCAGAGAAGAATGATATCGCGCGCTTTCTCGTACCCTGGGTGCGAGCTGCACTCAGGAAGTCGAGTTGCTGAGGTATGTGCTGGTTCATAATTCTCGCTTTCCTCCGCCGCGACCCGAACCGGCGGTTTTCACCTACGATATCTTGCGCTCATTACGTTAACAACCACTGTATGCAGCAAGTCCATGCTTTTTGGTTAAACCAAAATTTTTCGAACGGCACTTCGAACCATGACGGGAACTCTCTTCGTGCTTGAGGTCACCGCCCAGCAGAGCCCTCTGAGGAATTATCGTGAAGACTTAGTACCATCCGCGCATCCTCGTCTGTTGAATGCGTTGCGACGCCACATGCTGCGCAGCTACCAACGCGATGGCGCAGGCAATCGCGCGGTCTGCGTGGTGACCGCGCCCGCCGCCTTTCAGCGTCATGTTGCCCGCTGATGTAAAGTGGTATTCGATGGAAGTGATTGAGCTACTCCCCAGTGTTTGGACAGTGTTCAGCGTAAATTAAGCTACTCTTTGCTCCTGCTGACCTGATTGGGTTTCGTCTTTTCTTAGCCAGTAGACCACGGCTGGGGGTTTGCCGC
>NZ_JAQIOZ010000018.1 GCF_028023675.1 Primorskyibacter aestuariivivens | reverse complement strand
TCGAACGAATGAACCGCACCATCAAGGAGGCGACCGTCAAACGCTTCCACTACGAAAACCACGACCAGTTGAGAACACACCTTGCCGACTTCATGGCAGCCTACAACTTCGCCCGCAGGCTCAAGACCCTCAGCGGGCTGACGCCTTACGAATACATCTGCAAGATCTGGACTTCAGAGCCAGATCGTTTCATCCTAAATCCGATCCACCAAATGCCGGGACTGAACACCTAGGCAAGCCGGGAAATTCCGCGTATCGAATCATCCATGCGTCGTCTCTGGCCCCTGTTCCGGCTGTCCTATGGGCAAAAGCTGTTCTTTGTTGCAACCGTTCCGCTGGTTCTGGCGGCGGCGGCGATTGCGCTTTTGGTCACGGCGCAGTCGCGGCAACTGGCCGACCGGGAGATTGCGGCACTTGAGGCGCAACTGATCAGCGCCAAGCGTGAAGAGCTGAAAAACTACATCTCCATCGCGCGCACGGCCTTCATCAACATCTACGGTCGCGCCGCCCCCGATGATGAAGCGGCCAAGCTTGCCGTGACCCGCATCCTGGCATCCATGCTTTATGGTCAGGACGGCTATTTCTATGTGTTCGACTATGACGGCAACAACCTTGTCGCGCCGCGCCAGACCTATCTGATCAACAAGAACTGGTCGGGTCTCGAAGATCTCAACGGCACCCCGATCACAGATGAGCTGATCCGCATCGCCCGCACCGGGGGTGGCTATCACAGCTTTGACTGGCCCAAACCCTCGACCCGTGAAACCGCGCGCATGGTCACCTATTCCATCGGGCTTCAGGACTGGCGCTGGGTGGTGGGCACCGGTGTGTTCATCGACGATGTTCTGGAGACCGTGGCCTCTGCGCGCGCCGATGTGGAGGCCCGCATCCGCGAGACATTTGTCTATATCGGCATCATCACCGGCGTGGCGCTTCTGGCGGTCTATCTGTCTGGGCTTGTTCTCAATATCCGCGAAAGACGGCTGGCCGATGCCAAGCTCAAGGCGCTGACCCAGCGGGTGCTCGACGCGCAGGAGGATGAGCGCGGCCGCATCGCGCGCGAACTGCATGACGGCATCAGCCAGATCCTCGTTGGCATCCGCTACGCGCTCGACATCACCAAACGCCGCATGGACAAAGGCGATGCCCGTGCCTCCGAGACGCTGGACAAGGGGATCGAGCACCTGTCCGGCGCCATTCAGGAGGTGCGCCGCATCAGCCGCGACCTGCGCCCAGGTGTGCTGGACGATCTTGGCCTTGGCCCCGCGCTGCGCACATTGGTCGAGGAATTCGGCCAGCGGACCGGCATCGAAACCCATTTCGAAACCGTGCCGTTCCGCAACCGGCTGGACGCCCATGCCAAGACCGCGCTTTACCGCATCGCGCAGGAGGCGCTGACCAATATCGAACGGCATTCCGGCGCGACCCGGATCGATGTGGAGGCGCGCGGCCACAAACAGGGCGCGACGCTGCGCATCTCGGACAATGGCTGCGGTTTTGCCCCCGATGACGGCGCGGGCGGGCTTGGCCTGCGCAATATGGCGGAGCGGGTCGAACAGCTTGACGGAACCTTGCGCGTGCTCTCTTCGCGCGGAACCGGCACCGTGATAGAAGTGGTTGTGCCCCTGTCGCGCATGCTGCCGCCCGAGACCGCCGACACAGACAGTACATCCGCCCAAGGAAAGGCAAGCGCATGACCAGAAAAACGCGCGTTGTGATTGTGGACGACCATCCGATGGTTGCCGAAGGTATCGAAGCGTTGCTCGACAGTTTCGATGATATCGAAGTGCTCGCCACGCTCTCCAATGGCCGCGAGATCGTCGATCAGGTGGGCGAATTGAACCCCGATGTGATCCTGCTTGATCTCAACATGCCCAATGTGGGCGGGTTGACCGCGACCGAGATGATCCTCGAACGTCGCCCGCAGACCCGCATTCTTATCCTGTCCATGCATGACAGCCCGGAATATATTTCCACCGCGCTGGGCCATGGCGCGATGGGCTATGTGCTCAAGGATGTGCCCACCGATGAGATCAAACACGCCATTGACGTGGTCATGACCGGCGAACGCTATCTCTGCGTCGGGGCCAAGGGGTCGCTGGAACCCTCACCGGGGCGCGAGCAACTGACCAACCGCGAACAGACGATCCTTTTGCAACTGGCGCAGGGCAAATCCAACAAGGAAGTGGCGCTTGCGCTGGATATCTCGGTACGCACGGTGGAAACCCACCGCAAGAACATCAAGCGCAAGCTTGGCATTTCCTCGACCGCCGGGCTGACCCGCTACGCCATGGAGCATGGCGTGTTGCAGGGCACCGGCGTGGCGTTCTGAGCCTTTGGTTCAGGCGGTTGCCGCCTCGGCCCGCATGACCCGCGTTCTGGGCCGGTCGGCATCGTCAAAACTTTCGCTGGTAAAGGCGAACAGCCGCAGACTGGCACTCCAGTAATCCTCCGGCAGGCCCGCCTTGCGTTTCAACGCCTTCAGGAAATCTGTCTTGGTCCCGATCTGGTCCCAGACCTGTGGCAAGAGCACGCCGCGATGCTTCCCATCCGTCAGGATCAGACCATGTGCGCCCTTGTCAAAGGCGCGGCGCGCGCTGGCATCGCTGGAAAAGCTCAGCTCTGCCGGGCGTGACAGTACCGAGATTTTGATATCCAGATGTGGTAACTCCTTTGCGGTGATCGGCTGAAAACGTTCATCGCGGAATCCGGCCCTGAGCGCATTGTCCACCACATCCTGCACCAAGGGCCGATGCGCCGCCATGGAGCCGATGCAACCGCGCAACCGTCCGTCGCGCTGCAAGGTCACGAAACTGGCTGCCACGGTATGCAGGCGCGGGGAAAAGCTGGACATGTCCAGCGTGGCGCTTGGCCGCCCATGACAGGCCAGATGCAGCACATGCCGCGCCGCCCGCAGCAGGTCGTGGCGATGGGCATCGCTCAGCACGGGTTCTGCCGGATCGCTGAACCGCCAGGCGCCATATCCGACAACCCGGTCGATATCGCCACTATGATGGCTCGAATTATACAGACCCAGCCGCAGCGCCCGCGCCCCGCGTCCGGACTTGGACGCAAGATACCCGGCAATCGCGCGGATGCCACAGGCATCGCTGGCGCGCATCGCGGCCAGATCACCCCGTTCGATGCGTGACGCGGTTTCCAGATCGCGCAGGCCGCCGGTTTTCAGATCATGGAAATGGCTCAGATCGCTGGACAGCACAAACAGCGTCGCCTCATCGGCCAGATGATCGACCAGCTCCGCCACACGCGGCACCGGGCAGTCGCCGATTACCACCGGCACCAGCCGCGCCTTGGGGTGCAGGTGATGCAGGAACGGCAATTGCGTTTCGATCCCGTGTTCGGCCTCATGCGCGGCGTCCAGTTCCGTCACCAGCCCTGCACCGATCAATTCCTTGCGCGCGCCCTTGTGCAGCGCCACCGAAAAGCCCGGCATGTCATACCCGTCCTGTGACGGCACGGCCATGCCGTCAAAGGCGTGTTTATGCGACGGTGACAGGATGACAACCCGGCGATAACTGTGCCCCGCGGTCTCGGTATGGGCCAGCGCGGCAATATCGGCGGAATAGGCATAGCCCGCATGCGGCGCGATGATCGTACGTGGTTTGGCCAAGGATGGCGGTGCCACCCGCTCGGCGCGCGCAAAAGCGGTCTGAACAGCCTTGGACAGTGCATCCGCCTCTGCCGGATAAAAACGACCGGCGGCAACCGGGACACGATGGATTTGCGTCATGGCATTTCCTTTCACTCGAACATGTAGGGGCACGCGGTCCCCCGCCTGCCCTTGCAAAACTGAGACACGCGTAACCGCAAAATGCGGCTGTTCTGCGGCCCCAAATGGACCGGTTTCCGGAATTCGCCCGGCCTTTTGTTCAATGCCTCCGCTTACGGGTCACGCGCACACGGCAGCCCATGCAGGGCCAAATCCGGTTCAAACCGCGCTGATTTCCGCGAATCCCCGCCCGCATTTACCGAAAATGTCGCCAGCACCGCCACACCCCGCAACTAATGCAAAGATTTCTTGCATTTCGGAGCATAAAAATCGGCCCCTTTTGCTTGACGCTCCCGAAAGCCTCGCCTAGTGTCTCGCCACGCTGAACTTGGGAAGCCACGATGACCAATCTTATCGTACTTGTAGGGAAATGGCGCATGGGCCGGTAACGGACACCATAACGGTACCCCATGCGCCCTCGGAAAACCGGGGGCTTTTTTATGCGGCGTGAGAGAAGAAGAGGATGACGTCATGAACGGAGCAAAGCGATGACACGTCAGATGACCGGAGCAAAAATGGTAGTCCAGGCCCTTAAGGATCAGGGCGTGGATACGGTATTCGGCTATCCGGGCGGCGCGGTGCTACCGATTTATGACGAGGTGTTCCAGCAAAACGAAATCCGCCATATCCTTGTGCGGCACGAACAGGGCGCGGTGCACGCGGCCGAAGGCTATGCGCGCGCCACCGGCAAACCGGGCGTTGTGTTGGTGACATCCGGCCCCGGCGCGACCAACGCGGTGACGGGATTGACCGATGCGCTGATGGATTCGATCCCGCTTGTCGTTCTGACCGGCCAGGTGCCGACATTCATGATCGGCTCGGACGCGTTTCAGGAGGCCGACACCGTGGGCATCACCCGCCCCTGCACCAAGATGAACTGGCTGGTAAAGGACACCAAAGACCTGTCCTCGACCATCCATGAGGGGTTCCATGTCGCCACCAAGGGCCGCCCCGGCCCGGTGCTGATCGATATCCCCAAGGATGTGCAGTTTGCCAGCGCGCAGTATACCCCCCCGGCCAAGGCCGATCTGGGCCATTACCAGCCCCGCGTCAAAGGCGATATGGACACCATCACCGAACTGGTCGAAGCGCTGGAAACGGCTGCGCGCCCGGTCTTCTACACGGGTGGCGGCGTGATCAATTCCGGCCCCGCAGCCAGCCAGCTTCTGCGTGAACTGGTGGAAGCCACCGGCATTCCGATCACTTCGACCCTGATGGGGCTCGGCGCCTACCCGGCCTCGGGCAAGCACTGGATCGGCATGCTGGGCATGCATGGTCTCTACGAGGCCAACCTGGCGATGCATGGCTGTGACCTGATGATCAATGTGGGCGCGCGGTTCGACGACCGGATCACCGGGCGGCTGGACGCGTTCAGCCCCAACAGCCGCAAGGCGCATATCGACATCGACCCGTCCTCTGTCAACAAGGTGATCCGCGTCGATATGCCGATCATCGGCGATGTGGCGCATGTTCTTGAAGATGTGCTCAAGGTCTGGAAAGCGCGCGGCCGCAAGGTCAACCGCGAGGGATTGCAGAAATGGTGGGCGCAGATTCAGGATTGGCGTGCGGTGGACTGCCTGAAGTTCAAGCAGGAAGGCCCCGGCATCAAACCGCAATATGCGCTGTCGCGGCTTGAGGCGCTGACCAAGGGCATGGACCGCTATGTCTGTACCGAGGTGGGTCAACACCAGATGTGGGCGGCGCAGTATCTGGGCTTTGAAGACCCCAACCGCTGGATGACCTCCGGCGGCCTCGGCACCATGGGCTATGGTTTCCCGGCCTCCATCGGCGTGCAGATCGCGCATCCCAAATCGCTGGTCATCAACGTGGCGGGCGAAGCGTCCTGGCTGATGAACATGCAGGAAATGGGCACCGCGGTGCAATATATGCTGCCCGTGAAACAGTTCATCCTGAACAACGAGCGCCTTGGCATGGTGCGCCAGTGGCAGGAATTGCTGCATGGCGAGCGTTATTCGCATAGCTGGTCCGAGGCGCTGCCCGATTTCGTCAAGCTGGCCGAGGCGTTTGGCGCCAAGGGCATCATCTGCAAGGACCCTGACAGCCTTGATGACGCGATCATGGAGATGATCGAATATGACGGGCCGGTGATCTTTGACTGCCTTGTCGAAAAGCACGAAAACTGCTTCCCGATGATCCCGTCGGGCGAGCCGCATAACAAGATGCTGCTGGGTGAAGCCTCGACCAAGGATGCCATCGGCGCCAAGGGCGCGGTGATGGTGTGATGAGCCTGCGGTGCGCCGGGACGGCGCACCCTACTAACCCGCGTAGGGTGCGCATTCACTGCGCACCGTATTCAAGGAAAAGAACATGTCTGCTCTAAAGATCAAAAAAGGCTCTTCCAAACATTCCGCCTATAACCTGCGTCCGAATTTTTCCGATGTGCAGGAAACTCATACGCTGGCCGTGATCGTCGACAACGAACCTGGCGTTCTGGCCCGTGTGATCGGGCTGTTTTCCGGTCGGGGCTACAATATCGACAGCCTGACCGTGGCCGAGGTGGACCATACCGGCCATCTCAGCCGCATCACTATCGTCACCACCGGCACGCCGCAGGTGATCGAACAGATCAAGGCGCAGCTGGGCCGCATTGTTCCCGTGCATGAAGTGCATGACCTGACGGTCGAGGGCGCCACGGTCGAGCGGGAGCTGGCGCTGATCAAGGTCGCGGGCAAAGGTGATGAACGGGTCGAGGCGCTGCGCCTGGCGGATGTGTTCCGCGCCAATGTCGTGGACAGCACATTGGAAAGCTTTGTGTTCCAGATCACCGGCGCACCGGAAAAGGTGGACGCCTTTGCCGACCTGATGCGGCCTCTTGGTCTTGTCGAAGTGGCGCGTACCGGCGTCGCCGCGATCAGCCGCGGCGCATAAACAGACTTCGCGATCAGCCGCGGCACGTTCTGGCCTGTCGCGGGGGCCTGTAATTGCGTGCCATGGCCGCGCGCAGCTCTTCTCCCAGCTGTGCCACGCATGAAAACGCCCCCCTCGTTGCCGAGGGGGGCGGCCCACACCCATAACCGATGTCGCGTCCCTCGGGAGGGTGAGGACTCCCGGAGCGCGATGCGGCTGCTAGGCTGTTACGTGAGTGGCCATCGGCGTGTACCAGTCCTCTTTCTTGCGGAAAGGCACAACGTTATCCGTCGAACCCTGCTCTGATTGCTCAGATCTGTTTGCACAGCGATCAAGCTGGCGGGCAATCTCGGGCGCCGCATCCTGACACAGCAGCGTCGGGTTGGTGACCCGGCGCAATTGCCGCTCCTCTCGAAGCTCGAATTCAATAAGATCGCCGGCGTCGAGTGACACGCCATTCATCCCATCGTGATCCGGTTCGACATAATAGGCCAGGTGTCCCTGGTCTTCGCACCAAACGACCGCTTTCCGGTCATCCGGGTTGCTCCAGAGTACAACGCCGCACATGCGCCTAAGTGACATCGTATTCACCTTTATTGCGTCCCAACGGCTTTAATGTGGCACAAATTGCGATCTTGCGAATGTGCTGCTGAGCGCAGCAAGGGTTGTAATTTGTGCCAGCTTTGGGCAAACCTGTACCTAATCCGCGTCTTGTGTCGCTAACTAGCATCAAATCTGGTCCCGACCGACCGGTTTCGTGAGTTGTCAGCGGAGAATTGAACTGGAATGTGAACCCTAACACCTCAAGGTGGCAAACTGTGTCAAAATCCGCAAACGCCGGTCGCAAGGCCAGTAAATCCCCCGCCGAACTGCGCGCCATGTTTGGCGCGAATCTCAAACATTTGTGCCGCGACGCTCACGCTCAGTCGATTTCGGCCCTGTGCCGCGATCTCGGGATCAACCGCACCCAATTCAACCGCTACCTGAGCGGCGAGAGCTTTCCGCGCCCCGATGTTCTGCATCGCATTTGCAGCTTCTTTGACGTGGATGCGCGTATTCTTCTCGAACCGGTGAGCGAAATCGCGACAACCTCGGGCTTTGTCATGCAGCACCCGGAGCTGGCCGGATTTCTGGGCCCGCAGATCACCGAGATTTCCGAGGATCTGCTGCCCACTGGCTTTTTCCGCTTTATCCGCCGCTCCTTCATGGATCAGCAGAAATTCGTCGAGGCGCTGGTCTATGTCTATCGCAAAGGGGACTTCACCTTTATCCGCGGCCACGAGGCACGCGAAGCCATGACGCGCGTCGGCCTGCCGGAAAGCCCCCGTCAACGGGAATTCGGCGGCTTTTTCTTCAAACAGGAACGCGGGGTTGCTGCCATTGTTGCGCGGCGCGGGGCCACGACCGGGTCCTTCACCTTTATCCACCGGGTGCCATCGCTGTCGAACAACCTGTGGACCGGCTACACCGCGCGCATCACCCATGAGAGCGAGAACTCGCACAGGATGACGCGCATTGTCTGGGAACATCTGGGCCGGGGGATGAACCCTGCCCTGCGCGTGGCCCGGAATGCCGGTTTCCGCAGCTACAGCCAGCTGTCCGAGAGCGATCAGGAATTGCTGCGCCCGGACAAGCCCTTTGCGTAACGACGGGGCGCCGCATCATGTCGCCTTGAGACAAGAGCGGTCGCGCGCGAACCTTCACGCAGCGTGAAATTGTGTCAGGAAAGCTCATCCGCGAACCCGTGCGAGGAGTGTTCCCATGACCAAAGTGACCGATCTGTCATCCGTCCGCCGCCCTCTGGCCGAAGCCAACGGCCTGCCCAATGCGCATTACACCGATCCCGAGGTCTTTGCCGAGGAACGTAACGCGCTGATCTTTTCGCAATGGGCGGGGCTTGCCGTGGCCTCTGATGTGCCGGAAGCCGGCGATGCCAAGCCGATCACCTTTCTCGGCATGCCGCTGCTGCTTCTGCGCGGCAAGGATGACACGGTCCGCGTGTTCCAGAATATCTGCCGTCACCGCGGCATGATCCTTGTCGAAGAGGCCCGCAAGATCGAAGGCGCGATCCGCTGCCCCTACCATTCGTGGTGCTATGGCAGCGACGGGCGGCTCGTCTCGACCCCGCATGTGGGCGGCCCCGGCCAGAACACACATGACGCCATCAAGCGCAACGAACTGGGCCTGATCGAAGTGCGCAGCCATATCTGGCGCGACGTGGTCTGGATCAACGTGTCCGGCGACGCCCCCGCCTTTGAAGACGCGATGCGCCCGGTCATGGAACGCTGGGCCGAGTTTGAAAAGCCGCTCTATCACGGCGGGTTCGACAGCGTCTTTTCGCTGGAAGTGAACACCAACTGGAAGCTGGCGGTGGAAAACTACTGCGAAAGCTATCACCTGCC
The DNA here is from genome assembly GCF_028023675.1 of Primorskyibacter aestuariivivens. Classification (GTDB taxonomy): domain Bacteria; phylum Pseudomonadota; class Alphaproteobacteria; order Rhodobacterales; family Rhodobacteraceae; genus Marinovum; species Marinovum aestuariivivens. The sequence continues at coordinate 100,770 of NZ_JAQIOZ010000018.1, read as the reverse complement.
CTGGGTCCATCCGGGTCTGAATTCCTATTCCCGTCTGGAAGACCATTACAATATCGAAGAGCCGGGCCAGTTCTCGGGTCAGGGCACGCTGGTCTATCGCCAGGTCACCAATGAAAACGGCGAACCTTTCCCGGATTTCGAGGGGCTGTCGAACAAGTGGGACACCGCCGCGGAATATATCTCGGTCTTTCCCAACGTGCTGCTGGGCGTGCATCGTGACCATGCCTTTGCCATCGTTCTGGTGCCCGAAGGCCCCGAAAAGACGGTCGAGAACATCCACCTCTATTACGCCCGGCCCGACACCGACAGCGGGCTGCGCCAGCGCAACACCCAGCTTTGGAAAACCGTGTTCGAGGAAGACATCTTTGTCGTCGAAGGCATGCAGCGCGGTCGTCATGCCACCGGCTTTGACGGCGGGCGGTTCAGCCCGGCCATGGACGGGCCGACCCATATCTTCCACGACTGGGTGGCAAGCAAGGTCGAAACCTGGCGCGCAAGCGCAAAGGCGGCGGAATGAGCGCGCTGGACACGCGCCTGCTGGACGCCCATGCGCGTGACGATCGGCAGGCGCTGATCTCGCTCTATGAGGAAGCGGCAGAGGTGGCCAACCGCGAAGAGGCGCGCAGCTTTTACCTGACCCATGCCTATATCTATGCGCTTGAGGCAGGGGCACCGCACGCACGCGCCCTGCATGCGCGGCTGGTGTCGATGGGGCGGGAAAGCTAAGCCGCCCCGCAGCACCGCAACGCCGGGTGGTTAGCTGCCCGGCTCCTGATAGACGCCCTGCTCTTTCAGCGCGTCGATCACCTCGCGCGGCATATAGGTCTCGTCATGCTTGGCAAGGATCTCGGTCGCCTCGAACACGCCATCCACATAGGTCCCGGTGCCCACCATGCCCTCATTCTCGGCAAAGAGGTCGGGCAGGATGCCCTGATAGCGTACAGGCACCACGGCATTGCCATCGGTCACGCGGAACTCGACCTTGTTATCCGCGCCCTGCCTGAGCGAGCCTTCCTCGACCAGCCCGCCGATGCGGAACACTTCCGAGGCCGAGGGCGGCTCCGTCACCACCTGTGTGGGCGAGCGGAAGAAATTGATGCCGTCGCGCATCGCATAGCCGATCAGCGCAGTAGACAGCACCAGCGCGACCACGGCCACGGCAATCACTTGAATGCGGCGCTGTTTCTTGAGGTTTTTCATCGCGGCCTCCTGTTTACGGGAAGAGCGGCGCCAGCATCAGGCCGGCGGTTTCCTCGATCCCCAACATAAGATTGGCATTCTGCAGCGCTTGTCCAGAGGAGCCCTTGGTCAAATTATCAAGTGCGACAATAACAATCGCCCGCCCGTCGATCCGGTCCCCGGTCACGCCCACATGCACAAAGTTCGATCCGCGCACATTATGGGTGCTGGGGGTCTGGCCCATGGGCAGCAGCTCGATAAACGGCTCATCGGCATAGGCCGTGGCAAAGGTCTTGTGAATCTCCGCCGCATCTCCGCTCACATAAACAGTGGCAAGGATGCCCCGGTTCGCCGGGATCAGATGCGGGGTGAACTGCACCCGGACCTGACGCCCCGCGATCTTCGAGAACTCCTGATCGAACTCGCCCAGATGCCGGTGTGTGCCACCCACCGCATAGGCGTTGTAGCCCTCGGAAAGCTCCGCATGCAGCAGGTTTTCCTTGAGCGACCGCCCTGCCCCGGACACCGCGCATTTCAGGTCGAGGATAATGTCATCCAGCCCGATCACCCCCGCCGCAATCAACGGCCGCAGCGCAAACTGCCCGGTGGCCGCGTTGCAGCCCGTGCCCGCCACGAGCCGCGCGCTGGCAATCTCATCACGGTAGAACTCGGTAAGGCCATAGACCGCCTCGCCCTGCATCTCGACGGCGGCATGGGCGTTGCCATACCATTTCTCGTATTCCGCCGGGTCGCGCAGCCGGAAATCGGCGCTGAGGTCGACGATCTTCAGATCTTTCGGCAGGTCGCGGATCACTTCCTGGCTGGTCTTGTGCGGAAGGGCACAGAAACACAGGTCCACATTTGCGAAATCAATCTCGCCAATGGTCACCAGTTTCGGCAGGTCCAGATGGCGCAGATGCGGGAACACATCGGCCATCTCCATGCCCGCCTTGCGTTCCGCGGCCAGCGCCACGATCTGCATCTCTGGATGGGTGGCGATCAGCCGGACAAGTTCCGCGCCGGTGTAGCCGGACGCACCAAGGATTGCGATTTTCTTCATGGTCTTCCCTTTCAGGGGTCGGGCGCACAGGGCCCGGAATTTCAACGTCGATCAGGCTTTCACAAACTCGATCCGTCGTCGGAGAAACTGCGTCGCCCCGTTGGACACCTTGGCCGGGTCGCCGGTGGTCAGGAACATCGACTCCGTGCCGCTGCCATACATGTTGGGATGGCGCGTCAGGTAATCGGCCAGGCTTTCGGCGACCAGATTGGCCTGCGAATAGACCTCGACCTCCGCCCCCAGCGCATCCTGAAACACGTCCTGCATGAGCGGATAATGCGTGCAGCCAAGGATCGCGGCCTCGGGGTTGGGCATCTTGCGCTTGAGCGCGTCCACATGGGACCGCACCAACGCCTCGGCAAGGATCAGGTCGCCGTCTTCAATGGCATCCACAACGCCGCCACAGGCCTGCGCCTCGACATCCACACCGATGGCGCGGAACGCCAGTTCGCGCTGAAACGCGCGGGAGGACACGGTGGCGGGCGTTGCAAACAGCGCCACATGCTTTACCGCCACTTCGCGCGGCGGAGAGTTGTCCCCCCATTGCCGTTCCGTGAGCGCCTCGATCAGCGGCACGAACACGCCCAGCACCCGCTTTTCACGCGGAATCCAGCTTTCCTGCATCCGCCGCAGCGCCGCCGCAGACGCGGTGTTACAGGCTAGGATCACCAGATCACAGCCAGCCTCCCAAAGCCGCGACACGCCCTTGGTGGTGAGATCATAGATATCATCGGCATCGCGCACCCCATAAGGCGCATGGGCCGAGTCGGCGTAATAGGCCAAGGGCATATCCGGCAGCCGTTTTGCCACCGCGTCCAGCACCGTGAGCCCGCCCAGCCCACTATCGAAAATTCCAACTGCCATAGGCTCTTACGACTTGCGCCGCTCCTCGAACTCGAAGCCGTAATCATACGTCTTCAATGGTATTGGAGACAGGTCATACGTCGCTTTGCGCAGGAAATCCATCATTGCGCGACTGTCTTTTGCACGCGCGTCCAATTCGGCACGATCAATCGGCGCGCCAATGACCACCCGCACGGGCGTATCGACCCGTTTGCGGAACTCCTTGATCAGCAGCCCCATGCGCAGCGTGACATGTAAATGACTGGCAAGCTGGAACAATCTGGACGTATGGCCATCAAAATAGATCGGCACCACCGTGGCATTCGATTTCGCCACCATGCGCGCCGTGAATGTACGCCAGCCCGGGTCCATCGGCTTGGAAAACGGCTTGGCCGCCGTCGACACCGTGCCGCCCGGAAAGATGCCAATCGCCCCGCCCGCATCGAGATAGCGCAGCGCCTCCTTGCGGGTTTCCAGGTTTTCCTTCACCGCCTCTTTCGATTCCTCGAAATTGACCGGCAGGATGATCTGGTCCAGCTCCTTGGCCTTGCGGAAGATGCGATGCGCCAGAATGCGGAAATCGCCCCGCACCACCGACAGGATATGGCCCATCATCAACCCATCGAGAATACCGTAAGGGTGGTTCGCAATGAGGATCAGCGGGCCGTCCGTGGGGATATTGTCCAGCGCCCCGCCCATGACCTCAAGCTGCAGCCCGTAGCGTTCCACCATGACCTGCCAGAAATCGCGCCCCTGCGCGACCTCTTCCTCATAGCCCTTGGCGCGTTTGATGAGGCTCACGCGTCCGGTGGCGTTTTCCATGAGCCGGATCATCGCCCGCCCGCCGCGGGTTTCGGCGGAATAGGCGTAAGAAATATCGCGTGCAGCGTGCCGTTGGCTGGGCATCGGGCGGGTCCTCTGAAAGTCGATGCTCTTTATGACGGTTGGAGTTTATAATCCAGAGGATGTGACGGGACTGTGACATGACGGCCCGGAGGTGAAGCGCTGGCGCGAAACAACGGCGAAGCCGCCGCGCATCGCCAGACCGCCCCCCGGGCTGGCGATTTGTTGACGTCAGCGTCTCGTTCAGAGGTCAATCGGATGTGGCGAACATAAAGTGCCTCGCGCAAGCGTTGGATCGCCATCCCACGGTCTGACGCCGCGCGGCTCATCCCCCAGCCAACACCTCCTTGTACATCTCCGACGCCGCGTCCTCGCCCAGGTCCACATCCGCCAAGGCCACAACCGAACCCTTGGCCACATCCCGCACCATCCGCACCCCATGGGCCAGCCCGATGGGCAACGCGTTGCCCGCCACCGCCACGGGCAGCGCCTTGCCCCAGACGGTGTAGCCGCCTTCGCCATCCAGCATCTCACCCGCCTTCAGGTTCTTCTTGGCCACGCTCGCCACCGTCCCGCGCATCTCGCGCGCCTGCCCCGTGGGTTCCCCGCGCAACGCCGCGCTGAGCACCGAGACGGACAATTCCAACCCGATCAGGTGAAAGGGTTTGTACATCGACGCAAAGCGCCCGGTGGCATCGGTGGGCAACCCATATTGCGCGAAACAGGCCGCGGCATAATCATTGGGTGCCTCGATCACCACATACACGCCCCAGCGCAGATCGCGGAACACCGGGCGACCATCGCGTTCCAGAGACGAGATCGTCTCGACCATGCCGCGTCCTTCCAATACGCCACCCAGATCGCGGGGCCGCAGAACATGGGACAGGTCATCGACACCGCAGGCCGGGAAGCCCAGCCCGCCTGACGGCACATCCAGCCCGCAGGCATTGGCAATCGCCACCATCTCGATCGCGCTCTTGGTGCCATCGAGGAACGAGTTGAACATCTGCGGGTTCATACCGGCCTTGGCCGCCTCTTCAGGCGTCAACCCGTAATGCGCCCAGACATCATCCGGCGTCACCTGATGATAGGCAGGCAGGTATTTCGTGCCCTTGCCTGCTGCCGTCACGGTGAACCCTGTGGCGCGCGCCCAATCGACCATCTCGGCCACCAGCGCGGGCTGATCGCCATAGGCCATGGAATAGACCACGCCAGCCGCCCGCGCCCGTTGCGCCAAAACCGGCCCGACCATGGCGTCGGCCTCGACATTGACCATGACCACATGTTTGCCCGCCTCAAACGCGGCCAGCGCGTTGCTGATGCCTGCGCGCGGATTGCCGGTGGCCTCGATCACCACCTCCACATCGTCGCGCGCGGTGAGCGCCGCGCCATCCTCTACAAAGGCGGTCGCGGCGATGCGTTCCTCGTCCCACCCCACGGCGCGGCAGGCATTCATCGCCTTTTCCGGATCCAGATCGGCGATTGCCGTGACCTCAAGCCCGGCAATCGTCGGCACTTGGCTAAGGAACATCGAGCCGAATTTGCCCGCCCCGATCAGTCCCACGCGTACCGGTGTGGCGCGTTCCGCCGCCAGCCTTGCAAGGTTCATGTCCTGTCCTCCCTTTTCAAGAGATTAGGACATCACTCAGCCGCCTTGGCAAGCGTCGGTCCGCCGTCGCGGATCACCGACAATAACTCTTCGCGCCGCTTCGCCGCCTTGGCCTCGTTCGCCGCCTTGACCGGGCCAAAGCCGCGAATGTCGAGCGGTAGGCGCGCCAGCGCGATGATGGGGTCGCGGGTCGCGGCATCCAGCTTGGGCAAAACCTCGTCCAGATCGCGTTCATATTGCTTGATCAGCGCGCGTTCCATCTTGCGCTCGGCACTGTAGCCAAAGGGATCAAACGGCGTGCCGCGCAGCCCCTTGAGTTTGGACAACAGCTTCATCAGCCGCAGCATCCTCTCGCCATAGGTTTTCTTGACCGGGCGGCCATCGGGGCCCTCCTTGCTCAACAGAGGCGGTGCAAGGTGGAAACTCATCTTGAAATCGCCCTCAAAGGTTTCAGCCGCTTTCTCGCGGCTGTCGAGCATGAGCCGCGCGACCTCGTATTCATCCTTGTAAGCCAAGAGCTTGTGATACCCCAGCGCCACCGCTTCGCGCAGGCCCTCATCCTCGATGGCCTCCACCCGTTTCAGGTAGCGGTTGGCCAGCCGCTTGCCCTGATAGGCGCGCAGATGATCGGCGCGGAAGGCGATGCGCTCGGCCAGTGTCTTGGGCATCTCCACGACCGCGTCATGCACGACCATCTCTGCCGCGTCCGCCGGATGCAGCACCGCCCAGCGACCCACGTCAAAGGCGCGCAGGTTGCGCTCCACCGCCTGACCGTTCAGCTTGATCGCCTGAACAATCGCGTCGCGGCTCAGCGGCACAAGCCCGCGCTGCCACGCCGCGCCAAAGATCATCATGTTGGAATAGATCGAATCCCCCATGACCACGCGGGACAGTTCCGTGGCATCGAACAGGCTCAACCGCTCCTGAAGCCGCGCTTCAAGAGCCAGTTCCAACCTGTCGGATGGTATGGAAAATTTTGTATCGCGGGTGAAATCCCCGGTGATGATCTCATGGCTGTTGACCACCGCGCCCGAGCGTCCCGGACGCAGCAGACCCAGTGTCTTGGCCCCGGCGGACACCACCAGATCGCCGCCGATCAGCGCGTCGCATTCTCCGGTGGCCACGCGGATCGCCGAGATGTCCCCGGGCCGCTCCGCCAGACGGCAATGCACCAGCACCGCGCCACCCTTTTGCGCAAGGCCCGCCATCTCCATCATGCCGGCACCCTTACCGTCGATCTGCGCCGCCTGTGCCATCACCGCACCGATGGTCACAACGCCGGTGCCGCCCACACCAGTCACCACCACATTCCATGTCCCGTCAATGGCGGGCAGGTCCGGTTCGGGCAGGTGCGGCAGGTCCAACTCGCGGGTCGCGCCTTTCTTGACCGTGGCACCCTCCAGCGTGAGGAACGACGGGCAAAACCCTTTCAGGCAAGAGAAATCCTTGTTACAGGCGGATTGGTCAATCGCCCGTTTGCGGCCCAGTTCGGTTTCCTCGGGCACGATGGCGATGCAGTTCGACTGCACCCCGCAATCGCCGCAGCCTTCACAGATATCGGTGTTGATGAACACCCGCTTGTCCGGGTCCGGGAAGGTCCCACGCTTGCGCCGCCGCCGCTTTTCCGCCGCGCAGGTCTGGATATAGACGATGGCGGAGACGCCGGGAATGTCGCGGCAGCGCTCCTGCACCGCCTGCATTTCCGATCTTTCATGCAATTCAACGCCTTGCGGGAAAGACTTCAGGTCAACATCTTCCTTTTCATCATAGACCGCAAAGACATGTTCCACCCCCATGGCGCGCAGTTCCCGGGCGATCTTCTGCGGGGTCAATCCGCCTTCATTGGGCTGCCCGCCAGTCATGGCTACGGCGTCATTATAGAGGATCTTGTAGGTGATATTGGTGCCCGCCGCCAAAGCCGCCCGGATCGCCAGCGTGCCGGAATGGTTATAGGTGCCATCGCCCAGGTTCTGGAACACGTGGTCACGTTTGGAAAACGGCGCTTCCCCGATCCAGTTCGCCCCCTCGGCCCCCATATGCGTTGATCCGATGGTGCTGCGATCCATCCATTGCGCCATGTAGTGACAGCCAATCCCGGCATAGGCACGGGAGCCTTCAGGCAGTTTGGTCGAGCTGTTATGCGGGCAACCGGCACAGAAATACGGGAGCCGTGCGGCGATTTCCTCGGCATTGTCGCCCGCGCGCGCGGCCTGCAATTCGGCCAATCCTTCGCGGATGCCATCGGTGCCGCGCCCCTCTTCGATGAGGATTTCGCCCAGTTTCTCGGCAATCCAGATCGGGTCCAGCGCGCCGCGCGTCGGGAACAGCTCTTCGCGATGCATGCTGCCCGCGCCGCCCTTGTACCAGCCATAGACGCGCCGCCCGCGCCGGTCATCGAAAATGGCTTCCTTGACCTGCACCTCGATCAGCTTGCGCTTTTCCTCGACAATCACGATCAGGTCCAGACCTTCAGCCCAGTCGTGAAAGCCCTTCATATCCAACGGAAATGTCTGACCGACCTTGTAGGTGGTGATGCCCAGTCGCTCGGCCTCGTCTTCGGTGATGTTGAGCAGGCTCATCGCATGGGTCAGGTCGAGCCAGTTCTTGCCCGCCGCGACAAACCCGATCTTGGCGCCGGGCTTGCCCCAGACGCGTTTGTCCATCTTGTTGGCATGGGAAAACGCCTCGGCAGCGAAGCGTTTGTAGTCGATCATGCGGGCTTCCTGCTCATGCGGCCCCGTCAGCAAGTCGCGCGTGGTCTCTGCCAGCCGGATGTTCAACCCGCCCGGAGGCATGTCGAACGCGGGCGTAACAAAGCTCAGTCGATGCGGATCGCCATCCACCACCGCCGTGGTCTCGATCGTGTCCTTCATGGTCTTGAGCCCCACCCAGAGCCCGGAAAACCGCGACAGGGCAAAGGCATAGAGCCCGTAATCAAGGATTTCCTGCACACCTGCGGGGCTGACCACGGGCATATAGGCATCGACCAGCGCCCATTCGCTCTGATGCAGCACGGTGGAGCTTTCGCCGGTATGGTCATCGCCCATGGCCATGATCACGCCGCCCAGCGGCGAGGTGCCTGCCATATTGGCGTGGCGCATGGCGTCGCCCGAGCGGTCCACGCCCGGCCCCTTGCCGTACCACAGACCAAAGACACCGTCATATTTGCCCTCGCCGCGCAGCTCGGCCTGCTGGCTGCCCCAGAGCGCCGTGGCGGCAAGGTCCTCGTTCAGGCCGGGATTGAAGAGCACATCGCTCTCGGCCAGCCATTTGGCGGCGCGGGTCATCTGGATATCGACCCCGCCAAGCGGTGATCCGCGATAGCCCGTGACGTAACCGGCGGTGTTGTGCCCGGCTTTTACGTCGCGGGCCTTTTGCGCCAGCATCAACCGCACAAGCGCCTGGGTCCCGTTCAAAAGGACCGGCGATTTCGTCAGGTCGAACCTGTCATTCAGGGAAATCTGTTGCTCGCTCATGACCCCTCCCAAGGCTGATGTGCTGTTATTCATCATAGCTCAACATTAGGTCATAATTACTGACCTTGCGAGGGAAAATTTACGTGACTTCCCCGTGTTAGCGCTAGAACGACATGTTACAGGTTTTTCTTGCATTTCGCGCGAACACCCATCACGAAAGTTATCAATATGGATTGGGACAAGCTCAGAATATTTCATGCGGTGGCCGATGCGGGCAGCCTCACCCATGCCGGTGACGTGCTGCATCTGTCGCAATCGGCGGTCAGCCGGCAGATTCGCGCGCTCGAAGAAAGCCTCAACACCACGCTCTTTCACCGTCATGCGCGGGGACTGATTCTTACCGAACAGGGGGAATTGCTGTTTGACGCCACATCAGCGATGGCAAAACGGCTCGATGCGGCCTCGGCGCGCATCCGCGACAGTGAAGAAGAAGTGTTTGGAGAATTGCGCGTCACCACGACCACCGGTTTCGGGTCGCTCTGGCTGGCGCCGCGCCTGCCCAAGCTTTATGAAAAATACCCCGACCTCAATATTGACCTGATGCTGGAAGAACGCGTGCTTGACCTGCCCATGCGCGAGGCGGATGTCGCCATTCGCATGAAGGAACCCAGCCAGGCCGACCTGGTGCGCAAGCGGCTCATGGCCGTTCATATGCGGCTCTATGCAACGCCGGAATATCTCGCGGAGAACGGCACGCCGGAAACGCTTGACGATCTGGCGGGGCACCGGCTGATCTGTCAGAACACCACCTCGACGCAAGTGGGGGCCGGGCAGAGCTTTGTGCAGATGCTGCTCACCTATGACGTGCGCAACACACTGACCGTAAACAACTATTTCGGGGTATTGCAGGCGGTCATCAGCAATCTGGGTATCGGCGTCCTGCCCGATTACGTGACCGAGGATTTTCCCGGCGTGACCCGCGTGCTCGAAGAGATCGAGAGTAATGAAGTGCCGGTCTTCCTTGCATTTCCCGAAGAACTCAGGCAATCAAAGCGCATCGCTGCTTTCCGCGATTTCGTACAGGAAGAGATCATCGCCCATCGCCGGTTGATACGGGAAAAAAGCTGAAATCATCATCACCACCGGGATGACCGCACATTTTTCACGCGAAAAATGCAGGTTGAAAAGTGAGGCATGCGTGCAACGCATAGCGGCCATGCTGCATGTGCGGCATTATTGTTCTTGATCGACTCAAACCTGCCGATTATTTCATCCTCATGGAGATTGATTGCGCATCGCGCTCATCTTCATACCTCCCTGTTGGACTTCGGCCGAGCTTAGTGCTCGGCCTTTTTTTTGGCGAAACGGTTGCGCGGCCTTCTCCCTATGCGTGAAAGAGCCGCCCATACCCATCGTGATGGCACGCCACTCCGGCCCGCCGCATGAGGTCCCAGGCCAGCACCTGATTGCTCGACAAGACCGGTTTGCCGATCTCGGCCTCGATCTCGGCGATCACGTCCAGCGTACGCAGGTTCGTGCAGCTCATGAACAAAGCATCCGCCTCACCATCGGCCATCAACGCCCGCGCTGCCGCCTTGATCGACCCGCCGTCGATGCGCGCCACGCGGGTTTCCTCGGCCTCGTCGAATGTGCCGAAAACCGGCGTTTCCACCCCGTCCTGCGCCAGCACATTGCGCAAGTGCGATGACACCGCCTCGACATAGGGCGACAGAAAGGCCAGCCGCGTAATGCCCAGATGGTGACATGCCGCCAGCAGCGCGCTGAGCGGTTCGGTCACTGCCTCGGTCTGGCAGCCCGATTTGACCAGTTCCGCCACCCGACGCGCCCCGATCACCGATGTGCCCGAGGTGCAGCCATAGCCTACCGCATCAAACCGCACCGGGCGCGGCAGCAATCCGGCAGCGCGCGGCATCTCGGCCTCCATCTCGGCAAGGCTGTCGGTGGACACTTCTGCCCCGCTGGGAATGCGCGAGGTATAGAGCGCCACACCACGTTCGGGCAGCAGCCTGCGGAAATCATGTTCCAGCGTCTCATCCGATTGAAGGACGATCACGCCCAGCGTCGCCTGTTCCCCGATGGGCGGACCAAGCGTGAAATCGAAAACCCGTGTCATCTTTCAAATCTCCGGCAATCTGTCGAGGACCTTGGGCGACAGCTGTTCCGCGCCCGTCTCGGTCACCACGATCACGTCCTCATGTACCATGATCCCGCCCCCGGGCAGCGCCACACCGGGCTCCAGCGTCAGCACCATACCCGGCTCCAGCATTGTGTCGTCCCCGGCGATGAAAGACGGTCCCTCGGTCAACTGCATCCCCAGCCCATGCCCCAGCCGCCCGGCATCGCCACCACCGACAATGGCGTCCATGGCGCGGAACACGTCACAGGCCCGCGCACCGGGCTGTGCCGCGTCGAACCCGGCCTGCGTGGCCCGCATGAGCGTCTCCCAGGCGCGATGCGCGGCGTCGTCGACCGGACCGACCGCGTAGTTGCGGTCATAATCGCAGAAATACCCGTCCCGCACGAGGCCGGTATCCAGCATCAGCACATCGCCGCGCGTCAGCGGCGTTTCGCTGGCCGGGGAAATTACATCGTCATAACCCAATGGCCCCGCGCCACCGGCCAGATAGGGCACCCAATCCGCGCCTTCCTCAAGGCAGAGCCGCTGGAAATCGCGGAACACCTGGCTCAGCGGCGCGCCCGCGCCCGCAATCCCACCCACCCGGTCAAAGGCGCGCCCCGCAATGGCGCAGGCGGTGCGGATTTTGTCGATCTCGGCCGCGGACTTCACCATGCGTAAGCGGCGCATAATGCCGTGATCATGGGTGATCTCAACCGCGCCCCGGACCCTATCGAAATCCGCCAGCGGCATGCGCAGATGGGTTTCATGGCCCATCGGGACGCCCACCGGCCCCGCCGCTACTTCGCGCAGCGTGTCGATCAACAGCGAAACGCCATCATCGACCAGATCAGGTGCCGACCATGTGCGGATATCCTCCACCCATGTCTTGCCCATCAACGCCGCCCCGATCGAGGGGATCACCGCCACCGGCTTGCCGTGACGCGGCACGATCAGGAACCAGGGCCGCGAGGGACTTTCCCAGAACCGGGTGAGATAGCCGGTGAAATAACGGACCTCGGGTTCCGTGGTCAGAAGCAGCGCCTCCAGCCCGGCCCGCTCCATGAGTGCCTGCGCGCGGCTGAGCCGGCCCTCGTATTCGGCAACCGGAAAGCCGCGACTCACGCCTCGGCCTCTTCGCTGAGGATGCAGAGCACGCGGGCCCCGGCGGGAAGCGTGTCCAACAGTGCCGCAGCGACACCCGCGCCGCCCGATGTGGTGGTCGCCAGCCCGGCGCCCGCCAGTACGGGCAGTGCCGCCTGCGCTTCCTCCTCGGAGATCAGTGCAAAGGCATCCGCGTCCCGCGACAACCCCGCAAGCGCGATCATCGACGGCGTCTTGCAATCGAGCCGCCCCATATCGGAGACCGGCCCTTCGGTATCAACCACCCGGCCCGCGCGAATGCTTTCATAAAGCGCGGGCGCGGCGTCCGGCTCGACCACGATGATGCGCGGCGCGTTACCCCAGATCTTGCGGAAATAGGCAGCACAGGCCCCGGCCAGCCCGCCAACCCCGGCCTGCAGGTAGATATGCGTGGGCGTCTCCCCCACCTGCTCCGCCGCCTCGGCGGCCATGGCAAGGTAGCCCTCCATCAACCGATGCGGCAGGTCCATGTAGCCGGGCCAGGAACTGTCCGAGAGCAGCGTCCAGCCATTGTCCGCGGCCGCCTGTTGCGCCGCCTCCATGCTGGCCTCGTAATCCGCGCCCGCGCGCACCACCTCGGCCCCCTTGGCGCGCAGCCGCTCGGCAAAGCCCTCTGGCACCGTGTCCGACAGGTAGATCACCGCCCGCGCGCCGAACACTTTCGCACCCGCCGCGACGGACAGCCCATGATTGCCCGCGCTCGCGGTCACATAACAGCGCCCGTTGAGTGTGGCGGACAAATCCCCGGCCCCGGTCGCCACCGCCTCATGGGCGATCACGTAAGCCGCGCCAAGCGCCTTGAACGAACCCAGCCCCATGCGGGTGCGCTCATCCTTGACCCAGACCCGCTCCACGCCGACCCGTTCGGCCAGCGCTGTCGCGTCTACCAGCAGCGTCTCGCCCGCTGCCGGGCATTGTGCCAGCAGTGCGCGCACGGTCTCGGCATCGGTGCTGGGCAAAGGCGTGTCGGGCAGGTCGATCCCCTGCCCGCGCCATGGATTTTCCAGAGTTTGCATACTCCCTCCCCGGGATCTGTTTTCGCCACAGAAACCGGAAAGGGAGGCTCGGTCAATAGACGCGCACGATTACTCTGCCGCGATGGCGGTCTCGCCCTGTGTGGTCTCGAAGCGCGACCATTTCAGATCGCCGTCATAGCGCCAGGCCAGACGCCCCTGATCGCCCATGGCAATCAGATGCAGCCAGCGATTGTCGAACAGCGCCCGCACCTGCGGGTGACGTTCGAGGATATCGGTCATCGCCTCGCGCGGGGCCTCGATCACCACCGAGAGCCGCAGCGGATCATGCTGAAACCCCTCGCCGTCATGCACCGACTGCCAGGGCAGGCCGGGACGCAGGGAACCGCCATTGCCCTCCAGCACGCCGATACCACCGGCCACGTTATGCAACAGCTTGTTGCCGCCGCCAAACAGCGTGGGCGCCACGGTCGAGCCGTAATATTGCAGGCTGATCCAGCTGGCCACCACCACCGGCGCGGTCATGATCAGCTCCAGCACGCCAAAGCCTTCATCCGCCTGCCAATCGTAATTGTGCAGGAAGGTCTGCCCCGACAGGCCCGTGCCCTCGGTCCGCGCGCGCGGCGCGGCGATAAAGGCGCGGCAGCCCGCCAGCCCCCATTCCGGGCGCAGTTCGGCCCAGTCCTGCGCACGGCGGGTGATGTCATCTCCGCCCTGTGCGCGAGGCAGACGGGCGGCACGCTCGGACCGTGCCAGCGCGCCCGCCGCCTTGAGCCAGCCCTTGAGCCGGGACAGGCCCGCCGTCCAGTCGCCCGCAGGCAGGTCCTGTTCATAGAGCGTGACCTGATCAGTGGTCGTGTGATGCAGCGCGGGCAGGAACACGGTGTCCTTGGGGATGTCGATGCCGGTATCGCGCAGCCCGGCGCGCACCTCGGGGTCATTCAACAGACCCGCCAGAAGCCGCGCATTCACATCCCCCGCATAGCCCCCGCAGGCGCCGCATTGCAGCGCGCTTTCATGGGGGTTGTTGGTCACATCCGCGCCGTGGCCCGCCAGCATGACGATGGGCGCAAACCCCTTGGTCAGCGACATGGCCCCCAGCACGGCCTTGGCCGTTTTCACCCGGTCGGCCAGCCCGATTGCCGGGTCCAGCTGCGGTGCGGGGTCCTGGGCGTGTTTGCCACTGATCCCCAGCGCATCGCGCAGAAGCTTGCCCGCATAGACCGGGCCGGTTGCTTCGACAAAGGCAAAAGAGGACACTGCGGCCAGCTTGAACCGGCCCCAGGCGCGTTTGGCCCGCGCGGCGTAACGCCGATCCAGGTCAGCCTGTTCCGGCTCGGCGGCTTTGGAGCACACCCCCGCCTGCAACAGCACCGGGCCGCGTGCCTCGGTCACGTCCGAGCCTGCCGCCTTATGCGCGCTGGCAAGGCCAAAGAACCCGGCAAAGCCGATGGTCTCGATGCCTGCGTCCTGCGCCTCCAGCGCGCGGCGGAACACCTCGGAGCGCACGTCGATGCAGAACGCCGCCTGCACATCGGCGCGTTTATTGGCCCGGCGCGGTTTCGCGCCTGTGACGATGCCTGCAAGCTTGCGCTGTGCGGCGCGTTCGCCGGCCTCCTGCAACACCGCGTCGATGACCAGATCGCGGGTGGGCGTGACCGGGGTTTCATGCGTGGCAACCACATCGGCCCAGCGTTCGGCGATCTGCTCTTTGTACAGACCGTAAAGCGCCTCGTCATAGACCATGCGGATGGCCAGAAGCTCGGTCACGGTCTTGTCATGCCCGCCATTCAATTCGGCCTGCCACAGCAGGTAACGGGCATATTGCGCCCAACCGCCCAGCCGCATCAGCCAGGTGTGAAACGCGGTCCCGGCGGCCTCGGTCGAGACGCCCATGGTCTCGCAGGCGCGGCCAATGGCGCGCCAATGCGACCGGTTGGTGCCCGCCACAAAGGATGCAAAGCCGCTAAGCCCGTGGATTTCCGGCGTCAGGTCACGGCTGGCAAACTCACGCCACGCGGCAAAGGTGCCGCCCGCGCGGCTGGGTTGCCAGAGCGCCTGTCCCTGATCGAAATGGCTGGCGGCAAAGGCACCGATGCGCTCTTCGATCAGACCGGGCCAGTTGATGCCCGAGACCTCGGCGGCCAGCTCCGCCACCGTGGGCAGGCCCTCGGGCAAAGTGCCTTCGGTCATCAGCGCGGCGGTCACATCGTCCAGCGTGGGCCGGTCAAAGGGGCCGTCCACCGCATCGAGCGCAGCCCGGATGTCATCCTCGGTGATCTCGCCTGCATCCAGTTTCTCGGCCCAATGGGCGCGCTCCGGCGTGACCCGCTGGCCCGAGACCCGTGCCAGACGCGCGGCGGTCACGGGCAGCGGCTCTTCGCTCTGACCCAGGAAGGGATTGACCGCGACGCTGGAGGACAGCGGAAAGAGCGGCGGGATGGCGCGTGCGGCGCTGTCAGCCTCGGCAACCAGTTCCAGAAGGGCGGCGGGATAGGTTTCCAGTTTCATGAACATGTCGTGTCCCCTTCTCAGGCCAGAGTTTTGGAGGTTGAGGTTTTGCCCCGCGACCAGCCGCCCAGCAGCCGGTCAAAGAGCGCATTGGCATAAAGCCCGTTGGACAGGTGCACGCGCAGCCCCGACGCTGCCGGATGGTTGGCCCAGAGCGGGAAGGTTGCCTGTGCCACCGCGACCACGCCGAAGCTGATCAGCGCCAGCACAATCAGCGCCCATTCCAGCGGACCGGGTGCGGGGGTGGCGGGCAATGCGCCTGCGGTCAGCGAGAGCGCCGCCATCTGCAGCAGGAAGTAGCTGACCGAGGTCACGGCGGCATAGATCACCGTGCGCCGGGTCAGCGCCATGGGCGCGGCATCGGCAAAACCCTGGGCCAGGATATAGGCCACGCCGAAGATCAGGATCACGCCAAGCGCAATCGCCTGCACCGATTTGCCGTCAAAACCGAACACCGCGCCCACGAGGATGTAGATCACGATACCGATACCAAAGGCCTGCAGCACGTTGCGCCCCGAGGGCACCGCCACCGGGCCGGGCCGCCTGATCGCCGCCACGTTGCGCACGGCTTCACCGGCACTCAGGAAGGCATGCGCCTTGTAAAGCGAATGGGCCACGATATGCAGCAGCGCCAGCGGGAAAAGCGCCAGACCGCATTGCATGATCATGAAAGCCATCTGCGCGATGGTGGACCAGGCCAGCGAGGTCTTGACCGCCGGTTGCGTGAGCATCACCAGCCCGCCAAACAGCGCCGTGAAGCCCCCCAGCATGACCAGAACCGCCATGACCCCGGGCGCGGCCAGCATCACATCGGCAAAGCGGATCAGCAGGAAGCCACCGGCATTGATCACACCCGCATGCAGCAGGGCCGAGACCGGCGTGGGCGCTTCCATCACCTCGGTCAGCCAGCCATGCACCGGGAACTGCGCCGAGGCGAGCACAGCGGCCAGCGCCAGCAGGAGCGCTGCGCCGATGGTCCAGAGATCCGCCTGTGCCGCGCCCAGCAGCGTCGCGATATCGGTGGTGCCATATCCCGTGATCAACAGCACCACTGCGCCCGCGAGTGTCACTTCGCTCAACCGGGCCACCAGCGCCTTTTTGCGCGCCGCGCGCCGGGCGGTGTCACGGTCCGGGTAGAACAGCAGCAATTTGTTCAGCGTCAGGCTGGTCACCGTCCAGGCGACAAGCAACTGGATCAGGTTGCCCGACATGACCAGCAGCAGCACCGAGGCAAGCGTCGCCGCCATCCAGCCGGTGAACGCGCCCTGCCGCGCCTCGCCATCCATATAGGTGGCCGAGTAGCGCAGCACGATCCAACCGATGAAGCTCACCAGCACCAGCATCGTGGCGCTGACCGCATCCAGCCGCACCGAGATCCCGACACCGAGGGCGCCGATCAGCGCCGAAGTGCCGGGGCCATTCAGAATGAGCAGCCCCGCAGACACCGCCGCCACGGCAAAAGCGGCCAGCGCGCCGTATTCGGCCAGTTTCGGCAGGCGCCCGGGGCGCATTCCCGGCGCGCGGCTGGCCTGCCACGCCACGGCCAGCAGAATCAGTGGGCTGAGAAGCGGTAGGAGATATATCATTGTGCAATTCCCTCGGATCTGGCGGGCACGCGGCCCTTTGACGGGGAGATACGAGGTTCACTCACTTAATAAAAATTCATTGTTTGCGAATTAACGTTCGCATAAATAGAACGATATGCCCCTGAACTATCATCACCTACGCTATTTCTGGGCCGTGGCCCATGACGGCAACCTGACCCGCACGGCGGAGCGGCTGAACCTGTCGCAATCGGCGCTGTCGGTGCAGATCAAGCAGCTTGAGGAACGGCTGGGCCATGCGCTGTTCGACCGGCGCGGGCGGCAATTGCACCTGACCGAGGCGGGGCGCATCGCGCTGGACCACGCAGATGCGATTTTCGCGACGGGACAGGAGCTTGTCGCTACCTTGCAGGAAACCGGGCTGACCCGTCAGGCGCTGCGTGTCGGTGCGTTGGCGACGCTCTCGCGCAACTTCCAGATCGGGTTCCTGCGCCCGATCCTGAGCCGCATGGATGTGGAGGTGATCCTGCGCTCGGGCAGCCCGACGGAGCTGATGGAGGGGCTGGAGACGCTGAACCTCGACCTCGTTCTGATGAACCACCCGCCGCAGGGCGACAGCCTGACGCCGTTTGAAACCCACCAGATCGCCGATCAGGAGGTCAGCATCGTGGGCACGCCCGACCGGCTTGATCCCGACCTGCCCCTGCGCGACCTGCTGGAAACACAGCCCTTTATCCTGCCCACCACCGACAACACCGTGCGCACCGCCTTTGACGCGCTGGCCAGCCGGCTTGGCGTGCGCCCGCAGATCGCCGCCGAGGTGGACGATATGGCGATGATGCGGCTCATGGCGCGCGAGGATATCGGGCTGGCGCTGGTGGCACCCATCGTGGTGCGTGACGAGCTGGCCTCGGGGCGGCTGGTCGAGGCGCGCGAACATCCCCGCATCCGCGAGACATTCTATGCCGTCACCCTGCGCCGCCGCTTCCCCAACCCGCTGGTGCAGGAGCTTCTGGGCGCACGATCGGACACCGCATTCCTGCCCTGAGTCATTTCCCGGCTTGTGCCCGACGGCAGAGCGCCTAGGGTCGGGGCCGCCATGAATGATGCGCAGGATCAAAACTGGCCGCAGATCCGCACCGCCGGATATGACGGTTTCCTCGTCAGCTTTGCCGACCGGCTCAGCGAACAGGCCAACCGCGCCGCGCTGGCCTTTCGCGATGCGGTGGAGCACGCAGGCTGGGAGGCAGTGCGCGAGAGCTCGACCTCGCTGGTCTCGACCTATCTGCGTTTCGACCCGCTGCGCCGGTCGCATGCGGAGATGCGCGCCGATCTTGAGGCTCTGGCCCATGCGCAGAACTGGTTCGCCGCCGATCTGCCCACGGGACGGCGGCTTTGGCATGTGCCGACGGTTTTTGGCGGCGACCACGGCCCGCAGATGGCCGAGGCCGCCTCCGCCGCGGGGTTGACCGAGGCGGAGGCCATTGAAGAGCTGTCCCGGACGCAGGTCCGCGTGCAGACCATCGGCTTTGCCCCCGGCATGCCCTATCTGGGTGCCCTTTCCGAAGCATGGGATATTCCCCGCCTGACAAAGCTGACTGCCGAAGTGCCCGCCGCCGGGCTCTGCGTCGCGATCCGGCAATTGGTGCTGTTTCCGGTGGCCACCCCCACCGGCTGGCGGCATATCGGGCAGACGCGGTTTCGCCTGTTCCGGCCGGGGGACGAGACCCCCTTTGTCCTGCGCCCCGGCGACGAGGTGCTGTTTTATGCGGTCACGCCCGAAGAGCTTGCCCGGTATGACGATGACCCCGATGGCGGCGCCACATCCGAGGTGATCGCATGAGCCGCGCGCTGATCGTCCACCGCGCGGGGCCCGGCGTCACGGTGCAGGATATAGGCCGTCCCGGCTACCTCGCCTTTGGCCTGTCGCGCGGCGGCGCGGCGGACCGGCTGGCGCTGTGGGAAGGCGCGGCGTTGCTTAACCAGCCCGAGACCTGCGCGGCGCTGGAACTGGCCGGGATGGGCGGCACGTTCGAGGCGCGCGAGGATATGCGCATCGCGCTCACCGGCGCGCCGATGCGCGCCACGCTGGACGGATCGCCGCTGGTCTGGAACGCCAGCCATACGCTCCCCGCCGGGTCAAAACTGGAGGTCGGCGCGGCGGAACGCGGCAGCTATGGCTACCTGCATCTGGGCGGCGGCATTGCCACGCCCGAACAGCTCGGATCACGCGCCGCGCATCTGGCGGCGCGGATCGGGGCGGCGCTGGCCGAAGGAACGCAACTGCCCGTTGGCGCGGATACGCGAACCGACACCGGACTGACGCTCGACCCCCTGCCCCGGTTCGATGGCGGCACGGTGCGGCTTGTGCCCAGCCTTCAGACCGATGTGTTTGCCCAAGCCGAAATCACCCGGTTCGAGGCCACCACCTTCCGCCGCGACACGCGCGGCAACCGCATGGGCGTGCGGCTCTTGCCCGACGGCGAGGGCTTCGGCACCGACGCCGGATTGAATATCCTGTCCGAAGTCATTGTCCCCGGCGACGTGCAGGTCACCGGCGACGGCACGCCTTTCGTTCTGCTCAGCGAATGCCAGACCACCGGCGGTTATCCCCGTATCGGCTCGGTCCTGCCTGCCGACCTGCCCCGGGTGGCACAGGCCCGGCCCGGGGCGGAGCTGTGCTTTCAATTCGTCACGCTGGACGAGGCGGTCGAGATTGAGCGTCGCGAGGTCGAGCGCCGCCGGGCCTTGCGCAAGGCCACCCGCCCGTTGATCCGTGACCCGCATGACATGAGCGATCTGCTGTCCTACCGGTTGGTCGACGGGGTAATCGCCGGGGATGAAGACAACTGAACAGGTCGCAAACAGTGGGGCAATGTCGCAATTGCGCTGTTAGCCAAGGGGAAACCCCAACTGCCGGACCCGCCAGTGACCACGCTTACCCCGCCCGCCCAGATGAGTGACACGCATAAATCCGGCGTGCTCTTTGTCTTTGCCGCGGGCGTCTTGTGGTCCACGGTTGGGCTTGGCATCCGGTTGATCGACGACGCCGTGGTCTGGCAGATCCTGCTCTATCGCTCCATCGCATTGTCGCTGTTTCTCTATGTGGTGATCCGCCTCCGCTCGGGTGAAAGCCCCTTTGCGCAAATCCGGCGCATCGGCTTTCCGGCCGTAATAGCCGGGCTGTCGCTGGTGGCGGCCTATTCCGGCGGGATCTACGCCATTCAGGCCACATCCGTCGCCAATGCCATGCTGCTCTTTGCCACTGCGCCGTTCATGGCGGCGGTGCTGGGCTGGGTCGTGCTGCGCGAACCGGTGCGGTTGGCGACCTGGGTGTCCATCGCCGTGGCCATCGGCGGCATCGCCATCATGGTCGCCGACAAGACCGGCGGCGTGGCGCTGTCCGGGAGCCTTGCCGCGATTGGCTCGGCCTTTGGCTTTGCCGTCTTCACCGTGGCGCTGCGCTGGGGCAAATCGGGCGAGATGCTGCCCTCGGTCTTTCTGTCGGGACTGTTTGCCATCGTCATGACGACGGTGATCTGCCTGTCGCTCTCCCTGCCGCTGCTGCTCACACCGCGTGATGGCGGCATCGCCATGGGGATGGGCGTGTTTCAGGTGGGCGCGGGGCTGATCCTTTATACGCTGGGATCACGCAGCCTACCGGCGGCGGAACTGGCGCTTTTGTCACTAGCCGAGGTGCTGCTCGGGCCGCTCTGGGTGTGGCTTTTCCTTGGGGAGACCGCGACCGCCAACACGCTGATCGGCGGCGCGATCCTTCTGGCCGCGATCATCGGCAACGCGGTGTCGGGCAAACGGCGCAAACCGCCCGCCATAACGGCACCCTGACGCGGCTTTCCCCTGCAAAGGCGCATTGCCCCCGCGCCTCCCTTGGCGTAAACGGTGCGCAAATCTGATCTGGGGAAGTTCATGACCATGCAAGAGCCCGCCATCACACCCGACCTGATCGCTGCCCACGGCCTGAAGCCGGACGAATACGAGCGTATCCTTGAGATCATCGGGCGCGAGCCGAGCTTTACCGAACTGGGCATCTTCTCGGCCATGTGGAACGAGCATTGTTCCTACAAATCGTCGAAGAAATGGCTGCGTACCCTGCCCACCGAGGGCCCGCAGGTCATTTGCGGCCCCGGCGAGAATGCGGGCATCGTGGATATTGGTGATGGTCAGGCCGTGGTCTTCAAGATGGAGAGCCACAACCACCCGTCTTATATCGAACCCTACCAGGGGGCTGCGACCGGCGTGGGTGGCATCCTGCGTGATGTCTTCACCATGGGCGCGCGCCCCATCGCGGCGATGAATTCGCTGAGCTTTGGCGAGGTCAGCCACCCCAAGACCAAGCAGCTTGTGAATGGCGTGGTCGAGGGCGTGGGCGGCTACGGCAACTGTTTCGGCGTGCCGACCGTGGGCGGCGAGCTGCGCTTTGACCCGGCCTATAACGGCAATTGCCTTGTAAACGCCTTTGCCGCCGGTCTGGCCGATACGGATGGCATCTTCTATTCCGCCGCCTCGGGCGTGGGCATGCCGGTGGTCTATCTGGGCGCCAAGACCGGCCGCGACGGTGTGGGTGGCGCGACCATGGCCTCGGCCGAGTTCGACGACACCATCGAGGAAAAACGCCCCACCGTGCAGGTCGGCGACCCGTTCACCGAGAAGCGCCTGATGGAGGCGACGCTGGAGCTGATGCAGACCGGCGCGGTGATCTCGATTCAGGATATGGGCGCGGCAGGCCTCACCTGTTCCGCCGTGGAAATGGGCGACAAGGGCAAGCTGGGCATCCGGCTCGACCTTGAAAAAGTGCCCTGCCGCGAAGAGAACATGACCGCCTATGAGATGATGCTGTCGGAATCTCAGGAACGCATGCTCATGGTGCTCAAGCCCGAGAAAGAGGCCGAGGCCAAGGCGGTGTTCGACAAATGGGATCTGGATTTTGCCATCGTGGGCGAGACGATCTCCGAGGATCGCTTCCTCATCATGCACAACAATACCTGCAAGGCCGATCTGCCGCTGTCGCAGCTGGCCTCGACCGCGCCGGAATATGACCGCCCATGGGTGGAAACACCGGCTGCGGAACCGCTGGCGGATGTGCCCGAGATTGACGGCATCGACGGGCTCAAGGCGCTGCTCGCCTCGCCCAACTATTCGGCGCGCAACTGGGTGTTCGAACAATACGACTCTCAGGTCATGGCCGACACGATGCGCATCCCCGGTCAGGGTGCGGGCATCATCCGCGTGCATGGCACGAAAAAGGCGCTGGCCTTTACCTCGGACGTGACGCCGCGCTACGTGCAGGCCAACCCGTTCGAAGGTGGCAAACAGGCCGTGGCCGAAGCCTATCGCAACCTGAGTGCCGTGGGCGCGAAGCCTTTGGCCACCACCGACAACCTGAATTTCGGCAACCCTGAAAAACCCGAGATCATGGGGCAGTTCGTGGGCGCGATCAAAGGCATTGGCGAGGCGGTGGCCGCGCTGGATATGCCCATCGTGTCGGGCAACGTGTCGCTCTATAACGAAACCGACGGCAAAGGCATCCTGCCCACCCCCACCATCGGTGCCGTGGGTCTGATCGAAAACGCCGACGATGCGATCACCGATACCGCGCGCGAGGGGCATGTCCTTTTGATGCTGGGCGCTTGTGCGGGTCATCTGGGTCGCTCCGCGCTGCTGGCCGAGGTGTTCAACCGCACCGATGGCGACGCACCACATGTGGATCTGGCGGCCGAGAAAGCCGCGGGCGATTTCATCCGCGCCAATCACGACTGGATCAAGGTCTGCACCGATATCTCGGATGGCGGTCTAGCGCTGGCAGCCTATGAACTGGCCGAGGCGGGTGATGTGGGCGTGGTTCTGGACCCCACTGACACTCCCACGCTCTTTGGCGAGGATCAGGGTCGCTACCTGATTGCCTGCAACTTCGATCAAGCCGAGGCATTGATGATCAATGCGGGCAAGGCGGACCTCCCGCTGGTCACGGTGGGCAAGTTCGCCGGGTCGGACGTGGTGATCGGTGGCTCTTCGGCCCCGCTGTCAGATCTGCGCGACACCTCCCGCGCCACACTGCCACAGCTCTTCGGCTAAACGAAATGCGCCGCCGGTTGAGCATATTGATCGGCGCGCACAAGACCGCGTCCACCCATCTGCAGCGTTCGGTCACCGACAGCCGCGCAGCGCTGGCCCCGCATGGCGTCGGCGTGATCGGGCCGATGCCGATTGGCGCGGATGTCCTGCCGCTCTCGGGCCTGCTCAGGGGGCGGGCCGATCCCGAGCTTCTGCGACTGGCGGCCGAGGGGTTTCTGAGAAAGCATGTGGGCGATGCGGAGCGCGTCGTCCTGATGAACGAGAATATCCTTGGCTCGCTCGCGCCGAACATGCTGCTTCAGGATGACCGGCTCTACAAATTCGCGCCCGGGCGGGTGAAGCGTGTCGTGCAACTCTTTGAAAATCATGACGTACAGGTGGGCGTGGCCATCCGCGCGCCCCGGACTTTCCTTGTCTCCGCCTGGCAGGAAAACATGAAGGGCCACGCCTTCCACAGCTTCCGACAGTATCTTGGCCATACGGATCTGAGCGGGCTGCGCTGGCACCGGATGATCAAACGCCTGCAACAGACGCTGAGCGAGGTGCCGGTCTTTGTTTGGCGCTACGAGGATTATCCGGGTGTTGCCTTGAGCGTGCTGCAACACGCGATGGGCGACGCGGCCCAGGCCGTCACCCTGCGTGAAAGCGCCGCCAATCCGGGTTTTTCCGGCGCCGCCATCAACTGGCTCGCCGCGCATGGAGAGGTCAGCAAGGAAAGCACGCGCGAGGCACTCCAGAGGTTCCCCAAAGGCACGGAGTTCCCGGCCTATGACCCCTGGAGCGACGACGAGCGCGGCCTTTTGGACCGGACCTATGACCAGGACTGCGCAAAGCTCGCGGAAATGCCCGGCGTGACGCTGATCCGTCCCTGATTGGCACCTTGGCCGCCCTTGCCATTGCGCCATGTCAGACATACCTTTTGCGGCAAACAACAAGGACACCCCGCATGCCCATTGACGCAACAGAAATCGAGACCCTGATCCGCCAGAGCTTTCCCGAGGCCAAGATCATCGTACAGGGCGATGATGGCCAGCATTTCGCCGCCGAAGTGATCGACGAAAGCTTTCGCGGCAAGAACCGGGTGCAGCAGCAGCGCGCCGTGAACGCCGCCATTCGTGAAAAGCTCGACAGTGGCGAATTGCACGCACTGGCACTGACCACCAAAGCGCCGGACTAGGCAAATGGACTGGCTGCTCATCCTCGTGCTGATCGTGGCCATCGCTGTGGTGGTCACCATCCTGGCCCGCCGGGCCATCGCCGAGGATGAGGGCCGGAAACGCGGCTCGGAACCGGGCGAAGGATATCACACCCTGCATTCGCATTACTCTTCGGGACTGGGCGGGCAAAGCCGCTCCTACAAGGTCCCCCGCGATCCGCAGGAATACGCCAAACACTTCATTCCAAAGGACAAAAGATGACCGACGTCAAAGACCAGATCAAGGAAACCGTGGACGCCAATGACGTGGTGCTGTTCATGAAAGGCACCAAGGAAATGCCGCAATGCGGGTTCTCCAGCCGCGTGGCGGGCGTGCTCAACTACATGGGTGTCGAGTTCAAGGACATCAACGTGCTGGCCGATGAGGCGGTGCGCCAGGGCATCAAGGAGTACTCCGACTGGCCCACCATCCCGCAGCTTTACATCAAGGGCGAGTTCGTGGGCGGCTGTGACATCATCACCGAGATGACGCTCTCGGGCGAGTTGGACGAGATGTTCGAAACAAACGGCGTTGGGTTCGACAAGGACGCGGCCAACAAGATCCGCGAAGCCAACAGCTGAAGTGCGATGGGCGGGGTGTTGCCCCGCCCGCTCCACACCCGAAATCTTCACAAGATTTCGGACCGATTTCCTTCAGGGAAATCGTTTATTCCCGGGATTGTCCCGCCTTTTCCTCGATCTCACCGGCCAGCGATTCCGCCCGCGCGGCGATCTCGGCCAGCGTGTCGGTCACGCTTTGCGGCACCACCGGCACCTCGACCCGTTGCGGTTCCGGCGCGGGTTGGTTTTGCAGCGCGTCGCGCTCGCCCACCAGTTGGGCAATCCGGTCTTCCTGTTCGCGGACCTTGTCCTCAAGACCCGCGGTCTTGTCCGCCAGCATCAGCCCCGCCATGAGCAGCATGCGCGCCTCGGGCAAACGCCCGATCTGGTCGCTCAGCACGCGCGCTTCGGTATCCAGCATTTTTGCGGCGGCGTGCAGGTAATGTTCTTCGCCGTCCTGACAGGCCACCTGAAAGGTCCGGCCACCCACTGTGATTGCTACTTCGGGCATCAGGCGTCCTCCTCGGTGGGTGTCGCGGCGGGCGCAGCCCCGTCCAGAAGCTGTTCCAGCTCGACCGCGATGGCACGGCTCTCGGCCATCTCGGCGGCGCGCGCCGCGTTCAGCGCTTCGAGCTCTGCGCTCATCGCCTTGTTGATCAGATGCGGATCGGCAATCCCGGCCTCATTGGCCTCGCGCAGGGCGCGGTTGTTCTCGCGCAATTGCTCGTTCACCTTGCGCAGGCGCTGCAACTCAAGGTCGATCTGTGCCGTGGCCTCGGATTGGGCGTCGATGCGGGATTTGACCGTCGCCTCGTCCTGTTCCAGGCGCTGTTTGAGCGTTTTGACCCGTTCGGTCAGTTGCTCATTGGTCACCCGCTCATCGCTGAGCTGTTCCTCAAGCGTTTCCACCTGCGCCGCCAGACTCGCAATCTCGTCCGGGTCGGCCGCTGCCGTGCCCGCATCAAGCGTGTCCACGCCCTTTCCTATCCGTTCCAGCGCAGCCGTTATCCTGCGTTGAAGCTCCTCGATATCCGCCATTTCCTCGCCTTTCTTGCTGTCGGCCCGCGCCGCCCCCTGTCCCCGGGTGCGGGCGAATCGCCGTCTGAGGACGTTCTGCCCAAGTTTACCCAACCCTGTGGAAAAATGCGCCCCTTTTGAGTTCAAGCACTTAGAGGACGATGTCAGCGCTATCTTGCACTTCGAACCGGGGCTGGTATTGAGCACACAATCTCGCCAGAAAGGAACGATCCCTTGGATATCGACGCGCTCAAATCCGCCTTCCCCGACCACTGGTCCAAGGCCGCCGCCATCCGTGCTTTGACGCTGGACGCCGTGCATGCGGCCAATTCCGGCCATTCCGGCATGCCCATGGGTATGGCCGACGTTGCCACGGTGCTGTTTGAAAAACATCTGAAGTTTGATGCCGCGCGTCCCGACTGGCCCGATCGCGACCGGTTCATCCTGTCCGCCGGTCACGGCTCGATGCTGCTGTATTCGCTGCTCTATCTTGTCGGTGACGCGGAAATCACGCTCGATCAGGTCAAGAATTTCCGCCAGCTGGGCGCGAAAACCGCCGGTCACCCGGAAAACTTCCTTGCCCGGGCGATTGAGACCACCACCGGCCCGCTGGGTCAGGGCATTGCCAATTCCGTCGGTTTCGCCATGGCCGAGGAAATCCAGCGCGCGCGTTTCGGCGCCAAGATCGTCGATCACTATACCTACGTGATCGCCGGTGACGGCTGCCTTATGGAGGGTGTGAGCCAGGAAGCCATAGGCCTTGCCGGACGGCATGAGCTGTCCAAGCTTGTGGTGTTCTGGGACAACAACAACATCACCATCGACGGCAAGGTGTCACTGTCGGACCGCACCGATCAGGTGATGCGCTTCAAGGCCTCGGGCTGGCATGTGCAGGAGATCGACGGCCACAACCCCGACGAGATCGATGCGGCCATCGCGGCGGCGAAGAAATCCAAAAAACCGTCGATGATTGCCTGCAAGACCCATATCGCGCTGGGCCACGCCGCGCAGGACACGTCCAAGGGCCACGGCGCGCTGACCGATGCGGACCAGATGGCCGCCGCCAAACAGCTCTATGGCTGGACCACCGGCCCGTTCGAAGTGCCCGCCGACATCAAATCGCAATGGGAAGCCATTGGTGCGCGTGGCGCGAGCGCGCGTGAAGAATGGGAGGCGCGTCTTGCCTCGGTCTCCGGCGCCAAACAAAAGGAATTCGCCCGTCAGCAGGCTGGTGAAGCGCCCAAGAAACTGTCGGCCACCATCAAGGCGCTGAAAAAGCAGATCAGCGACGAAGGCCCGAAAGTGGCGACCCGCAAGTCGTCCGAGATGGTGCTGGAAGTAATCAACCCGATCATGCCGGAAACCGTGGGCGGTTCAGCCGACCTCACCGGGTCGAACAACACCAAGGCCGGGGATATGGGCGTGTTCGACGTGGACAACCGCGGCGGGCGCTATGTCTATTGGGGCATTCGCGAACATGGCATGTCCTCGGCGATGAACGGTATGGCGCTGCATGGCGGCGTGCGCCCCTATGGCGGCACCTTCATGTGTTTCACCGACTACGCCCGCCCGGCGATGCGTCTGTCGGCGCTGATGAAACAGCCGGTGGTCTATGTCATGACCCATGACTCCATCGGTCTGGGTGAAGACGGCCCCACGCACCAGCCGGTCGAACATCTGGCCATTTCGCGCGCCACGCCCAACACGCTGGTCTTCCGCCCCGCCGACACGGTCGAAACCGCCGAGGCCTGGGAGATTGCGTTGACGCAGGATGCCACGCCGTCTGTGCTGTCGCTGACCCGTCAGGGCCTGCCCACCGTGCGCACCGAACACAAGACCAAGAACATGACCGCGCAGGGCGGCTATGTGCTGGCCGATGCCGAGGGCAAACGTCAGGTGATCCTGATCGCCACCGGCTCCGAAGTGTCTGTTGCCATGGAGGCCCGCGCGACGCTGCAGGCCGAAGGTATCGGCGTGCGCGTTGTGTCCATGCCCTGCATGGAGCTTTTCGCGGCGCAGGACGAAGCCTATCGCAAGCGCGTGCTGCCGGGAGGTCCGGTGCGTGTCGGCATCGAGGCCGGTATGCGCGCCGCGGGCTGGGACCGCTGGCTCTTGGGCGAGCGGGGCCGCGAGGCCAAGGCCGGGTTCATCGGCATGGACAGCTTTGGGGCCTCTGCCCCCGCGGAAGAGCTGTTCGAGCATTTTGGCATCACGGCCGAGGCGACGGTGGCCAAGGTCAAGGAATTGCTGGGCTAAACGGCCTATCCCGGAACGGATTGAAACCGGCTCCTTCGGGGGCCGGTTTTTTTGTGGTGCGGATGGGGATAGCCCGGCATGAGCGGTCAGCAGGTTGACCGGTTACTCTGTGCGGGTGCCAGTATAGGCTATCGCGTATGACCGCTTTGCGCAGTGAGCGGGGTTTGCAAAGCTGGCGGCGTGTTGCAACAGCCGACCTTCGTACAAGATGCGGCTCATGACAGCAGGGAGCCCGCATTGGCGGGTGCCGCTATGTGCGGCCATATCCGCTATCATCAGGGCACCAAAACTTCAAAAACTTCTTAGGTTTCGAACCGCGGCTTTGCAGGCGTCGCCTACAGACGTTTCTATACGCCCCGCCCAAAAAAACGCGATTTGGGAGCGATCCTTGCTCTGCACAACGATGCGTCCTTTTTGCCTCCCCAAGGCGTCAGCCGCGTGGCCAAATCTTCGCACTAATATAGCTCGCTGTTACCTTGCGAGCGCGGACTGCCATATCCGCTGCACCGAAAAGCGCAGTGGAGGTCGTTTTTCCAACAGTTTGGGCTGTTGAAGTCGTCGTATTTCTCACGCCCGTCGCCGCTTCTGAAATCGCTCTGATAGTTGAGGAAATAATAGTGTTGCGCTCTCGTAATGCACACTCAATCCGCTCAATTGCCATTTCCTCACGCTCATCCAAATACCCGTCTGCTTCAGCAATTTCTGTCAAGAGCTTACGCAGTTCCGCTTGAATGAGCGGAAAATTGCAATCAGGGTTTTCGTGTGCAAACGAAGCAAGCGAAGTTGCCATTTCGGACAGAAGGGACTTATCAACATTCTGCTGCAGGACATCCAAAGCATGTGTTACATAGTCAGGATCGTAACCCCACTCCTCGACGAAGTATTCCTCCATTGCAACCCGTTCAGAAGCGTCAATGTGACCGTCTATGGCCGCTATTTCTAAGGAAAGACTACCAAGAAGGTCCAATGTCGTTGAGGCCAGCACATCCAAGCCGGTATTCAAGAACCGGGGAACCTCGTCAACGCGGGTAGAAGAGTAAGTTTTGAACAGATGTGATACACCGTAGTAGACACCTCCTGAAGCTGCAGCGGCCCCAACGATCCAACCAATCGGATTGGAAGTCATACCAAAAGAAACCAACAGAGCTCCCCATACAGTGGAAGAAGGAGCAGTCGCTGCGAAGGCAGCACCCGCACCGGCCCCTGCAGCAGAGCTGACCTGTACTAACCGACCAATCAAATCTCCTGCTTTGATCGACGCAAAGGTATTTCTCCCCGCTCCGAGCTTCAGCTTGAACCGGTCTTCGTTTCCCAAAACCCTCACAACGTCGTCAAAAAGGTGGATTTGTTGCTCGTTCGTCAAGGAGGTCATGATTGTACAAAACCCATGCCAAGAGCATTAAATTGCGCAGACACACGGTCCATTTCAGCCTTCGCAGCATTGTTGCGCAGGTCGTCTATGAAGCCTTTCCCGACGCCGAGAAGAACGACCAACTTTGATAAAAGGGCTGCGAGACCAGCAAATGGCGTTGCGCCTGCAATTGACATCGCACCAAGGGTGCCGCCGAGTAAAGTTGCAATAACCAGCCCCACAAGAGTGCCGATGGTCAAATTTGGGAATTTTGAGGCCAAAGCGGACGCGATCTCGAATATGCGCCGGCCAATAAAGATAACCGTCGTGCCTATTTTTACGGTCACTCTGGCAATATCATACAACAGCGCTTTCATGTCTGCCGATAGGTTTGATTTGTCCAAAAATGACTTAATTTTTCGCAAGCTCGGCGTAGCCTGAACCAACTGAAGTGCTTCTGCAAATGTTTTGGGCTGAGCGTCTAAATTAGTTTCCATAGCTGTCATATCCCGTGAGGTAGTTGTCACATCCCGTGAGCTGGTATGGAATTTTCTTGAACAGCTCAAACTGGAGACTGTACCGGTCCTTCATCGCTTGCAAGGCAGAACTGCTGAATAGGGCTGACTACAGACATTGGTCAACCTCCACCGACCATGCATCTCCCTCCCCCCCTCACACCCCTTCGATACTGAACTCCGGTGCCCCGTCCCAGACCAGCTCCCAACTCGCCCCCGGACGCACATTCTGGATAATCCCCGGATCAAACGCCACGAAACAGCGCCCGCCCGCATGGCGCAGGGACGGGTAAATCAGCCCGCGGTGCCCCGCACGGCGCAGGTCCTGTGCCAGCGCCTGCCCCGCCGGATATCCCCGCGCCGGATCGGGATCGAGCGCGGGATGCGTCGCGCCCGTCAGATCGGGAAAATCGCCGATGAAATCCGCCAGCAATTCGACATAACGCGCCCGGTCCTCATAGACCCCGATGAATCCCAATTCCCGCGTCCGGTGAAAACCCACTTCCTGCGCGCTGGTCATCAACTCCCACGCAGAATACCACGCCCCACGATCACCGCTGTTAAAGCGGTTGCCGGTGGGGCGCGTATAGGCAAAGGCCGCGTTGATATGGCTTTGGCCGTAAAGCTTCAGGTCATGGGAGCGGCGGGCAAAGGCCAGTTCGCGGCGGTCGATCCCCGGGCTGCCTTCACGCTCGGCCATCAGGCGCGCGCTTGTTTCGCCCTCGATCTCGGCCAGGATCGCCGCCTCTTCGTCACTGTCCACCAGCCCGCGCAGCACGGGCGGTTTGTGATGGGTCTCGGAGATCAACCGGACAAGCGCGCGGATGTTGAGCGCGGTGGTCTTCACATGCCGCCCCGAAGCGCATCGACATAGGACCGCACCCGCAGGATTTTCGGCAATCCGCCCGCGATCATTGCGTCGACCGGGCGCGCGCCGTCGAATTCCGGGCCCTGGTTGGGCAATTTCACCCAGTCCCGTGCCAATGGCCGGCTGAAATACAATTCGAGCGATTTGTAGAGCCCGATCAATGCACTGAGCCGCAGCATCTGGTCCCGGGTCAGATCGCCGGAAAACCCCGGCTTTTTCGCACGTTTCCAAGTAGATACCGACATATCCGCCAGCCCCGCGGCCTCGGGCTGGGTCAAAGACCACGCCTCGGCAATCCGACCAAAGGCTTTGAGCGCGATGGCCTGACGATCCGGGACATGGTGATCAGAAACGGTTTGAAGCATGGGGACCTCCGGGTTAAAATTTAGACCATATAGCCCAAATTTCAAGATCATATGATCCATTAAACACAAATCGCTCCACAAGCTCATAATCATCTTGAGAATTATGAATTTGCCTCAAGACACCACCTGTGGCACCCCGCTCCCAAACCATTATCAACGGAGGCCGACATGGCCGACACCCCCAATCTGCTCTCCGATCTGCTCGCCAAACGCGACTGGCTTCTGGCCGATGGGGCCACGGGCACCAACCTGTTTGACATGGGGCTGATGTCCGGTGACGCGCCCGAGCTGTGGAACGTGGACGCCCCGGACAAGATCCGCGCGCTCTATCGTGGCGCGGTCGATGCCGGGTCGGATCTGTTCCTGACGAACTCTTTCGGGGCCAATGCCTCGCGTCTGAAACTGCATGACGCGCAGGACCGGGTGCAGGAACTGAACCGCATCGCCGCCGAACTGGGCCGAGAAGTGGCGGATTCCGCCGGGCGTCCTGTTGTGGTGGCGGGGTCGGTGGGACCCACGGGCGAGATCATGGAGCCGGTGGGATCGCTGTCGCATTCTGCCGCTGTCGAGATGTTTCACGAACAGGCCGAAGGGCTGAAAGCGGGCGGGGCCGATGTGCTCTGGGTCGAGACGATCTCGGCCCCCGAGGAATTCCGCGCAGCGGCCGAGGCCTTTGCGCTGGCCGGCATGGACTGGTGCGGAACGATGAGCTTTGACACGGCCGGGCGCACCATGATGGGCGTGACCGCCGCTGACATGGTGGCGCTGGTGCAGGGCCTGCCGAACCCGCCGCTGGCCTTTGGCGCAAATTGCGGCACCGGGGCGTCGGACCTGCTGCGCACTTTGTTGAGCTTTGGCGCGCAATCCCCTGAAATACCTATGATTTCCAAGGGGAATGCAGGCATCCCGAAATATGTCGACGGGCATATTCACTATGATGGCACGCCGGACCTGATGGCCGATTACGCCGTGCTGGCGCGGGACTGCGGCGCGAAGATCATCGGCGGTTGCTGCGGGACCAAGCCCGAGCATCTGCGCGCCATGCGTGAGGCGCTGGAAACACGCCCGGCCAACGGGACACCAACGCTGGAGCAGATTGTTGAGGCGCTGGGGCCTTTCACCTCGGACAGTGACGGATCGGGCGAAGCCACCCCCACGCGCAAACGTCGCCGTCGCCGCGCCTGAAACGCTTCACCGGACGTTAACCAGGATAGGAATAAAGTCGTGGCATGTCCTTCCTGCCCGACCAAATCCGCCCCGATGACTGGCTCTGCGCGCCGTTTTCCGCGCGTGCCGCGGCACAGGGCGGCGTGGTCCGGCGCAAGACACGCGATATCGAACGGATCGTCGGCATGGACCGGTTCCTGGCAGAACTGGACCGGCGCGGCTTTCGTGCCGTGGAAAATGCCGGTCAAACGATCGCTTTTTGTAACCGCGAAGAGATCCGCTTGTTACGGTGAGGGCACATTCCACCAGCCGAACGTGCCATCCGTCTCAGAACAAGGACAGCTGATCCCCCGACATGTCGGGGCGTGTGAACAGGTCACAACGCAACTCTGGCAGCCCCCGGTCAAGCCCCAGCTTGCGCGCCGCCCGTTCGAACCGCGCCTTGATCAGCGCCGCGTAATGCCCCTGCCCGCGCATCCGGTGGCCCCAGCGCGCGTCATAATCCTTGCCGCCATGCATTTCGCGCAGCCGCGCCATGATGCGCCCGGCGCGGTCCGGATAGTGCTCGGCCAGCCATGCCTGCCACAGCGGCGACACTTCCCTGGGCAAGCGCAGCATGATCCAGCTTGCCGCCTCCGCGCCCGCCTCTGCCCCGGCCTCCAGTATCGCCTCAAGCTCGGGATCGGTCAGCGCGGGCACCACCGGCGACACCATGAGCCGCACGCCAATCCCTGCCTCCGCCAGCCGCTTGATCGTCGCCAAACGCCGTTTGGGCGACGGCACACGCGGCTCCATCCGCCGCGCCAGATCCGCATCCAGCGTGGTGATCGAGATGCCAACACGCGCAAGGCCCTTTTCCGCCATCGGCGCAAGCAGGTCGATATCGCGCTCCACCAGCGTGCCCTTGGTGACAATGGCCACCGGATGATTGCAATCGCGCAAAACCCTCAGGCAGTCCCGCATGATGCCGCGATCCCGCTCAACCGGTTGATAGGGATCGGTATTCGTGCCGATGGCAATCGGCGCGACCTTGTACCTGCGCGCCCGCAGCTCCCGCGTCAGCACCTCGGCAGCGTTGGGCCGCGCCACCAGCCGCGTCTCGAAATCCAGCCCCGGCGACAGCCCCAGATACGCATGGCTGGGCCGCGCGAAACAATAGATGCAGCCATGTTCGCAGCCCCTGTAGGGATTGATCGAGCGGTCAAAGGGCAGATCGGGCGACCGGTTATAGGTGATCAGGCTGCGCGCCGTCTCCTCGGTCACCTCGGTGCGGATCATGGGCCGCTCTTCTTCAATGTCCCAGCCATCGGGCACCGTCACCCGGGTCTCGCGTTCAAAGCGCCCGGTCTCGTTCCGCGTTGCCCCGCGGCCGGGCCGTCGCGCCGCGTCCACATGCAAGATCGGCTCATCCATTCTCAAGAATTAGAACATAAAGAGAACAAATGCAATTCCCGCCCCGCCGCAAGGATCACGCGTCGGTTGCGGGTGGCCCTATGTCGCAATCCGCCAAGTGGGTCTGCGACAAAACGGCAAAAGCTGATGAAAACCCGGGCAACACAGCCCAAGGCAAAGGAATCGCGCAATGTCCGATGAAGAAGACGACATCATCCTCTCCGAACTCGACGACGAGGAACTGGTCCAGCAGATGTTCGACGACCTCTATGACGGTCTCAAGGAAGAGATCGAAGAGGGCGTGAACATCCTTCTCGAACGCGACTGGGCGCCTTATCGCATCCTGACCGAGGCGCTTGTGGGCGGCATGACCATCGTCGGCAAGGATTTCCGCGACGGTATCCTTTTCGTCCCCGAAGTGCTGCTGGCCGCCAATGCGATGAAGGGCGGCATGGCCATTCTCAAACCGCTGCTGGCCGAAACCGGCGCGCCCCGCGTGGGCAAGATGGTGATCGGCACGGTCAAGGGCGATATCCACGACATCGGCAAGAACCTTGTGTCGATGATGATGGAAGGCGCGGGTTTCGAGGTGGTCGATCTGGGCATCAACAACCCGGTGGAAAGCTACATGGAAGCTCTGGAAGCGGAAGAGCCCGATATTCTCGGCATGTCCGCCCTTCTGACCACCACCATGCCTTACATGAAAGTCGTGATCGACACGATGGTGGAACAGGGCAAGCGCGATGATTACATCGTGCTGGTGGGCGGTGCGCCGCTGAACGAGGAGTTTGGCAAGGCCATCGGTGCCGACGCCTATTGCCGTGACGCTGCAGTGGCTGTGGAAACCGCCAAGGAATTCGTGTCGCGCAAACACAACCAACTGGCGGGCTGAGCTCGAGCCATTCGGACAAGGGCCCGCCTCCATCCCGGAGCGCGGGCCTTTTTCATGGGGGCATGACATGCTTGACGATGTGACCTTGACCGAGGACGGTCTGCCGCCAAAGGGCCGCGGGCGGGTGCTGCTGATTGCCTGCGGTGCGCTGGCGCGGGAAATCCTAGCGCTGAAATCGGCCAATGGCTGGACCCATCTGGACCTGACCTGCCTGCCCGCCAAGCTGCATCTCTACCCCGAAAAGATCACCGAGGCCGTGACCGAGGCGGTAGAGAAACACCGCGCCGATTATGAAACGATCTTCGTCGTCTATGCCGATTGCGGCACCGGCGGACTGCTTGAAGCGCGCTGCAGGGAGCTGGGCGTCGAAATGGTCGAGGGCCCGCATTGCTACAGTTTTTTCCAGGGCAATGACGATTTCGCCCGCACGAGCGACGCCGACATGACGGCGTTTTTCCTCACCGATTTTCTGGTGAAACAGTTCGACGCCTTCGTCTGGCGGCCCATGGGGCTGGACCGGCACCCGGAACTGCGTGACATGATTTTTGGCAATTACACCAAGCTGATATACCAGGCCCAGACAAAAGACCCGGCGCTTGAAGACAAGGCGCGCGCCTGTGCCGAGCGTCTCGGGCTGGACTATGAATACCGCTTTACGGGCTACGGGGAACTTGAGACGTCGTTGGCCCAACTGGCCCCGTGAGTCGGCTGGGGATCAAGGATCGGCGCAGCCGACCGCCAAAGGCGGCTTGTCCTTGACGCGCAGGCGACTCACACCACACTTGAAAAGGCGTCTTGAGGGGCACAAAGCCCCCTCAAGCGCGTCTCAGCAAAAAGTCATCCCCTCGCCGGACGCGCCACAGCAAATTCCCTGACACCACCATGACCACCCGCGCCCAAATTTGCAAATTCTGTCGACAGAATTTGGCGTTTACGAGAGTCCGTCGTGCAACACGTCCAGCACCGCCTCGCGCGGCACGTCCGAGGTGACAAAGGCCTGCCCGATGCCGCGCGCGAGGATAAAGCGCAATTGCCCGTCCACGACCTTTTTGTCCTGTCCCATCAACTCCAGCAGCGCCTCGGCCCCCGGCAGATCGCCGGGGATGTCGGACAGGTCGCATTTCATCCCCATCGCCTTGAGATGGGCGCGCACCCGGCTGGGATCTTCCTGCGCACACAGCCCCAGCCGCGACGACAACTCAAAGGCCAGCGCACAGCCCACGGCCACGCCTTCGCCATGCAACAGCCGGTCGGAATAGCCCGTTGCCGCCTCCAGCGCGTGGCAGAAGGTATGGCCGAGATTGAGCAACGCCCGGTCGCCTTGCTCCGTCTCGTCGCGCACGACGATCTCGGCCTTCATCTCGCAGGAGCGGCGCACCGCATAGATGCGCGCATCGTCATCCCCGGCGGCCAACGCGGGTCCGTTCTCTTCCAGCCATTCGAAAAACGCGGCGTCGCCAAGCAACCCGTATTTCACCACCTCGCCATAGCCCGCGAGGAAATCGCGCGTCGGCAGGGTCTTGAGCACATCAGTGTCCGCCAGAACAAGGCTCGGCTGATGAAACGCCCCGATCAGGTTCTTACCCTGCGGCGCGTTGATGCCGGTCTTGCCACCCACGGAACTGTCGACCTGCGCCAGAAGCGAGGTCGGGATCTGCACAAAGCGCACGCCCCGGCGCAAAACGGCGGCGGCAAAACCCACCAGATCGCCGATCACCCCGCCACCAAGCGCCACCACCACGTCGCGGCGTTCGACCTTTTGCTCCAGCAGCCATTCGACCGCGCGCGAAAACTGCGGCCAGCCCTTGGTGGACTCCCCCGGCGGCAAGGCCAGTGACACCATCTCGATCCCCTCGGCCGCCAACCCGGTGCGCAGGGTGTCCAGATGCCGCGCACCGACATTTTCGTCCGTGATCACCGCCACGCGCGAACGGTGCAGCAGCGGCGCGATCTCGGCCCCGGCGCGGCCCAGTAGACCGCCGCCGATGCGAATGTCATAGGCCCTCTCGCCTAGCGGGACATGCACCTCAGTTATCATCGACTTTCTCCAACACATCCGGCCGGGTAAGCAACGCGTCGATGACGCGGCCCGCCATGGCCTCGATCGTCACATCGCGGTCTGCATCCACCCGCAGATCCGCCTTGGCATAAAGCGGCACGCGCGCGTCATAGATCGCCTCAAGCGTGGCGCGGGGGTTTTCCGTGCGCAACAGCGGCCGCGTGTCTTTATGTTTCACACGGCTCCAGAGCAGGTCGATATCGGCATTGAGCCAGACCGACACGCCCTTGTCCGAGATCATCTGGCGGTTGCCCTCGGCAAGAAACGCGCCGCCGCCGGTGGACAGGACACAGCGTTCGCTGTCCAGAAGCCGGTCGATCACCTGACTTTCCTTGGCCCGGAAAAACGCCTCGCCATCGCGCTCGAAAATCTCGGCGATGGACATGTTGGCGGCGTCCACAATCTCGGCATCCGAATCGAGAAACGGCACGCCAAGCCTGTTGGCGAGCGCCCGGCCCACGGCGGTTTTCCCCGCTCCCATCATGCCGACCATCACGATTGTCTTCTTGACTTTCCAGTGCATGGATTCGCCGATTTCGCCCCTTCGTGTTCAAATATTTGCTTATTGACTGTGAATGACGTGAACTCATCGAAAAGGCTAGGTATAAGAGAGAAAAAAGCACCGGCGACACGAGCGGCGAATGCGCACGCCGGGCGACACGGCAGATGACAAGGCAGAGGCAGCACCCTATGGTCCGATTGATCAAATACCTGTTTTATCTGGCGATTCTGGCCGGGATCGGCCTTGTGGGATATGCCTATATCGGCCCCTATTTTGGGGTGGATTTCTCGCCCCCCGCTCAGGAGATTCGCGAGCCGGTGGTGCTTGATGCCGGGTAGCGTCGCAATGCGTGTGTCCGGCTGCGCCATTCTGGCAGTGTTGGGGCTATCCGGCCCCGTGGCGGCGCAGGATCCTTTGTCGGCCATCGACTGGCTTGACCAACAAGCGGGCCAGCCATCGGATTTCGGCGTGCTTGCCCCGCATAGCAGCCTGCCGCTGGAAGAGCCCCCGGTGTCGAACGGAGTGACCACGCCCGAGGTCAGCGTCACACCGCTGGACGACGCGCCCAAGGCGGATGCGGTGGGGCTGTTGCCGGGCCATGTGACGGGATTTCCCCCCACGCTCTGGAAGGCCAGCGATTCGTCCGTGATCACCGATCTGATCACCGCGCAATCGGTCGACGGGCAACCGGCCATGCAATCGCTGCTCTTTGCCCTCTTGCTGGCCGAAGCCCTGCCCCCGAAAGAGGCCGATGGCCGGTTCTTGCTGGCGCGGATCGACCGCCTGATCGATCTGGGTGCGGTTGCGCAAGCGGCCGAGCTGGTGGCGCTGAGCAACCCCACATCAGACCCGGCGCTGTTCCGCCGCGCGTTTGATCTTGCCTTGCTCGCGGGAGCCACGGACCCGGCCTGTGCCGCGGCCCTGGCCAGACCGCATCTGGTGCCGGACCTGTCGTC
Source organism: Primorskyibacter aestuariivivens (assembly GCF_028023675.1). Classification (GTDB taxonomy): domain Bacteria; phylum Pseudomonadota; class Alphaproteobacteria; order Rhodobacterales; family Rhodobacteraceae; genus Marinovum; species Marinovum aestuariivivens. The sequence goes on along the minus strand of NZ_JAQIOZ010000018.1, from coordinate 62,322 downwards.
ACGCATCTATTGTCTGGCCCGCGCCGGGCAATGGGGCGACGCGCTGACCACGTTGGAATCGGGCCGCGCGCTTGGCGATATCAGCGCGGCGCGCTACGGGCTTTTGCTGAATTTCCTCGATCCGGAAATGGCCGAAGACCTGCCGCGCCTGCCGCCTGCAGCGCGCATGACGCCGCTGGAATACCGGTTGCATGAGGCGCTTGGCGAACCCCTGCCCTCGGCCAGCCTGCCGCGCGCCTTTGCCAATGCCGACCTGTCCGGTCACAGCGGTTGGAAAGCCCAGATCGAAGCCGCCGAACGGCTGGTACGTGCCGGGGCGCTGCCCGAACAACGGCTGTTCGCGTTCTACACCCAGGGACGTCCTTCGGCCTCGGGCGGGGTCTGGGACCGGGCCGAAGCGGTGCAGCGTTTCGAGACTGCGCTCAGTGCCCGCGATCCCGGTGCCGTGGCCAAGACGTTGCAGCGGGTCTGGCCCGCCATGGCGCAGACCGGGTTGAAAACCGCCTTTGCCAAAACCTATGCCGAACGTCTTGCCGCCCTGCCCCTGACCGGCAGCGCAGCGGCGATACGGTTTGAAATCGCCATGCTGTCCCCGCAATACGAGACCCTGGCGCGCGATCTTGAACCGAGCGGGCTGACCCAGTCCTTTGCCAGGGCGCTGGCCGCAGGCGCGCCCGATACCGCCCCCGCCCCCACCGCGCGCGCACGCGCCATCGTGGACGGGTTCAGCGGGCCGACGGCGCCGACGCTGCGTGTCCTGCTGGAGGACGACAAGCTGGGCGAGGTGATCCTCCGCGCCATGTCCCTGGGCTATCAGGCGCATCTCGGCGATGACGGCGCGCTGAGCGTGGCGCTGGCCACGTTGCGGGCCGTGGGGCTGGAAGACACGGCGCGGCGCACCGCGTTGCAGGCGCTGTTCCTCACCGCCGAGGGCTGAACGATGGGCGACGACCACCGCCATATCTCGGCATTTCTCGACGCGCAGGCGGCCGAACTGGGCGCAGCTGGCAACACGCTTCTCGCCTATGGCCGCGACCTGCGCGATGTGGCGGACTGGCTGGCCGTGCAAGGCAGCGGTTTTGAACGCGCCACGCGGGACGATATCGAATCCTACCTGATCCATTGCGAAGCACAGGGGCTGGCGCGCGCGACCCGGGCGCGACGGCTGTCGGCGATCAAACAGCTTTACCGCTTTGCCTTTGACGAAGGCTGGCGCGACGACAATCCGGCGATCCAGATTTCCGGTCCAGGCAAGGACAAGCGCCTGCCCAAGACGCTGTCCATCGACGATGTGGAAAAGCTGCTGAACGCAGCCGAGACACATGGCAAGACCGCGTCCGAGCGTGCGCGCCATGCCTGCCTGATGCAGGTGCTCTACGCCACCGGGCTGCGGGTCACGGAACTGGTCTCTTTGCCGGTTGCGGCGGTGCGCGGTGATCCCCGACTGATCCTTGTCAGGGGCAAGGGGGGCAAGGAACGCATGGTGCCGCTCTCGCCGCCCGCTCGCGCCGCCGTGCAGGACTGGCTGAGCCACCGCGACGCCGCCGAGGACGAGAAGCGCACCAAGGGCAAACCGCCCTCGCCCTTCCTGTTTCCATCGCGTGGCAAGGACGGGCATCTGACGCGGCACTGGTTCTTCAACCTTATCAAGACGCTGGCCGCGCAGGCCGGGATCGACCCGGCCCAGGTCACGCCGCACACGCTGCGCCATGCCTTTGCCACGCATCTGTTACAAAACGGTGCAGACCTGCGCGCGATCCAGACGCTTCTGGGCCATGCGGATGTGGCCACGACCGAGATCTATACCCATGTGCTGGAAGAACGGCTGCGCGATCTGGTGCTTGAGCACCACCCGCTGGCCCGCGACGGCTAGGCCGCAGGCGCAACAATGACCGGCAAAATTTGACACTGTTTCCGCAGGCGCGACAGTGCCGTCAAATTAGACGGATTGCCACAGAATCGCCGTAATTAGATTGGTTAAATTTTGCCTGAAACACACGAATTTGTTATTGTCTGACAATCTTCGCATTCTGGGAGCCCCACGCCATGAAACGTCATTCCCTTACAATTGCCGCTGTATGTTTTTCCATTTTCACCAGCCCTGCCCTTGCCCAGGGCCGAGGTAATAGCGGCGAGACGCTCGAACAGCTTGTGGCGAACAGCTACATCGTCCGGCTTCCCGATGGACTCAGCGGCGAGGATGTAAGAGGCAAGGCGCGCGGCGCGGCCGTGCGGTTCAACGGCACGCTGCGCCATGTCTATACCGGCGGGTATAACGGTTTTGCCATCCGCATGAGCGCCGTTCAGGCCAGCCGCATGAGCGCCGATCAAAGCCTTGGCGCGATCCAGATCACCCGGGACAGGATCCTCAGCCTACCGCCCAATGAGGGCGAGTTCGGTGTCAATGCGAAACCAGATAATCCAGGTGGCGGCAAAGGCGGCGGCAATGATGGAGGGGACGACCCCGACACCGGCACGCCCCCCAGCTGTGCCGAGAACCAGACCACGCCCTGGGGCGTGACCCTGGTGACGGGCGTGGCCGATTTCTGCGCTGAAACAAATGAGGATTTCAGCGGCAATCTATTGGCCTGCGTGATCGACACCGGGATCGACTACACCCACCCCGACCTGAATGTGCGGCAGGACCTGTCGGCCACGTTCGTTCGTCGGACAGACGACGCGAATGATGACAATGGCCATGGCAGCCACGTCGCAGGCACGATCGGTGCCATCAACAACGATGAGGGCGTGGTCGGCGTTGCCCCCAATGTCGAACTTGTTGCGATCAAGGTTCTGAACCGCCGGGGCAGCGGATCGGAGGCCGATGTCATGGCCGGGATCGAGCAAGCCGGGATCATTGGTTGCGATGTGGCCAATGTGAGCCTGGGCGGTGCCACCAGCAGCAGCGCACAGGATGGCATATCAGGGATGGTGCAATCCGTCGCCGCGACCAAAGGTGTGATCTTTACTCTTGCGGCGGGCAATTCCTCGGCGGACACCAATTTTTACACTCCGGCCAAGGCCAGCCGCGTCGGCGAGACCGCCAACAGTTCCACCAGCGACAGGGTGATGACCATCGCTTCGATGAACCAAAGCCGGCAATGGTCCTATTTCTCGAATTATCAGGGCGTGCTTGGTGCGGATGTCGATTTCATCCAGCCGGGTGAAAACATCTATTCGACCTACAAGAATGGTGGCTACTACACCGCCAACGGCACCTCCATGGCCGCCCCGCATGCCGCCGGTCTGGTGATCCGCTACCTGTCCCAGAGCAGCCTCCTGCCGGGCACCTACCATGACATCGGCTGCGTGACGCGTGCCGGGCTCGATTACCCGATCATGGCGGACAGAGCATTGGGTACGGCCGGCGGATGCCCGGACAGCTAAGCCCGAGTTTGGGGAACACAGCGATGCGCCGGCCTCAGCCCCGGCGCATCGCCACGGGCAACACATCCTCGGATGGCCAGATGCCCGCGCTGAGCGCCTCGTGGTAGCCCTGCGTCAGCCCAGCCGCGACCATCGCGGTCCGCGCCGTCTGCCAATCATAGTCCAGCCGCTCGATCCGCACCCTGCCCGCGTCCAGAACGGCATAGCGCGTCGCGGGCCGCCCATCATGCGGCGGCATGCCGATCACGCCCGCATTGATCCAAGAGACCCCCGCCATGTCGCGCGTGAACGCCACACCGCAATGTCCGGCGATCACCCCGTCCACCGGGCCGATCAGATCAGTGATCCCGGCAATCTCTTCGGTAAAGTCCGCTTCCGGCGATGACGGCCAGAGAAACCGCGCCACATCCGATGCCCCGCCATGGATCACGGCGAAGCGACGTCCGGCATGTTCAAACACCCCGATATCCGGTAGGTCCGCCATCCAGTCGCGCGCGGCGTCGTCAACCGCAGCGTTGGCAAACCCGTACCACCCGTCTGACAGGAGATCACAGGCCGAGCCATCCTCGAACCCGCACCCGCAATCCAGCGCGCGGGCGGCAAGCTGCTGTTCCACATTCCCGGCAATCACCATGCCGCCGCCCTGCTCAATCCTTTGCGCCATCGCCACGCAAGCCCCCGGTGCCGCGCAATAGGCTACCACGTCGCCGGTACAGATCATCCGGCCGCGCGGCCAGCCCAGTTCCATCAGCGCGCCAAACGCTTCGGCGTTGGAATAAGGCCCGCCAAACAGCAACACCGGCCCGGCAATTCGTCCCAGATCGGCTATCTTCACACCCGTCTCCCTTGAACGGGGCGCGAACGCACCCCATAACGCGCTCAAGCGTATAGGAAACACAGGCTCATGGAACCCACACAAACCGTGCTGGACGGTGCATTCTGGATCACTTCTGCGGCAATCCTGCTGCTGCTTTTGTTGTCGGGCTTTTTCTCCGGCTCGGAAACCGCGCTGACCGCCGCCTCGCGCGGCAAGCTGCGCACGCAAGCCGACAAGGGCAATCGCGGCGCGCAGCGTGCCCTGACCATCACCGAGGATAATGAGCGGCTGATCGGTTCGGTTCTGCTGGGCAACAACCTCGTGAATATCCTTGCGGCTTCGCTCGCCACGGCGCTGTTTACACGCGTTTTCGGCGAAAGCGGTGTCGCGCTGGCAACGCTCGTCATGACGCTTCTGGTGCTGATCTTTGCCGAGGTGCTGCCCAAGACCTATGCCATCACCAATGCTGAACGCGCCGCGGCGCTTGTGTCACCGATCATTCAGGTGGTCGTGCTGGTCTTCTCGCCCATGGTCTCGGCCGTGCGTCTTCTGGTGCGCGGTATTCTCAGCCTGTTCGGCGTGCAGACCGACCCCGACAGCCATATCCTTGCCGTGCGCGAGGAAATCGCAGGCGCGCTGCATCTGGGCCATTCCGAAGGCGTGGTCGAGAAGGAAGACCGCGACCGGATCCTTGGCGCGCTGGACCTCAGCGACCGCACCGTGGAAGAGATCATGCTGCATCGCTCCGGCATCGAGATGATCGACGCCGACACGCCGCCGCGCGACATCCTCAATCAATGTCTCGAAAGCCGTCACACCCGCCTGCCCGTTTTCAAGGAAGACCCCGAGAACATCATCGGCGTGATCCATGCCAAGGATCTGTTGCGCGCCATGTACAAGCTGGTGGACGGCACCGGCGAAGAGATCAGCGCGATCGACAATTTCGACATCACCTCGGTGGCGATGAAACCCTATTTCGTGCCCGACACCACGTCGCTGGACGACCAGATGCGCAACTTCCTGCGCCGCCGCACGCATTTTGCGCTGGTGGTGGATGAATATGGCTCGCTCGAAGGGCTGATCACGCTGGAGGATATCCTCGAAGAGATCGTGGGCGAGATCACCGATGAGTTTGACCCGGATGCCGAACACCCGGTGCGCCGCACCGAGGATGGCAATTACGTGGTGGACGGCGCCATGACGATCCGCGACCTCAACCGCGCCACCGACTGGAACCTGCCCGATGAAGAGGCCAACACCGTGGCCGGGCTTGTCATCCACGAGGCCCAGATCATCCCGTCTGTGGGACAGGTGTTTTCCTTCCATGGCTTCCGCTTCGAAGTGTTGGAGCGCAAGGACAACCGGATCACGCGACTCAGGATCAGGCCCCTGGCCTGAACGCGAAATGGCCGGGCGCATGATGCGCCCCGCCACGCAAGCGATTTCTGGTCAGGTCGAGATGGCTCGGATCAGTTCAACGGTCCGGTGAGGAATGCAAGCGACAGAGTTTCGCTGCCTAACAACTCATAAACCGCATATCCGCCAAGCGCAGCGACCGGTGCGAGCACCATTGCGCCGATCAGACCGTAAAGAGCGAAGCGTTCCAGCTGCCGCGCGACGCGTTTGCGTTCGAGGTCCGCAGAATATGCATGAGTTGTGGTATTCATAATGTCACCGTGTTTGGCCCCGACTGTTTTTTTGCCCGGTCTTTGTGGCATAATGGGGCATCAAAATGGGCAATTTTGCGACATCATCGCAATCTTGCGAAACAACCCGATCTGGACGGACTCTTTGGAGATCATTCGCCAACGGCTCCGCCGCTGCAACCAGACACATGCAGCACAACTTATTGCCGGGAATCTATTTCTGTGAGACGGTTTTCCCGCGTGACGGATATTTTCCGGAACAACGCATCCATAAAGGGAGGACACTTATGAACCTGCGACCAGACCCGACATTTCACGCCACCCCGAAAATGGCCATGGAAGCGCCCGCAGAAACGCTGGCCTTCACCCTGATGCTTAGCCCCAACGGCTCGCAGCCCGACGGGTTGGCCGTGGTCGATGTGGACCCCACATCCGACACATATGGCCAGATCGTGCATCAGCTGATCATGCCCAATAAGGGCGACGAGTTTCACCATTTCGGCTGGAATGCCTGTTCCTCGGCGCTGTCGCCGCTGACCGGTCACGCTTTTCTGGAACGCCGCTACCTGATCATTCCCGGCATCCGCTCCTCCCGGATCTACGTGATCGACGTGAAGGAACCGCTCAAGGCCAAGATTCACAAGATCATCGAACCCGAAGAGGTCTTTGCCAAAACCGGCTATTCCCGCCCGCACACCATCCATTGCGGCCCCGAAGGCATCTATGTTTCGACCCTTGGCGGCGGTGGCGAGGACGGCACCGACGGCCCTCCGGGCATCTTCATCATGGATTGCGAAACCTTTGAAATCCTCGGCCGCTACGAAATGGACCGGGGCAAGCAGGACAAGCATTACGATTTCTGGTGGAACCTGCCGCGTGACTACATGGTCAGCTCCGAATGGGGCCTGCCGCCGCAGTTTGAGAACGGCATTGTGCCCGAGGATCTTTTGTCCAACAAATACGGCCATTCGATCCATTTCTGGAACCTGCGCGAGCGCAAGAACGTGCAGACCATCGATTTCGGCGAAAATTACCAGATGGCGCTGGAAATCCGCCCCGCCCATGATCCGGCCAAGGATTACGGCTTCTGTGGCGTGGTAGTGGATACCACCAACCTTCAAGGCGCGATCTTTACCTGGTGGCAAAAGGATGACGGCACATTCGAGGCCAAGAAGACCATCACAATCGACCCACGCCCGGAAAAGGCGGAAAACCTCCCGCCGCTTCTGCAGGGGTTCGAGGCCGTGCCGCCGCTGGTCACCGATATCGACCTCTCGCTCGACGACAAATACCTCTATGTCGCCTGCTGGGGCATGGGCGAGATGCATCAATACGATGTCTCCGACCCGATGAATCCCAAGCTGACGGGCAAGGTCGAGCTGGGCGGCATTGCCCGCAGGGCCAATCACCCGAACGGGAAACCCTTTGTCTTTGGCCCGCAGATGGTCGAGATCAGCCGCGATGGCAAACGGGTCTACTGGACCAATTCGCTCTATTCCACCTGGGACAACCAGTTCTACCCCGATGACGAAGGCGGACAGATGGTCATGGCCCATGTGGGTGAAAATGGCGGGCTGACCCTGGCCGAGGATTTCTACGTTGAATTCCCCAAGGGTTACCGCAGCCACCAGATCCGGCTTGAAGGCGGCGATTGCTCGACCGACAGCTTCTGCTACCCCTCCGTCTAAAACATGGAGCCAATAAGCAGTGCAACGGCCCTCTGGGGGGCCGTTGTCGTCTCGGGTCTTTATCACGGGGTCAATCCCGGCATGGGCTGGCCGCTGGCGGTGTCGGCTGCGCTGATGGAGCGCAAGCCGCGTGCATTGCCCCGCGCGCTGGGAATGCTGGCGCTGGGGCACCTGATCGCCATGGTGGCGATCCTGCTGCCCTTCTCGGCCATGCTGATCCTTGTCGAATATCAGCGCGAGATTCAGATCGGCGCGGCGCTTCTGGTGATTGCACTGGGCATTTACCTGTTGATCAATCGCCGCCATCCAAGGTTTCTGGCGCGGGTGCATCCCAGGAAACTGGTGCTCTGGTCCTTCCTCGCGGCGATGGCCCATGGCGCGGGGCTGATGCTGGTGCCGATCTATCTTGGCATTTGCAAAACGGTCGAGACAGATACCGGCCATGCCGCCGCGGATCAGCTGATGCAGGGCAATGCGACGATCGCCTTGGCGGTCGCCGTGGCCCATACGCTCGCCATGACGGCGGCGGGCGGTGCGCTGGCCTTTGGGGTCTATCGCTGGCTGGGGCTGGAATTTCTGCGCCGCAGTTGGTTCAACCTCGACGTGGTCTGGGCGCTGAGCCTGATCCTCGTGGGTAGCGTGGCGCTTTGGACGGTGCATTGAAAGCCGTGCCCCCTTGGTGTTTCGCGCTGGCGATCCCGAAACCGGCACTCTAAGTTCCGCCTTACCAGACCCCTGAAAAGGCCCTCCCCATGTCCCCCTATCGCGGCCCTCTCTACATGACCGCTGCCATGGCGTTTTTCGCCGTGGAGGACATGTTCCTCAAATCCGCGATGCAGGAGATCACGGTGGGGCTTGGGCTGATCCTCTTTGGCTTGGGCGGCCTGATCATTTTCCTGATCTGGGCGTGGATACGGGGCGAAGTGCCCTTGCACCCTGCGGTCACGACACGCCCCCTGCTTCTGCGTTCGGCCTCCGAAGTGCTCGGGCGGTTGTTCTATACGCTGGCTTTTGCGCTGGCCCCGCTCTCGGTTGTTTCCGCCATCCTTCAGGCCACGCCGCTGGTCGTGGCGCTGGGGGCGGTGGTGTTCTTTGGTGAAACCGTGGGCTGGCGGCGCTGGTCCGCCATCGGGATCGGTTTTGTCGGCGTCCTGATGATCCTGCGCCCGGGCACGGATGCGTTTGAGCTGACCTCGATCTTCGCGGTGCTGGGCATGCTGGGCTTTGCCGGTCGTGACCTTGGCTCGCGCGCCAGCCCCGCGTCGATGTCCAACGCGCAGCTTGGCGTGCTGGGCTTTGCCATGCTGGTGATCGCAGGGCTGATCCTGATCGCAATCACAGGCCCCGGTGCAATGCCGTCGCCGCGCGCGGCGGGACAGGTGGCGCTGGCGGTTGTCGTCGGTGTTCTGGCCTATACCGCGCTGACTGCCGCCATGCGCGTGGGTGAGGTCTCGGTCACCGTGCCGTTCCGCTACACCCGGCTGATATTCGCGATGATCATTGGAGTGGTCATTTTTGGCGAACGCCCCGACACCATGACACTGGCAGGCAGCGCGGTGATTGTGCTGAGCGGGCTGGTGGTGATCCGGCGCAGCGCTCGGTAAACAGAGATTCCCCCTTTTCACTGCGCACGCGGCTCCCTATATTCACACTGTCTCGCAAGGGACTATGGACATAAACGCGCTCGTAATAAGCGGATCGGACCCGGGGGCGGTACCCGGCGGCTCCACCAATACTCCTTCGTTTGGGGATCATGGGGCCGAAACAGGATCGACGGACGTCTAAAGGGGTTAGCTTTGTCTCGGCTGTCTGCCACCGTTACCGGCGAAAACAGTACAATTGCAAACGACAATCGTGCTCCGGTTGCTCTGGCTGCGTAAGCAGTTCGAGGAATCGAAACTTTAAGCCCTAGCGCCTAGCAGCGTTAGGCGGGGTTCGCAGGCACCTGGCAACAGAAGCCTGCACTTCCACAAAATCAGGCAGTTACGGCGCGAACTTCATGTTCGTCCAGATGCGCATGGTTGACAGGCCCCGACCGCTGCCGCATGCAGATTGCATGAGGGTGCCATCGCGCCACCCGTTGCCAAGCTGATGGGTCCATGACGGATACGCCGCCCTCTTTCCCGCATCTGTTTCACGCCTTTGCGCGCATCGGTCTGTTGTCCTTTGGCGGACCGGCGGCGCAGATCGCGGTCATGCACCGGATTCTGGTGGATGAACAGAAATGGCTGACCGAGGACCAGTTCCTGCGGGCCTTGAGCTTTTGCATGATGCTGCCGGGCCCAGAGGCAATGCAACTGGCCACCTATGCCGGTTGGCGCTTGCGAGGCACGGCGGGCGGACTGATCGCGGGGCTTCTGTTTGTCTTGCCCGGGGCGGTTGTGATTGCGATTCTCGCAGCGATTTACATCAGTTACGGCACCCTCCCGATCTTTCAGACGCTGTTTGTCGGGGTCAAGGCTGCGGTGGTCATGATCGTGGCGCAGGCGCTTTGGCGGCTGTCGAACAAGGCACTGAAGGACCGGTTTTCCATCGTCCTCGCGGTGCTGGCCTTTGCCGGGCTCTACCTGTTCCAGGTGCCGTTTCCGGTGATCATCGCCTGCGCGGCATTGCTCGGAGTCCTGCGCGCGGTCGCGCCCGCGCCGGACCTGCTCGCAGAGGCCCCACCGGGCGTTCCCCTGCGCAGCATCGCCATCTGGGGCGGGCTCTGGGTCGCGCCACTGGTACTGCTTTGGGGATTGGGTGAGGATTTCCTTCTAAACCTCTCACTTTTCTTCGGAAAACTTGCTCTCGTGACCTTTGGCGGGGCCTATGCCGTGCTGGCCTATATGACGCAGGAAGTGGTGCAGGCCCACGGCTGGATCACCACCGAACAGATGATCGACGCGCTGGGCCTCGCCGAAACCACGCCCGGGCCGCTGATCCTTGTCACGCAATTCGTGGGCCATCTGGCCGGATCCGAAGAGATGGGGCGCGCCGGGTTCGCGGTGGCCGGTCTCCTGACGCTGTGGATGACCTTCACCCCCTGTTTTCTGTGGATTTTCGCGGGCGCGCCTTATCTGGAGCACATCACCTCGCGTCCGCGGATCAATGCCGCGCTCAGCGCTGTCACGGCGGCGGTGGTGGGTGTGATCGCCAATCTGTCGCTCTGGTTCGCGCTCAATGTGATCTTTGCCGCCACCAGGACCGTCACTTGGGGGCCCGTCGATATTGTCCTGCCCCTCATGTCCACGTTCAGCCCCACGGCCTTTGTCCTGAGCGGGGTTTGCGCGGTCCTGATCTTTGCCTTGCGCGCCTCGATCCCGCTGACGCTGGCCATTTCTGCGGCGGTTGCCCTGTTGCTGGGCAGCGCCATCGGTTGACGGATAATGCCACAGCTTGCCCCCTTTTGTTTCCCTTCGAATCCCCTATGATCAAGCCAAGTGAACTGGGGCGGACCACATGGAAGACAGCATTGATTATGGAAACCTGATGCATCGCGCGATGCGGGGGCTTATCCGCAACGTGCTGACCGATGTCTCCAAACACGGCCTGCCGGGCGATCATCATTTCTTCATCACTTTTGACACCACCCATCCCGAGGTGCAGATCGCCGATTGGCTGCGGGACCGCTACCCGAGCGAGATGACGGTCGTCATGCAGCACTGGTATGACAATCTTGAAGTGGGTCAGGACGCGTTTTCCGTCACGCTGAATTTCGGCGACGCGCCGGAACCGCTCTTTATTCCCTATGACGCGATCCAGACTTTTGTCGATCCGTCGGTGGAATTCGGCCTGCGCTTCGAGAGCCAGGAAGACGACGAGGAAAAACCCCAGATCAGCGCTCTCCCGGATACCGAGGCCGAGCTTGAAGTGGAAACGCCGGAACGCGAACACCACGACGCTGACGTGGTCAGCCTTGACAGTTTCCGCAAGTAACGGGTTTCTGACCCTCATGTGACATTTCCCCGTCACAGCAAATCCGGACTTTACTTTACGTCAGCACCACATAATGAATGCCGCATCGCAGAAAATCAGTGGTGTGACATGTCCGATTTGCCGTTTTTCCTTGGCCGTCTTGTGCGCCGTCCCCACGAGGTTGCCGCTGTCGCGCCGTCTTCTCAGGCGCTGGCGCGCGCCATGGCCATGGAAGTGCCCGATGACGCCATTCCCGGCCCCGTGGTCGAGCTTGGCCCCGGCACCGGGCGGATCACCCGGGCGCTTCTGGAGCGTGGCGTTGCGCCGCCGGACCTGCATTGTTTCGAGATGAGCGCGGATTTCGCGGACCATATCCGCCATAACTTTGACGGTGTGAACGTGCATCACGCGCCTGCCCAAAGCCTTGGCCAATCGGGGTTGCGCGATGTGGGTGCGGTGATCTCGGGCCTGCCGCTTCTGTCTATCCCGAACCCGGTCGTCGAAGACATCCTGAACGCCAGCTTTTCCGTGCTGCGCCCCGGTGGCGTGTTCGTGCAATTCACCTATGGCCCGACGCCACCAGTTCCCGAAGAGTTGCGCGAAAAATTGCGCCTGTCCCACATCCGGGGCCGCAGGATCTGGAACAATCTGCCCCCTGCGCGCATCTATACCTTTCGCGGCACGGCCGAGCTCGCGTAACCTGCGCCAAACTAGCCGATTGCCCCGGATGCCGCCCCGGTTTATTCCGCATGCAACGGTATACACATGAACGGAGTGAGACATGTCCGCAACCCGCACCGAAACCGACAGCTTTGGCCCGCTTGAAGTTCCCGCCGACAAGTATTGGGGCGCACAAACCCAGCGCTCGATCCTGAATTTCCCCATCGGCTGGGAAAAACAGCCCGTGGCCATCGTGCGCGCGCTGGGCTGCATCAAGAAAGCCTGCGCCATGGCCAACAAGGAGTCGGGCAAGCTGGACGCGAAAATCGCCGATGCGATCATTCAGGCCGCCGGTGAGGTGTTCGAAGGCAAGTTCGACGACAATTTCCCGCTGGTCGTGTGGCAGACCGGCTCGGGCACCCAGTCGAACATGAATTCCAACGAGGTGATCGGCAACCGCGCGATTGAAATCCTGGGCGGCACTCTGGGCACCAAGGATCCGGTGCACCCGAACGATCACTGCAACATGGGTCAGTCGTCGAACGACACTTTCCCCACCGCCATGCATATCGCCACCGCGATGACCGCGCATGACGTGCTGATCCCGGGTCTGGAAAAGCTGCATGCTGCAATGGCGAAAAAGGTCGAAGAGTTCGACGGTATCATCAAGATCGGTCGCACCCACACGCAGGACGCCACGCCCCTGACGCTCAGCCAGGAATTTGGTGGCTACACCCATCAGATCGCCATGGGCATTCAGCGGGTCAAGGACGCGCTGGGTCGGATCTATGAGCTGGCACAGGGTGGCACCGCTGTCGGCACCGGGCTGAACACCTCGCATGGCTGGGACACGACCGTGGCCGCCAATATGGCCGAGATCACCGGCCTGCCCTTTGTCACCGCGCCGAACAAGTTCGAGGCGCTGGCCGCGCATGACGCGATGGTGGAAATGTCGGGCGCGCTCAAGGTGGTTGCTGCAAGCCTCTTCAAGATCGCCAATGACATCCGCCTTTTGGGCTCCGGCCCGCGCTGCGGCCTTGGCGAGCTGATCCTGCCCGAGAATGAGCCGGGTTCGTCGATCATGCCGGGCAAGGTGAACCCGACCCAGTGTGAGGCGCTGACGCAGGTCTGTGCGCATGTGATGGGCAATGACGCCGCCGTGGGCTTTGCCGGATCGCAGGGCCATTTCGAGCTCAACGTCTACAAGCCGATGATGGCCTATAACGTGCTGCAGTCCATGCAGCTGCTGGGCGATGCCGCCAGCGCGTTCACCGACAACCTCGTGGTGGGTCTGCAGGCCGACAAGGATCGCATCGAGAAACTGATGCGGGAATCGCTGATGCTGGTCACCGCGCTGGCGCCGGAAATCGGCTATGACAACGCCACCACCGTCGCCAAGACCGCGCATAAGAACAAGACCACGCTGATCGAAGAAGCGGTCCGCCTGGGCTTTGTGACCGAAGAGCGGTTTAACGAGGTGGTCCGCCCGGAAAACATGGTCGGCCCGAAATAATCCCGAACAGCCCCCGCACGCGCTGTGCGGGGGCTGTCGTCTCAGGCGTCAACGACGCGGAAAATCTCCCAATAGGACGAGCCGGATACCACCAGTTCGCTCATCTTCTTGCCCCAGTCGGCATGAACCTGAACCGTTGCGATCTTGTCGAAGAACGCATCGAGTTGTGACAGGTTCTCGATCTCCATCTCGGTTTCGATCACCGCTTCCTTGGCACCGATGGAGCCGGTAATCATGCGTTCCTCGGCAACATCAAGGCCGGTCTGTTTTCCGACCGCCTCGTTCCACTCTTTCATCAATGCAATTACTTCGTTCTTGTGGCCAAACTTGGCCTCGACATGCCAACGTGCAATCATCATCGTCTCATCTCCCATTTGGACCAGATGTAGACTGCCCGATGCGCCTGATGCATTGACCTGCAGTGACATCGTACCAGTTCTGGCGCAAACCCGATAGCCACAGCCATGGCCCGCCAACGAAGGATCGCACATGTCCGCCAAGATCGTGAACATGAACAAGGCAAGAAAGAAAAAAGACCGTGCGGCGCGCAAAGACCGCGCCGACCGCAATGCTGTCATCCACGGAATGCCGAAATCCGAACGCGACAAGGCCACCGCGCAGAATAAGGCAGCGGAGAAAGAACTGGACGGAAAAATCCTGAAATTGCCACAGGGCAATACCAATCATGACCAAAAATCGTCGTAAAGTTTATTTAGTTCTAATACTGTCTGCTTAATCATCGTCCCGAATTGCAGAGTTGCAATCGGTAATGAGTACACATTATATAGTTGAATAAAAATAAAACTTGTGCTGCTGCCTGTTTTGCACGAGCCATTAATGTTGCCTGTTCGGGACCTCCACCTGGAGTTATTCAATATGAATTCTCGGCCCAAAAAACGATCTTTGACGCTGCGGGGGCATCGTACTTCGGTTTCACTGGAGGACGACTTCTGGCGCGCTTTCCGTGACATTGCGGACAAAAGGTCCCAACCTATCAATGCGTTAGCCGCAGAAATAGATGAAGCGCGCGGCACCGATTGCGGGCTTGCCTCGGCCATTCGGCTTTACGTCCTACGATACTACCGCGAAAGTTGTATTGACTGACGCCAAAGGTGACTCAAAACCCTTCCTTTTGCGCCAAGGCCCAGGCGCAAATCGGAAAATCCGGATCGTTGGTCAAATCATCATTGGCCTTGTCATATTCCGGCGGCCATTTCCCCACCAGATTTCGTAACGCGGCTTCGCGGTTCCCCCATTGATCCGACATGACATTTTCGGGCTGAAACCCGCCTTCGATCAACAGGTTGGCAAGCCCCCGCGCCGACCAGCGGGAACAATCCACCGGCGCGCCGTGATACGGGATGAAAAACGGCACCGCGATCCAGAAATACCCGCCCGGGCGCAGCATCTCGCGCACATGGCGCACCGCGGCATAAGGCCGGTCGAGATGTTCCCAGACCTGATTGGCGAGAATAATGTCACACCGGACCGGCGCGCCATCCACGCTGATCGGGCCTTCGCAAATGTCATGTTCCGGAAAGAACAGGCTCTGATAGGACCGAAAGCCCAGATGCTTGCCCCAGACGCCGGAAATTTCAACCGCGTCCAGCGTCTCGGGCATCAGGGTGCGAAGGAGCGTCCGGCTCTTCTTTTGCATATAGACGCGATTCAGGCTTGCCACTATTCAACCCCAGCTGGTTTTTGGGGTAACCTAGTGCGCGTCTGTTAACCTTTTCAACACCCGCAAATGTGTCAGGGCGACGCCGGTTTGCGTCACGTCGCACAAATCTGGTCCGATTGATTTCCGATCAAAATCAGCGCGTTGCCGCCGCCTTGGCCTTTTTCCGCTTCTTCTCGGCCACGACCTTTTCTGCCAGATCGCGGGCGATGGCAAAGGCGCCCTTGATCTTGTCCGCGTCGTTTTTCCAATCGCGGCGGATGACGATCTTGTTGTCCTTGACCTTGGCCTGCCCGCGCTGGTCCTTGATGAATTCGACCAGCCCCTGGGGAGAGGCGAATTTGTCATTGTGGAACTGGATCGTCGCGCCCTTGGGTCCGCCATCCATCTTGGCAATCCCGGCCTTTTTGCACATGCCCTTGATCCGCACGACCAGCATCAGCGTGTTGACCTCACGCGGCAGCTTGCCGAAGCGGTCGATCAGTTCGGCGGCAAAACCTTCAAGCTCCACCTTGCTGGCGAGCGAGGACAGGCGGCGGTAAAGGCCCAACCGCACATCCAGATCCGGCACGTAGTCTTCGGGGATCAATACCGGCACACCCAGATTGATCTGCGGTGCCCATTGGTCGTCGGTCTCGGACAGCCCCTCCAACTCGCCCGCCTTGATCTTGGCAATCGCCTCTTCCAGCATGGATTGGTAAAGCTCGTAGCCCACATCGCGCATCTGGCCGGATTGTTCCTCGCCCAACAGGTTCCCTGCCCCGCGAATATCAAGGTCCTGAGATGCCAGAGTGAAGCCCGCCCCCA
Source organism: Primorskyibacter aestuariivivens (assembly GCF_028023675.1). Classification (GTDB taxonomy): domain Bacteria; phylum Pseudomonadota; class Alphaproteobacteria; order Rhodobacterales; family Rhodobacteraceae; genus Marinovum; species Marinovum aestuariivivens. The sequence goes on along the minus strand of NZ_JAQIOZ010000018.1, from coordinate 46,229 downwards.
GCGTGTCCAGAGACCCCAGCACCCGCAGCCGTTTCTCCGCCGTTGGCGTCAGCCGCGCGCGCGGTTTCGTGGTCAGGTAAGCATAGGCGCGGGTCTTGGACCGACCCACGCGACCCCGGATCTGGTAGAGCTGGGCAAGCCCGAACATGTCGGCGCGGTGCACCACCATCGTATTGGCGGTGGGAATATCAAGGCCCGATTCAACGATGGTCGTCGCCAAGAGCACGTCATATTTGCCGTCGTAGAACGCGTTCATCTTGTCGTCCAACTCGCCCGCCGCCATCTGGCCATGGGCCACCACATAGGACACTTCCGGCACCTGGGTTTTCAGGAACTCCTCGATATCCGGCAGGTCCTTGATGCGCGGCACCACGTAGAAGCTCTGCCCGCCGCGATAATGTTCGCGCAACAGCGCCTCGCGGATCGTGACCGCGTCAAACTCGGAGACATAGGTGCGGATGGCAAGGCGATCCACCGGCGGCGTGCCAATGATCGACAGGTCCCGCACGCCCGACAGCGACAGTTGCAACGTGCGCGGAATGGGTGTCGCGGTCAGAGTCAGCACATGCACGTCCGAGCGCAGTTGCTTGAGCCGCTCTTTGTGCGACACGCCAAAATGCTGTTCCTCGTCGATGATGAGCAATCCGAGATTCTGGAACCGGATACCCTTGGCCAGAAGCGCATGGGTGCCAATGACGATATCGGCGGTGCCACGTGAAATCCCCTCACGGGTGAGCGCCGCGTCCTTGGCGCTCACGAAACGCGACAGGGGGCGGACATTGACCGGGAAGCCCCGGAAGCGTTCGGCAAAACTGTTGTAATGCTGCCGCGCCAGAAGCGTCGTGGGCGCGATCACCGCCACCTGCATCCCCGACATGGCGGCGACAAAGGCCGCACGCATCGCCACCTCGGTCTTGCCAAAGCCCACATCGCCACAGATCAGCCGGTCCATCGGCTGGCCCGAATGCAGATCGTCCATCACATCGCCGATAGCGCGCAGTTGGTCGTCGGTTTCCTCATAAGGGAACCTTGCGCTGAAATCCTCGTAGGCCCCATGCGGCGGGTCCATCACCGGCGCCTTGCGAAGCGCGCGTTCGGCCGCCACGCGGATGAGCTTGTCCGCCATCTCGCGGATGCGTTCCTTGAGCTTGGCTTTCTTGGCCTGCCACGCGCCACCGCCCAGCCGGTCCAGGAGCCCCTCGTCATGGCCATATTTCGACAGAAGTTCGATGTTTTCGACCGGCAGGTAGAGCTTTGAATTCTCGGCATATTCAAGGCTCAGGCATTCATGCGCAGCCCCCGCCGCCGTGATCACCTCAAGCCCGTGATAGCGCCCGATGCCGTGATCCACATGCACCACCAGATCGCCGGGGCTGAGCGATTGCGTTTCGGTCAGGAAATTCTCGGCACGGCGCTTTTTCTTGGGCGCACGGATCAGCCGGTCACCCAGCACATCCTGTTCGGAAATGACGGTTATGTCGGGCGTCTCAAACCCGCTTTCCAGCGGCCAGACAGCCAGATGCAACCCGCGCTTGCCCACGCCGCGCGCGTCGCGCACATGCACCGTCTCGGCCAGCCCTTCATCCTCGATCAATCCCGAGAGCCGCTCGCGCGCACCCTCGGAATAGGAGGCAATGACAACCGGGCCAAACTCCAGCTTGCTTTTCACATGGGACGCCAGGGCCGCGAACAGGCTGATATTTTCCTGCTGCCGTTCGGGCGCGAAATTGCGCCCGATCCGCCCGCCCGCGTCCGACACGCCGGGGCCAGAGGCCTGCGCCAACGGGTGAAACTGCAACACGCGCCGCCCCTCTACGGCATCCATCCATGCGCCGTCATCTAGATACAGCGTCTCGGGCGGCGCGGGTTTATAGACCGTGTCCATGCGCGATTTGTTCTGCATGGCGATCTTGCGCGTCTCGTACTGGTCCTCGATCATCTCCCAACGCGACAGCCGCGCGGGCGTGACCTGATCATCCAGCGTGACGGTCGCCTTGGGCAGGTAGTCAAACAGCGTCTCAAGCCGGTCATGGAAAAAGCCCAGCCAATGCTCCGCGCCCTGATGCTTGCGGCCTGCAGTGACCGCCTCGTAAAGCGGATCGTCGCTGCCCGCCGCGCCGAATTCTATGCGGTAATTCTGCCGGAACCGGGTGATCGCGGCCTCGTCCAGGATCACCTCGGAAACCGGGGCCAGTTCCACCAGATCAAGCTTTTCCGTGGTCCGCTGCGTCGCCGGATCAAAGCGCCGCGCCCCGTCCAGCACATCGCCAAAGAGATCAAGCCGCACCGGCCCGCCCTCGCCCGGTGGGAAAATGTCGATGATGCCGCCGCGCACCGCGTAATCGCCCGGCTCCATCACCGTGGGCGATTGCACGAAACCCATCCGCACAAGGAAGGCGCGCAAGCCTGCTTCATCAATCCGATTGCCGACGCGTGCGGTAAACGCCGCCTCGCGCAGCACCTCGCGCGCGGGGATCTTCTGGGTCGCCGCCGACAGGGTGGTCAGCAAGACAAACCGCTCCGGCATGCCATGCACAAGCCCCGCCAGCGTCGCCATGCGCGCGGCGGAAATATCGGCATTGGGCGATACCCGGTCAAAGGGCAGACAATCCCAGGCCGGGAAGGTCACAACGGGCATGTCGGGCGCAAAGAACGCCAGCGCCGCCTGCATCGCGGCCAGCCGCTTGTCATCGCGCGCGATATGCAGAACCGGGCCGCCCGAGCGCGCAACCTCGTCAAGGATCAGGCGAGCATCGAACCCTTCGGGCGCGCCGCCGATGATGCGTGTGTCTGTCTGTGCCATGGGGGCGTTATCTGGTCCGGTTTCCCGTCCCGGTCAACCGCCCATTCACCCGCCCAGAATGGAATGGGTGAAATTCATGTACATGCCGAACATCGCGGTGATGAAAATCGACACCACCCCCAGCATCTGCACATAAAGCCTGTGACGGGTGAGCCGCTTGCGCAGGTCTTCTCCGGCAAGCTCCAGATCCACGATCAGCCGCGCGGTATTGAGCGACAGAAGCCAGACCAGCGTCATCGGGAACAAGAGCAGGAACACCGCCTGCGCAAATTCCATCCAGTAGACAAATCCCAGAATGATCAGCGAGCTGTGGACGAAGCACGCCAGCCCCAAAAGCCACAGCCCCGCCATCTGCCCGATATAGAGCAAGCGCCCGGTATTGATCCGCACCAGGTCTTCCAGATCGACCTGGGCCTGCCCTTCATGGCGTCGCGCGCGCACGATCATGTCGAACGGAACGCCCAGCACCCAATGGCTGACCGTGGACCACATGACCGCCAATGCGATCCAGAACCAGAGGTTCGAGAAGGAACGCATATCGATCAGGTCGAAAATCGCGACTTGCAGGCTGCCCAAGCACTTGTCCTCTTGCCATTGTCCGGGCTGCTTAGCGCAAGGTTGTCCAAGGTGCCAGAGGCTGCGACACGGCACCGCTTGGGGCTGGACTTGGCGCAACAGGTTTGGCAGGTGAGAGGTCAGACGAGGAGACCGAAGATGACCATCGCCCCCTATCCCGCCGCGCGCTTCCGCCGTGCCCGCAGGTCCGCCGCCATTCGTGACCTTGTGCGAGAAAACAGCCTCAGCCCCGCCGATTTCATCTGGCCGGTCTTTGTGCGCGATGGCGAGGGGATCGAGGAACCTGTGCCCTCCATGCCCGGCGTGATGCGCCGCTCCGTGGACCGCATCGCCGATGCCGCGCGCGAGGCGCATAGCTTAGGCATTCCGGCGATCTGCCTGTTTCCCTATACTGACCCGAGCCTCAAGACCGAGAATTGCGCCGAGGCCTGGAACCCCGACAACCTGTCCAACCGCGCCACCCGCGCCATCAAGGCGGCAGTGCCCGAGATCGCAGTGATGACCGACGTGGCACTCGACCCCTACAACATCAACGGCCATGACGGTTTTGTCGTCGACGGCGAGATCGTCAATGACGCCACGGTCGAGGCGCTGGTCAAACAGGCGCTGTCACAGGCCGAGGCCGGGGCCGACATCATCGGCCCCTCCGACATGATGGATGGCCGCATTGGCGCGCTGCGCGCGGCGCTTGAGGGCGCGGGGCATAGCAATGTCATGCTGCTGAGCTATGCCGCGAAATATGCCAGCGGCTTTTACGGGCCCTTCCGCGATGCGGTGGGGGCGTCCGGCGCGCTCAAGGGCGACAAGAAAAGCTACCAGATGGACCCGGCCAATTCCGATGAGGCGCTGCGGCTGGTGGAACGCGACCTCACCGAAGGGGCCGATATGGTCATGGTGAAACCCGGCCTGCCCTATCTCGATATCTGCCGCCGGGTCAAAGATGCCTTTGGCGCGCCAACCTTTGCCTATCAGGTGTCAGGGGAATACGCGATGATACAGGCCGCGGCGCAGAACGGCTGGATCGACGGGGAAAAGGTCATGCTGGAAAGCCTCATGGCGTTCAAACGTGCAGGCTGCGACGGGATTCTCACCTATTTCGCGCCAGCAGCGGCCCGCATCCTGAACGGGCAATAGACCGCCCAAGCGGCCCGCTTGGGGCGTGACAGCGCATCGCGGCTGGGGTAAGCTTGCGTCGACGACCGGCATCAAGACCGGCGCAAGAGGCATTTCGAGCAGAGGTAAGCCATGAACACCCTTCCCCGTCGTACTTTCATGATGTCCGGCCTTGCCGCCACATCGCTGGCCGCCTGCGGCAATGGTGTCGGCTCGGCCGGCCCGGCCACCATCGACGCGCGCGCCGATGCAACCCTGTCCCAGCTTTACGCCGAATTCCCCGCCACCCGCGAGGTCGAGGCGAAATCAGTGGGCATGCTGGTCATGCCGCTGGTGACCGAGGCGGGCCTTGGCCTTGGCGGTGGTTACGGGCGCGGCGCGCTGCGCATCAATGGGGCCACCGTGGATTACTATGCGCTGACCAAGCTTTCGACCGGTCTGCAGATCGGCGCGCAGCAATATGCGCATGTGCTCTATTTCATGACCGATCAGGCGCTGGAGAATTTCCGCCGCTCGCCGGGCTTTGCCGCGGGTGCGGGCATCGAATACGCCATCCCCGATGGCGGCGGCGATGTGAGCGCAGAAACCACCACATCGCTGGCCCCGATCATCGCCGTGGTCTTTGGCCAGGCCGGTTTGCGTATCGGCGCGACGCTGGAAGGCGTGAAATACACCCGGATCATTCCCTGAATTCAGGCGGATTGGGGGGCTCTGCCCCCCGGCCTTCGGCGGTCTCCGACCCTTCGGCGCTGAGATTGATCCCCCGGATCAATCTCCGGGCGCGCCTCAGTCCCCGAGGTATTTTCAAACAGAAGAAGATCAGGAAAGATCCAGCCCCCGTCGGATCACTCCGAAACGGGGGCCTTCTCCTGTTGCGATCATCGGCGCCTCCGCCTGTACCGCAGGAACAGAGTGCATCATTACCTTAATGATCCGTTACTTCTTCTGTTTATAAATACCTCGGGGGTGTCGCGAAGCGACGGGGGCAGAGCCCCCACCCAGCGCGACGGCATAGCCGGCGCAACCTCAATGATAGGTGAACTCCCCCACAACATTGCGCCACTCCCCCGGCGCAATCATCTTGCGATGGGTAAAGCGCACGGAATGCAGCGGGCCCTCGATCTCGTCCTGCCAGAATTCTATGAATTTGAAGAGCCGGGGATGATCGGGCGCGATATCATACTCCTGCCAGATATAGCTGTTCAGCACATGGGCATAATCGGGCATGTGGTAGTAAAACTCCGCCGTCGTCAGCCCGTATCCCTTGAGCATCATTTCCGTCTCGGACATCTGCATGGGTCACCTCATTTTTGCCTGCTCCATTTTCATGATGCCCGAAAGAAATTACTTTTCAATGAAAACAGTATGTTAGCAGCTTGACGTTGTGGCTGCCAAATCCGGGCAAAGCAATGATTGCACCCCATATCCTGCCTCTGATATAAGAGCGGACAACAAGATATAGAAACCGTCAAAAACCGGTGAGGATACGTGAGCGACACGCCCCAACCCCCCGAAAACGAAGAAGAAAAGCCCGAGCGCCCGGCCTATGACGGACCGACGGTGTCGATCACCGACGAGATGAAGTCGGCCTATCTCGACTATGCCATGTCGGTTATCGTCTCCCGCGCGATCCCGGATCTGCGCGACGGGTTGAAGCCGGTGCATCGGCGCATCCTTTTCGCGATGCACGAAACCAATAACAGCCATGACAAGCCCTATCGCAAATCCGCCCGCCCGGTGGGCGATGTGATGGGTCAGTACCACCCCCATGGCGACAGCGCGATCTATGACGCGCTGGTGCGCATGGCGCAGGATTTCTCCATGTCCCTGCCGCTTCTGGATGGTCAGGGCAATTTCGGGTCCATGGACGGCGATAACCCCGCCGCCATGCGCTATACCGAGGTGCGCATGGACAAGCCCGCCGCCTATCTCCTGGCCGATATCGACAAGGAGACGGTGGATTTTCAGGACAATTACGACGGCAAGCAGAAAGAGCCCACCGTTCTGCCCGCGCGCTTCCCCAATATGCTGGTCAATGGCGCGGGCGGCATTGCGGTTGGCATGGCCACGAATATCCCGCCCCATAACCTGGGCGAGGTGGTGGACGCCACGCTGGCACTGATCGAGGATCCCGACCTGTCCTCCGAGCAGTTGATCGACTATATCCCCGCCCCGGATTTTCCCACCGGCGGGATCATTCTGGGCCGTTCCGGCGCGCGCAAGGCCTATCTGGAAGGCCGCGGCAGCGTCATTATCCGCGCCAAGACCCGGGTCGAAGAGCTGCGCAAGGACCGCTATGCCATCGTCATCGACGAGATCCCCTATCAGGTGAACAAGGCTTCGATGATCGAAAAGATCGCCGAGGCCGCGCGTGACAAGCGGATCGAGGGCATCGCCCATGTGCAGGACGAGAGCGACCGCAACGGCGTGCGGGTCGTGGTGGAGTTGAAACGCGATGCCACCCCGGACGTGGTGCTGAACCAGCTGTTCCGTTTCACCCCCATGCAGACGCATTTCGGCTGCAACATGCTGGCGCTAAACGGTGGGCGACCCGAGCAGCTGACGCTGCGCAAGTTCCTGACATCCTTCATTGATTTCCGCGAAGACGTGGTTGCACGCCGCACCGCGCATCTGTTACGCAAAGCGCGCGAACGTTCCCACGTGCTGTGCGGACTGGCCGTGGCTGTTACCAACGTGGACGAGGTGGTGGCCACCATCCGCTCCTCTGCGGACGCGGCAGAAGCCCGCGCCAAGCTGATGGAACGGCGCTGGCCCGCCCATGACATCGCCGATTACATTCGCCTGATCGACGATCCGACCCATACGATGAATGACGATGGCACCTATAACCTGTCCGAGACACAGGCGCGTGCCATTCTCGAACTGCGGCTCCAGCGCCTGACCCAGATCGGGGTCAAGGAAGTCACGGACGAGTTGGAAGACCTGGCAGGCAAGATCAAGGAATACCTCGAAATCCTTGCCTCGCGCGAACGCATCATGGGCATCATCGCGGACGAGCTGCGCGAAACCCGCGAACTATTTGCTGTGCCGCGCCGTACCGAAATCACCGACTGGTCCGGCGATATGGAGGACGAGGACCTGATCGAGCGCGAGGATATGGTCGTGACCGTGACCCAGGGCGGCTATATCAAGCGCACGCCCTTGGCCGATTTCCGCGCCCAGAAACGTGGTGGCAAGGGGCTGTCCGGTGGCGGGCTCAAGGACGACGATGTGGTGACCACGCTGTTCGTCGCCAACACCCATACGCAGCTCTTGTTCTTCACCACTGATGGTATGGTCTACAAGCTTAAGACCTGGCGCCTGCCGCTGGGCGGACGCACCTCCAAGGGCAAGGCCATCGTGAATATCCTGCCCATCCCGACCGGTGTCTCCATCGCCGCCATCATGCCGGTGGACCGGGACGAAGAGGAATGGGCCGATCTGCAAATCGTCTTTGCCACCTCCGCGGGCGATGTGCGGCGCAACGCGCTGTCGGATTTCACCAATGTGAAGCGCAATGGCAAGATCGCCATGGACCTGCCCGAGGGTGTGGAACTGGTCAATGCGCGTATCGCGGGTGAGGATGACGATGTCATGCTGGTCACCGATGCGGGCCGCGCGATCCGCTTCCCCACCACCGATGTGCGGGTCTTCAAGGGCCGCAAATCGACCGGCGTGCGGGGCATTCGTCTCAACAATGGCGACCGGGTCGTGTCCATGTCTGTAATCCGCCATTTCGAGGCCGAAGCTTCCGAGCGCGCCGCCTATCTCAAGATGCGCCGCGCCGTGGCTGGTCTGGCCGATGATGCCGAGGCCGAGGATGAGGACGCCGCAATGCCCGGCGAATTGAGCCAGGAACGCTATGCCGAAATGTCGGCGGCGGAAAACCTGATCCTGACCATCACCGCACAGGGCACCGGCAAGCTGAGTTCGTCCCATGACTACCCCGTGCGCGGGCGCGGCGGCCAGGGCGTGCAGGCGATGGACAAGGCGATGCGCGGTGGCGCTTTGGTCGCCTCTTTCCCGGTCGATCTGGATGATCAGATCATGCTCGCCACCTCCAAGGGTCAGTCGATCCGCGTGCCGGTCGATGGCATTTCCTTCCGCTCGCGCAGCGCCGGTGGCGTCAAGGTGTTCAACACCGGCAAGGGCGAAGAAGTGGTCAGCGTGGCCTGGATCGCCGAACAGGCGGATGAAGACGAGGCCGAGGGCGGCGAGGGATAACCCCGCCTGGCGGACAGCTTACCCCCGGTCCGGTGAAACCCTGACCGGGGGTTTTTCTTTGCTTATTGCTCGGCTTGCGCCAAAGGTCCCGGCGTTTCACGAATAGGCATGTGTATCAACGTCGCCAAAAGCCCCAACACAATCGCCATCCACCACATCATCGCGTAATCGCCCGTGCTGTCATAGATGCGCCCGCCCAGCCACGCGCCGATGAATGCGCCGGTCTGATGGCTGAAAAACACCAGCCCGGCGAGGGTCGACAGGAAACGCAAGCCTTGGGTCTGGGCCACCAGCCCGGTGGTCAACGGCACGGTCGAGAGCCAGAGCAACCCCATCGCGGCCGAGAAGACATAGACGCTGGCGGGCGTGAGCGGGATAAGAATGAACGCCATGATCACCGCGGCGCGGACGAAATAGATGCCCGACAGCACGGTCTTCTTGGAATACCGCTGCCCCGACCAGCCCGACAGGAACGACCCGGCGATGTTGAACAACCCGATCAGCCCCAGCGACCACGCGCCAATGATCGGGGCCAGACCCTGATCCGCGATATAGGCAGGCAGGTGGGTCTGGATGAACGCGACATGGAAGCCGCAGACAAAGAACCCCACGAACAACAAGACAAAGGACCGGTCGCCAAAGGCGGTGCGCACCGCATGGCCGAACCCGTCACTGCCCGCCCCTGTGGCGGTGGGTTTCGACACCCGCGCGATGAACACCAGGCCCGGCAGGATCAGCAGGAAACTGGCCGCGATGACAAGGATCGAGCTTTGCCAGCCAATCCGTGCCAACAGCATGGAGGACAGCGGTGCCGCCACGAACATGCCGGTCGAGGCCGCCGCCGTGCCGAGCCCGAGAATGAAACTGCGGCGGCTGGTCTCCACCACCTTGCCAAGCGCCACGATCACCACCGGAAAGGAACAGGCCCCGGTGCCGATCCCGACAATCACGCCAGAGGCCACGAAAACGCCCGGATCAATCACCGCCCCGCGCAGGAAAAACCCCAGCGCCGACACCACCGCGCCAAATCCCAGTACCCGCGCAGTGCCGAAACGATCCGCGACCATGCCCGCCAGCGGCTGGGTGATGCCCCAGCACAGCGCCTGAATCGCCATGGAAAGGGAAAACACCTCGCGCGCCCAGCCCAGATCTTCGGACATCGGGCGCAGGAACACGCCGAAGGTGGCAGCAAAGCCGAAGCCCACAAAAGCAACGAGGCCGCCCGCGACAATCGCGGCGGTGACATTGGTCTGATCTTGCATGGTGATGTCCAGTCCGGAAACAGAATGGTGACAGGCGTCATTTGAACACCACCTGAGCCAAACGCGCAACGTCTTGCATGATAGACGGCAAACGGCCAAGCCCAAACCCTGTCCCCGCCCCGGTCCTTCTTTGGCTCGGAAATATCCCGGGGGCTGAGGCGCGCCAGGAAATTGATCCAGGGGAACAATCTCAGGGCCGAAGGGTCGGGAGACCCCGCAGGGCGACGGGGGCAGAGCCCCCTTGTCCCCTACTGCCCCGCGCGTTCCGCTTCGATCTCGCGCCAGCGCGCGACGTTGCGGTTATGTTCGTCCAGCGTCTCGGCAAAGGCGTGGCCACCGGTGCCATCGGCCACAAAGAACACGTAATTGCTGTCCTCGGGATCTACGGCGGCCATGATGGCGGCGCGGCCCGGGTTGGCGATGGGGGTCGGCGGCAGCCCGTCGATGACATAGGTGTTATAGGGCGTCTCGCGGCGCAGCTCGCTCTGGCGCAACCCCCGGCCCAGCGCCCCCTGCCCGCGCGTGATGCCGTAAATCACCGTCGGGTCGGTCTGCAGCCGCATGCCACGGTTCAGCCGGTTGATGAAGACGCTCGCCACAAGGCGGCGCTCCTCGGCCACGCCGGTTTCCTTCTCGATGATCGAGGCCAGCGTGAGCATCTCGTCCTTGCTCTCCAGCGGCAGCCCGTCCACCCGGTTGGCCCAGGCCTCGTCGATGATTGCCTGTTGGCGGGCCTGCATGTCCGAGATCACCGCCTGACGCGTGGTGCCCGGGCGCACTTCATAGCTGTCGGGGGCAAGCGAGCCCTCAACGGGCAGCTCATCCACCGAGCCTTCCAGCACGTCCAGCGCCTTGAGCTCTTCGACTACCTGCCAGCTGGTCACGCCCTCGGCCAATGCGATGCGGTAGCGCGTGTCGCCCTGTTCGCGCACGCGTTTGTATTCCGTCGGAGCCTCGTCTTCGGCCGGGTTGAATTTGGCTTTCTCGACAAAGCGTTGCGTCGTCGGGTCCAGTTCGCGCACCTCGGCCGACACGCGGGTCACGCCGATCCGGTAGACCACTTCGGTGCCACAGGTGGAGGCCCCGCCCCGGGTCACGATATCGACGATCTCGGCCATGCTGGCGCCTTCGGAGACAAGGAAGGAGCCTGCCTTGAGCTCATCGGTCTTGTCCGAATAATCCGCGCCCACGCGGAACAGAAACCCGCTGGACACCGCGCCACGCTCTTCCAGATCCTTGGAGACGCGGGAGAAATTCGAGCCGCGATCCACCTGAAGGCAGATCGCTTCGGTCAGCGGACCGGGCGCGGAAAACTCCCGCTGCGACCACAAGAGCACGCCGCCGGCCAGGAAAATGGCGACGACGAAAAAGCTCAGCGCGTTGGAGGCGATGCTGCGCCACATGGTGGTTTATACTTTCTTGAACAGGACAGAGGCGTTGGTGCCGCCAAAGCCGAAGGAGTTGGAGAGCGCGTAATTGATCTCGCGTTCGCGCTTTTCATTCGCGGCAAGATCGACCGGTGTCTCAACCGCCGGATTGTCGAGGTTGATGGTCGGCGGGGCGACCTGATCGCGGATGGCGAGGATCGAGAAGATCGCCTCGATTGCGCCCGCCGCGCCCAGAAGGTGCCCGGTGGCGGATTTGGTCGAGGACATGGTGACCTTGTCCGCCGCATCGCCCATCAGCTTCTCAACCGCGCCCAGCTCGATCACATCCGCCATGGTCGAGGTGCCATGCGCGTTGATATAGTCGATCATCGACGGGCCAACGCCCGCCTTTTTCAGCGCCATCTTCATGCAGCGCAGCGCGCCGTCGCCATCCTCGGAGGGCGCGGTGATGTGATAGGCATCGCCGGACATGCCGTAGCCCACGACCTCGGCGTAGATTTTCGCGCCGCGCGCCTTGGCGTGTTCGTATTCTTCCAGCACAACCACGCCCGCGCCCTCGCCCATGACAAAGCCGTCACGATCCGCGTCATAAGGACGGCTGGCCTTTTGCGGCTCGTCGCCACGTTTGGTCGAGAGCGCCTTGCAGGCATTGAACCCCGCGATGCCAATCTCGGAAATGGCACTTTCGGCACCGCCCGCGATCATCACCTCGGCATCGCCATCCTTGATGATACGTGCGGCGTCGCCGATGGCATGGGCACCGGTGGAGCAGGCTGTCACAACCGAATGGTTCGGGCCCTTGAAGCCGAACCTGATCGACACCTGACCGGAGATCAGGTTGATCAGCGCGCCGGGAATGAAGAAGGGTGACACCCGCCGGGGGCCGCGCTCCTTGATCAGGATGGCGGTTTCGGCAATGGAGTTCAGCCCGCCGATGCCCGAGCCGATCAGTACACCGGTTTCCAGCAGGTCGTCCTCATCCTCGGGCATCCAGCCCGAATCCCGGACGGCCTGTTCCGCCGCCGCGATGCCGTAGAGGATGAAATCATCCACCTTGCGGCGCTCTTTCGGAACCATCCAGTCATCGGGGTTGAACGTGCCATCACTGCCATCGCCATAGGGCACTTCGCAGGCATAGGTGGTGGCCAGATTGCTGGCGTCGAATCTGGTGATGGGGCCAGCCCCGGATTTTCCGTCGAGAATGGCCTTCCAGCTTTCCTCCACTCCGCATGCCAGCGGTGTGACCAATCCAAGCCCTGTGACAACTACTCTGCGCATGGCTTTGCCCCCTTTTCACGCTTTGTCCGCTCTTACCCCGACCGGGCCGACAGGGGCAAGAGGCAGCGGCGCGATCATGGGCAGAGCACCGCGTATGGGCTGCAGAATGCCAACGCCCCGCAAGCTCCGCAAATGACATCCACGTTTAAGCGGGCATTGCGGGGCCGCGGGGCCAATCTTTTGCAAAAGATTGGCAAAAGCTTTGGAAAGCTTTTGCACGTGGTCGAAGCGGCACGGCAGGTCTTCCGCCGTGCCGTTACAGATCAGCGGTAGAGCAGCGATTGCCCATTCGCGAAAAGATGCACCTTGGCCGGGACCGCCGTAAGGTTCACGACCTTGCCGCGGACATCCTTGTGAATGCCTGCCAGTTTGCCGATCACCGGGTCGGCGTCGCCCTGCTTTTCGAAATAGAGCAGCGTGACCTCGCCAAGCGCCTCGGCAATGTCCACTTTGGCCTGATAGATAAAGCTTCCGTCACCGCTTTCGACGAAATCCTCGGGGCGCACGCCCACATTCACCTTCAGCCCCATATCCGCATCCGTGGTGGGATAGTCCGACAGCGCCTCGCCGCCGCCTTCCATCCGAACGCGGGTCTGGGCCCCCGTACCCACCACTTCGCCCGGCATCAGGTTCATCGCGGGCGAGCCGATAAAGCGCGCCACAAACTCGCCATTGGGGCGTTCATAGAGCTCCAGAGGTGAACCGACCTGAGCAATGGAATATTTGTGCCCGTTATCCTTGAGCGCATCCAGCACCACGATCCGGCTTGCGAGCGTCATCGCCTCGACCTGGTCATGGGTGACATAGATCATCGTGCTGTCGGGCATCTGCTCTTTCAGCTGGGCAATCTCGATCCGCGTCGCCACGCGCAGGGCGGCGTCCAGATTGGAAAGCGGCTCGTCAAAGAGATACACCTTGGGGTCGCGCACGATGGACCGGCCGATGGCCACCCGCTGGCGTTGCCCGCCGGACAGTGCCTTGGGCAGACGGTCAAGATATTCGGTCAATTGCAGCTTTTCGGCGGCTGCCCCCACGGCCGCATCGATTTCGGCCTGAGATTTCTTGGCCAGTTTGAGCGCAAAGGACATGTTATCGCGCACCGTCATATGCGGATAAAGCGCATAAGACTGGAACACCATCGCAATGCCGCGTTGGCTGGGCGGGACATCGTTCACCACCTGCCCGTCAATCTCCAGCGTGCCGCCGGTGATCTTTTCCAGTCCCGCGATCATCCGCAAAAGCGTGGATTTGCCACAGCCCGAAGGCCCGACAAAGACGATCAACTCGCCTTGTTTGATGTCGAGATTGATGTCCTTGAGCACTTCAACCGTGCCACCATAGGTCTTTCCAACATCCGTCAGTTTCAGATTTGCCATCGTATCCCTCCTCCCCGGAGTTGTTATGCCTTGAGTGCCAGTGCCGGTTGCCACGGGCCAAGATGCAGTTTTCCATCCGCCTGCGGTGCCGCCGATCCCAGTTCCGTGCCAACCTGAAGCCAGGTGCCCTTGGGCATGTCGATCGTGCCCGGCTGGTCGCTCATGTTGAAGGCGCAGAACAGGGTCTGTCCGCCATGGGTTCGCGTGAAGGACAGCACATTGCCGTCCGCCTTCAGGCCGGAATGGCCGCCCTTGACCAGCGCCGGATGCGTCCGGCGGAAGGCAATCGCGCGGCGGTAATGATGCAGCAGCGCGGCCGGGTCTTCCTCTTGCGCGGAGACCGAGCGGTTGAGGTGATCATGGCTCACCGGCAACCACGGCGCATGGGACGAAAACCCGCCATTCTGGTTCGACGGCTCCCACACCATCGGCGTGCGGCACCCATCGCGCCCCTTGAATTCCGGCCAGAATTCAATGCCATAGGGGTCCTGCAGGTCCTCGAACGCGACATCCGCCTCGGGCAGGCCAAGCTCTTCGCCCTGATAGATACAGGCCGAGCCTCGCAGGCTCATCATCAGCGTTGCATAAAGGCGCTGTGCGGCCGGCGGCAGGTCCCAGCGGGACACGTGGCGCATCACGTCATGGTTGGAAAACGCCCAGCAGGCCCAGCCATCCGCGGCAACCTCGTCCACCTTGGACAACACTTCGACCACGCGGGTCGCGGTGAGCTGATCCTTGGCAAGGAATTCAAAGGCATAGCACATATGCGCCTTGTCATCGCCTTGGGTATATTCGCCCATGATCTCCAGACCACGCTGCGCGTCACCCACTTCGCCCACACAGGTCGAACCGGGATATTCATCCAGCAGCGCCCGGAATTTTTTCAGGAACTCAAGGTTCTCGGGGCGGTTCTTGGAATAGAGATGTTCCTGGTGGTTATAGGGGTTCACGCTGGGCGCGATATTGGCGTTGCGCTTTTCCTTGGGCAGCGCCGGGTTCGAGCGCAGTTCGGCGTCATGGACATAGAAATTGATCGTATCCAGACGGAAACCATCGACGCCGCGATCCAGCCAGAACCGCACCACATCCAGAAGAGCGGTCTGCACATCGGGGTTGTGGAAATTCAGGTCGGGCTGTTCGACAAGGAAATTGTGCAGGTAATACTGCTCGCGCCGCGCATCCCAGTGCCAGGCAGGACCGCCAAAGATCGACAGCCAGTTATTGGGCGGCGTGCCGTCCTCCTTGGGGTCGGCCCAGACATACCAGTCCGCACGCGGGTTGTCGCGTGAGGCGCGGCTTTCCTTGAACCACGGGTGTTCATCCGAGGTGTGGCTGAGCACCAGGTCGATCAGCACCTTGATGCCAAGCTGATGCGCGGTCGAGACCAGCGCGTCGAAATCCGCGAGGCTGCCGAACATCGGATCGACATCGCAGTAATCGCTCACATCATAGCCGAAATCCTTCATCGGCGAGGTGAAGAAGGGCGAGATCCAGATCGCATCCACCCCCAGCGAGGCAATATGCGGCAGGCGCTGGGTGATGCCCAGAAGATCGCCGATCCCATCGCCATTGCTGTCCTGATAGGAGCGCGGGTAGATCTGATAGATGACGGCACCGCGCCACCAATCGGTGTCCTGCGCCTTGTCGAGGCGTGGCGTCAGGTTTGTATGTGCATTCATTGACATGAACTTTCCTACTTGACAGAGCCGGCCAGCAGGCCGCGCACGAGGTATTTCTGCATTGCGAAGAAGACGATCAGCGGCACCGCGATCGAGACAAAGGCGGCGGCCGCCAGAATGCCCCAGTCGCCCCCGCGTGACCCAAGAAGGTCATCGGCGATTTTCACTGTCATGACCCAGCTTTCCGAGTTGGACGGCAGGAACACTTTCGCCACCAGGAGGTCATTCCATGTCCACAGGAACTGGAAGATCGCGAAAGAGGCCAGCGCCGGGAAGGACAGCGGAAGCACGATCTTGGTAAAGACCTGAAAATCCGTCGCCCCGTCCACCTTGGCGCTTTCGATGATGTCACGCGGCAGGCCGACCATGTAATTGCGAAGCAGATAAATCGCCAATGGCAGGCCAAAGCCGGTATGGGCCAACCAGATGCCAAGGAAGCTCTGCCCGATACCCACCTTGTTGTGCAGCGTGAGCAGCGGCACCAGCGCCAGTTGCAGCGGCACGACAAGCAGGCCAACCACCATGGCAATCAGGAAACCGCGTCCGGCAAAATCCATCCAGGCCAGCGCATAGGCGGCAAAGGCCGCGATCAGGATCGGGATGATCGTCGCCGGGATTGTCACGGTCAGCGTGTTAATAAAGGCGCGGTCCATATTGTTGGAATTCAGGATCGAATCGTAGTTCTGCAGCCCAAACTCCGGCGGTGTTTCCGCCACGATATAGATCGCGGGCGGGCGCTTGATCTCGCCCTCCTGCACCCAGCGGAAATCGCCGTTTTCAGCCACGGTCAGGGACCGGTCCAGCGTCGCGGTCTCGGCGAGGATGGTGTTGCCGTCATCATCGGTCTCGGGGAATGTGGGCGCGCCACCGGCCGGGAATTTCACCACGATACGTTCATTGTCGGTCTCGCCGCCCGGTTCACGCACGTCGATCCGGTAACGCGCGATGGTCTCGCCCGGTTCTGCCGCACCCGGCTCGCGCCCGGTGATGCCGAAACCGGCCACCTCGCCCGCGCCGTCGGGCGCTTCCTCGGACGTGGTAAAGAGGTTGCCGTCCAGCACGAACAGATCCCCATCGGCCACCGCGCCATCGGCGGCGGGCTGCACACGGAACGCCTGTTCCACCGGAAACATGGAGGTCCACCACGCCGAGATCGAGATTTGTTCACGATCCCGGAAGGACGACACCAGAAGCCCCACGGTCGGCACCAGCCAGAACAGCACCAGCAAAGCCACGCTGAGATTGGTGACGAGCGACAAGCTCGACTTTTGACCTGCGATATTGTCCATCAGTTCATCTCCTTGCGGGCCTGGCGGATGTTCCAGATCATCACGGGAAGCACGATGATCATGATGACAAAGGCCACCGCCGTCGCGCGCCCGTCATCACGGAACATGAAATCCATCATGTAGCTGGGCAGGATCTCGGTATCGAAATTGCCCCCGGTCATCGCATAGACGATGTCGAAAACCTTGAGCGTGAGAATGGTGATTGTGGTCCAGACCACGACGATGGTGCCCATGATCTGCGGCACCTTGATCTTGAAGAACACCTGAAACGGGTTGGCGCCGTCGATGATCGCCGCCTCGACCGTTTCCTCGGGGATGCCGCGCAGGGCGGCGGAGAGGATCACCATGGCAAACCCGGTCTGGATCCACACAAGGATGAACATGATGAAGAAGTTGTTCCAGAACGGCAGTTGCAGCACATCCACGGGATCAAGCCCCATGCTGTCGCGCACCGCGTTGATGATGCCGATATCGGGGTCATTGGCATAGACGAATTTCCAGATCAGCGACGCGCCGACAAAGCTGATCGCCATGGGCATGAAGATCAGCGATTTCGCGATATTGCCCCATTTCAGCTTGTCGGTGAGCTGCGCCACCAGAAGGCCGAAAAAGGTCGCGGCGGCGGGTACGAAAAGCACCCAGAGCATGTTGTTGAAAAACGCCGTGCGAAAGCCCTCTTCGCCGAACATGGTGGTGTAGTTGCCCAACCCGATGAATTCGTCACCCGCGCGATTGAACAGCGAGCGGTAGAAGGAGCCGATCACCGGATAGACCAGGTACAGACCCAGTGCGAAGATCGCCGGGAAAAGGAACAGCCAGGGCCGGACCATGGTGGCGCGGTTCACATTGCGGCCGTGGTCGTCATTGCGCGCTGGAAAGATCACCTTGTCCAGAATCCAGTTCGACGCGAAGAAATAACCCACACAGCCGCCCACGCCGACAATGATGGTGATAAGGCCTTGTAAAATCGGTGACATGCAGTCCTCCCCTGTTCGGACGTTCCCCATCGGGAACTCCGGTCCGCACCATGTCCTGCCCTTAGCGACTGCGCTCTGGCGGCGTGGTGTGGTGGTGGGACCGCGCGACGCGCGCGATCCCGTTTGGTGTCAGAAGCCGTTTACTGGATCGAGTCCCAGCGGTCCTGAATGCCTTTGGCCACATCTTCGGCAGACGCGCCGGTGACATAGTCAACCATCCCGGTCCAGAACGCTCCTGCGCCGATCTCGCCCGGCATCAGGTCCGATGCGTCAAAGCGGAAGGTCGTGGCGTTCAGCAGGATCTCACCCTGTGCACGCAGGCTTTCATCGGCATAGGTCGCGGTGTTCACACCGGCATGCGCGGTGAGGAAGCCGCCCTGTGCCATCCACAGCTCATGCGCGATGGGCAGTTTCATGAACTCCAGGAACACGTTGGTCGCGTCGGACGGGTTGGTGATGCCGAACAGCGTACCCGCGCCCAGAACCGGTTTACCAAGGTCTTTTTCCTCATAGGCCGGGAAGTAGAAGAAATCCACGTCCTCGCCCACAACCGTGCCCTCGGGGAAGAAGGCCGGGATGAACGATGCCTGACGGTGCATGTAGCAATCCGCCGGGATCGAGAACAGACCATTGGGGCTGTCGCGAAAATCGGTGGTGGCCACCGCCTGCGCGCCGCCCTGCACATAGTCGTCATTGCGTGCAAACCAGCCGAATTCTTCGATCGCCTCAATCACTTTGGGATCGTCGAACTTCATGTCATTGGCGACCCATGCGTCATAATCGGCGGGCGATTGGGTGCGCAGCATGAGGTCTTCGACCCAGTCGGTTGCCGGCCAGCCGGTGGCAGCCCCGGACCCCAGACCGATGCACCACGGGGTGCCGCCATCGTCCACGATGGTTTGGGTCAGCTCCTTGAGCTCTTCCATGGACTCGGGAATGTCATAGCCCATTTCGTCAAAGGCAATCGGGTTGTACCAGACCAGCGATTTCACATCGACGCGGTAGAACATGCCGTACAGCTGGTCATTGCCATCCGCATCCGCGTAGGTGCCCAGATCAACCCAAGATTGACCAGCGGCGAAATTGTCAGCGACCCAGTCACCGGTGCCTGCGGGCAGCGGCGTCAGGTGACCCTGGCTGGCAAGGTCGGCGGCCAGACCGGGCTGCGGGAACACAGCAAGGTTCGGCGCAGAGCCTGCGCGCACCGAGATCACGATGTCCTGTTCAAAGCTGTCAGAGCCGGAATAGTTGACTGTCGCGCCCGTAGCTTCCGTGAAATAAGAGAAAACCTTGTCGACTTTTTCCTTTTCATTGCCGGTCCAGGGACCGGTGATGGTCACTTCCTGACCGGACAGGTCATGCGCCTCGGCAAAGGCGTTAAAGCTGTCCCAGCTGAAGTTACCCTCGCCCGGCGCAAACGGCAGATGGCCGCCCGCATAAGCCGTTCCGGCGGTCAGGGCGAGTGTTGCAGCACCCGCATAAAGCGTATTTTTCATCGGTCTTCCTCCCTGTGCAATATGTCGCACCTTAGAACATGGCCCTTACGCTTCAACCCGGTTTGTTTTTTCAAACCCATCCAAACCTTTAGCCAAAGCGCTTTGGATGGATCAAAAATGTGCCAGAGCACGCGTAAAGTCAACGAAAATAAAATGGCGTCTATTCAAGGTATTGATCCGAATCGCAGTAAATCCAAAGCGCTTTGCATGAATTTTGACCAAAGCGCTTTTACACGCTAGACTGCTCCCATCGCGCCTAAATGCGGAGACCGCGTCACATATGAACCTGAAACAGCTTTCAGAAGCACTGGGGCTTTCGCAGACCACGGTCAGCCGCGCGCTGAACGGCTACCCGGAGGTGAGCGAGAAAACCCGCGAAAAGGTGCGCAAGGCCGCTTTGGCCGCGAATTACCAGCCCAGTAAGCGCGCCCGCTCGCTGGCCACCGGACGGGCCATGGCCATCGGTCACGTGATCCCGGTCTCGACCCAACAGGAACTGGTCAACCCGGTTTTCGGGGATTTCATCGCCGGTGCCGGGGAAATCTATTCGGCCGAAGGCTATGACATGATCCTGTCGCTGGTAAAGGATTCCGACGAGGCCGATTTCTACCGCGACCTGAAGATCAAGGGCAACGTGGATGGCATCATCGTGCACGGCCCGCGCATGGCCGACCCGCGCATCGCGCTGCTCAAGGAGTTGGGCCTGCCCTTTGTCGTGCATGGGCGCGCCTCGGACATCGACCTGCCCTACGACTTTATCGACGTGCCGAACATCACCGCCTTTGATCAGGCCACCACGCATATGATCGAGCTTGGTCATCGACGGATTGCGCTCATCAACGGTGTCGAGGATCTCGATTTCGCCTGTCGCCGCCGCAAGGGCTATGAGCGCGCCCTGTCGCGCGCGGGTCTGCGCATTGATCCCGCCCTGATGCACTCATCCGACATGACCGAGGCCTATGGCTACAACGCCGCCCGCGACATGCTGGACACGGATAATCCGCCGACCGGTTTTGCCGTGGCGTCCATGATCACCGCGCTGGGGGTGCGCCGCGCCATCGAGGAGCGCGGGTTGAAAACCGGACGTGACGTGTCGATCGTGACCTTTGACGACGACCTGTCCTATATGCGCAACGGCACGCAGGAGGCGCCGATTTTCACCGCCGTGCAAAGCTCGGTGCGCGACGCGGGGCGGCACGCGGCGCGGATGCTGCTGGACCGGGTGGCCAATCCCAATGCACCTGCGGCGGAGACGATGATGGACTGCGGTTTGATTATCGGCGAAACAACGGGGCCGGTGCCGAAAAACTGAAGCGGCGCGCCGCCTGACACAGCCCTGCGCCGTTGCACCTCGCGCCAAGACTGGCTAAAGGCAGAGTCGCACTCTGTTAGCGCTAACTAAATCCCGGCACCTGCCGAAAACCAACCGGTGACTCATGGCTCAGACCCCGACCGCTCCGCTCGCTCTTGTTGCCGATATCGGCGGCACCAATACCCGTGTTGCCCTGGCCGAGGGGCAGCGCATCCTTGACGGGTCGATCAAGCGTTTTGCCAATGCCGGGCGGTCAGGGCTGGACGAGATCCTGACCGAATACATGGATCAGGTCTCTGAGCGTCCTCAGGCCGCCTGTGTCGCCGGTGCCGGGCCGGTCATGGACGGCGTCCTGCACATGACAAACCTCAAATGGCGCATCGACCGCGACAGCGTCAGTGCCGCGACCGGGGCGGATTTCGTGGCGGTGCTCAATGACTTGCAGGCCCAGGGGCACGCGCTGGACCATCTCGGTGAGGGCGATCTGCGCCCGCTGATCAACTGGACCGGCCAGACCGGGGCAAACCACGCGGCCAAGCTGGTGATCGGGTTGGGAACCGGCATGAACGCGGCGATGGTGTTCCGCACCGGGGATCTGACTCTGGTGCCACCGTCGGAATCCGGCCATACCAGCCTGCCCGTGCGCAACGCGGACGAATTGCGGTTTGCGCAATATCTCATCCGCCGCGGGGATTTCCCGTCTGTCGAAGAGGCGCTGTCGGGCCGCGGTGTGCAGAACCTCTATCATTGGCAGTCGCAGGAAGCGGGCGGCGATGACCGGCCGGATGCCGTCGAAATCATGCGCCGTCTGGCATCGGGCGAGGACCCGGTCGCACAGGCGGCAGCGCAATACTATGTACGTTTCGCGGGCCGCGTGACCGGCGATCTGGCACTGATCCAGCTGCCCTTTGGCGGGATCTATTTCATCGGCGGCGTGGCGCGCGCCTTTGCGCCCCATTTCGATGCGCTGGGGCTTCGCACCGCGTTTCGGGACAAAGGCCGGTTTTCGGAGTTCACCGACCAGTTCCCGGTCTGTCTGGTCGAGGATGATTATGCCGCGCTCAAGGGCTGTGCGGCGCATGTGGCGGAATTGATGGGCGCGCCGGGGTAAGTCTCTGACAAGACGAACCGAGATGTCGGTGATTGAGGTCGCGCAGGCCTGCGGCTGGTGCTGCCAGACGAATTCGAACCAGTCTCCGAATGGACAGTGACGCTGCCTCTTATTTTGCGCAGAGGCCGCGCCACTCGGCAAGAGCGGCGGCACGGTTGAGTTTGAAATTGGGTCGAGTTGAGAGGCTGCGTTCCTGATTAAAGTGATTGTAGAAGGAAGCGTGGACGGCGGCGAATTTCTGTAAACTTCGCATCCGCCGGAAGCGAAGCATGGCCCTCTCTCGTCGTCGGAACGGGAGGTGCGAATTCTCCGCCCGATTGTTCAGCCAGCGGCCTGTTTCTTGGCGGTGTTCCGCACCAATTTCCTTCAGCGCCGCTCCGTATGAACGCAGTCGGTCCGTGACGACAACCTCCGGCGGACCATGCTTACGCGTTGTTTTCTTTAAGAATTTCAATGCGGCCTTCTTATCGCGCGTCTTTGTCACAAAGCTTTCCAAGACTTCACCTTCATGATCGACCGCGCGCCATAGGTAGTGTCGCTCACCGTTAATTTTTACAAACACCTCGTCCAGGTGCCAGCGCCAGAGACTGGATTTCATGCTCGCAATTCGGCGCTTTCGGATCTCGGCAGCGAACAGCGGACCGAAACGATGCCACCAGTATCTCACAGCTACATGGCTCACATCGATGCCGCGCTCATGAAGAAGATCTTCCACATTGCGCAGCGACAGCGGAAACCGCACGTACAGCATCACTGCCAGGCGGATTATCTCACGGCTCGTTTTGAAATAGCAAAATGGATCAGGTTTGGTCATCTATAGAAGCTACGAAACCACCCTGCCCGCCTCAAGCTGATTTGCTCTGACAGTACCCCGTTTCAGCCTACACATGGCCAGTTCGCGCTCCCGCCGGCCTTCGAAAGGCGCCACAGAGTGCCGTGACTGCCGTGTTTTCAGACATGATCGATCCGGTTCAGCCTTCTTGATTATATATGCAAAGCACGACCCAGGGCCTTCTGAGCAGTTTCCTGGACTGTTTCCGTCAATGTCGGGTGCGCATGTATCGTGTCTGCGATGTCCGTCAGGGTTGCGCCCATCTCGAGCGCCAATGCAAACTCGCCGGACATTTCCGAGACCGCTGAACCAACGGCATGGAAGCCAAGCACCAGTTCGTTTTTGGGGTCGAATACGATCCGCACGAAACCGTCGCTGCGCTCCATCGTCATCGAACGTCCATTTGCGGCAAAGGGAAAAACCGTTGTTTTCGATCCCTCGATTTCGTTCGGCAACGCGCCCACGGTGACAATCTCGGGATCGGTAAAGCATACCGCAGGAATGGCGCGCTTGTCCCAGATCGAAGGCAGCCCGGCAATGTGCTCGGCCACAATCACGCCCTGTGCCATGGCACGATGCGCGAGCATCGGATCACCGGTAACGTCGCCAATGGCATAGACACCGCGCATCGAGGTGGCACAGTGGGCATCAATCGCCACGAACGGACCATCCATCGTCAGGCCTAGATCCATCAGACCAAATCCCTGCGTGACGGGCGCACGACCCACCGTGACCAGCACCTTGTCCGACGGGATTTCCACGGCGCCATCCGGCCCCTCGGCCAGAAGAGCGCTTCCATCTTCGGACAACCCGTTCGCCCTAGTCGCCAAATGCAGCGTTATCCCAAGCTCCTTCAGACGAGCCGCGACCGGCCTGGTCAGCTCGGCGTCATATTGCGGCAAGATACGGTCTGCGAATTCCACGACAGTCACCTGCGCGCCCAGCTTCGCCATGGCCGTGCCGATTTCCAACCCGATATACCCACCCCCCACGATGGTCAGCCGGTTGGGAACCTCCTGCAGGTCCAGCGCTTCAGTGGAGGAGATGACCTTCCCGCCGAACGGCAGCGACGGAAGCTCCTGCGGTTTTGATCCCGTGGCGATCACCATGGTTTCGCAGGAAATGCGCAAGGCGCCCTCGCTGGTTGAAACCTCCACGGTTTTGCCGTTGATTATCTGCGCCCGTCCAGTCACATAGCGGGTTTTGGCCTTCTTGAGCAGGCTCGCAACACCGCCGGTCAGGCGTGTGACGATACCGTCTTTCCAGGCGATCGTTTTGGCCAGATCAATCATTGGCGCAGTTGCGGAAATGCCCAGGGCGTTCTCGCCGGAAAGGCTGTGCAGCTTGGCAAACTCATCGGCTGCATGGATGAGCGCCTTGGACGGAATGCATCCGACATTCAGGCAGGTGCCGCCCGGTTTTTCCGCTTCGACGACGATCGTGTCGATTCCCAGTTGCCCGGCGCGAATGCCACAGACATAGCCGCCCGGGCCCGCACCGATGATCAGAAGCTTGCAGGTTTCGGTTTTCACGGCTCAATCCTCCATAAAGATCAGCGCCGGGTTTTCCAGCAGGGTTTTGATACGTTGCACGAATTCCGCGGCATCCCAGCCGTCGATCACCCGGTGATCGAAGCTGGCCGAAATGTTCACCATCTTGCGCGGAACGAATTGTGCGCCATCCCACATGGGCCGGACCGCCATCTTGTTGATGCCCAGTATGGCCACTTCGGGATGGTTGATGATCGGCGTCGTCGCAATCGCGCCAAGCGGACCCAAAGAGGTGATCGTGATGGTCGAGCCGGTCAGTTCGTCACGGGTTGCCTTGCCCTTGCGCGCGGCCTCGGCCAGACGCAGGATTTCGGCGGCCAATTGGAAGGGCCCAAGCGATTCCGCATGACGCATGACCGGAACCACAAGACCTTTGTCGGTCATCGTGGCAACACCGATATGAACCGGGTTATGCCGCCGGATGATGCCCGCGTCGTCAAAGTAATGCGCGTTCATCTCGGGATGCTGGTCGATCGCGCGACACAGGGCGGCGCTGACGAATGGCAGCATGGTCAGCTTCGGCTTTTCGCCCTTTCCGGCATTCATCGATGCGCGCAGGTCTTCGACCGCGGTCACGTCGATTTCTTCTATCACGGTGATATGCGGGATACGCGCATTGGCAAGCGACATGCTTTCCGAAATCTTGCGGCGAAGGCCGACGACCCGGATGTCTTCCGCGCCTTCGCGCCGCGACCGGCCGGGCTTGGGCACGGCAACCGCAGCAGGTCCGGCGGCGAAAACCGCATCAAGATCGGTGTCCGTGATCCGCCCTGCCGGACCGCTTCCGGCCACCCGCCGGAGGTCGATGCCTGCGGCCCGCGCCCGCGCCCGCACCGCAGGAGAGGCCAGTGGCGCGGCCCCTTCGGCGCGAGGGGCCCGCACGCTGCCTGCAACAGGCGGCGCGGCGGGGGGCAGTTTCG
This sequence comes from Primorskyibacter aestuariivivens, assembly GCF_028023675.1. Taxonomy (GTDB): domain Bacteria; phylum Pseudomonadota; class Alphaproteobacteria; order Rhodobacterales; family Rhodobacteraceae; genus Marinovum; species Marinovum aestuariivivens. Next base: position 21,043 of record NZ_JAQIOZ010000018.1, on the reverse strand, counting down.
GTTCCGGCGCTCTCGGAGCAGGCTCGGGGAGCTTTTCCTCGGGCTCTTTCTGCGCGACAGGCGACGCTGCTGCCGCGTCGGTATCCGGTGCGGTCGCGTTTCCTTCGTCCGCGTGCTCGATCGTCAACAGAGTTGCGCCGACTACAAGTGTCTCTCCGATATCTGCGCCCAGCTCGACAACCCTGCCGTCGAAAAGCGACGGGATTTCCACCGTAGCCTTGTCGGTCATGACCGCGGCGAGCACGTCATCTTCCTTGACCAGGTCACCCACTTTTACGTGCCATTCGACCAGTTCGACCTCGGCGACGCCTTCGCCAATATCCGGGACCTTGATGATGCTGATACCCATGATCACTCCTCCATGGCCAATTTCAGTGCCGCGGCAATGCGCTCCGGACCCGGGAAGTAATCCCATTCCTGGGCGTGCGGATAAGGCGCATCCCATCCGGCGACACGCCGGATGGGTGCCTTGAGGTGCCAGAAACAGGCTTCCTGGACCTCCGCGATCAGTTCGGCACCAAAGCCGCTTGTGCGTGTCGCTTCATGCACCACTACGCAACGCCCGGTCTTTTCGACCGAGTGGCGGATCGTCTCGAGGTCGAGCGGCAGAAGCGTCCGCAGGTCGATGATCTCGGCATCGACACCGGCTTGCTTGGCGGCGGCCTCGGCAACATAGACCATCGTGCCATATGCCAGGATCGTGATGTCATTGCCGGGCTGACGCACCACGGCCTTGCCAAGGGGGACAGTGTAATGCCCTTCGGGGACTTCGCTTGACTCGTGCTGTGACCAGGGCACGGACTTGCCGGAATGGTCGCCGTAGAACGGGCCGTTGTAGATCCGCTTGGGTTCAAGAAAGATCACCGGATCAGGATCCTCGATGGACGCGATCAGCAATCCCTTGGCATCATAGGGAGTCGAAGGGATAACGACTTTGAGCCCGGCCACATGCGTGAACAGTGCTTCGGGGCTCTGACTGTGGGTCTGGCCACCAAAAATGCCGCCGCCCGTCGGCATCCGCACCACGATCGGACAGGTGAATTGTTCGTTCGAACGGTGCCGCAGGCGCGCCGCCTCCTGGGTGATCTGGTCATAGGCGGGATAGACATAATCGGCGAACTGCACCTCGACACAGGGGCGCATTCCCTGCGCGGCCATGCCCACGGCCAACCCGACAATCGCGCTTTCGTTGATCGGCGTGTCGAACACCCGCTCTTCGCCGAACTTCTCCTGAAGCCCGGCGGTGCAACGGAACACCCCGCCGAAAAAGCCGACATCCTCGCCGAAGACGAGCACCGATGCATCGTCGCTCAGCTTCTCATCCATGGCGCTGCGCAGCGCCTCGATCATGCTCATACGGGCCATGTCAGTACCCCATCTCCTGTCGCTGTCGGCGCAGATGCTCGGGCATGTCTGCGTAGACGCCGCGGAAAATTTCTGCCGGCGAGATCGGTTGCGGGTTCACGAAGGTCCCGTGTTTCTCGACCTCTTTTTGCACCGCCATGACCTCGGCCAGCAATTCCGCCTCGGACTGCGCGTGGCGCTCTTCGGTCCAGATGCCACGCTTGATCATGTGGGTTTTCAAGCGTTCGACCGGATCGCCCAACGGCCAGGCCAGCGCCTCATCCTTGGGGCGATAGGCCGAGGGGTCATCCGAGGTCGAATGCGGCGCGGCGCGATAGGTGAACCACTCGATCGCAATCGGACCATATCCGTTGCGCGCGCGCTGGATCGCCCAACGACTGACCGCGACTACGGCAAGATAATCATTGCCGTCCACCCGCAAGGCGGGAATGCCATATCCAAGCACCCGCTCGGCATAGGTCTTGCTCTGGCCGCTGGCGACGCCGGTATAAGTGGAAATGGCCCATTGGTTGTTGACGATATTCAGGACGACAGGCGGCTGATACACCGAGGCCGACAACAGCGCCGAATTGAAATCATTCGATGCTGTGGCGCCGTCGCCGATCCAGCCCGCCGCGATCTTGCCATTGCCACGCAGCGCGCACCCCATGGCCCAGCCGACGGCCTGCACATACTGTGTGCCAAGGTTGCCCGAGATCGAGAAAAAGCCATGCTCCCGCGCCGAATGCATGATGGGCAGTTGCCGGCCCTGCAGCGGATCGCATGCGTTCGAGTAGATCTGCCCCATCAGATCCCGCAGCGGATAGTCCGCCGCGATCAGAAGGGACTGCTGCCGATAGGTCGGGAAATTCATGTCGCCCTGCTCAAGCTGGCGCTGAAACCCGCCGCCGATGGCTTCCTCGCCGGTGCATTGCAGATAGAACGAGGTCTTGCCCTGGCGTTGCGCATTCAGCAGACGTTTGTCCACCGCCCGCATCTTGAGCATGTCGCGCAGCCCTTGCAGCAAGGACTCGTCTTCCCGGTCGGCGATGTAATCGGCCCAAGGGCCAACGGCGTCACCCTGATCGTTGAGAATACGGATCAAGCCCTGGGCGTAGTCGTGACTGTCGGCGGCCTTTAGTTCGGGCGGCGGCACATCCAGTATGCCCGCCTCCGGGATATCAATGGCCGAGAAATCAGGAGTTTCATCCGGGCGCGCGGGAGGGTGAGGAAAGTTGAGCTTTGTCTGCCTGGTCATTTTGACTGCATCCTTGTTGCTGCATCTAAGCGGATGACCTCGCCATTCAGCATGGTATTGCGGACGATATGCAGCGCCAGTTCGGCGAACTCTTCGACCCGTCCGAGGCGCTGCGGAAACTCCGAGGTCCGGGCGAGCGCATCCTGCACCTCTTGCGGAAAGGCGGTGACCATCGGGGTCGCGAAGATACCGGGGGCAATGGCGACGACGCGGATGCCGGTCTTGGCCAGATCGCGGGCCATTGGCAGGGTCAAGCCGACGACCCCTGCCTTTGACGAGGCATAGGCCAGCTGGCCCATCTGGCCTTCAAAGGCGGCAATCGATGCTGTGTTGATGATGACCCCGCGCTCACCATCGTCGTTCTGCGGTTCGGTCCCGGACATACCAAGCGCGGATTGGGTTGCAACGTTGAACGTTCCGATGAGATTGACACCAACAACCTTCGCATAAAGGGCGGGGTCATGGGCGACGCCGCGGGATACGGTCTTGGCCGCTGGCGCGATACCTGCACAGTTGATGCAGATCCTTTCCTGACCCTGACGGGCGCGCAGCCTGTCCAGCGCGGTGCTCACGTCGCCGGCATCGGAAATATCGCATTGCGCGAATGTCGCACCGGTCTCTTCGGCAAACTGCTGTCCGGCGTCCGCATTCATGTCCAGAATGCCTACGGGAACACCCTGCGCGCGCAGGGCTCTTGTCACGGCGGCCCCAAGACCGGAAGCGCCACCGGTGACGACGGCGGGGGTGTCTGCACCGATCCTCATTGCTGGTATCTCCTTTTCAGGTCACGGGAAATGTTGATCCGCTGGACATCCGAGGTGCCTTCGTAGATCTGGCAGACGCGCGCGTCGCGATAGATCCGTTCCAACGGGAATTCCGAAAGATAGCCATATCCGCCCAGGGTCTGGATCGCGTCCGACACGACCCGTTCCGCCATCTGGCTGGCCGTCAGCTTGGCAATGGAGGCTTCGCGCAGGCAGGGCTGGCCCAGATCCTTGAGCCGTGCGGCATACAGGACCAGCTGCCGCGCGGCTTCGATCTGTGCATCCATTTCCGCAAGCCGGAAGGCAACCGCCTGATGCTCGAAGATCGGCTTGCCGAACGCCTGACGCTCCAGCGCATAGACCATGGCATAGTCAAGCGCGGCCTGCGCCATGCCCACCGATTGCGAGGCAATGCCGATGCGACCCGCTTCCAGCGACGACAACGCGATCTGAAGCCCCTGCCCCTCGCTTCCGATCAACGCGCCGGCATCCACCTTGAGATCTTCAAAGGTCAGGGCGCAGGTATCAGAGGCTTTCTGGCCCAGCTTCCGTTCCGGTTCGGCCACGAAAAATCCCGGGCTGCCCTGTTCGAGGTAAAACGCCGAAATCCCCTTTTTCCCCGCCGCCGGATCGGTCACGGCAAAGGCAATCGTTGCGCCACCGATCCGGGCCGAGGTGATGAACTGTTTTGAACCGTTCAGAACATAGCCATCGTTTGTGCGCACAGCCCGCGTCCTGATCGCGGCGGCATCGGTGCCGGTTCCGGGCTCGGTCAAGGCAAAGCAGCCGATGAATGCGCCTTTGGCCGCCGGGTTCAGCCAAGCATCCTGCTGCGTCTTGTTGGCAAACATCTGCAGGATCGCGCAGAATGGCGCATTGTGGACCGACATCATGGTCGAGACTGCGCCATCGCCGGCCGCAATTTCCATCAACGCCAGCGCATAAGAGACATAGTCGGCCCCGACACCTCCCATTTCCTCGGGCACGGTCATGCCCAGAAATCCCAGTTGCCCCATCTCTTCGATGATACCGGTTTCGATGCGTCCTGCCGCCTCCCGGTCAGCCGCGCCTTGCGTCAGCTTGTCCCGCGCAAACTGCCGGGCCATGTCGCGGATCATTGCCTGTTCTTCTGTGAGGATACCCTGCATCTGATCACTCCCTCTCGATGGCGACCGCCAGGGCCTCGCCGCCCCCGATGCAGATTGCGGCGACCCCGCGTTTCAGATCGCGCTGTTCCAGCGCATGCAGAAGCGTGACGAGGATGCGCGCGCCCGAAGCGCCGATGGGATGACCCAAGGCACAGGCGCCACCGTTTACGTTCAACGTCTCATGGTCGATATCGAGATCCTGCATGAACGCCATGGCCACCACAGCAAAGGCCTCGTTGACCTCCCAGAGATCAACATCGGCAATGGTCCAGCCGATCCGGTCCAACAGCTTTCGTGTAGCCGCGACCGGGGCCGTGGTGAACCAGCCCGGCTCCTGCGCATGGCCAGAAAACCCTACGATCCGCGCCCGCACCGGCAGCGCTTTCGCCGCGGCAGCGTCGCGCGATGCCAGAAACAAGGCCGCGGCACCATCCGAAATCGAAGAGGCGTTCGCCGCCGTAACCGTGCCATCCTTGGCGAATGCGGGCTTCAGCTGCGGGATCTTGTCGGGGCGGGCATTGCGCGGCTGCTCGTCAGTTCGGATCGTCTGTTCGCCGCTGCGCGTCTTGATCGTCACAGGCGCGATTTCGGCGGTGAATACCCCGTCATCCGTGGCGGCCAGAGCCCGGTTGAGCGAGGCGATCGCATAGGCATCTTGCGCCTCGCGTGAGAATTCGTATTTCCGGGCGCAGTTTTCGGCAAAACTGCCCATCAGGCCACCTTCATAGGCGTCCTCCAGCCCGTCGAAAAACATGTGATCCAGCATCCTCACATGTCCAAGACGAGCACCCGAGCGGGTGTTTGGAGAGAGGTAGGGGGCATTGGACATGCTCTCCATGCCGCCCGCCACGACGAACCGGCTGAACCCGGAGGAAATCTGGTTACAGCCCTGGATCACCGCCTGCATGCCAGAGCCGCAGACCTTGCTTATTGCGGTTGCCGGCGTCGACAAGGGCAGGCCAGCGCCGAGGCAGGCCTGACGTGCAGGGGCCTGACCGACGCCGGCCGAAAGCACGATGCCCATGATGGTTTCGTCAACGTCATCACCTGCAATCCCTGCGTCGGCAATTGCGGCGCGAATTGCGATCGCGCCCAGATCAGTGGCTCCGATCCCGCCGAACTCTCCCTGAAACCCGCCCATCGGCGTGCGCTTTGCGCTACAGATCACAACCTCTGCCATCTTCATTCTCCCAGTCGAGCTCAAATTCGGGCGCAATATGGCATGAGTCTTTCGGCTGGTTTTCCCAAAGGATGGACAAAAATTCCAAATTCAAGCATGATACAGACATTAATACTTCAATATGAGGCTAAGTCATGCTGAAAATAGACGAAACGGACATGCGAATCCTTCGCGCGATGCAGGCCGATGGCTCCAAGACCGTAACCGAAATCGCCGAGCAGGTCGGCATTTCTCAATCGCCTTGCTCAAGACGGATCATCCAGCTTCAGGAAGCGGGGATCATCAGGGGCAAGACCGTCGATCTGGATCGCAGACGGCTTGGCTTTAACGCGCTTGTCGTGGCGCGGGTCAAACTGAACAAACATGACCGGGCGGGGCTTGAAGCCTTCCGCCGCGCGATCCGCGCCATTCCGGAAATCCAGTATGCAGTGCTGCTCCTGGGGGGCTTCGACTATCACCTTCATATCGTGGTGCGTGACATTGACCACTATCACGCGCTTGTTCAGGACAAGCTTGTCTCGCTGCCCGGCGTTCAGGAAATGGAAAGTTCGGTCATTCTAGACGTCGTCAAAAAGACGACAGCCCTGCCGATCTGATGTGCCGCGCCAACACCCGGCCATCTGGTGCCCCTGACCGTGCCTCCGGCTGCTGCCGCACCTGCTTTCACTATCGCACATTATTTTTCTCATAAGAAAATTATTGACTAAAGGAAAAATCCTTCTCTATCCTGTTTTTCATGTCGCCGGTCCGAAAGGATTCGAGGGCGACAACATCAGATCTACTCACCGCGCAGAGCGACGAGCGACATAGACCGGGAGGAACACAATATGCCGACAAATATTATCGCTGGCTTCACAGCATTACGGATTGCCCGCAAGACAGCCCAGGCCGGGGCCGCTGCGCTATTGCTTGCAAGCACGGCGCATGCAGCTGACTATGAAATGATCATCGGACACCTCTACCCCGAAGACCCGATGAGCAATGAAGTGCAGCCCAGCCTGCTGCATTTCGAAGCCCTGGTGGAAAGCGCCACCGGCGGGGCGATCGACGTGCAGATCTTTGCCGGCAGCCAGTTGGGGAACGAAGTGGAATCCGGAAAGCAGACCCAATCCGGACGCACCATGCAGGCGACGGTGATGTCGTCGGGGGCGATGTCTTCGTTCTTTTCCGACTATCAGATCGTCACCTCGCCGTTCCTGTTCAATGATTACCTCACAGCCCGTGCCTATTTCGATGGCGATTGGCACGCGAATTTCATGAAAGGGGCAATCGAGGAAAGCGGGCTGCGTTATCTGGGGACGTTCGACGACGGGGGCGGATTTGTCGCCCTGACAACCAACCAGCGGCTGGTGAAGACCGTTGAGGACCTGGCAGGCCTCAAGATCCGTGTCGAGGAAAACCCGGCACATGTCGCGATCATGAAGGCGCTCGGCGCCTCGGCCACACCGCTGCCTTGGGGCGAGGTCCATACCGCACTGTCCACGGGCCTTGCAGATGGTCAGTTCAACGCTCCGGGCATCTCGACCGCCTACAAGCTTTATGAAGTTACCGATTACACCACGCTCAGCGGCCACGTCTACAACTCGACGACTTTCGTGGTCAGCGAAAAGTGGTTCCAATCGCTGCCAAAAGAGTATCAGGAGGCGATTGCCATCGCGGCCCGCGAAGCGGTGAAGATCGGCCACGGCATCGCGGCACTTCAGGCCATCAACGGATGGACGGAAAGCTGCAAGCTGTTTGACGAATGCTATGTCCTGCCGGCTTCCGAGCGGAACAGGATGGCCGAGATTGCGCGCCCCGCATGGCGCGAGTGGGTCACCGGCGATTTCGGAGTGGACCCGGCACTGGTCGATGAGCTTTGGGCGGAAGTGGCACGCATCTCTGCCACCGAGAAAGAAACCAGCATCGGCCTCTACGCAGACTGATCCGGGATGAGCACAGCCCGGGCACGCTCCCGGGCTGCGCGTATTTGAGCATTGGAGCACCAAATGTCTTGGCTTGCACATTTCAGCATGCGTCTCAACGTGATCGTCACCGCTGTTTGCGCCGCGATTCTGGTTTCCATGCTATGCATTTCCTTTTCCGGAGCCCTTTATCAGGTAATCGTCGGTGACGCGTTGAGTTGGACCTATTCGCTAGCCCGGCAGTTTGTCCCCTGGATCGCGCTGCTCTCGATCACTGTCGCCTTTCGCGGTGGCGAGCATGTCGCCATGAAGCTGGTGAGCAATGCGATGCCGGCGTTTCTTCGCACCGTTCTGCAAGTGACGACGATTGCGGCAATTGGCGTTCTGGGCCTTGTCCTGCTGGTCTACGGAATACAGTACACCGTCGAGTCCGATCAACTGGTCATGATCAGTGACCAGATCCAGTTCTCGCAGCGTTGGGTTACGGCAAGCCTGCCGGTCGCGGGGGCGATCATGCTGGTCCATCTCGCCGCCGGGCGCGCGTTGATCGAGGAGACGTCCCCCCATGAGATGGGCTTTCCCGACAGCCGCCAGGAAACCGCTCAAAATGTGGAGCTACGCTGATGCCAATCGTTGTTTCGGTCTTCGTCGTGATGCTGCTGATCGGGGCCCCGGTCGGCCTTGTGATGGTCTTCGCAGGCGGCGCCGGCGCTCTGTCACTGGGTGGGTTGGACTACCTGATCATCGTGCCTGACAAGATGTTCTCGGGCGTTTCTTCCTTCGTGCTGATTGCCGTGCCCTACTTCATCTTCACATCCGAGCTGATGAGCCACGCCAGCCTGACCGAGCGGCTGATTGCCTTCAACAATGCGCTGTTCGGGCGCATCCGTGGGGCATTGAGTCATGTGAACGTCACGGTCAGCGTATTCTTTGCCGGGCTGACGGGGGCCGCTGTGACCGATACGGTATCCATCGGCCGCATTCTCATTCCCGCTATGAAGGAAGAAGGCTATTCGGCCGAGTACAGCGCGGCCGTCACGGCCTGTTCGTCGATTATCGGGCCGATCATCCCGCCAAGCATCATCATGGTCGTCTATGCGACTATCCTGCGTGACGTTTCGGTGATCGACCTGTTCGCCGCCGGCATCATCCCCGGCATCCTGATGGCAGGCTCCATGCTCGCCGTCAGCATATTTCTGGCATGGCGCAAGGGCTTCCCTCAGCACGAGCCCACCGCGCTTTTTGCTGCATTCATGGCCTTTCTCGTCTCGCTGCCTGCGCTGATGGTCCCCATCGTTATTCTCGGCGGCATACTCACGGGCCTGACCACCGTCACCGAGGCCTCTGCCTTTGCCGCTGTCTACACGCTGCTGGTTGGTACCTTGCTGTATCGCCGCCTGAGTTGGGCGAAGGTATGGGATGCGATGGTTGTGACCATCCGTTTTTCCGGCGTCGTGTTCTTTTTGCTGGCGGCTTCTGCGGTTCTGTCATGGTTTGTCGTTCGCTCGGGCCTCGCACGGGATGCAGCCGATATAATCTCGGGGGTGTCCGATAGCCAAACCGTACAGTTGCTCCTCGTCATCGCGTTTCTGATCCTGCTGGGCACGGTCATGGACGTGCTGCCCGCACTGGTCGTGGTCGGTCCGATCCTGCACCCCACCATGGTAGGGCTGGGCTTTGACAGTCTGCATTTCGCGATCATCATGATTGTCACGCTGAACGTGTCAAACATCACGCCGCCGGTCGGGATGACGCTGCTGACGGCTGCGAAAATCGCAGAAGTGCCGACGGAGCGCGTCGTCGTTGCAGCTATTCCGTTCTTCATCGCGGTGATCGCCTCGATACTCTTGCTGGCCTTTGTTCCTTCGCTGTCGCTTTGGCTGCCCTCGCTGCTCGACTAGGGGAAATTTGACATGACCAAGAAAGTTGTCGTCATCGGGGCCGGACTCGCGGGGCTTCAAACCGCCTTTTTTCTGAAGCGGGAGGGCATGGATGTCACCGTGGTCGAGCGCCGCGAAGGGCCTGCGCTTGAAACCAGTTTTGCGAATGGCGGGCTGATCACCCCCAGCCATTCCGCTCCCTGGAATTCACCTGGAATCTTCAAGGTGCTTCTGTCCTCGATCGGCAACCCGTCATCGGCGATCTACGTCAAGACATCGGCAATTCCGCAATACATACGGTGGGGGCTGAGTTTCGTTCGAAACTCCACGCCTTCCCGGTTTCGGCAAACCATCCAACGCAATGCACGGCTGAGCCACTATGCTCTGGACCAGTACGATGCCCTCCGCGAAACCCTCAATCCCCCGATGGACCGGGGCGGACTGGGCACAATAATGATGTACCGCGATTCCGCAAGTTTCAGGAATGCGGAGATCGCCAATGGGATCGTCGGAAGTGCCGGGGTTGATGTCACGACGTGCTCGCCAGCCGATCTGGTGCGGTTGGAACCTGCCCTGACCGATATCAAAGACAGGCTGGCCGGAGGCTTCTACTACAAAGATGACCAGCACGGCGATGCACACCAGTTCTGCGCTTCTTTGTCCGATCACCTGAGCGCCGAAGGGGCTGGTCTTTGCTATGGCGAGACGGTCATCGACATTGAGCTTTCTGGCGACATGATCAGCGCCGTGGTCACCGACAAGACACGCCATGCCGCCGACGCCGTTGTGCTTGCCGCAGGTTTCTGGAGCGCCGCGCTTGGTCAAAAGCTGGGTCTTCGGCTGCCGATCAAACCGGTCAAAGGGTATTCGGTGACCTATAACGTGACAGAGTGGAACGGCGCACCGAAAATCCCTGTGGTGGACGATACACAGCATATCGGACTGACACCTCTTGGGGATCGGATACGCTTTGTCGGCTCAGCCGAATTCGGTGGGTACTCAACCGAAATCAATCCGGCGCGCATTGAAAACCTGCGCCGCGCTGCCTTTGCAACATACCCGAGCGTACGTGAACTTGTCGAAGGGGCAGAGCCCCTGACAACGTGGTGCGGGCATAGGCCGATGACGCCGGATTGCTTGCCGATCATCGGTCAGCAAGGCCCTCGAAACCTTTTTCTGAACACGGGTCACGGGTATCTCGGCTGGACCACGGCCAGCGGCACGTCGCGTGCTGTCAGCGACCTTATCGCAGGACGACTGCCCGCACTCCCGGTGTCCGACTACAGACCTGACCGATTTTAACACCCAATACAATGCCAATCGTAGGGGCGCAAAATGACAATCGAAACACTTGGAGGCGTGGTCACTCTTGCAGATGGAACTCCGGTGCCGCTGTCAAAGGCGGTCCGTGCAGGTGATTTCATTTTTCTGTCCGGCCAGCTTGCATTCGGTTCAGACGGCAAGATCGTTGCGGGCGGCATCGCTCCGCAAACGCGTCAGTGCCTGACGTTGATCGAAGCGTTCCTGCAGAACCTCGACGCTCAGTTAACAGATGTGGTACGGGCGACGGTCTGGCTGACCGACACCGGCGACTTTGCCCCGTTCAATACGGTCTACGCAGAGTTCTTTTCGGAGTACCCGCCGGCGCGTTCGACGGTTTGCTCTGAGTTGGTGTTACCCGACGCAAGAGTGGAGATAGAGGTTACGGTATTCAAGCCCAAGGAATAGTCGGCCCGACCCTACCGGCATCCGGTGGCGTGCAAGCCCGTGCAAGAAAAAGCGGTTTTTCAACTGCTTGTTCCCCCAACCGCTGCACAATACCATATATCTCGCGGACAAGCATCTATGCCTGAAGGAGAAACCATGAATGTTTCGGCAAGGGAAACGCTCCCCGAGGAAGAGACCTTCGGACAACGTCTCAAAGCGAAGCGCAAAGCTCGCAATTTGACTCTGACAGAACTGGCAACGCGATCTTCGGTTTCTGCTTCGACCATATCAAAGGTCGAAAACGGGGGTGTTTCGCCGACTTATGACGTCATTCTGAAGCTGGCGGCAGGGCTGTCCATTCCAGTCAGCGCGATGTTTGGCGAGACCATCTCAGAATCCAACGAAGGCCCACGGCCGACTGGATGGCAAGTCGTCGGCCGGCCCGATGAATACGACTTGTTGGACACAAAGAATTACGAACACCGCTACTTGTGCTCCAGTCTGAAGACGAAGCGCCTGCTGCCTGTGTTGGTCAGGATAAAGGCGGGATCTATCGCAGAGTTCGGTGAACTCGTCCGTCATGATGGCGAGGAATTCATTTATGTTTTGCGAGGCACGGTCGAGCTGCACAGCGAATTCTATGCAACCGTTGTATTGAACGTGGGAGAGTATGCTTACCTCGATAGCACCATGGGTCACGCATACGTATCGGGGTCCAAAGAAGACGCCGAAATACTTTGCATTTGCGCGGGTCAGGTTTCGCTCGAAAGTGACGAGAAGACTGTGATTTAGAAAGGTGCTGTCAGACTAATGCGAACCAGTCTCAGTTTGCCGCTGATAGCGTGAACCTACGCGGAACAAAGTTGACGCCACTCGGCGAGAGCGGCGGTGCGGTTCAGCTTAAAGTTTTCTCGTGAGTAGAGGTGGCGTTCCTGATTGAAATGATTGTGCACTGACGAATGAACGGCGGCGAATTTCTGGAGACTTCGCATGCGCCTGAAACGAAGCATCGCCCGTTCTCGTCGTCGAAATGGAAGATGTGAGTTTTCCGCCCTGTTGTTCAGCCAGCGACCAGTTTCCTGACGATCCGCCGCCCCGATTTCCTTCAGCGCGGCCCCATATGAACGCAACTTGTCCGTGACGAATACGTGCGGCCGGCCATGCCGCTTCATTGTTTTCTTCAAGAATTTCAATGTCGCTTTCTTGTCGCGCGACTTGGTAACAAAGCTTTCAAGCACCTCGCCTTCGTGATCGACGGCCCGCCAAAGGTAGTGGCGTTCGCCATTGATCTTCACGAACATCTCGTCCAGATGCCAACGCCATTGACTGGATCGCATGCCTTCGATCCGGCGCTTCCGGATCTCCGAGGCAAACATCGGGCCGAAACGACGCCACCAGCACCGAACCGTTTCATGACTGATTTCGACGCCGCGCTCGTGCAACAGATCTTCCACGTTGCGCAGCGACAGGGGAAACCGGACGTAGATCATCACCGCCAGGCGAATAATTTCAGGGCTGTTCTGAAAACCCTTGAACGGGTCAGGTTTGGTCATGTTCAGAGGCTACGAGGCCGCCCTGCCCGTCTCAACAAAAATCGTTCTGACAAAGCCTAGCCGCCAGCCGCAAGAAGGGGATGTGGATGTGCGGGGTGCCGCCTTTCGGCTATCGCGTCGAGAATCGGAAACTGCTGGTCGACAAGGACAACGCCGTGCATGTCCGCTGGATCTTCGCCCGATTCCTCGAGATCGGGTCCTGCACGGAACTGGCTCGGGAGGTCGGCATGCGGGGTCTTCGGACGCCCCGCGGCAACCGGATCGACAAGAAGTACCTCTACCGGATGCTCTCCAACCGCGCCTATATCGGTGAGGCGGTTCACAAGGGAGAAAGCTATCCCGGCGAACACGACGCCATCATCGATCGCGAAAAATGGGACCGGGTGCACGCTATCTTGCAGGAGAGCCCGCGCAAGCGCGCCGCGCGCACTAGGGCAGCGACGCCAGCGCTGCTGAAGGGACTGCTTTTCGGACCGGACGGCGCGGCCTTTTCGCCAACCCACACCCGCAAGGGCGACCGCCTCTACCGCTATTACGTCAGCCAGACGGTGCTGAAGCATGGCGCCGGGGCGTGTCCGGTCGGCCGCGTGCCCGCCGGCGACATCGAGGCCGCGGTCGTCGATAAGCTTCGCACCGTGTCTTGCCAGCCTGAGATCGTGGCAGGGACTTGGAAAGCAGCGCGAGCCCACGCCGACGGGATCACCGAGGCCGACGCCCGCGCCGCGCTGCAGCAACTCGACCCGCTGTGGGATGAACTCTTCCCTGCCGAGCAGTCGCGCATCGTGGCGCTGTTGGTCGAGCGCGTGGACATCGGCACGGACGGGCTGAATGTGCGGCTCCGCGTCGATGGTCTCAGGGGCCTTTCGCGAGAAATGTTGGCCGGGGAAATGGGCGCTGCCGTATGACTCGCAGCGCGCCAAATCCTGAGACGGTGACGCTCCATGTTCCGTTCCGCATGGTGAAGCGCGGCGGGCGGAAGGAGATGCAGCTGCCCGCCGGCGCCGCGCTTCCGCGCAGGACCGATAACACGCTGGTCAAAGCTCTGGCCCGCGCGTTGCGCTGGAAGCGGATGCTGGAGTCGGGGGAGTTTACGACGATCAATGAACTGGCCGAACGCGAGGGGATCGCGCCGTCCTACATGACCCGCGTGCTGCGGCTGACGCTGCTCGCGCCAGATATCGTCGAGACGATCATGGGCGGAACCCAGGGGCCGGAGGTGACGCTGGCGCGGTTGCTAGGGCCGTTCCCTCTGGAATGGCAAAAAATCTTCTACCTGATGGATGCAGCCGACCCAGAGCCGCCTTTCGTGGCCTGCGCAGAGAAGGGCGGCCGTCAGCCGCTTTGTGGACGGATAATACAACCCTGCATGAACCAATTTGCAGGTGCGGAAATTTGCGACCGCTTCACAGGAAGGGGACACTCGTCACCAGCCTGCCGAACTCGTTGATACTGCAGATTGCTTAGGCGGCAGCGGTGCGCACTGCACTTGCCAAAGGCTTCGTCCAGCGCGTTAACTCTCGGCAAAAGTTCGGTTTGCAGCGTGAACGTCGTCAACAGCGTCAACAGCGGCAGACACAGGGTCCGGCAGCCGTTCCAGACGCTCCGCCACCATCTCCTGCAGTTGCCAAAGATGCAGGTCATAGACGCCGGCCCGCTCCAGTTCGGTGACGGTGTTCAGCAGGTATTCAGCCATCGTGCCGATGTGCCCTACGGCAGAGGCGAACATGTCGGCCAGCTCATCGATTGCGGGCTCGGGCCGGTACAGCGGAAAGCCGGAATCGGCGGCGAAGAGTATCGCCTCGACCAGGCCGGTCTCGGTTTCGGCCGTCACGTGTTCGGGCGGTACCGGGGGCTCTTTCTGCAGAAGGCTCACCAGCGCGGCCAGCGGGTCGTCGCCAGTGTCCATCCGCAGGACCACACCGGAACAGGCCCCGCCCCGGTCGAGGGACATCATCAGCCCCGGCGTCGAGGGGCAGCCGCGGAAGCGCCGGTCGGTCAGGCAGAACGCGCGCCGCCACCCGGTCACTTGCGCGGCCCGGCGTTCGGCCACCTCCATGCGCGGGTTCCAGATCAGGGATCCTGCAGCGAAAACCCAGACGGCGCCTTGCGTGTCGAGCCGCTCAAGGATCCCGGCAGCGGTCCGGTGGTAGAACTCCGGCGGGGGATCCTCGAGCATCACGGGCCCGCGTTCATCGACGCGCGGCGGCAGCCGATCGACAAGCGTGCGCGTGAGGCGCAGGGTCGGGACGATGGGCGGATGCTTCAGGACGGACATCAGTTCAGGCACCGGTCGAGACAGGCGAGCCAGTTCTTGCGTGCAAGTTTCGCGATCAGCAGGGCGTCGTAGCCATGCGCGGCCATCGCCTCGAACAGGTGCTGTACGCCGGTGACGTCGCCGATCAGATCGGGCAGGACGCAACCGTCGAAGTCCGACCCCAGCCCGACATGATCCTCGCCTGCCTGCGCGATCAGATGATCGAGGTGGCGCAGCATCACGTCCCAGCCGGTGCCTGTGTCCGCCGTGCCATTGGCGTTCAAGTAGAAGGTTGCAAAGTTGAACCCAACCATGCCACCGCGCTCGCGGATCATGTGCAATTGCCGGTCGGTCAGGTTGCGCGGACTGTCACACAGCGCATGAGCGTTGGAATGCGTGGCCACCAGTGGGGCTGACGAGACGCGGGCCACATCGTCGAAACCCTTTTCGTTCAGATGCGACAGATCGATCACGATGCCCAATTCATCGCACAGGCGCACCAGATCAAGGCCTGCCTCAGTGAGGCCCGGCCCGGTGTCGGGGCTGCCCGGAAAGGCCATCGGCACGCCGTGGCCAAAGATCGTCGGCCGGCTCCAGACTGGGCCAAGTGAGCGCAGGCCCATGTCGTAGAACAGGTAGAGCGCGTCAAGGTCGGGGCCGATCGCCTCGGCCCCTTCCATATGCATCACGCCCGCGATGACGCCGGCCTTCATGGCTGTGCGGATGTCGGCCACCGATCGGCAAACGCGGAAGTCATTAGGTGCCGAGCGTTCCATCCAGTGCAACAGCCCCGCCATGGCAAGCGCGTCGGGCTGTGCCTGCGGATGTTTCATTTCGGGCGGCATCGGCAGGTCGTAGGGCGGATCGGCCATCAGCGCCTTGAAGTCGGGCGGTGGGCCGCTGGACGCGGGCGGCACGAAGATTGCAAACAGCCCTCCCGCAAAGCCCGCGTCCTTCATACGAGCGAGGTCCAGATGACCGCGGCCAGCTGTGCCCAGCCAGGTCTCTTCACGTGGGGTCGGTGTTTTCAGTAATCGCAGCAGAAAGTCGTTATGGCCGTCGAAAAAGGGAGTGGGCGCGGTCATTGGGCAGATTCCTTGTTTGTGAGTGCGGCGAGGTGAGCATCCACCGCGCATAACAGGTCGCTGCAATGCGCATCGGTTATCCCGAGATGCGTGAAATGCCCGACGATATTGGCAAGGTAGTCTCGGCTGGTGCCAAGATCGCCCGCCCCATAGGCGATATAACGGACCTGTTCCGCGTGGGTCAGGTCGGGGCGCACGTCCGGAACGTCGTGGTCCGCGACAAAGGTCAACACGCGGAACTCCGCATCGCCGATCCGGGCCGGGACGAACCGAGCGAGGTAGCCGGGCGCGATCATCTCGCGTCGGAACAGGATCTCGGTCTCTGCTTCGACATCCGCCGCCGCGATCCGAAAGGCCAGCCCCTCGCACCCGTCGCACCCTTCGACGGCATCCAGCGTCGCGAACAGGCCCGGCGCCTCTTCGGTGCCGCGGCCGCCCCTGGTGTCTACCAGGATCAGGCGGCGGGCATGGCCCGCGACATGGGCACGCCGCACCTCGGCAAAGCGCAAGGCCGGATCCCACATCAGCGACCCATAGCCGAAGATCCACAGATCGCCCGAATGGTCGGCCAGCGCCTCGGCCCGGATCGCCTCGCGCTGTGCGTCGGTATGGACCCAGTCGCGTAACGCCTCTTGTTGGGGGTCTGCTGCCATGATCGCCTCAACGTTGAACGCTCGAAAGTAGGACGTCTCGGTGTCCGCGATCCGATCGCGCAACTCAGGGTGATGGGCAAAAGGGTCGGTCAGTTCAGGCAAGGCGGCTCTCCTCTTTGGTCTCGCGGACCGGTATCATTTCCATGCAGATGTCGACGCCTTCGACGATGCCCGGAAAATCCGGTGAGCCGGGCACGTCACGAAATCCGACACTCCGGTAAAGCGACTGGGCGGCGTGCAGTGCGCGATGGGTGGACAGACGGTAGCGGACGTATCCGGCAGCCTCGGCCTCGGTCAGCAACACTTTCAGCATTTGCGCGCCGATCCCGTGACCCCATGCATCGGGGCTCACGAACATGCGCTTGATTTCCATCGTCGTCGCGTCCTGCCCGTAGAAGGCGACACAGCCCACCGGCGCCCCTTCAAGCCGAGCCAGCAGCAGACAGCCCAAGGGCGGGCCGAAGCGTCCCGGCAGACCGGTGAGTTCAGCGTCAAGGTTGGAGAAGACCGACGGGTTCGGGTTTTCGCCTTTGGCTACATGTTCCATGGCCCATGCGACGAAGGCGCGGATCAACGCCCGCGCAGCGTCGAGGTCTTCGGGCGTCTCTGCGCGGGTGATGGTCACAGTCATGGCAGGGTTCCGCATTTTCATGAGAAGTGTTCGGGATAGGTGTGCATTATGGCCTGCACGACCAAATCGCTGGAAAAGGCGTCGGGGTTGCGTGCGGTCATCGCCCAGACGAAGTCGCGGCGCGCGCGTGCGTCGCCCGGATCGACGGGCGTCGACAGGCGCGCGGCAAGGCCGCGCAGCAGGGCGACGGCGCGGCGCAGCGAGACAGCAAGGCGGAGAGCGAAGACGAGGTTGGTGTCGATGGCGGCCATGATCGGGCTCCTTTGGTTCGTGGTGCGCACAACCATTTCGCGCAGTTTGATCTTCTGGCAGAACTCTGCCTCGCACTATACAGGTGAGTTTCGTTTCTGTGTTCGATATGGTCGAACAATGATGGATCACCTTGCCCGGATGGCGGTTTTTCAGGCCGTGGCGGATGCGGGATCGTTTCGCGGGGCGGCGAAGCGGCTTGGCATTTCGCCATCGGTTGTGAGCCACCATGTCAACCAACTCGAGACGCAGCTCGATCTGCCCTTGTTCTATCGGTCAACGCGGAAGCTCTCGTTAACCGATGCCGGGGCCGAACTGCTGCGCAGCACGCGTCTGATGACTCAGGCGGCGGATAAGGGGATGGCGGCGATGCGCATGCGCAAGGCGCAGCCCGTCGGTCACATCCGGGTGACGGTGCCTTCAGGCGCAAACCACCCTGCGTTCGGGGTAACCTGGCCCAAGTTGCTGAAGAGGTTTCCCGGACTGACCTTTTCGATCACCTACGCGGACGCGTTCAACGATCTCCCGGGGTCGCAGTTCGACCTCGCGATCCGGGGTGGAACGTCGGGTCTCAAGGATTCAGCGTACAAATCCCGCTTGTTTCGACGGCATGAAGTCTGGCTGACAGCAGCGCCAGACTATGTGACGGCCCGGTCGCCCGCGCAGGTAATCGAAGATCTCGCGACATGGGACTGGATCGAGTTTCCACCCGGGTTGCGTCTGAACGAGTTTCTGCTCGAGCCGAGGCCTGCCGCTCAGCGTGTCGAGCCCCGCATCGCGATCACGCTGGATTCCATGGTGGTGGCGGAAGAGCTTGCGCTCGAAGGGATTGGCGTTCTTGCGGTCCCGAGAGGGGTGGTTGAAGACCATGTGCGGAACGGGAGGCTTGTGCGCCTCCTACCCGATGTTCCGCTTCGTCCCATAGAAACCTATGCGATCTGGCCAGCCAATGTGGGTGACGCAAGCCCGGTTCGGATGGTGCTGGATTTCCTGCTCGAGAACTTGCCCAAGAGCCGCGATTGAGGTTTGGGCAGGTCACTGAAAACCATGTCACGATTCAATGACAGGAAGTCGAGGCTCGCGTGTATCGACAGATTGTTCTGCCGACTTCACTGCGGCAAGCGCAACTGGCTGATCAGGTGAACTGCAGTGCAGAACGTCAGCCCGTCTGAACGGCAGCAATATGGGCCGGTCGTGTAGATGGCTGAGCAAATTGGTCTGGGCTACGGCACGGCGCTGCTGCATGTCGCAACACGATTTGCGATTTTTCGCTGTCCGTTTCCTGCGCATCCCGGTCATTCGTGCGCCGCGTGGCGAACGACCGCTCCCCGCCCCTTGCATTGCGGGCATCGTGCAACAAAGTCTTCACTCCAAACCAAACAACGGTCTCAAGGCGTCAGGCAAAGGTTTGGCGAGTTCCCATTGAACACTGATCGGGGCTTCGCCTTCCCAGCCGGCAAAACTAACAGGCCCGGCGTAGCGAAAGGGGGCGGCGCGGCCATCGCGCTGTTTCGATTTCCTGACGAACAAGTGGACTGTCCATCCAAGCTCTTCACCTGAAATGATCTTTCCATGGCTGCTGGTGCGACGTGTTCTCGTTTGGGTCTGCCAGACAAAGCGGGTCGGGCTAGCGAATTCGTCAGCATAGTGATCGCCGACCGACATGCTGCTTTTGTCCATTGTCACGAGCAGGATCATGGCCTTGACGTTGACGTCCTTGATCACAACGATGCCGGAGTTCCAGGACCCCGTGTTGAATACGGCGCCAAAGAGAAGCGGGATACGTTCGCGTTGGTATTCCTCCCAAATCTTGGGACCCAATGCGGGCGGCGTGGGACTGCTGCCGGGAGCCTCGGCCGCTTTGGCAGGATGAGTTTCGTCAGGTTGGTCGTAGGTTATGCCGTGGGTCTGAAAATGCCGCAGCAGACGCCAATCGACCATTTCTGACGCCAATTCAGACAGGTGAAGATCATGGCTTCCGCCAATAGTTGTTTCGAAGGTGCCTGGACCAAGGCGGAACCATTCGGGTTCGCCAAGCAACTTCAGCGGGAACTTTGTCAGCAAACTACGGATCGCTGCAGTGTCATCGGGATCGACGCTGAGGTCCGATTTGATTTCAGGGTTGCGCCGCGCAAGCCGAGCGACGCGTTCAGCGAGGTCTACGATGGCAATGCGGCCCGGGAATGCGCCTGCCTCGATCATGCCGCGCAGGGCAAGCATCTTGTAGCTGCGCGTCATGCGTGTGGTCTCGATCTCGTCCAGGAGGCCTTTGTTTGCGGTCCAGGCGGAATGCATATCGCTTGTCAGATCGCCCATGTCGTTGACGAAGCCCAGCCAACCGGCATGGCCCGTTCGACCAGGATTGAAACCTGCGTGCTGAATCTCTGATGCCGTAGGGCGCACACCGTGCCGGTCGCGGAAATCGCGGTAGAAGGCGGTCAATTCTTCGCCGTCGCGCGGCTGTCGGATCAAAGACTTCAGAATATCGAGCGCTTCGAGTTCATAGGTGACCTCGCAACCAGCCGGAAAACTGATCTCGTGACTATCGAGTTTTTCCAGGGCGATCCGAAGCGCGCCCTCGCCTGCGCCAACGCGCAACAGCGTTCTGGCTTTTATCAGGAAAATGCGGTGGTTGCCGATGTAGTCGATCACGGCCAGATGCGTTTTCTCTACTGATCGGCGCAGACCACGCCCAAGCCGCTGCAACCAGATTACCGGGCTTTCGGTCGGACGCAGCATCAACACGGTGTCGATGGCGGGAATATCGACGCCTTCGTTGAAAATGTCGACCGCGTAGACGATGTCGAGATCTCCATTTTCGAGCGCCTGTAATGCGCTGGCGCGGGGTGCAGAGGTTTCGCCAGAGTGGACAGCCACGGTGCGCAAGCCGCGTGCCTGCGAGAACTCAGCCATGAAATCCGCGTGGCGGCGTGATACGCAAAAGCCAATAGCTTTCCTGCCGCCGCGCCGCGCCAGTTGATCGGCCGTCGAGAAACGAGGACCTCGATGCGCCACGCCGGCTGTTCTACGTCGCCATGACCCGCGCCCGCCGCAGCCTTGCGGTCATGACGCAAGGCGCACACGCGTTTCTTCCCTCGGAAGGCGACAGTATTCAGAGGCGGCATGCGGTTCTACCCGAGGTGAAGGGTCTTCCACCTGACAGGACCTACCTCATGCCAGACATGAGCCAGGTATTCATCGATTGGGCCGGGCGTTTGCGCGCCGGCGATGCCAGTCTGAACGCCATTTCAAAGGCGCGGACCGGTGACCCTGTCACCCTTACCCATGAACAGGGACGCTGGTGGGTACGCGACCTGTTTGATCCCACGGTTTGATGGTGTGATTTTTTCTCAGGAATTGAAGGAAGCATTATGGGACAAGTTCGTCACGGGAGCGCCACGACCACGTACGCCGTCAGAGCTGCAATACAGCG
>NZ_JAQIOZ010000017.1 GCF_028023675.1 Primorskyibacter aestuariivivens | reverse complement strand
GCCTTGAACTCCGGCGAATGGTTCTTCCGTTTCGACATCTCTAATCTCCTTATCGTCGAAGACCAGCAGACAACAAATCGTAGCTTACGTCAGTGTCCGAATTTCAGGGGGTAGCTCAATCCTCCGAAATATCCTCCTTGGAATGCTCCAAGTGCCTACAATACTGGGATATTTGAGGAAAGGATTCAATGGAGGCGAGTACCGGAATCGAACCGGTGTACACGGATTTGCAATCCGCTGCGTCACCACTCCGCCAACTCGCCGCCGATGTGGTGACATGCCGGATAACTGATCTCTGTCAGCCCTGCAAGACCAATCCGGCGGGAAAAGACCCCATGGCGCATTGCCGGTCCCGCGCAGTTGTGGCAAGACGGGGGCAACATTCCTGAACCCGAGAGTTTAGACATGACCGACTATGCCAAGCGCCGGACCTTTATGGTGGATACCCAGGTGCGCCCCTCGGATGTGACCAAGTTCCCGATTATCGATGCCATGCTTTCCGTCCCGCGTGAGGCTTTCGTGCCGCGTGACAAACGCGAAGCGGCCTATGTGGGCGAAAATATTGAAATTGCGCTGTCCCGCGTGATCCTTGAGCCGCGCACGCTGGCCAAGATGCTGGACGCCCTGGAATTGTCGGGAAACGAGCTCGTGCTCGATATCGGACCCGGCTATGGCTATTCCTCCGCCGTCATCGCCCGCATGTGTGAAGCTGTCGTTGCGGTTGAGGATGACGCGGACCGTGTGAGCGAAGCGCAGTCGGCGCTTTCCGAGCTCGGAGCCGACGGGGTCATCATGCATGAGGCACCGCTTGCCGAAGGAGCTGCGGAACACGGTCCCTACGATGTCGTCATACTGCAAGGCGGGGTCGAGTCGCTGCCCGAGGCGATCAGCGATCAACTCAAGGACGAGGGGCGCATTGCCTGTCTTTTCATGGAGGGGGCGCTGGGAACCGTGCGGATCGGTCACAAAAGCGATGGGCATATCAGCTGGCGCTATGCTTTCAATGCATCCGCGCCGGTTCTGCCCGGCTTTGAAAAAGCGGCCGAGTTTGCTCTTTGACGCTTATGTCTTGTGTGCTGTAGACACACTGCAATTGATGCCAATATCAAAGGCAACGGGGGCCCCAGATGATTGCCAAGTTCGTAGCACGAGTATGCCGTGGCACCGTTTTGGCGGTCACGTTGGCTGTTAGCCCGGTCGTGGCCAATGCCGAAAGCCTTGGTGATGCGCTGGCCTCGGCCTATGAACACAGCGGTTTGCTTGAGCAGAACCGCGCGCTCCTGCGGGCGGCGGACGAGGATGTGGCCGTGGCTCTGGCCGCCCTGCGCCCGATCCTGAACTGGTCATCCAAAATCTCCCGCACCGTCACCGAATCCTATGCGCCGAACCAGGTTGGTCAATTCGTGATGTCCTCGACGGATTCGCGCGAAATGTCCTTCACCGTCACGGCGGAACTGCTGCTGTATGATTTCGGCGCAACGCAGCTTGGGCTCGATGCGGCCAAGGAATCCGTTTTGGCGGCGCGTGAGGCCCTGGGTGCTGTCGAGCAACAGGTGCTGCTGCGCGCCCTGCAGGCCTATGTCAATGTGCAGCGGGCGGCGGAAACGGTGGCGCTGCGCCAGAACAACCAGCGGCTTGTTTCCCAAGAACTGCGCGCCGCGCGTGACCGGTTCGAGGTGGGCGAGGTGACCCGCACCGATGTGGCCCTGGCCGAGGCGCGGCTTGCCTCCAGCCGGGCAAACCTGGCCGCGGCGCAGGGCGATCTGATGCGTGCGCAGGAAGAATACCGCGCGGTGATCGGGCGCAAACCGGATCGGCTTGCCCCGATCACGCGCCTGCCCGAGGTGGAGTGGAACGAGGACAAGGCCAAGTCCGTGGCCCTGCGCACTCATCCCGACATGCGTCGCGCGCAATACGAGGTCAGCGTCGCCGATATCAATGTGCGGCGCGCCGATGCCGCGATGAAACCCAACGTCAAGCTCAAGGGCAGCCTGTCGCGCGCGATTGATCTGGACTCGCCGTCGTGGCTGGACCGTGGCGAGATCGCCATGGAATTCGGCGGCCCGATTTACCGGGGTGGGCGGCTCTCGGCGCTGGCCCGGCAGGCCCGGGCGCGCAGTGATGGGGCACGCGGGGCGCTGCATGTCACCCGCCATGATGTGGCTCAGAATGTGGGCAACGCGCTCGCTGCGCTCAAGGTGGCGAATGCCTCGATCGAAGCGACCCAGCGCCAGATACGTGCCGCGCGCGTGGCGTTTCGCGGGGTGCGCGAAGAGGCGACGCTTGGCCAGCGGACCACGCTGGATGTGCTGACGGCGGAACAGGAATTGCTGGATGCGGAAACCGCCTTTGCCTCGGCCGTCGCGGACCGCACCATCGCCACCTATCAGGTGCTGGCCGCGATGGGGCTGATGACGGCCAAGCATCTCAATCTTCGGGTTCAGCATTATGATCCGGCGGAATATTACAACCTGATCAAGAACGCGCCGGCCAAAAGCATTCAGGGCGAAAAGCTGGACCGGGTTCTGCGCAAGATCGGCAAATAGGCCCGGGCTGCCACAGCCGCGCAGCTTTCATACACAATTGTTTGTATCTGTTGTGTGACGTGGGCGCGCGCGGTATCCTGCGTCCGAGGCAAAGTGGTGAAATCAATGTCAGATCCTGTCAAATCCTCGGATATCGAGGATGTTCTTTCGTCTATCCGGCGGCTGGTGTCCGAGGATTACCAAAGACCGTCCGCGCCAGATGCGCCAGATGCATTGTCTGAAACCGGTGCGGAAGAGGCCGATGCGCCCGCGCCCGGGGATCAGGCATTGGTCCTGACGCCTGCCTTGCGCGTCCATGATGGTGGCAAGGGTGAGGCCGAATCTCAGGCCCCGGCCCCCGAAGTGGACACGGCTGACGCGCCGGTTGCGCAGGATGCCGTTCTGGATGCCGTGGCAGACGCGCTTGTGGAACAGGCGTTGCAGCACGGCGATGATGCGGAAGATAGCGAGTCCCAATACGTTGATGTTCAGGCCGATGAAACCACGCCCGACATTGCCGAGCCAGAGGCAGCGGCTGACGTCCCTGAGGTTTCGAATGACGGGGACATGGGTGACACCATGGCCGATGAACACTCCTCCCATGCAACGGACATCCCTGATCCTGCGAATGCGGACGCACCCACCGAAGCGTTTCTGGCGGACCCACCGGTCACGGATGAGCTGGTCGAAACGGGTGAGACTATCACTGCTCCCGCACAGGAAGCAAGTGAAACGCTTGAAGCCAAGATCGCCGCGCTGGAAACCCTGATCGGCAAGCGCAACGAAGACTGGGAGCCGGAAGAAGGCGATGGCTCATTAGCCGAGGATGTGGCGACCGAGATGAGCGATGCCGCCGCGCTGGACTGGGAAGACCACGATCCTGACCTCGAAGGGGATGAACCCGCCACGCAGGCATATCAGGCTGACCCCGTCGCCCCCCCTGCAAGTGAGCGTGTGGCGGAACCTGAAGGCAACGCGCATCTGCAGACCGCAGAAATCGCTGCGGACGCGGCAGAGGACCCGATCCT
Organism: Primorskyibacter aestuariivivens; assembly: GCF_028023675.1. Lineage (GTDB taxonomy): Bacteria > Pseudomonadota > Alphaproteobacteria > Rhodobacterales > Rhodobacteraceae > Marinovum > Marinovum aestuariivivens. The sequence continues at coordinate 109,100 of NZ_JAQIOZ010000017.1, read as the reverse complement.
GGCCGCTGAGCCGGAAGGGTTGCTGATCGACGAAGAAACCCTGCGCGACATGGTCTGTGAGATCGTGCGCGAAGAGTTGCAGGGCGCTCTGGGCGAGCGGATCACCCGCAATGTACGGCGACTTGTCCGCCGCGAAATCCACCGGGCGCTTGCGAGCCAGGAACTCGATTGATGTCGGGCCCACCGCTAACCTGACAAAAGAAAAAGCGCGCCCGCAGCGGACGCGCTTTTTTCATGTCTTGAGTGGTTTTGCGAAAGGTTGAAACGCCTTAGGCGGCTTCCGCCTGTTGCGCAGCAGCATTGCGGCGCTCGCTCTCTTCGCGCGACAGCGCAACCGAGGTGCGCACACCCTTTGCAACGAATTCCATCAGCCCGGATACGACGCGCTCATTCGGGTCGATCCCGGCGCAGGACAGAACTTCGCGCCCATCGCGCGAACGTGCCCAACGGGCAATTTGTTCGGGGCCATTGCCGTACTTCTTGTCGTCGGCAATTGCATCGTCCAGTGCAGCCAGAACCACCGCAGCGAACAGCTTGCGGGCGCGGCTGCCCTGCTCGCTGTTAAAGGCTGTACCGTCAACGAAATCTTTCATACTTCGTCCTTTGTTCTTGCTCTTGTCTTTTCGGCGTGAAGGCCCTTATGACCTGTTTTTGTTGATTCGGATACCCCGCAAATGCATAGCTTCTATGCAAATTGCGCATATCTTGCTGCAGCTGCGAAACGAGATATGGTGATCTTGCGCGGCGCAACAACGCGAGATATAGGGTCCATCAACTTATCATCAACCTTTTGCCACGGTTTTGTCACAATGCCCAAGATCAACGGAAACGAGATTCGCCCCGGTAACGTTCTGGAGCACAACGGCGGTCTTTGGGCCGCGGTCAAGGTCGATCACGTCAAGCCCGGCAAGGGCGGTGCCTTTGCCCAGGTCGAGATGAAAAACCTGCGCAACGGTTCCAAGCTGAACGAACGGTTCCGCTCTGCGGACAAGGTCGAGCGCGTGCGTCTTGAGCAAAAAGACATGCAGTTCCTTTACGAGGATGACGGCCAACTGATCTTTATGGATACCGAAACCTATGATCAGGTACAGGTGATGGCCGATCTGCTGGGCGAACGTCGCCCGTTCCTGCAGGACGGCATGACCATCGTGGTGGAATTCTACGAAAGCGAGGCGCTCAACGCGACCCTGCCGCAAAAGGTCACCTGCAAGGTGGTCGAGACCGAGCCGGTCGTCAAAGGCCAGACCGCCGCCAACAGCTTCAAACCCGCCGTGCTCGACAATGGCGTGCGCGTCTCCGTGCCGCCCTTCGTGGGTCAGGATGAGATGATCGTCGTGAACACCGAGACCATGGAATATTCCGAGCGCGCCTGACCCGGGGCTCGCGCGCATATACCCCCGCAACCGTCGGGGGCGCGACATGACAGATTGAACAGGCCTCCGGCATCATAGCCAGGAGGCCTTTTTCATGATCACAGCTGCCATCCCAGACGATATTCCGGACCTTGCCCAGATGCTGCGCGGTCTGAACGCGCTGCACACGCGCCATCTGCCGGAGCGATTTCACGACACCGGTAGTGAAGTCGAACTGCGCAGCTTTTTCCGCGACCGCATGGGGCAGGGCGCGCAGATCCTGATCTACCGTACTGAAACTGTGGCGCGCGGCTACCTCATGTGGATGGCCGAGGAACGCGCTGAAACGATGCTGGAACGCGCAGGGGCGCAGGCAGTGCTTGACCACATCTATGTCGCCCCCGGCTGGCGCAGGCGGGGCATAGGCGGGCGGCTGATCCGTCGTTTCGAGGCCGAGGCACGGGCTGCGGGGCATGCGATGTGGCTGACCCGCGTGCCTGTGTTCAACCGGGCGTCTTTGACCTTGATGGAAGGGGCGGGGGCGACACCGGCAGTGCATGCGCTGGTCAAACCGTTGTGACGTCTCACGCGGCCAGTCTGTCCAGCAATCCCGCCACCATGCCGTGATACCCCGCGCCAAACAGGGCCACATGCACCAGCGCGGGCCAGAGCTGGTAGATCGCGCGCCGCGTCTCCCAGCCCGCAGGCAGGGGGCCGTAGGCGTCGAAAAAGCTCTGCGGCGGTCTGCCGAAGAGGCACAGCATGGCAAGATCGACCTCTGCGTCGCCGTAGTAGCAGGCGGGGTCGATCATCCACGCGCGTCCATCCGCGCCGAAATGCACGTTCCCGGTCCAGAGATCACCGTGGAGCAGCGCGGGCGGCGGCGTTTCGGGCAAGAGGGTGTCCAGCTCTGCGATCACACGATCCAGACGGGTGGCGGCGTCTCCGGGCAGATGCCGTGCAAGCGGCCGCAATCGCCGTTCGGCCCAGAACGCGGGCCATGAAGCGCAGGGACGGTTGCCGATTTGCACTGCGCCAAAGGCGTAGCCCTCCGGCCAGCCATACTCCGCCCCAGCAACATCATGCATCGCGCGCAAATCGCGCCCCAACCCGCGCCAGGCGGCTTCGGTCGCAGCCCCCTCGGGGATATGCGCCATTGCCAGCAGATCATCCTGCGCGGCCAGAACCTCAGGAACGGGTGCTCCGGCCTCAAGCATCCGGCGCAGCATATGCGCCTCGATACCCACATGCGCCCCGCGTTTGACCACGACCGATTTGCCACCTGACAGATCGGCGCGCAGCACTTCGGACAGGTCCCCGCCATGCAAGGGGCGGAGCGCGGACACTTCCCGACCAAGAAGCGTTGTGATCTGCGCCTTGAGCGTCATTCCGGCGGCGTGATCTCGGCCCCCTCCGCCTGCATCCCCGGCTTGGCCCGGTCAAAGCGCAGATAGGCCAGCGCCGCGCCCCCCGCCTGTGTGCCCAATGTCCCGACGGGCTTGCCGTCCAGCGTGATCTCGGCCCCGACCGGCGCGCCGCTGGAAATGCCCACGCGGGCCAGCCCCTTGCGCAGTTCGGTCTTGTGCTTCATCCGCGCGGTCACTTCCTGGCCCACATAGCAGCCCTTCTTGAAATCGACCCCGTGCAGGCGCTCGAACCCCATCTCAAGAATATAACTCTCGGGTCCCAGCTCGCGCCCCCAGCGCGGCACTTCCGCGGCCACATGCAGCGTGTCCCAATCGGTGCCATCGTCAGGCAGAGCGGTGTCGGATATCACCCGCCATCCCAGCGACGCATCACGCGGATCGGCAAAGCCGCCCTCGGGCATGTCGCCGGTGCCGCGCGACACCGCCAGATCGGTCTCTTCGATCTTCACATCGGCGCGCAGCTTGTACATGGACAACCGCTGCATCAGGGGTCCGGCAATCTCGGCGGGCGCATCGAGCAACACCGCATCGCCGTCCGCCACCAGAAAGAACTCGGCAATGAGCTTGCCCTGCGGCGTCAGCATCGCAGCATAGACCGGCCCGTGGTCAAGCCGCGTCACATCATTGGTCACCAACCCCTGCAGGAAGTCGCGCACATCCCCACCGGTCAGGCGCAGAACTTTGCGGGTCTCGCTATATGTTGTCATGGCACATTCCCTTTCCCGTCTGTCGTTCCATATAGAGAGGCGAAGAGCAACCAACAGGGGGCATGGCATGCGCGCGCCGATTTCGGTGATCATTCCGACACTCAATGCCGGGGACGGGCTGCCACGTTGCCTTGCTGCGCTGGGCGAAGGGTTGGAGGCGGGGTTGATCCGCGAATTGATCATCACCGATGGCGGCTCGACCGATGGCACGCTGGCGGTCGCGGAACAGGCAGGGGCCATGGTGGTCACGGGACGGCCCTCGCGCGGGGGGCAGCTTCGGCGCGGCGCGTCCTTCGCGGCGGGAGAGTGGTTGCTGTTCCTGCACGCCGATACCCTCCTCATGCCTGGCTGGACCGAAGCGGTTCTGGCCCATCTCACCGGTGAAACCCCGGCCTATTTCCGGCTGCGCTTCGCCTCGCGCCATCCCATGGCGCGGCTGACGGCGGGTTGGGCCAATCTGCGGTCGCGCGTCTTTGGCCTGCCTTACGGCGATCAGGGTCTGCTGATCCGGCGCAAGGATTATCAGGGCGCAGGCGGTTTTCCCGATATTCCGCTGATGGAGGACGTGGCGCTGGCCCGGGCCTTGCGGGGCCGTCTGACGCCGCTGAACGCAACGGCCCTGACCTCGGCGGCTCGCTATGAGCGGGACGGGTGGCTGCGCCGGGGCAGCCGCAACCTGATCACCCTGCTGCGCTATCTGGGCGGGACGGCTCCGGCCAAGCTGGTGCAGGGCTACACGCGATCCCGCTGATCGTCGCCTGCCTGCATCTGCTGAAGCCGTGCATAGGCGCCGCCCCTGGCCATCAGCTCTGCATGCGTGCCCTCTTCGACCACCTGTCCCTGATCCATCACCACGATCTTGTCCGCATGGCGCACGGTGGATAGCCGGTGCGCAATGACCAGCGTTGTGCGGCCCTCGGCCAACCGGTCCAGCGCCTCTTGCACCAATGCCTCGGACGCAGTGTCCAAAGCCGAGGTCGCCTCGTCCAGCAGCAGGATCGGCGTATCGCGCAGCACGGCGCGGGCAATCGCCACGCGCTGCCGCTGCCCGCCCGACAGGTTCGAGCCGCGCGGCCCTGCCGGGCTGTCGAGCCCATCGGACAATCGCGGCAGGAAGTCGCTGACATGCGCGGCGTCCAATGCCCGCTTCAGGGCGTCTTCGCTGACATCCACCCGGTCCAGCACGATATTGTCCCGCAGGCTTTCGTCAAACAGCAGCGCCTCCTGACTGACCACGGAAAACAGCCCGCGCAGATCGTCCAACGCCATGTCCCGAACATCGACCCCGCCGATGGTCGCGCGGCCCTGCTGTGGGTCGACCAGCCGGGTGACAAGGTTGAAGACCGTGGATTTGCCCGCGCCGGAGGCCCCGACAAGCGCCGTGGTCTTCCCGGCCTCGGCCACGAAGGACGTTCCTTTCAGCACCGGCGCATCCTCGTAGGCCAGATGCACATCCTCCAGCACAATCTCGGGCACGTCATCCGGAGCCGCCACCGGGTTCGCCGGTGAGGCCAGCGCCGGTTGCAGTTCCAGCAATTCGCGCAGCCGCTCCATCGCCGCCGCCGCCACCTGCCAGACGCCGCTCACGGCACCCAGCCTGCGCAGCGGCTCAAAGGTCAGACCCAGCGCCGTGAAGAACGCCATGAAATCGCCCACGGTCTTTTCGCCGCTGATGATCTCGCCGCCGCCATAGAGCAGCACGCCCATGAATCCGACCCCGGCCATGAGATCGACCAGCCCCGGGATCGACGCCTGTCCAAGTGCCGAGCGCGTCTCGACATGCACGCGCTTATCGGTCAGCTCGCCGTAGCGCCTGGCCTGGTATTTCTCCAGCCGGTTCAGCTTGATCGGCACGATGCCGTGGAAAATCTCGTTTAACCGCACCGACAGGCCCGCCGCGACGTCGCGGGCGACACGGGCATTCTTGCGCACGAAATGCTGCACAATGACTGCTGGGGCGATCAGCAAAGGTGCCCCCAGAAGTGCCACCAGCGTCCAGCGCCAGTCGATATTCAAGGCCACCGCAAACAGCGAAATCAACGCCACCACATCGCGCCCCGCGCCGGTGATGATGGTGCGCCAGACCTTGCCGATGGCCCCCACATCGCCCTCGACGCGCTGCATCAGATATCCGGGCGAATGGCTTTGGTGAAACTGCCCCTCCAGCGTCATCAGATGCGTGACGAGATCCTGCCGCATCTCGGCGGCGGTGATCTGGCTCAGCCGGGTCAGCAGCACTTTCTGCACCACCGATGCCCCGGCACGAATGGCAAAGATGGCCAGAAATGCCAGCCCGACCCAAATCAGAAGATCGCTGCGCCCGCCGATGAACACGAAATCGAACATCGGTTTCATCATGTAGCTGACCGCGCCGAACATCGCTCCCTCAAAACTCATGAACAGCATGGCAATCAGCAGCAGACCGATATGCTTGCGCAGGTAACCGCGCCACAGCCAGAGCGCCAGTCCACGGGCCTGTGGGGGATGTTTGCTCAAGTCTCAGCCTGTTCATCTTGGGCGCGTTCGCGCAGCATGGTGGCGGTCGACTCCGGGCTACGCCGGTTTTCCCATGCGTCGTTGATGCTGGCTCCGCGATACTCGGTGCGCAGCCAGTCCTCGAACCCGATAGTCGCCTGCAACGTCCGCGCCTCATAGACGTCAAGGATGTAATCCTGGACCCCTGTCTTGGTGCTCTTGAGATGCAGGTATTTGAAGCTCAGCATCTTCTTGGCTTCCTGAACTGATTTACCCTCGAACACCATCAGATACATAGCGGCGACAAATCCGGCTCGGTCCGCGCCGGATTTGCAGTGGAACACAAACGGCTTTTCAATTTTGCGGATTTCATCAATCACATTGGTGACCTTCGAGGGTTTTGCCGCATGGCGCGCCCAGAGCTTGGCGGTATGCAGTTTCAGTCCCAGCTCTTCACAGCTTTCCTTCTCGAACAGCCAATGGGCGAATTTCTCTTCACCGCGAAGGCTCAGCACCGAGGTGATCCCCATGTCGCGGTATTTCTTCAGCCGACGATGGGTCGGATGGTTGGAGCGATAGACGCCCGGCGCGATCTCTTCGAAATTGGTCCAGAAGATGCGCAGAAAGGCATGGTCAAAGACGTGGTAATGCACATGGCCCACGAAGCGCCCCCAAGGGGTCGAGATATCCTTGCCGAAGGAGCGGCGCACACGCCTCTCGCTCTCGTCCAGCCAGGTCCAGATCGCTTTGAGCATGTAACGGCCTCAGGGTTTCGCTGTGGCGCGGTTTAGGCGACAGGGCGCGCGCTGGCAAGCGATCCGGGTCCGATTGACGGCGACACTTTGCCGGGGTTAGCTGCGCCGGTATCATTTTGGAGTCGCTTCATGTCGCTTGCCAATGGACGCCATTACCGCGCAATCCCCGGCCCGTCCGAGACCCCGGACGCCGTGCAACGTGCCATGCATCGCGCCTCGGCCAATATCTACGAGGGCGAACTTGTCGACCTGACCGCCTCGCTGATCCCCGACCTGCGCCGCGTGGCCCGGACCGAGCATCATGTTGCGCTTTATATCTGCAATGGCCACGGCGCGTGGGAGGCCTCCATCGCCAATACGCTCAATCCTGGCGACACCGTGCTGGTCCCGGTCACCGGTCGCTTTGCCAATGGCTGGGCCGAAATGGCCAGCGCTTTGGGCATCGAGGTCGAGTTCATCGATTTCGGGCTGCAATCGCCGATGGACCTGAACCGCATCGAAGCGCGTTTGCGCGCCGATACCAACCACGTGATCAAGGCGGTTCTGGGCGTTCACGTGGACACCTCCACCTCGGTCCGCAACGATATTGCCGGTCTGCGCGCCGCCATGGATGCGGCGGCGCACCCCGCGCTCCTTATGGCGGATTGCGTGGCGTCGCTGGGCTGTGACCGGTTCGAAATGGACGCCTGGGGTGTCGATGTGCTGGTGACGGCCAGCCAGAAGGGGCTGATGCTGCCGCCGGGCATGGGGCTGTTGTTCTTTTCGCCCAAGGCCGCAGAGCACCGGCCCGAACGGGTGCCGATGTATTGGGATTGGGCACCGCGGGCCAATCCGGAATGGTACTACCAGTATTTCGGGGGCACCGCGCTCACCAACCATCTCTACGGCATGCGCGTCGCGCTTGACATGATGATGGAGGAGGGGATGGAGGGCATCTGGTCCCGCCACGCCACGCTTGCGCGCGCCATCTGGGCCGCTGTCGATCATTGGGGAACAGACGGCCCCATGGCGCTCAATATCGCCGATCCCACGCATCGCAGCCGTGCGGTGACCACCGTCAAGATTGGCGCGCCGCACGGGCTGCACCTGCGCGACTGGTGCGAAAATCAGGCGGGCGTGACGCTGGGCATCGGGTTGGGCATGGCCCCGCCAGATAGCGACGCGCGCCACGGCTGGTTCCGGTTCGGCCATATGGGCCATGTGAATGCGCATATGGTTATGGGTTTGCTGGGATGTGTCGAGGCGGGTTTGGGTGCGCTGGACATCCCGTATGCGCCGGGCGGTGTCACCGCCGCCGCACAGGTGATCAGCGCCGCCGCACGTCCAACCAGTTGATCCAGTAATGCAGCGCCAACCCAAGCATCAGCACGGCTGGCAGGCCCAGCATCGCCAGCAACGCAAGGAATATCCACGCGATATTAACGCCGAACATCACGATACAAGCACCGGTATAATTCGGGGCAACGCCAATGGCGCGATCATTTGCTCTGTCATGCATGGGCCACCTCCTTGGATATGCCTCTGCGACAGAATAACGCAGCTACGGCAAAAGTCAGGTAAAGTTTTCTTGCAAGCCCTTTGTTGCGCTTTGCCGGGTCACTCCTGCGTGGCCTCAAGCCTCTGAAGCCAAAGGTGAAACCCCAGCGCCGCTATCAGCGTCAGGGGCAGGCCACCTATGAAAAACAGCGCGCACAGCGCCCAGATCAGGTTGATGCCGGAGAGCGCAAGACAAGCGCCATCAAGGCTTGGTGCTCTGGTCACGGCAAAAGCGGTTCGTTTGTCAAACATGTCTGTCCCCCTTCTTGAATCGGCGCGCGGTTCTCACCCGCAAGTGCTCCGGGCAACGCCCGGATGTTTCACGGCTCCCTGCGTCAGATTAGCGCAGCGGGGGTAAATGTCAGGTAAAATTCTGCAACAGGGCAATGCGTTAGGGCATTTGTCGAGTCTTGCCGCTACGTCACATCCCGGTCAACTGCCCGGCATCCAGCCGCAATTGCCGGTCCATTCGCGCCGCAAGATCAAGGTTATGCGTGGCGATCAGTGCTGAAAGCCCGGTTTCGCGCACCAGCCGCATCAGCGCGTCAAACACCGTGTCTGAGGTGGCGGGATCAAGGTTCCCGGTGGGCTCATCCGCCAGCAGAACGCGCGGCGCATTGGCCAGAGCCCGGCAAAACGCAACGCGCTGCTGTTCGCCGCCTGACAAAGCGCCGGGCCGATGCCCCGCCCGCGCGCCCACGCCCACGCTTTCCAGAAGCGCTTGCGCCCGCGCATCCGCATCTTTGCGCGCCACACCGTTGGCCAGTTGCGGCAGCACGATGTTTTCCAGCGCGGTGAATTCCGGCAACAGATGGTGGAACTGGTAGACAAATCCCACGTCGCGCCGCCGCACCCCGGTGCGCCGCCGGTCCGACAGCCCCACCATATCCTCGCCACCAATGCGCACCGCGCCACTATCCGGCGTGTCCAGAAGACCGGCGATATGCAGCAGCGTCGATTTCCCCGCGCCCGAGGGCGCCACCAGCGCCACGACCTCGCCGGGCTGCAGGGCAAGATCGACCCCGCGCAGCACCGCAACCTCGTTCTCGCGCCCCTTGTTATAGGTCTTTTCGACCCCGGCCAGTTCCAGCACCGGATCACTCATAGCGCAGCGCCTCCACCGGGTTCAGCCGCGCCGCACGCCGCGCCGGAAAGATCGTCACCACGAATGACAGCCCCAGCGACAGCGCCACCGCGCTCAGCACATCGCCCATTTCCAGCTTGGCCGGGACCGAATAAAGCCCCCGGATCGACGGGTCCCAGACCCCGCCACCCGCGATGTAGTTCACGAAAGAGAATACCGCGTCGATATAGATCGCAAAGAGGCATCCCAGGATCACCCCCAGCACCGTGCCGATCAGCCCGGTAAAGGCCCCGCAGATGAAAAACACCCGCAGCACCGATCCCTCGGACAGCCCCATGGTGCGCAGGATGCCGATATCGCCGCCCTTGTTCTTGACCAGCATGATCAGCCCGGACACAATATTCATTGCCGCGATCAGCACCAGAATGGCCATGATCACGAACATCACGTTATCCTCGATCTCCAGCGCACGCAGGAACGACCCGCTCGCATCCCGCCATGTCCAGACCAGCGCCCGGTCCCCCGCCACGCGGAGGAGTGGCAGCGCCAGATCATTCACCCGGTCGGGATCGGTCACCATGACCTCGATCTCATCCGCCGCGCCCTCGCGGTTGAAATAGACCTGCGCCTCGTCGAACGGCATGTAGACCCGCGTGCGGTCAATGTCGTAGCGCCCGGCGGTAAAGATATAGACCACCTCATAGGCCTTGACCCGGGGCGAGGTGCCAAAGGGCGTCCTGACCCCGTCGGGCGAGATCACCTTGATCCTGTCGCCCACGGTCACGCCCAGTTCCCGCGCCACGCCCGAGCCTACGGCGATGCCCTCGGAAAAGCGGCTCAGGTCGCCCTGTTTCGCCTCCGGGTTGGCAATACGGGGCAGGGTGGACAGGTCCACTGCGGAAATTCCAAACACCTCGATCCCGGCATTGCGCCCACGCGCGGTCGCCATGACCTGCCCCTTGACCAACGGCGCGGCGCGCGTGACGAAGTCCAGCGCTGCGATCCGCGCGGCCATCGCCTCGTAATCGGGGATGGTGCGCTCCAACTGGCCGAACTCGTTCGCCTCGGCCTGATTGTAGATCGTCACATGGGCATTCGCGCCCAGGATCGTGTCCACGAATTCCGCGCGAAAGCCCGAGCGCACCGCCAGCGTGGCAATCAGCGCAAACACCGCCAGCGTGATCCCGATCAGGCTGATCCAGGTCATCACGCTCACGCCGCCCTCGGCCCGCTTGGCGCGCAGATAGCGCCAGGCGATCATCCATTCAAACGGGGCAAAGGGCGCGGGTGCGCGGGGTGTCTTGCTGCTCATGCCTGTTCCTTGCTTTGGCGGGAAAGTGGGCAATGCCGGAACAAGGGTCAAGCGGTCTTTGCCACGACCCAGCGCGCAGGCGGGTTTTGGGCCAACGACCTAACCGGCTTGCGCCGCCTTTTCCGCCTCTTCCAACAGGATCGGCAACCCCATGGTCATGGAATGTATCCCCATGATCGAGGTCAACTGGATCACTTCGAGGATTTCCTCTTTGGTCGCCCCCGCTGCCAGCGCATTGGCCATGTGCCGCCGCGCACCCGAGGGCCAGAGATGTGTTGTGGCCACGTTGACGGCGATAAAGATCAACTCCTTGGTTTTCTGGTCCAGCGGGCCGTTCTGCGGCACCGACCGGAACTGCAAAAACGCCTCAAGGTAATCGGGGTCCAGCTCTTCCAACTGCGTCCAGAATGGGTTCCAGTCGCCAGTGGCGCGCTGCGCCTCGGTCGCGGGGTATCTCTTGTCGCTCATTTCAGCCTCCACGATGCTTGAAACTGTCGCGGCGGAAGGAATAAAGCGCCGCCGGGTCCACCATCACGTCCACCACCGCCGGTTTGCCGCAGTCCAGCGCCGCCTCGATCGCCTCTGCCGTTTGCGCCAGCGTCTCGGCGCGATACCCCTTGGCACCGTAAAGCTCGGCCAGCTTGTCAAACGGGGGCGAGGAAATGTCCGCACCGATATAGCGCCCGTTGAAGAAATCCCGTTGATAGGCCTTTTCCGCCCCCCAGCAGCCATTGTTCATCACCACGGTCACCGTGTTGATGCCGTAATCCACCGCCGTGGACAGCTCGGACGTGGTCATGCCAAAACCGCCATCGCCCATGAGCGAGATCACTGGCCGCTCGGGCATGGCCAGCTTGACGCCCAGCCCCGCGGCAAAGGAAAAGCCCACCAGCCCGAAATCGAGCGGCGTGAACAGGCTCTTGGGTTGCCAGTAATTCAGCTTGTCCGTCGCCTGAAGACACAAGGTCCCCGCATCCATCGTATAGGCAGCGTCGCGGGGACAGACATCGCGCAAGGTCTTGAAGAGACCCGAGGGCTGGATGATCGAGTTGGCGACTTCGGCCTCGGTATCGCGGGCGCTCAGGAACGCCTGTCGCTCGGCCTTGTAGCTCTCGGTCCAGGCCTCTGCCTCGGCACGCATCGACAGTTTCGCGGCCTCCGCCGTCAATTGCGCCGCCACTGTGGGCGCATCCCCCCAGATGCCCAACGCCACCGGGAAATACCGGCCAATCGCGCTGGGTTCCTGCTCCACATGGATGATCGCCGCGTCGCGGTTGATATTGTCGTAGCTGTAGAAGGTGGCGTTGAACCCGATCCGCGTGCCAAGGGCCAGGATCACATCGGCCTCCTTGACCAGACGCGAGGCCACCTCATTGCCGCGCGGCCCCATCTGACCGGCGTTCAGCGGGTGGCCAAAAGGGATCGCGTCGCCATGCCCGGGCGACGAGACCAGCGGCGCGCCAAACGCCTCGGCCAGCGCGATGGCACGCTTGGCGGCCCCGGTATTCTTGATCCCGCCGCCCACCATGATCACCGGGCGCGTCGCCCCGGCCAGCATCTTTGCTGCCTGTGCAATCGCGGCCTCTGGCGCGGCCATGGCGCTCACGGGGCGATAGGTCTCGGGCCGGGCCATCTCGCCAAACTCTGCCTGTCCCGCCAGCACATCGCGCGGCAGGTTCAACTGCACCGGTCCCTTGCGCGGCGCATTGGCGACGCGGAACGCCTCCTGCACCAGTTCGGGCACCCGCTCGGTCGATGGCGCGGTCCACGTCTTCTTGGTGATCGGCGTGAACAGCGCCTGCTGGTCCACCTCCTGAAACGCGTCGCGATAGACATGGCCCGTCGCCAGCGCGCCCCCGATGGAGACCAGCGGTGTATAGGCCGCCTTGGCCTGCGCCAGCCCGGTCACAAGGTTTGTCGTGCCGGGGCCGTTCTGGCCGGCCAATATGACCCCGGTCTCGCCGCTGGCCCTTGCATAGCCATCCGCCATATGCGTGCCGGTGCGCTCGTCATGCACACCGATGAAGTTGATCTCTTTCGCGTCATAGAGCGCGTCAAACATCTCCATCGTCGCCGACCCGATCAGGCCAAAGACATATTTCACCTTTTCCGCCTTGAGAGCTTGGACAGCGGCCTGTCCACCGGACATTTGGGTCATGGGGTGTTCCTTCTTATGTCGGCAGAACCCGGTTCAGAAAATCGAGAAGCGGGTCGGAAAACAGCCCGGGCTGCTCAATCAGGCCCAGATGTTGAAGTTCGGGGACAATGATCGTCTCGGCGCCCGGGGTCTCGGCCGCGATGGCATGGCTCATCGCCGGGGTGGAGCCGCTGTCATGTGCGCAGGTCATCACCAGCATGGGATGGGTGAGCGGCGGATCGGGCGCGATCAGCTCGCGCACCCCTTCGGCCAGCACCTGCCGGTGTGCGGCGTAATTTGCGGGGTCATTGGCCAGCACGGTATCGCGGATCGCGGCCACCTGCTCCGGGTGATCGCGGCGAAACTCTTCGGTGAACCAGCGCGCCAGCGTTACGTCGATTCCCGCCGCCGGGCCGCCCGAAGCGCTGGCGCGGGCGCGCTCCTCGACGATCTGTTGCTGCTCTTCGCCCCGGTCATGCGGCGAATTCAGGATCGCCAGCGCAGACACCCGGCCCGGATGATCCAAGGCACAGCGCCGGTTGATCATCCCGCCCAGCGAAAACCCGACCAGCGCGGACCGCTCGATCCCCAACGCATCCATTAGCGCGATCACCTGTTCGCTCAACGCCGTCAGGTTCACTGGCCCCTCCGGCCGCGCGCTTTCCCCGTGGCCCAAGAGATCATAGCTCAGCACCCGGAAGCGCCGCGCCAGCACCGGGGCAATCCCGTCCCACGTCGCCCCGCGTGTCAGACCAAGCCCGTGGATCAGCACCACCACCGGCGCGCTCTCGGGTCCGGTCAGATCATAGGCGGTGCCGTCTTTCGTGACCGCCATTCAAACCCCCGCCGGGTTGTCCACATCCCGGCCCATCTCGGCCAGGTCCTCATACCGATCGCCGATCCGGTGGTTGGGATGCCCGCCCACCGAGGCCCCAAGCGCCACGATGATCTCATCCTCGGCGGGCGCATCAGCGACAGAGGTCTGAATGGTCTGGTAATGCGACCGCCGCCCGCCATCGTCCTTGTCCATCAGCGGAATGGTGACCGGGCAATTCGCCGCCCCGCGCGTGTTGGAGAACACCAGATAGGATTTGGCGTTGATCGCCTCGCGGAACTGGTTGCCGAAATGCAGCGTATGGGTCAGCGCCTGCGCATGTTCGATCTCGCCGCCCATGCCGACCACCGACGCTTTGCCGCACCCTTCCAGCCTGTCGCCGGTCACGCCCAGCAGCATATTCGTCAACAGCTTGCCAAGCTCCGGCCCGTGCTCCTGTATCTCGGGCCGCATGTTTTCCACATGGCCGCGCCCGAACCACGGATTGCGGATAATCGCCATGGCCGCGACCAGAAGCGTTGGCTCACTCACCTTTTTCCACCCCTCAAGAAAGGTGGTCTGCTGCCACAAGAGCGTGCGGCGTATTTCAACCGGCATGGGCCAGCTCCTTTTCTGCGAAGGCGGGCATGACCTCGTCGATGAACAGTTTCAGCGAGCGTTTCTGCCGCTCCATATCCAGCCCCATCGAGGCGTAGTAGATGAACGCATCCACCCCGATCCCCTCGTAAAGCCGCAGTTTTTCCACCACCTGATCGGGCCGCCCCAGCATCAGGTTCTGCTCCAGCATCTCGGGATCGACCCGGTAATTCCCTTCCAGGCTCTCCAGCGGCACGGGATCGGGATAGCCGTTCACCACATCGCCCGATTGCATCATCAGATTGCCGAACCGCGCAAGGATCTGCCGGACCGCCGCGATGCTGGCCTGCCGGTCTGCCTCGCTGTCATAGACCACCGTGTGCCGCATCATCGCGAACTTCCCCGAATAGCCGGGGTTCAGCCGCGCGATGCTGTCATCCAGCATAGCGCGATATTTCTCGGCCTCGGAAAACGGCAGGGTGAGCGGCCAACTCATGATGTGGCAGTCATTCTGAACCGCGTAGTCAAAGGTGATGGGCGAGCGTGCCGCGACCCAGACCGGCACCTTGCTCTGCATCGGCTTGGGACAGGAGGTGGCGCGCGGGAACTGCCAATAGGTCCCGTCATGCTCCACGTCGCCGGCCCAGAGTTTCTGCACCAGCGGCAGCATCTCCTGCATATATTGCCAACTGTCTTTTTGAGCGAGACCGGGGAACATCCGGTCAAACTCGCGCTGATAGGCCCCCGAGCCGACACCAAATTCCATCCGCCCGCCAGAGAGCAGATCGCAAAGCGCCGCCTCACCGGCCAGCTTGATCGGATGCCAATAGGCGGCATTGGCCACGCCTGCGCCCACGCGGATATTGCGCGTATGATCTGCCCACCATGTCATGAGGTGGAACGGATTGGGCGCAATCGTCATCTCAAGCGCGTGATGCTCGGCGGCCCAGGCGATCTCGAACCCCGCCTCATCGGCCATCTGCACCATTTCCAGCGTATGGTCGCGCACCGCGCGCATATCCGTCCCGGGGTCGGTCCGTTCGAGGTTAATGGCAATATGGAATTTCATCCTGTCCTCCCTTGCTCAGCGAGACACGAACTGGCTGCCCAGCGGCTCTGACGATGTGTTCATCCAGATGGTCTTGGGGCGCGTGTAGTCATAGACCGCCTGAAACCCGCTCTCGCGCCCGTATCCGCTGGTTTTCATGCCGCCGAATTCGGCAATCGGCGACACCGCGCGATAGGTGTTGACCCAGACGATCCCCGCCCGTACCGCGCGGCTCATGCGCAGCGCACGGGCGCTGTCGCGGGTAAAGATGCCCGCCGCCAGCCCGTGCACCGTGTCATTGGCCAGGGCTAGTGCCTCTTCCTCGGTGCGGAAGCGCAGCACGCTCAGCACCGGGCCAAACAGCTCGGTATCGACGATATGAAGGTCCGGGCGCGGGCAATCGACGATGGTGGGCCGGAAATACATGTCTGATCCCGCCTCGGCGCGCTTGCCGCCACAGATGATGCGCCCGCCTTCTTCCACCGCACGGGCCAACTCGCGCTCGATATTTTCCAACTGCCCATGGGTGCAGAGCGGCCCCATATCGGTCTCTTCCGCCATCGGATCGCCAATCCGCACCGCTTCGGCAATCGCTGCCATGCGGGCCAGCACCTCGTCCGCCACATCCTCATGTACGAGTAGCCGCGACCCCGCGACACAGCTTTGCCCCGACGCGCCGAAAATCCCGCCCACGGCCCCGTTCACGGCGCTTTCGATATCTGCGTCATCAAAGATGATGAAGGGCGATTTGCCGCCCAGCTCAAGGCTGATCTCGGCAAAGTTCTCGCGCGTATTGCCAATCACATGCCGCGCCGAGGCAGGCCCGCCGGTAAAGGACACCCGCGCCACCAGCGGGTGCGAGGTCAGCACCTTGCCACAGGGATCGCCATGGCCGGTCACGATATTGACGACCCCGTCGGGAATGCCCGCCTCGGCAATCAGCGCGCCAAATTCCAGCATCGCGGCAGAGGCATGTTCAGACGCCTTCAACACCACCGTGTTGCCCGCGGCCAGCGCTGGCCCGATCTTGACCGCCGACAGGAACAGCTGCGAATTCCACGGCACCACCGCCGCGATCACGCCCAGCGGTTTACGATTGGTAAAGACAAACATATCGGGCTTGTCGATGGGCAGGGTCTCGCCATGGATCTTGTCGGCGGCACCTGCGTAGAAATGGTAGAACTCGCTGATATATTTCGCCTGCCAGCGGGTCTCCTTGAACATCTTTCCGGTGTCGCGGGTCTCCACCTCGCCCAGATGCTCGGACCGCTCGGCCAGCAAATCGCCCAGACGGCGCAGGCAATGGCCGCGCTCCGTGGCGCTCATCTTGGCCCATGGCCCCTCGTAACAGGCGTGATGCGCGGCGCGTACGGCGCGGTCCACGTCCCCGGCGCTGGCTTCGGGGATCTCGGCCCAGGTCTCTCCGGTGGCGGGGTTCAGGCTGGGGAATATGCCGCCGTCACTTGCGGCCACCCACTCCCCGTCGATCAGCATTTTGTAGCGTTTCATCATGCCCTCTCAGCTTGCCGCCATGCGCACAGGTGTCGTGTGGGGCAGCACCCGGTGGTAACAGCCGTCGCGATAGGCCAGGGGCCGGGCATGGCTGGCCAGCACATCGCGCACATGACCCAGCACGATCAGGTGTGAGCCCGAGCGCAGGGTTTGCTGCAGGTCGCAGCGAAAGGCCGTGGCCCCGTCGATCTGCGGCGCGGTGCCCGGCGCGCCATAGCAATCAATCCCCGAAAACCGGTCGCCGACCCATTGGTCATGCCGCCCGGCAAAGCGGTCTGCGATCTCGGCGTCGCGTTCCGACAATACGTTGACGCAGAATCCGCCATTCCCGGTCACCGCCTGCGCGATCCGGCTGTTGGCAAACAGACAGACCAGCACCGTCGGCGGATCGGCAGAGACCGAGGAAAACGCGCTCACCGTCGCGCCATGGCGTCCGGCGCTCCCATCCGTGGTCACCACCGTAACCGACGAGGCCACTTGCCGCATGGCGGCGATAAAGCGATCTCTGGCCACCAGATCAGTGCTGTCACGAAACATCGCGTCGCTCCTCACATTCCGGGAAATCTTCGATGCGCAGAACGTGTCACGGGCAGTTAATTCTTGAAAGCGAATTGTTTTGCTTCATAAATGCAAAAAAATCGAATTGAGGCCGCGCCCGTGAACATCACCTCGCTCCAGACCTTCATCGCCATTGTCGAAACCGGAAGCCTTGTGCGTGCCTCGCAAAAGATGAACGTGACCCAATCCACCGTCACCGCGCGGCTCAAGACGCTGGAGGACGAGGTCGGGCAGGTGTTGCTCAACCGTCAGAAATCCGGCGCCACGCTGACCCCGGCGGGCACCAAGCTCTTGGGTTACGCGCGGATCATGACCGGGCTTTGGCGGCAGGCGAAGTTCGACACCGCCCTGCCCGAGGGGCTGGATGCGGTCTGTACCTTCGGCTGCGACCGCGAGCTCTGGCACGGGCCGGGGCGGCAGGTGTTTCATGACATCCTGAAACGCCACCCCGAAATGGCGATCTCCATGCATCAGGGCAGCAGCGCCGATCTGGCGCAATGGCTGCTCGAAGGCTCCGTGGACATGATCCTGACATATGAGGCCGTGGCGCGCGGGCATCAGACCATTCACGAACTGCCCTCGGAACGGCTGGTGCTCTATTCCGACCGTCCGGATGCACAGGTGGTGGGCGACGGGGATTACATCTATGTCGATCACGGGGCCGAATACCGCCGCGCCCATGCGGAAACCTATCACGACGCCGGGATCGCCCGGATCAGCTTTGACAGCTCGTGGTGGGCGCTGCAGTTCATCCTCGACAATCATGGCTCCGCCTACTTGCCCGAGGCGCTGGCCGCGCGGTTCGTGGAGCAGGGCCAGATTTTTGCCGTGGTGGGCGCGCCTGTCTACACCCGCAAGAATTGTCTCGTGGTCAATGACGCTGCTGCACAGAACTGGAGCTGGTTTCCGGGTCTGGTGAGCCGGTTGAAAGCGGCCTGACCGGACCCGGCTTGCATCACCATCCCGCTCTGCCATAGTGCGCCCCATGAGAGGACCACGTTACACCCCCATTGTCGCAGCACTTCCCCAGACCGTGCCCTTTGTCGGCCCGGAGAAAATGGAGCGCGACCGCGGCGCGCCCTTCATTGCCCGGCTGGGCGCCAATGAAAGCGTCTTTGGCCCGTCCCCCAAGGCGATCGCCGCCATGCAGGGCGCGGGAGCCGAGATCTGGAAATACGGCGATAGCACCAGCCATGACTTGCGCCACGCGCTGGCCGGGGATCTGGGCGTGGCACCGGAAAATATCGTCGTCGGCTCCGGCATCGACGGGCTCTTGAATTCCACGGTGCGGCTCATGGTCGGCCCCGACGATCATGTCGTGACCTCGGACGGGGCTTATCCCACCTTCAATTTCCACGTGGCGGGCTATGGCGGCACGCTGCACAAGGTGCCGTATCGCGACGACCATGAAGACCCCGACGCCCTGATCGCCAAGGCACGCGAGGTGGACGCCAAGCTGGTCTATATCGCCAATCCCGACAACCCGATGGGGACTTGGCATTCCGCCGACCGCATTCAGGCGATGATCAATGCGCTGCCCGATGGCTGCGTGCTGGTGCTGGACGAGGCCTATATCGAGTTCGCCCCCGAGGGCACCGCCCCGCCCATGGATGTGAGCGACCCGCAGGTGCTGCGCTTCCGCACCTTCTCCAAGGCGCATGGCATGGCCGGTGCGCGGGTGGGCTATGTGATCGGGCATGTCGACCTGATCGCCTCATATGACAAGGTGCGCAACCATTTCGGCATGAACCGGACGGCCCAGATCGGCGCGCTGGCCGCTTGGGCTGACCGCGACTGGCTCTCCCATATCCAGACCGAGGTGGCCCGCGCCCGTGCCCGCATCACCGACATTGCAACCGAAAACGGCCTCACCGCGCTGCCCTCTGCCACCAATTTCGTGACCATCGACTGCGGCCGCGACGGCGACTTTGCCCGCGCCGTGCTGCAGGCGCTGTTGGCGCGCGGTATTTTCGTGCGCATGCCCTTTGTCGCGCCCGAAGACCGCTGTATCCGGGTCAGCGCAGGCCCGCCCGGGATGCTCGACGCTTTTGCCGCCGCGCTCCCGCACGCCCTGAAGGAGGCCGGGCATGGCTGAGATCACCCTTGATGAGATCGAATGCACCACGAAACAGGCGCTCATCGCCCATGGCGCAGCAGACTGGATTGCCGCACATATGGCCCATGCGGTGCGCAAGGCCGAAGGCTATGGCAACCGCATCTGTGGCCTTTACTACGTGGAAAGCTATTGCCAGCAACTGCTCACAGGCCGCGTCAACGGCACGGTGGACCCCGAAGTCACCCGCCCGCGCCCGGGCCTTGTGCAGGTGGATGCGCGTTTCGGCTTTGCGCAGCCTGCCTTTCATCGCGGGTTGTCACAGGCGCTGGACGCGGCTGAGGATTGCGGCATCGCCACGCTGGCCATATGCCACGCCCATACCTGCACCTCGCTGGGCTATTTTACTGAACAGATCGCCAAGGCGGGTAAAATCGGGCTGGGCTTTACCAATGCTTCGCCCATCGTCGCCGCGCCGGGCGGCAAGACCCGGGTGATCGGCACCAACCCCATGGCCTTTGCCGTGCCGGACGGGCGGGGTGGCGTGGCGATGCAGTTTGACCAATCCACCACCGCCGTGGCGCTGGGCAAGATCACCATGGCCAAGGCGGCGGGCGAGCGTATCCCCGAAGGCTGGGCGCTCGATGCGGATGGCAACCCCACCACCGATCCGGACGCCGCGCTCAAGGGCTCGCTGGTGTCCTCGGGCGGCTACAAGGGCTGGGGCTTTGGCCTGATGGGCGAAATCCTTGCCGCCGCTTTGACCGGATCGGTGCTGTCGCGCGATGTCAAACCGCTCAAGGCACCCGACGGCCCGCCGCATGATCTGGGCCAGTATTACATCCTGATCGACCCGGCCACTGCGCCCGATTTCCACGACAAGCTCGCCGCGCTGGCAGACACCGTGGGGCAGGACGCAGGCACCCGCATGCCGGGGCAGGGCAAGGCACAACAAGACCCTGTCGAGGTCCCGGACGCGCTATGGAAAAATATTCTGGCACTCTCGGAGTATAGCGCTAACTGACACATCACCTCCGATGATGGTGTGACAGATGCAATTGGTGATCCTCTACATAGCGACGGCGGTCGTGTTTCTCGCGCTGGACGTGGTGGGGCTTAAAAACATCCTGCGCCCGCTGTTCGAGCGCCATATCGGTGAATTGCTGGTCGATGGCTTCCGCTTTGTCCCGGCGCTGGTGTTCTACCTGTTCTACATCGCGGGGCTGTTGTATTTCGTCAGCTGGCCCGCGCTGAAATCCGGCGCGCCGGTTCAGGCGCTTCTGGGCGGGGCTCTGTTCGGCGCGCTGACCTATGGCACCTATGAGTTCACCAATTACGCCACGCTCAAGGCCTGGTCGCCGCAGATGGTCGCGGTGGATATGGTCTGGGGCATCTGCCTCACCGGCGTGTCGGCCTGGGCGGGGGTGATGATCGCGCGTGCCGTTTCGTGATTGCGCGGTTCCGGACTGATGCCGGAGCTGCCATTGATCCTATGGTCTCAACTCCGGGCGATAGCGGTCGCTTCTATGGACAGGAGCAGGCCCATCGGGAGGTCGACGATCGGGGTTGAGCGTGCCGGTGGATCATTTGGAAAGTACTCGCCGAAAAGCTGATTAAGAGCGGCACGTTCGTTGGCATCGCCCAGCCATGTTATGACCTTAACGACATCTGCCATGGAAGCCCCTGAGCATGCGAGGCAGGTTTGCAGGTTTTCGAAGGCTTGCCTTGCTTGGCTTTCAAAGTCTTCACCTGCTTTGGCCCCAGTATCCGGCTCGATACCGGCCTGACCGGAAATGAAAAGGAAGTCTCCCGCGCGGACAGTTGTCGAATAGGCACCATAGGGTGCTGGCATTTCGGGATGGTGAATGACTTGCTTTTCCATCGGAACTCCCCTCTCCTTGCATGTTCTTTACAAACTATGTCTGTCCGCAGTGACAGATCAAGCGAGGCAGGCGCGGCTCTACCCCGGTAGAGGCCCGGCAAGCTTGCTCACCGCCGCCGCCCCGCCTTGGGGATCGACGTGCGCGACAGCTTGTATTTCGCCTCCGGATGCGGCGGATGGCCTTCGTTGCGCGCCCAGAACTGCGCGCCGCCCAGCCGCTGCCACAGCGGAAATGTCAGCACCAGCCCCGCAATGAACCCGCCCGCATGCGCCCAATAGGCCACGCCGCCCTGATCGCCGGGCGTGCCAAACCCGCCAAACAGCTGCAGGCCGAACCACAGACCCAGCATGATCCAGGCCGGGATCGGGAAGACCCGGAAAAACACGATGAAGATGATCAGGATATCCACCTTGGCCTTGGGAAAGAGCAGCAGGTAACTGCCCATCACCCCGGCAATGGCCCCCGAGGCCCCCACCACCGGGATCATCGACCCCGGTGCCGTGGCATATTGCAGAAAGGCCGCCGCCAAGCCGGCAGCGAGATAGAACAGCAAGAATGGCCCGTGCCCCATCTCATCCTCGACATTGTCGCCAAAGATGAACAGAAACAGCATGTTACCCGCCAGATGCATCCAGCCGCCATGCAGAAACATGGATGTCAGAAGCCCCAGATAGCCCTCGCCCGCGCTCACCTTGGCCGGGATCAGCGCGTAGTCCCAGTAGAACGCGTTTATCGCGCGCGGATTGTCGAACATGTCCACGTAGAAAATGAACACGACGATATTGATCGCCATCAGCACATAAGTGACATAGGGCGTGCGGCCGGACGGGTTGTGATCTCGGATCGGAAACATGGGGGCAAGCTGTGGCCTGCCCCCGCCAAGGTCAAGACATTCCGCTCAAAAGCGCCGCATTCCCGCCCGACGCGGTGGTATCGACACAGACATGACGCTCGTGACATGCATGGCCCTTGTCCGGGCGTCCGGTGATCAGCGGCAGGATCGGGCCGTCACGTTGACTGAGCGCCTGCGCATAGGCCCGCGCGGTGTCGTCATCGCCCCACCAGAACGCGCCCGAGATGCCCGTGAGCGTGCTCAACGCCTCCGCGGGCAATGCGCCACCCACGCGCAGACCCAAGCCGCCAAGCGCCTCGATGGCGTCTTTCTGCGCGGCCGCGGCGGCATCCCCCGGCCCAAGGCACAGCACCGGCGGACGGGGCAGGGCGGTCAGCCGGTTGGATTCCCCTGTCGGCCCGGGCAGGGACAGCGGCGCCTCCGCCTCGGGCAGCGGCCTTGCATTGATCGCTTCCTGAAGCGCCGCCGCATCCACCGGCGCACCCGGCGCGGCGTCAACCCTGTCCGCCTCATGCCGCGTGAAACGGCTCAGGTAATTCGGACCGCCCGCTTTCGGCCCGGTGCCCGACATCCCCTCGCCGCCAAAGGGCTGGCTGCCCACGATCGCGCCGATCTGGTTGCGGTTGACATAGATATTGCCCGCATGGATGCGCTCGGAGACATGCTGCACCCGGTCGTCGATCCGCGTCTGCAGGCCAAAGGTCAGCCCGTAGCCCGTGGCATTGATCCGGTCGATCACCGCGTCAAGCTCATCGGCCTCGAATGTCGCCAGATGCAGGATGGGGCCGAAAATCTCGCGCTCCATCTCTTGGATGCCATTCACACGCAGCAGGGCCGGGGCCACGTAATGCCCGTCATTCGGCACGCGCAGTTGCTTGAGCACCCGGCCCCCGGCGCGGGCCTTGGCCACATAGTCCAGAATCCCCGCCTGCGCCTCTGCGTCGATCACGGGTCCAAGGTCGCTCTCGATCCCCCATGGGTTCGCCGGGTGCAGCGCCTCCATTGCGCCCTTGAGCATCTCGGTGAAGCCCTTGGCAATGTCGCTTTGCACATAGAGGCACCGCAAAGCCGAACAGCGCTGCCCCGCCGACTGGAACGCGCTCTCAATGATCGCCTGCACCGCCTGTTCCGGCAGCGCCGTCGAATCCACGATCATCGCGTTCAGCCCGCCGGTCTCCGCAATCAGCGGCGCACCGGGGGCCAAGTGCTGCGCCATGGCACGGCGGATGATCAAAGCCGTCTCGGTCGAGCCGGTAAAGGCCACGCCACCCACGCGGGCATCAGAGGTGAGCGCTGCGCCCACCGCGCCCGCGCCAGGCAGGCATTGCAGCACGTCGCGCGGCACGCCCGCCTCATGCATCAGTTCCACCGCCCGGCATCCGATGAGCGAGGTTTGCTCCGCCGGTTTCGCCAGCACGCCGTTGCCCGCCGCCAGCGCCGCCGCCACCTGTCCGGTGAAAATCGCCAGCGGGAAGTTCCATGGGCTGATACAGGTGAACACACCCACCGGCGCGTCCTTTGGAGCGTTGGCCGCGTAGTAGCGCAGGAAATCCACCGCCTCGCGCAGTTCCGCCACGGCGTCGGGCAGGGTTTTGCCCGCCTCACGCGCCAGCAGGGCGAATAACTCGCCGTAATTGGCCTCGTAAAGGTCCGCCACCTTGTTGAGCACCGCCGCCCGCTCGTCGGGGAAAGCCTCCCAGACGCGCGCCGCAGACAGGGCGGTCTCGCAATCGGCGGCGCTGGCAAAACGCACATCGCCCACGGTTTCGTCACTGCGCGCGGGGTTGCCCACCGATTGCCACGGCTCCGGCGCGGAATCTCCGGCAAGGATCGGCGTGGCCTCCCACTGGTACTTGCGCCATGGTTCCCGCGCCGCGTTGATCGTCTCCAGCGTCGGGCGATGGGCGAGGTCCCAGCCGCGCGAATTGACACGTTCGGGCGCGAACAGCTCCGGCCCGGTCGGCAGATGCGGGGCCGGGTCGGTCAGCGCCTCGAACGGATCGCGCGCCACCACCTCTGGCGGCACATCCTCATCCACGATCTGGTTCACAAAGGATGAGTTCGCCCCATTTTCCAAGAGCCGACGCACCAGATAGGCCAGCAGGTCGCGATGCGCCCCCACCGGCGCATAGATCCGGCAGCGCGTGCCATTGTCCTTGAGCACGATATTGTGCAGCGCCTCGCCCATCCCGTGCAGCCGCTGGAATTCGAACGCATCGCGGTCCTCCGCCATGTCCAGAATGGCGGCCACTGTGTGGGCGTTGTGGGTTGCGAACTGCGGATAGATCCGGTCCGTCATGCCCAGCAAGCGCCGCGCATTGGCGATATAGCTCACATCGGTCGCGGCTTTGGAGGTAAAGACCGGAAAGCCCTCAAGCCCCTCGACCTGAGCCAGCTTGATCTCGGTGTCCCAATAGGCCCCCTTGACCAGCCGCACCATGATGCGCCGGTCGGTCTCTTCGGCCAGATCGTGCAGGAATTCCAGCACCGCGCCGCAACGCTGGCCAAAGGCCTGCACCACCACGCCAAGCCCGTCCCAACCGGCCAGCCCCGGATCGCGCATCAACCGCTCGATCAGGTCCATGGAAATCGACAGACGGTCGGCTTCTTCGGCGTCGATATTCAGCCCCATGTCGCGCCCCCGCGCCATCAGCGCCAGATCGCGAAGCCGGGGATAGAGGTGCTCCATCACACGGTCCTTCTGCGCCTCTTCATAGCGCGGATGCAGCGCCGAGAGCTTGACCGAGATACCGGGGTTCTTGCGCACATCGCCATGGGTGCAGCCCCTGGCAATCGCCTCGATCGCGCGGCCATAGGCGGCGTGATAGCGCATGGCGTCCGCATCGGTGCGCGCCGCTTCGCCCAGCATGTCATAGCTATAGGTATAGCCCTTGGCCTCCATGCCCGATGCGCGTTTCATCGCCGCCTGAATATCCTCGCCCAGCACGAATTGCCGTCCCATCTCCTTCATCGCGCGGCCCACGGCGGTGCGGATCACCGGCTCGCCCAGCCGTTTCACGGCGGCGCGCAGATGGCCCACGGGACCCGGCTCGGCATCCTCGCGCAGCACTTTGCCGGTCAGCATCAGCGCCCAGGTCGAGGCATTGACCAGCGGCGAGGTGGAATGCCCCATATGGCGGCCCCAGTTCGACGGCGCGATCTTGTCCTCGATCAGCGCGTCGATGGTTTCCGGATCGGGCACGCGCAACAGCGCCTCGGCCAGACACATCAGCGCCACGCCCTCATCTGTTGACAGACCGTATTCGGCAAGGAACACTTCCATCAGCCCGGGGTCCGAATTGTCCCGGATGCGCCGCACCAGCCCGGCGGCCTGCGCCACGATGCGCTCGCGGTCGGCCTCACTCAGGGCAGCCACATCCGTGAGTGCGGCAATGGTCTCCGCCTCATTGGCATAGGTCATTTCGTCGATGCGGTTGCGCAGGGTAGACAGCGTATCGCGTGGCATGGAAAGCCCTCCTGTTCGATGTACCCAGTATATCGCAAAAATACTGGCCATGCTTCCTGATTGATGGCAGTATGGCGGCCTAAAGTTTCGAACATACAGGGTTTCACAGTGCAAAAAGACCAGTTTGACCTCGACCGCTTTGACCGCTCCATCCTGACCGTGCTGGCCGAGGATGGGCGCATCTCGATCACCGATCTGGCCAAACGCATCGGGTTGTCAAAATCCCCCACGCAGGCGCGGCTCCGGAGGCTGGAGCAAGAGGGCGTGATCCGTGGCTACCGCGCGCTTCTGGACCCGATCCGGCTTGGTCTTGATCACGTGGCTTTTGTCGAGGTGCGTCTGACAGAGACCCGCGAAACCGCGTTGGATGCCTTCAACAAGGCGGTGGCGCGGATCCCCGAGATCGAGCAATGCCATCTGATCGCCGGGAATTTCGATTATCTCATGAAAATCCGCACAACCGACATGCGTGCCTATCGCCGTGTTCTGGCCGAGAAAATCTCGACCCTGCCGCATGTGGCCAATACCTCGACCTATGTGGCGATGCAGGCGGTCAAGGAAACCGGTCTCGCGGATGTGACTTAAGTTTTAAATATTTCATGGCAGGGTAGGGCATGACCTGCTCTGCCCGCACCCTCCCGCTCGCTGCGCTTGTCGCGCTTTTGCCCGCCGCCCTGATGGCCGAAACCTGCCCCGCTGCGCCCGATCACAGCGCGCAACTCGACACACTGTTCGAACAGGTGCGCGCCGCCCCGAACGAAGGGGCCGCCGCACCGGTGGTCAACCGGATGTGGGCGCTTTGGGCCGAAGCCCCCGATGAAAGCGCGCAGGAAATCCTCGATCGCGGCATGCGCAAACGCTCCAGCTATGACCTGCTCGGCGCGCTTCAGGATTTCGAACGCCTGATCGACTACTGCCCGGTTTATGCCGAAGGCTATAACCAGCGTGGTTTCGTGCTGTTCATCCAGCAGAACTATGCCGCGGCCCTTCCCGATCTGGACCGCGCGCTGGCGCTCAGTCCGCGCCATGTCGGCGCGCTCTCGGGCCGGGCGCTGACCCATATGGCGCTGGGCAATCACGTGCAGGCGCTGGCCGATCTGGAGGCCGCGCTGGCGCTGAACCCGTGGTTGTCCGAACGCCGGTTCCTTGAGCCTCTGAAGCAGGCGGCCGGGTCTGAACTTTAACGCCGCTGCGCATCATTTCGCGGTTTTCACGCCCCCGGGGCTGGACTAATGTCACCCCCGCTGGCCCGCGTGGTGGAATGGTAGACACAGGAGACTTAAAATCTCCAGGCCGTCATGGCCGTGCCGGTTCGAGTCCGGCCGCGGGTACCAGCGATTTCACAGGGGGATAGTGCGGGCCGAATTTTCGACGAAAATTCGACCGCTCCGGATCACCGATCCTTACGCCGCAACCTGATCACCACATCCACGGATGCAATCTCCGCCCCCTCGGGCGCATCGGGCAGGGCCACAATCTTGAGCTGATCGGCGGGTGCATCGGTCAGATGCCCCTCATCCTCCCAGTAGAAATGCGGGTGGTCATGGGTGTTGGTGTCGAAATAGCTCTTGGAGCCGTCCACCGTGACCTCTTGCATCAGCCCGGCATCGCAAAAGGCGCGCAGCGTGTTGTAGACCGTGGCCAGCGACACGCGCTCGCCGCTGTCCTGCACCTTGGAAAACAGGCTTTCTGCCGTCACATGCCGGTTCTTGCCGTCACCGACCAGCAGCGCAGCCAGCGTCAGCCGCTGCCGCGTCGGGCGCAGACCGGCGCCAGCCAGCCATTCGGTGCCACGGGTCATCTCTGCCGTTGTCGTCTGCATGAACACGATCTCCTTCTTGTCCGATATATAGAGCCTTTTGAGAACCGTTTTCAATGATCCGCGCGTAACAGCCGTGTAAAATCACCGATTTTGCCGCCCGGGCGCGACACTTGCCCGCGACACTTGCAAGCGCGCGCGCCGGGGTGCTAGAGGAA
This sequence comes from Primorskyibacter aestuariivivens, assembly GCF_028023675.1. Classification (GTDB taxonomy): domain Bacteria; phylum Pseudomonadota; class Alphaproteobacteria; order Rhodobacterales; family Rhodobacteraceae; genus Marinovum; species Marinovum aestuariivivens. Next base: position 81,554 of record NZ_JAQIOZ010000017.1, on the reverse strand, counting down.
GCCAGATCAAAACCGCAGATATCCACAGCCCAGAAAGGCGCTTTTCATGGCCGATTATCCTACCAGCTTCGACCGAGACGAGTTGTTGAAATGCGCCCGTGGCGAGCTCTTTGGCCCCGGCAATGCGCAGCTGCCCGAACCGCCGATGCTGATGATGGACCGCATCACCGATATCTCCGGGGATGGCGGCGCACATGGCAAGGGGCACGTGGTCGCCGAATTCGACATCACACCCGACCTTTGGTTCTTTGACTGCCACTTCCCCGGCAACCCGATCATGCCCGGCTGCCTTGGCCTTGATGGTCTGTGGCAACTCACCGGCTTCAACCTCGGCTGGCGCGGCTGGCAGGGGCGCGGCTATGCGCTGGGCGTGGGCGAGGTCAAGCTGACCGGCATGGTGCGCCCGGACCGCAAGATGCTGACCTACAAGGTGGATTTCACCAAGGCCATCCAGACCCGCCGCCTGACCATGGGCGTCGCTGATGGTATCGTCGAGGCCGATGGCGAGGTGATCTATCAGGTCAAGGACATGAAAGTCGCGCTCAGCGAAAGCTGAGGCGACACCCCGCCGTCCTCATGAAAACAGCGAGGTCTGGACCTACCGGCCCAGCCAGCCACCATCTACCGGCAGGGTAATCCCGGTCACGTAGCGCGCGGCAGGCGAGGCAAGATAGGTCACCGCCCCGGCGATATCCTCGGGCTGCGCCCAGCGACCGATGGGGATGCGGTCAAGGATGGCCTGATGACGGTCGGGATCGTTGCGCAGCGCCTCGGTATTGTTCGTCTCCACATAGCCCGGCGCAACAGCGTTGACCGTGATCCCCCGGGCCGACCATTCGTTCGACAGCGTTTTTGTCAACCCCGCCAACCCGCTTTTGGCGGCGCTGTAGGACGGAATGCGTATGCCGCCCTGAAAAGACAGGATCGACGCGATATTGATGATGCTGCCGCTCCTGTCCGCAGCGATACAGGCGCGGGCAAAGGCCTGCGACAGGAAGAACACGACCTTCAGGTTGAGATCCATCACGTCGTCCCAGTCCTGTTCCGAGAAATCGAGACTGTCGGCGCGCCGGATGATCCCGGCATTATTGACCAGAATGTCGATGGGGCCAAAGCGCTCGGAGGCGTCCCCGAACGCCGCAATTGCCCGGGCGACGCTGCCCAGATCGGCGATCAGCGGATCGGCCAGCCCGCCCACCTCCCGCACGGCGGCCAGCGTGTCGTCCATGTTGGACCGGCCAACGGCGATCACATGCGCACCCTGCCGGGCGAGGTCGATGGCGATCGCCTGGCCAATGCCGGTATTGGCCCCGGTGACAAAGGCGCGGGTTCCGTTCAGGGAAAATCGGGTCATGGTCTCTCCTCTTGCGCAAACCTGCCATGATTTCACGCGCTGATACAGAGCCGCCTGCGAGATGCGCGGGAATTGACGGGCATCGCACGGGGCAGGGGCCGGTCGTTTTCCCTTGTCCATCACAGGCAGCTGCGCTTCTCTGAGGCAAGGAGGACATCACATGCAGTCAGGCACACTCGGGCGGGTCCAGTCCCCGCGCATCATTCGCATCGGCGGCGGTGTCGCGGCGGAAACGGCAGAGGTGCTGGGTCAGCTTGGCCTGTCCCGCCCGCTGATCGTCACCGATCCGGGCGTGGCGAAACTGCATCTGTCCACGCTCACCGATGTGCTGGACAAGGCGGGCCTCGCCTGGGGCCTGTTCGATCAGGTGGTCGAGGACCCGACCGACACCTGCGTCGATGCCGGTCTCGCGGCGTTCCGGGCCGCTGACTATGATTGCGTGATCGGCTTTGGCGGCGGTAGCCCGATGGACACGGCCAAGGCGGTGTCCTTCATGGCCGTCAATCCCGGCCATGTGCGCGATTACAAGGCCCCGGCCCAGATCGACCGCTGCGGCGTGCCGGTGATCCTGATCCCGACCACCGGTGGCACCGGCTCGGAACTGACCCGCTGGTGCGTGATCACCGACACCACAAGCCCTGAGAAATACAACCTGTCAGGGCTGGCCTGCGTGGCCACAGCCGCCCTGATCGACTGGACTTTTACGGTGACCAAACCACCCCGGATCACAGCGGATACCGCGGTGGACAGCCTGACCCACGCCATCGAGGCCTATGTGAGCCGCCGCGCCTTTCCATATACGGACGCTTTCGCGCTCTCGGCTATGCCGCTCATCGCGACCCATGTGCGCCGCGCCTATGCCGACCCGTCCGACGCCGTCGCGCGCGAGGCGCTGATGCTGGCCGCGTCACAGGCGGGCATGGCGTTCTCCAACGCCTCGGTCGCGCTGGTTCATGGGATGAGCCGACCCATCGGGGCGCATTTCCACGTGGCGCACGGGCTGTCCAACGCCATGCTCCTGCCCACGGTCACCGCCTTTTCGGTTGAGGCCGCCCCGGCCCGATACGCCACCTGCGCCCGCGTGATGGGCATGGCCAGCGATCAGGACACGGACGCCACTGCCTGCGCCCGGTTGATTGACGGGCTCCGCCAGCTCAACGCCGACCTCGCCGTCCCGTCGCCCTCTGATCTGGGGCATGAGGCGGATGACGCGATGCTCACTCTGATGGCGCAGCAGGCGCTCGCCTCCGGCTCTCCCGCCAACAACCCGCGCGTGCCGGAGGAGGCGGAGATCGTGGGGCTGTATCGGGAGATGTGGTGAGGGGGATGTGGTGACGTCCGGCCAAACCGGCGCGCTTCAGTTCCCGCGTTCCGCGCTGGTAATGAAATCCTTCGCCCGACGATACAGCACACTGGTTTCCGGAACTTTCCGGTACCATTCGATAGCGCCTTTCGGATCGGGCGGTGAGCGCCGATACTGCAGGACCCGCCCCAGATCGACGGCCATTTTCGCCCGTGTTTCAAAGTGCGCCCCTGCCGCACTTGCCTGATCATACGCGTCAATGAACAATTCGATCGCCGCCTCGACATCGCCCCGGTAATCCCCGAACCCGTTCAGGTGAATTTTGGCGGCATCGTTCTTCAGCCGGTAATCCCCGGTCGCCGCCGAATGCGTGATCAGCTCAAGGATCGGGCCAGATCTGTGGCCCGCTCAATATGTTCCAAACGCAGCTTGGCCAGTTCCAGCCCGGCACGGGATTGAAACCGGATATCCAACTCTGAAGCGCCCGTCGCGACCATCGCCGCGCGAAAGAAGTTGCTCGCGGCGGTTTCATCTTTTTCGGTGCCTTGCCCGCGCAAATGGGCCAGACCAACCAGATACAGCCCGGGAACATAATCCTGTTCAGCGGCCTTTTCGAACCAGATCAACGCCTCGCCGTGTCGGCGCCCCCCAGCTTTGCTGCTCAGGAACTGGCCAAAACGCACCTGCGCCTCGGCATAGCCGGACTCGGCGGCTTTCAGCCCCCATTTTTCGGCCTCCTCGACATCCTGTGCCACCTGCCGGAAGCCGTAACTCAGGTAGAACGCCCATTCGCTTTGCGCGGCGACATATCCCCTTTGCGACAGCGACAACAGAACTCTGACATAAAGGCTTGGGATGACCTTGCCGGTATCTGTTTCGACCTGCGGCGTTTCCTGGCTTTCCCGCATCAGAGCCGCGCGAACATATTGGTAGAGCGCACGCAGGTTTCCGGGGTTTTCGCGTATCTCTGCCTGACAAGCGCCAATCGCCGGAAAATAATCCAGTTCTTCACTTGGGATTGCAGCCGTTTCACGCGCGCGCAACGGGTCCCAGGGGTCCGAGGCCAGAACATCGCATTGGGTCAACGGCCAGCTTTCGGCCGTCAGGTCAGAGCGCGGTTCGACCGGGCGCGTCCCGGTGACAAGCGCGTTATCATACAATTCATCGCGCGAAAACACATACATCCGGTCTGACGGCGTTTCCGCGAGCTTGTCCAGCACGTATCCCGACACGCCAAGATAGTCGAACAGCGCTGCCACCTCTGCCATGGCGATTTCCCGCGACCGAGGGTCCGAGGTTTGCATCGCATGCACCCCAAGCGCGCCTAGTGCCTGTCTTTCGACACCTGCGAGAAAAAGGAAGCTGCACGCGGACTCACAAGCGTGATCCCGTTCAATCAGAGTATCAAGACCCGCGTCGCGAATTGCATAGGCAATCGGAATAGCGGCAAAAACCGATCCACCCGGACCGTGCAGCGAAAATGTTTTGATTTGAGGATAGGCGTTCAGCGCCTTGATGAAATCAGTCTGGGATTTCAGCGTAAGCCTGCCCCGCAGGAAAAGCCTTGTCGGTTGCGTGCTGTCATACAGGAACGGTTTGAAACGGCTGTCGATCTCGGCAACAGCTGGGCGTACAAACAGGTTGGCACAGCAGAAGAAAATCAAAAAGACGGGGACCACGTGAAGACGCAAATGCAGATCAATCCAGAGAGTTTGAAACTACGACCTGTATACCGGCGGGTATGCCTTCAAGCAAATCTTGAGCAACCGATGACAGCCATTGTCGGGATCAAAGCGGTCCCAGCCATTGCAGCATTCAATTTGATCCATCGGTGCAAGGCACATCCAAACCCATCCTCTAACCGCTTGCTCCCCCCCGTCCCCATATCCTACAAGTCCCTGAACACATCCAAGGAGGCATCATGCGCCGCGTCGTCGTCACAGGACTGGGTATCGTTTCATCCATCGGCAACAATGCCGACGAGGTTCTGGCCTCGCTCAAGGCCGGGAAATCCGGCATCACCGCCAATGAGGCGATGGCCGAACACGGGTTCCGCAGCCAGATCGCCGGTGACATCAAGCTCAATGTCGCCGATCACGTGGACAAGCGCACGCTGCGTTTCATGGGGCCGGGGGCGGCCTATGCCTATATCGCCATGGGGCAGGCCATTGCCGATTCCGGGCTTGAAGAGGCGGATATCGTGAACCCGCGCACCGGGCTGGTCGCGGGCTCGGGTGGTCCCTCCACCTCCGCGATGCTGGCGGCGCATCAGACGGTGCTGAAATCGGGCAGCACGAAACGCATCGGGCCCTTTGCGGTGCCGAAAACCATGTGCTCGACCGTGTCGGCCAACCTGTCCACCGCCTACAAGATCAAGGGCATCAACTATTCCATCACCTCGGCCTGCTCGACCAGCCTGCACTGCATCGGCAACGCGGCAGAACAGATCATGATGGGCAAGCAGGACGTGATGTTTGCCGGCGGCGGCGAGGAGCTGGACTGGACGCTCTCCTGCCTGTTCGACGCGATGGGCGCGATGTCGTCGAAATATAATGACACGCCCGAGAAAGCCTCGCGTGCGTTCGACGCGGACCGCGATGGCTTTGTCATCGGCGGCGGCGGCGGCATCGTCGTGCTTGAGGAACTGGAGCGCGCCAAGGCGCGCGGCGCGAAAATCTATGCCGAGGTCACCGGCTACGGTGCCACCTCTGATGGTGCCGACATGGTCGCCCCCTCGGGCGAGGGCGGCGAACGGGCGATGCGCGTGGCGCTGTCCACCCTGAGCGACGACCGCAAAGTCAGCTATATCAACGCCCACGGCACCTCGACCCCGGTCGGCGATGTGGGCGAGATCGAAGCGGTGCGCCGGGTCTTTGGCGACGGCTCCACCCCGCCAGTCTCTTCGACCAAATCCATGACCGGCCACAGCCAGGGCGCCACCGGCGCGCAGGAAGCGATCTACTGCCTGCTGGCGCTGGAACATGATTTCATCATCCCCTCGATCAACGTGGACAATCTCGACCCCGCGCTGAAACCCGAGGAGATCGCCACATCGCTGGTGGAAAACGCAGGCCTCGACTCGGTGATGACGAATTCCTTCGGCTTCGGGGGCACCAACGGCTCGATGATCCTGTCGAAATATCGCGGGTGATCCGGGCGGCCGCTTGTTCCGCCACCCCATGAGAGCGCAGCCGAAGGACTGGTTCGAGCCCCAAGCGGACATCGACACGTTGTCCTTTGGCGTTTCTCGTCGGCGATCTTTGAAAGGGGAAAGTAGCACGTCTCGACGGGCGGGTTAGTCGGCAGAGCAACGATCTGTCGGGTAAGAATGTGGCATCGAATGACTCGAACCACAAACCATGCTATTATGGTGCCATCAATTTATTTGGAGGATTAAACAATGAAGCTTGCAGCTGCCGTTTTTACCTGTCTGATTGCTTCGCCGGCAGTCGGGTTCGAATGCCCCCAACACTTTTCCAAAGCGCAGGCGATGATCGACAAGGTCTCGGGCGAAATGGAAGGCATGATGGACATGATGTCACCGGAAGATATGGCGCTTGTTCATGCCTTGTTGGATGATGCGAAAATGCTCCTTTCGGGCGCCCATCATAACCATGAAAAGCCGCAGGGTGCCTATGATCATGCAAGATCGATCGCTAAGGCCGATGCCGCCCTCGGTTACGCAAGCGCGGCGGACATGCTCCATTTCAAATACATGGAAAAGTAGGCTCATTTGACGAACACGAGTTGTTGGGAGCGCGCCAGACCATGAAGACTGGTCGGTTGGCACAAGCTTTACCGAAACCGCTGCGTATTATGGTTATGTCCGCGCTATTTGGAGCAGCGGGCTCGCACGCCATGTCGCAAGATTTCAGGCCGCCCACGGGTATGGCAGCGGATGCTATTACCTTCGGAGCCGACCTGGACGCCGACGGTGACCCCGATGAGATCGAACTGAGACTCGAGATTATCGAGGTCGTTGAAGAGGTGGCGCCGGGCGAAGTGCTGTCTTTTTGGGTATTCTCTCCAGTCGCCGCCGGTATGACGCCAGTTGCCCGTCTTCCAAGCCCCACCATCCGCGTCGAACAGGGCGACCGTGTTCGCGTTGTGCTTGAGAACACGCATTACTTTCCGCATACAATCCACTTTCACGGTACGGTTCACGCGAATGCCATGGACGGCGTGCCCGAGATCACGCAGAAACCGACGCTTCCTGGCGAAAGCTTCACCTACGAATTCATCGCGCAGAACCCCGGAACTCATTTCTATCACTGCCACGTGCAGGCGGATGTCCATGTACGTATGGGCCTGGCCGGAATGTTCATTATTGAGCCGAACAGAGCGAACAACAATTTCGCGCCACTGGTCATCGGAGCCGGGGAAGTACCCGATTTATCGGCGGCCAGTGCCGAGACCTATGCAACGGAGCATTCGCTCGTCTATTCTGACGTGGACAGCGATCTGCACAGGCTTCCCCTGCAAGTTGCCGATCCGCGCGAGATCGAATGGCGGATGCACCGCGACTACGACAGCACAACCGCGAAACCCGATCTGTTTCTTTTGAATGGACGCTCGTTCCCGTTCACGCTTCTCGACACACCAATCGACGTCACAGTAGAGGGCAACGCGCTCTTGCGAGTCCTCAATGCCGGGGAACGGTTCATCAATCTACATACCCACGGGCATCATCCGGTGCTCAAAGCCCGCGATGGGATGAATCTCCCGGCGCAACCAGTGGTGAGCCGGGATACGTTCTCGATTGGAGCGGCCCAACGGCTCGATCTGGAGCTCAAAACGACCGCTGACGAAGCGTATTCGTCGGGTCCCGGCGTCTGGCTCATGCACGATCACACGGAAAAGACCGTATCCAACCGCGGGATCAACCCCGGCGGAGACATCACCACGATTATTTACGACGGGTTTCGGGACGAGAGTACGGGACTTCCGGACGTTCCGGGCGATCTGACGAAATTCTTCGATCCCGCGTATTACAGGGGCGAGGTGCCGGTGTTTCCGCCGGAGGTTTTCGGAACGTCGGCAGAGCGTTATTACGACGGCTGGTCAAAAGAAGACGACGGATCGCTTGATTATGCACGAAGGCCCGAACCCGCCAAGATCGATCAGATTCCCGACGTGCTGGCCTCGCATCGCGTCGTTGCCGACCGATGCGAAAGTGAAGCAAGAGGCAGCCGCCGCATTCTGATCCGTGGAGGTACACAATATGCACGCGCAGGCGAGGTTTTCGGGTTCGAGCCGCGCCGGATCGAGGTCGGCCGCTGTGAAGAGATCGAGCTGGTGTTTGCCAACTCGGATCAGGTTCGACACGCGCTCATGGTACCGGGACTGAACCCGATGGTGAGCGTCGAGTTTACAGGACCAGGCATGCAGCGCGTGAAGTTCCTCACACCGGACGAGGACGTTACATTAGAATTTCATTGCCACGTGGAAACGCATGAAAAGATGGGGATGGTTGGCCAGATCGTCGTTGGGACCGGAGGCGTGGAAAACCATTCGGCCGAGCACGACCAGACAGCCGCCCACGGTCCCTCCCGCGCCGAACGCTTCCATGGCACCGGAACAGTGATTTCCGTTGACGTTGGAAGGGGGCGTGTCGTCCTCGATCATGAGGAGGTCGAGGGCTTCATGGGCGCGATGACAATGAGTTTTGCCGTCGAACCAAGGGAACAACTCTTGGAACTACAGCCCGGAGCGGAGGTCGAGTTCGTCATCGATCCGAAGGCCCGGGCGATCGTGAGGATCGGGGCATCGCAGTCTGACTAACGCGGCCTCAGATTTCATCAGGATGCTCGAACATTTCTCTCAAAGTCAGTTGCAATTTCGATTGCATCGATATCCACCACGCGTCGTGCTGCGAGAGAAGGGCAGTTTTGCCCCGCGAACCCGACAACATCGCCTCCAGCTTGACCTCCCGCGCCAATCCGTTCAGGTATACCAAAACTCTCGGAGGGGCAGATGACACTTTCACTCAAGGGCAAGCGAGGCCTCATCATGGGCGTGGCCAATGAACGCTCCATCGCCTGGGGCATTGCCAAGGCGATGGCCGAGGCGGGGGCAGAGCTGGCCTTTACCTATCAGGGCGAGGCGTTCGGCAAACGGCTGGAGCCGCTGGCCGCCTCGGTGGGCAGTGATTTCATGGTCGATGTGGATGTGACCGACGATGCGTCGCTGGATGCTGCATTCGCGCAGCTGCAGTCGCGCTGGGACACGCTGGATTTTATCGTCCACGCCATTGCGTTTTCCGATAAGAACGAATTGCAGGGCAGGGTGCTCAATACGTCCCGCGAGAATTTCAAGAATTCGCTGGATATCTCCGCCTATTCCTTCATCGAGGTTGCCCGGCGCGCCCATCCGATGATGGTGGACAACGGCGGCACGCTTCTGACGCTGACCTATATGGGCTCGACCCGCGTGACGCCCAGCTACAACGTCATGGGTATCGCCAAGGCCGCTCTGGAAGCCTCGGTGCGTTATCTCGCCAATGATCTGGGTCCTGAGGGCATCCGCGTCAACGCCATTTCCCCCGGTCCGATGAAAACGCTGGCGGGGGCGGCCATTGGCGGCGCGCGCAAGACTTACAAGCACACCGACATGAATGCGCCGCTGCGCTCCAACGCGACATTGGAAGCGGTGGGCGGCACGGCGGTCTGGCTGGCCTCGGATGCAGGGGCCTGTACCACCGGTGAGATCGTGCGCGTCGATGGCGGTTTCCATGTGCTGGGCATGCCGCAATACGACAACCTCTGATCCGGCCCGCTGCCAACAGTTTGTTTCCTTGAAATGGCGCGCGGCCCCGGTCGTGCCGCCACATTTCCCCGGACGTGACGCCGCTTTGTCACGCCTTTGCCGTTTTTGAAGCGCAACCATAAGGGAAGTGGATGCAAACAGACGGCATGTGACCCATGACACCAGATCAAACCCTGAAAAACGCCATCATGAACCCCGATGGCACGGTGCCCAACATCGAGATCAAGGGCGCGCAAGACGCGGACGCCGAGGCCTCGCGCCTCAGGATCTGGACGATCCGGATGCTGCTCGTGGCCTCTGCCCTGCTGGTGGCGCGCGGCCTGATGCCCGGATCGGAGGTTCAGACCTTTGCCTCCAACGCCGGTGGCGCGCTGATCGACATGGTCGAACAACAGCGCGACGCCTGGGCACAAGCCGCGGCTGAGGACGCCAGGGCGATCCTCGCCGCCGAGTAAGGCACCGGACGCCATCACTTGACCGCTCACGCCGAGTGATCACCGCTGTGTGATCATCCCTTTCGGCACCTGTCCGAAATGCCCACATGTCTGGCATGACACGACAGGACAGCACACACCCGAATGTCCCCGGCGTCGACCAATCGGACAGGCAGGTCCCCGTGAATCTGCGGCAATCCGGACCGACACCGGTCCAGATGCTCATTTCAACCCGCATCCGGAAATCGCCGTTCTGGCATCTCTCGATCGAAGCGGGGTGCTGGCGCGCCGAAGTCTACAACCGCATGTATCATCCCCGCGCCTACAGTCGCCCCGAAGACGGCGGGGCGATGGCCGAATACCGTGCGCTGGTCAATCGCGTCACGCTCTGGAATGTGGCGGTGGAACGCCAGATCCGCGTCAAGGGTCCGGATGCAGAGGATTTCGTCAACACCGTCATCACCCGCGATGCCACCCGCATCGATCCCATGCATGGCAGATACTGTATCCTGTGCAACGACAGGGGCGGCATCCTGAATGACCCGGTGCTGCTGCGCCTGTCCGGGGACGAGTTCTGGTTCTCGGCCTCCGACAGCGACCTGATGCTCTGGTTGCAGGGGGTGAACACGCCGCGCCGTTGGGATGTGGAGATTGGCGAACTTGATGTCGCGCCGCTACAGGTGCAGGGTCCGCTCTCCGAGGCGCTGATGTCCGATCTCTTGGCGCGTGACCTTTCGGATATGCCCTATTACGGGTTGACCGAAGCGCGCATCGGCCAGGCTTCGGTGGTGATCTCCAAAACCGGGTTTTCCGGCGAACAAGGGTTTGAAATCTACGTCCGTGACGCCAGCCAGCACGCCGAAGAGGTCTGGTATGCGGTGCGCGGGATCGGTGCGCGCTATGGCCTGCGCGTCATTGCCCCGGCGCATCACCGCCGCATCGCTGCCGGCATTCTCAGCTGGGGGCAGGACATGGATGTGGAAACCTCGCCGTTTCAGGTCAATCTCGCCTATCAGGTGCCGCGCAAGAAAACTGCCGATTACATCGGCAAGGAAGCGCTTGAGGCGCAGCGCACCCGGATCGAGGCGGACGAGTATCCCTTTGCTCTGAAACTGGTGGGGATGACGCTGGGCGGCCAGCCGATCACCGATTACGCGCCGGATTTCTGGCTGATCCAGGACGAACAGGGGCGGCGCTGCGGCTATGTCACCTCGCCCTGGTATTCGCCCGAGCTGGAAACCAATATTGCGCTGGGTTACGTGCCTTACGCGCTGAGTGATATCGGCACCCGCCTTGCCGTGGAACTGCCCGAAACCTATGCCGATGAATCGGGCGAGCCAGTCCCCGCCGAGGTTGTCGACGTGCCTTTCGTGTCGTCGGAAAATCCGTCTGCCCGCGAACGGGCCAAGTCCCATGGGCGCGACAGCGCCGAGTGACAGGGCAACTGGAGCGGGTTCAGAACCACTGCCCCGGTTCCATCAACCCCAGATCCAGCAATTGCCTTGAATGCCATTCGAAGGGAACCGAATTGTGCCAGCGGAAGGTTGGGATATCAAAGGTTGACCCAGGGTTGCGCTTGAGCGCCTTGGCGGTGCGGAAGGACGCGACCGAGGCGCTCAGATTGTTGTGCCAGGGGCAGGAATAAGTGTTGTATTCCTCGTCCGTAAAGGTGTGATCCTCGCGCAGTTCCATCCCCTGCTTGGCCCGGAACAGCCCCACCCGGTCGATCTTGCGCCGGTGTTGCGGCACATGCTCCTCGAACCGCCAGCGCAGCCCACCAAAGAAATCGAGCTGCCGTTCCTTGGGGTAGTTGTGATTGTCCGGATCGGGCCGCGCCAGCGCGTAATATCCCGTCCGGTCGATATAGGCGCGTTCCAGCGACACCGCGTCGGGAAAGCGGTCGAGATCATCGGCATAAAGATCCACCACAAAGGTCAGCATCGCGTCGCGCCGTTCCTCGGTGTGAAAGGTGAGCATTTCGCCCACTGTGCGGGTTTCGCAAAACGGGTAGAACAGGAATTCCGCGTTATAGCAGTAATAAAGCCAGACTCCTTCGGGTGTGGCATTGTTAACGGCAGTCACAATCACGTCCATGCCGCCGTCGCGGGGCGAGCCATGGGTCACGCGATGCACCGTGTCCTCGACATCCCGGGGCAGTTTGAACGCGTCCGGCAGAAACGCCACCACCTGCCGAAAGGCCAGATGCTGGTGATGGCGCAGCGTCGTGGCCAGTTCCGTGTCATCCTCGCACAGGATGAGCGCTACAGGCCCCTTGGCCAGCACATCACGCCCACGCGTCACGAAATCCTTCAACGACGAAAACTGCATCTCTTGGCCCTGCCCATGGGGTTTTAGCCAGAATCGGTGAATTTTCTGTGCATTGCAAGCGGGCCGGGTTTTGATGTAGTCACGCGCCCTGAACCCGCCCAAGGAGTCTGTTCGATGTCCGCGCCCAAGAAGCTCTATATCAAGACCTATGGTTGCCAGATGAACGTCTATGACAGCGAACGCATGGTCGAGGCGCTGGGCGGGCAGGGCTATGTCGAGACCAAGACGCCTGATGATGCGGACATGATCCTGCTCAACACCTGTCACATCCGGGAAAAGGCGGCCGAAAAAGTCTATTCCGAACTGGGCCGCTACAAGGGGCTCAAGGCCGAGAAACCCGATCTGAAAATCGGCGTCGCCGGCTGCGTCGCCCAGGCAGAGGGCGAAGAGATCATGCGCCGCCAGCCGCTGGTCGATCTGGTGGTCGGCCCGCAAAGCTATCACCGCCTGCCCGAGATGGAGGCCAAGACGCGCGCGGGGGCCAAGGCGCTCGACACCGATTTCCCCGAAGAGGACAAGTTCGAACATCTGAAAAAGCGCCCCAAGGCCGCGCGCGGCCCGACCGCGTTCCTCACCGTGCAGGAAGGCTGCGACAAGTTCTGCGCCTTCTGCGTGGTGCCCTATACCCGGGGTGCCGAGGTGTCGCGCCCGGCGACACAGATCCTGACCGAGGCGCGCGATCTGGTTGAACGCGGCGTGCGTGAAATCACCCTGCTGGGCCAGAATGTGAACGCCTATCACGGCGCAGGCCCCAATGGGGATATGTCGCTGGCCGATCTGATCTGGGCGTTGAACGATGTGGACGGATTGGAACGCATCCGCTTTACCACCAGCCATCCCAATGACATGGCCGACGATCTTATTGCGGCACATGCAGAATGTGGAAAACTCATGCCCTATCTGCACCTGCCCGTGCAGGCCGGGTCTGACAAGATCCTCAAGCGCATGAACCGCTCGCATACGGCGGAGCAATATCTCAAACTCATCGAACGCCTGCGCGAAGCCCGCCCCGATCTGCACCTGTCGGGCGATTTCATCGTCGGTTTCCCGGAAGAGACCGAAGAGGATTTTCAGGCCACGATGGACCTGATCCGCGCGGTGCATTACGGCACCGCCTATTCGTTCAAATACTCCACCCGCCCCGGCACCCCCGCGGCGGAACGGGATCAGGTGCCCGAGGACGAAAAAGACGATCGTTTGCAAAGGCTTCAGGCGCTTCTTTCACAGCAGCAGCGCGAAACCCAGGACGCGATGGTCGGGCGCGAGGTCAAGGTGCTCTTCGAAAAGCCCGGACGGCTCGAAGGCCAGATGGTCGGCAAATCCGAATATCTGCACGCCGTTCACGTAGCCGACGCCGCCGCGCAAAAAGGCGATATTGCGCGGGTGCGCATCGTTGAAAGCGGGCCGAACTCGCTCAAGGGCGTGCTGGCATAATTCTCAGCGGTTGTGACGCCTGTGAGAGTTGGCGTCGCGGTAGATCGCCTGCATCGTCGCCCTCAGGGAACCGGGATTGTTCACCAGCGTCGGGTCACGGCAAACCCGCTCGGCAATGGCATGGGCATTCGGGTAATCATAGCCCGCCTGCACAAGCGTATCGATAAAAACCGGGTTGGGCCGGTCCCAGATCACCTCTTGCCACGGCCCGCGATAACAACTGACCACGATGGTCACGCTCCCGGCGGAATGACTGCCGTAATTTTTGTGATGATGACCCTTGCCCCCGGCCATCACAGGCGCGGCAAGGGCTGCGAAAAGCGCGGCACCGATCAAGGCTCGTTTCATGTTTCTCTCCAGTTGGCTGTCATGGCGTGCAACACCTGTGAGGCCTGTTCATCCGTCACCCGATGCACCGGTCTGCCTGCCAGATTAACCCGCCGTTAACACTTTCCAAAGCGCAATCCAGAATTGTTGCGGTTCTGGCCTCAATGCGAACAATTTCAGGCGATTGTTGTCGCAAACTTGGGTAGTGCGACTGCCCCCTAATGCGGTGAGAAAAAATACTCACACGAGTTTTGAGCGCTAACGCATTGAAATCACGACATGCTTCAGGGCTGTGGATAACCGCCCACGCATCCGCATTTGCGGAATGCCTGCCAAGTCCCCGCAATTAATCGCTTTTTTCCTTCAAAGTGGGGGCATGTTTGCTAAACTGTTGAATACAAAATGAGTTACGAGCCTGCTGTACCGATTCTCTTTGGTTCTCTATGGCGTGGCTTGCTGGGGGAAACTGTTAATAAGGGACAGACGCTGTGGGGAAATCTTTCACCAAAACCTGTCGTGCTGCCGTCGCGGGACTTGCTGCCGCCGTGACGCTCACGTTCGGATCGGCCGCCGCTGCCGAAGGGGCCTCCGATGGGGCCGTATACGGATCGCCGATCCTGTCGACACAATCGCGTACCATCGTGGGCGAACAATATATTCCGGGAATCTGGGTTGATCCCGATGGCTGCGAACACTGGGTCATGGATGACGGGGTCGAAGGTTACATGACCCCGCATACGAACCGACAGGGCATCCCGGTCTGCCGCCGGGGCAATGTCTGCGGCGTGATGAATTCGGACCAGTTCTTTGCAACTGACAAATATTACATCAGCCGTCAGGGCAAGGCCCGCCTGGCCGAGTTCTTCCGCTCCGCCTCTGCCACCGCCTTTATCATCACCGGCCACACCGACAGCCGCGCTTCGGACGAATACAATATGCGTCTGAGCTACAACCGCGCCAATGCGGTGGCTGCCGTCGGGAAATCCGTGGGTGCCCGGATCGTGGATGTGCGCGGCTATGGCGAACGCCAGCCCGTGGCCTCCAACCGGACCCATGACGGCATGGCGCGCAACCGTCGCGTCGAAATCATCTGCATTCGCTGAACCTGGGAGCGATCGACATGAAATTCATCAAACCGATTCTGGCTGTTTCCACAGCCATGGCGCTTTCCGGGTGTCTTGGATCCGTGGGCCCCGACAAAAGCGTGGACCGTGGCATCGATGCCAAGGATCTGAGCCAGCTCAAGGCCGGCATCTGGATCGACCCGAATGGCTGTGACCACTGGATCATCGACGACGGGGTCGAGGGCTATCTCTCCGCCCGTCTCGACAAATACGGCAAGCCGGTCTGTTCCGGCACGGCACCGCCGACCATCGCCACCGGCGATTTCAAGGGCGGCTCCACGGCGATCATCGGCGACCCGCTCTGATCGCATGCCACATGCACAACACATCAGCGCCGCGGTTTCAAACCCGCGGCGCTTTTGTTTCAACCGGGTGACATTGCGGCGCGCACCCTTGCCAAGCGCGCCATGCTCGGTCAGCCTGCTTCCATAGACCTTTCAGGGAGACCGCATTTTTGTCCGCACCGATTCTCGCCGACCCCGCGACGCCAGACACGCTCCAGGAAACGGTTCTGGAATTCCCCGACAACCGGCTGCTCATAGACCTGTGCGGCGAATATGATCGTAACCTCGCCGAGATCGAAAAACGTCTGACCGTGCAGATCCTGCGCCGGGGCAACCAGTTGGCCGTGATGGGCGAGCCGCCCGCGCGGCAGGAAGCGGCAGAGCTGCTGGCCTCGCTCTATGAACGGCTGGAGGCGGGCCGCAGCGTCGAATCGGGCGATATCGACCGCGAATTGCGCATGGGTACGCCCGAGACCGGCGCCCGCGACGGCGATCAGCTTGACATGTTTCCCTCGGGCCAGGTCGAGATCAAGACCCGCAAGAAACTGGTCGAGCCGCGCACCGAGGCGCAGAAATCCTATGTCCGCAGCCTCTTTGAAAACGAACTGGCCTTTGGCATCGGCCCGGCCGGTACGGGCAAGACCTATCTTGCGGTAGCGGTGGGCGTGAACATGTTCATCAACGGCCATGTGGACCGCATCATCCTGTCCCGCCCCGCGGTCGAGGCGGGTGAAAAGCTCGGCTACCTGCCCGGCGACATGAAGGACAAGGTCGATCCCTACATGCAGCCGCTCTATGACGCGCTGAACGATTTCCTGCCTGCCAAGCAGCTGGGCAAGCTGATCGAGGAGAAAAAGATCGAAATCGCCCCGCTCGCCTTCATGCGCGGCCGCACGCTGGCCAATGCCTTCGTGGTGCTGGACGAGGCTCAGAACGCCACCTCCATGCAGATGAAGATGTTCCTGACCCGGCTGGGCGAGGGGAGCCGCATGGTCATCACCGGCGACCGGACCCAGATCGACCTGCCGCGCGGCGTGGCCTCTGGCCTGGCCGATGCCGAGCGGCTCTTGAACCGCATCCCCAACATCGCCTTCAACTATTTCACAGCCAAAGACGTGGTCCGCCACCCGCTGGTCGCCGCCATCATCGAAGCCTATGAGAAAGACGCCGAAAGCCCTTGACCGGCCCGCTGGTTGGCGCGATTGATCCTTCTTCTGTTTGAAAATACCTCGGGGGAGTCCCGCAGGGACGGGGGCAGCGCCCCCAAAAAGGCCGGATCACATGCTCACCGACACGATCATCCAAGACACCCGCTGGCAACAGGCCGGGCTGGAGACGCTGGCCGACACCGCCGCAATCGCTACGCTGGCCCATCTCGGTCTGAACCCTGCCCACTTTGAAATCGCCGTTCTCGCCTGTGACGATGCCCGCATCGCCACGCTCAACGCCGATTTCCGCGGCAAGCCCAACCCCACCAATGTGCTGTCATGGCCCGAAGAAGACCTGTCCGCCGACAGCGACGGCGACAGGCCCCACGCGCCCGATCCCGGGACCCCGGACGACCCCCAGCCGCTCGGTGACATCGCCATCGCCTTTGACACCTGCACCCGCGAAGCGCATGACCAGGGCAAGCCCTTTGTGGACCATGTGACGCATCTGGTCGTTCATGGGGTGTTACATCTCTTGGGTTATGACCATATCCGTGACAAGGATGCCACTTTGATGGAAGCGCATGAACGTGTCATACTTGGCAAACTGGGCCTTTCAGACCCATATGAGTGAGTACCCGGGCCGTTTGGGCCCTCATGAGACAGGACAATGGACGACATAGACCCCTCTTCTACGGCAGCGCGAAGCGCGCTGACTGAACACAGTCCCCCCGAAAAATCCGGATTCTTCCGTCGCATCGTCACGGCCCTTTCGCCGTCCGATCCCGATGAAGACGGGCAGAGCGAGAACCCTGCCGCGCCTGATCCGCGTAGCACCCATGGCATGATGAACCTGCGCCGCATGCGGGTCGAGGATGTGGCCGTGCCCAAGGCCGACATCGTGTCCGTGCCGGTGACCATCACGCGCGATGACCTGGTCGAGATGTTCCGCGAAAGCGGTCTGACCCGCCTGCCGGTCTATAACGGCACGCTCGATACCCCCGTGGGCATGGTCCATCTCAAGGACTTTGCCCTGAAACACGGGTTCAACGGCACCAATGGCGGCAAGGGCGGGCGCTTTTCGCTCAAGGCGATGCTGCGCCCCTTGCTCTTTGTGCCGCCGTCGATGCCGATCGGCGTACTGCTGACCAAAATGCAGGCCGAACGCCGCCACATGGCGCTGGTCATTGACGAATATGGCGGGGTGGACGGGCTTGTCACCATCGAGGACCTGATCGAACAGGTGATCGGCGAGATCGAGGATGAGCACGACATCGGCGAGGACAAGTACTGGACCGAGGAAAAGCCGGGCTGCTACCTGGCGCTGGCCAAGACCCCGCTGGAAGAGTTCCAGTCCGAGATCGGCATGGACCTGACCGCCACCGACGAGGTGGACGAGGAAGAGATCGACACGCTGGGCGGGCTGGTCTTCATGCTGGCCGGTCACGTGCCCGCGCGCGGCGAGATGGTGCCGCATCCCGAAGGGCCGGAGTTTGAAGTGGTCGATGCCGACCCGCGCCGGATCAAGCGCCTGCGCGTGCGGCTGCACGGCGAAAGCGCGGCCAAGGCCACCCCGGCGCTGCATGGCGAATGACACCGGTCCCGGCGCGGCGCTGAAAACGCCCGTTCTGGCGGGGCTTGCAGGGGCGGTCACGGCGCTGGGCCAAGCGCCCTTTGGCTGGGCGCTTCCTGGCTTTGCCGCGCTGATCGTCCTTTTGGGTATGCTGGGCGCGGAACGGTTGACCCCGCGTCGCGCGGCCCTGCTGGGCTGGCTGGCAGGTCTCGGATATTTCGCGACCGCGCTGCACTGGATCGTCGAACCTTTCCTGATCGAGCCCGAGCTTTACGGCTGGCTCGCGCCCTTTGGCCTGATCGGGCTGGCGGGCGGGCTGGCGTTGTTCTGGGCGGCGGCGCTCTGGGCCGCGCAGCGCGCGGGTGGCGGCGTCTGGCGCGTGGCCATTGCGCTGGCGCTGGCGGAACTGGCGCGGGGCCATGTGTTCACCGGCTTTCCCTGGGCGTTGGTGGGCTACACCTGGTCTGAGACCGTGCTGGCACAGTGGGCGGCGCTGATCGGCCCCTATGGGCTGACGCTGCTGACGCTTCTCATGGCGGCGCTGCCGGTCTGGCTCTGGACGCGTCTGCGCGCCGCGCCCATGGTACTCCGCGCGGGGGCCGCGCTGGGTCTGTCCGGCGGGTTGGGCCTCGCCTGCCTGTTCGTGGCGGTCTCGCTCGCCGCGCGCGACCTGCCCGCCGCGCCCGATGCCCCGATCCTGCGTCTGGTCCAGCCCAACGCGCCTCAGGACCAGAAATGGGATCCGGACATGATCCCGGTCTTTTTCAATCGGATGGTGGCCTATTCCGCCGCGCCCGGGGATCCGGACCTGATCATCTGGCCCGAAAGCGCGGTGCCGGTGCTGCTGGAAGACGCCGCTCCGACGCTGGGCTATATCTCGGACGAGGCGGGGCAGGTGCCGCTTGTGCTGGGCATCCAGCGCTCCGAGGGGGATGATTTCTACAATTCCGCCACGCTGGTCGATGCCTCTGGCCAGTCGGTGCAGGTCTATGACAAGCATCACCTCGTCCCCTTTGGCGAATATATGCCCTTTCCGGCGTTCTGGCAGCGCCTCGGCATCACCGGTCTCGCCGCGCGGGTCGACACCGGCTATTCCGCCGGTCCCGGACCGCAGATCATGGACCTTGGGGTTGCCACCGCGATCCCGCTGATCTGTTACGAAGCGGTGTTTCCGGCCTATGCCCGCACCGCGCCGCGCCCCGACATGCTCTTGCAACTGACCAATGACGCGTGGTTCGGCAAGTTTTCCGGCCCCTACCAGCATCTCGCCCAGGCCCGGATGCGGGCGATTGAATCCGGCCTGCCCATGGTGCGTGTGGCCAATACCGGGGTCTCGGCGGTGATCGACGCCAAGGGCCGCATCACCCACGCGCTGCCGCTGGGTGAGGCAGGCTTTGTCGATGCGCCCTTGCCGCCCGCACTGCCTGCCACGCCCTATGCCCAGATGGGCGAATGGCCCACGGGTCTGTTGCTGTTTTTTCTCGCCGTGGCCGCAATCTGGCCCCTTTCGCGCAATAGGCATTGACCGCAACACCGGTGCGGCATAGCTCCGGGGAGATAACAAAACGGGCGTCACAACGGCTTCCTGGCGTGACGCTGACAACCCAATGGAGCACTTCCCATGGCGAGACAGAACTACATTTTCACTTCGGAATCCGTTTCCGAAGGCCACCCGGACAAGGTCTGCGACCGTATTTCCGACGCGGTGCTCGACGCGCTGCTCGCCGAGGATCCGCTGGCCCGCGTGGCCTGCGAAGCCTTTGCAACCACCGATCGCGTGGTGATCGGCGGTGAGGTCGGGCTGACCGATCAGGCCAAGCTCGCCGAATATATGGAGCGCATCCCGGACATCGCGCGGGAATGCATTCGCGACATCGGCTATGAGCAGGACAAGTTCCATTGGCAGACCTGCGAGATCACCAATCTCCTGCATGAACAATCCGCCCATATCGCCCAGGGCGTGACCGGCGAACGCGGCGATGAAGGGGCAGGGGACCAGGGCATCATGTTCGGCTACGCCACGAACGAGACCGAGATGCTCATGCCCGCGCCGATCCTCTATTCCCACGCCATCCTTCGGCGGCTGGCCGAGGTGCGTAAATCCGGTGCCGAGCCGACCCTTGGGCCCGACGCCAAGAGCCAGGTGTCCCTGCGCTACGAGAATGGCAAACCGGTCGAGGTGACGTCCATCGTGCTCTCGACACAGCACGCTCACGAAAGCCAGACCCAGGCCGATATCCGCGCCATCGTAGAGCCCTATATCCGCGAAGTGCTTCCGCCCGAGTTCCTGACCGAGCGCACCGAATGGTGGATCAACCCGACCGGCACCTTTGTCATCGGCGGCCCCGACGGCGATGCGGGTCTGACAGGCCGCAAGATCATCGTTGACACCTATGGCGGGGCCGCACCCCATGGCGGCGGCGCGTTTTCCGGCAAGGACCCGACCAAGGTGGACCGTTCGGCGGCTTATGCCGCGCGCTATCTGGCGAAAAATGTGGTGGCCGCCGGACTGGCCGAACGCTGCACCCTCCAGCTGTCCTATGCCATCGGCGTGGCCCGGCCGTTGTCGATCTATTGTGACACCCACGGCACGGGCGAGGTGGACGACGCCGCCATCGAGGCGGCGATCCCCAAGGTCATGGACCTGACCCCGCGCGGCATCCGCACGCATCTGGACCTGAACAAGCCGATCTATCAGCGCACGGCGGCTTACGGCCATTTTGGCCGCGCGCCCGAGGCCGATGGCGGGTTCAGCTGGGAGCGCGATGATCTGGTTGAGGCGCTGAAAAAGGCGGTCTGAGCGCCAGTTCCTGATTTCGCCGCGGGCAGGCCCGCGTCGACCGGCCGGGGGCTTTGCCCCCGGACCCCCAAGGTATTTGTAAACAGAAGAAGATCAGGATCGGGAGAGACCTGGCCCGGTGTCACACCAGTTGCAGGCGCGAATAAACCGCCGCTTCGGCATTGACCCGGCCCGCGCCATATTGGTCGGAATGGCCATTGGCGTCGTAGTTGCCACCCGCCGCGTCGATCTTGACCGCCGTTTCCTGCAGCGCCTGCACCACCTCGTCTCCGCGCATCATCGGGTCCACGGCCAGCACCAGCGCCGCCGCACCCGCCGCGCCGGGACAGGCGCTGGAGGTGCCGCCAAAGCTTTCGGTGAAGTTGCCGCCCGGTCCGGATTGCTGGTTGTAGCCATTCGACCCGCTCCGGTCGGTGGTCCAGATGCCCGGAGTCAGCGGTTCGGGTGAGCCGCCAAAGGCAAAGGTGTTGGAGGGAAAGGCGATGTCGATGGCGTCGCCAAAGTCGGAATAGACCGAGCGCACGCCCCGGTCATCGCAGGCGGCCACCGCCGTCACACCGGGGAAAGAGGCCCAGCCGTCAAGGTCCACGCTTTCATTGCCATTGCCCGCCGCCCAGCAGACCACACAGCCGCGCCCCTGCCGCCCGGTATGCAGCGCGGCCTCCAGCGCCAGCGCGGTGTTGTCCGAGATCGGAGCCTCAAAATTGTGGCGCGGGTCGTTCGGGTCGAACCATTTGCCATCGACCGGGCCCCAGGAACAGGAGATCACATCAGCGCCTTTCTCAACCGCCCACATGATCGCGTCGCTTTCGTCAATACCGCCGAGACCCGAGCGCAACCGAATGGGCATAAGCGCCGCATCCGGGGCCACCCCTGCCGCGCCGGCAATCCCCGCGGCACAGGCCACCCCGGCACAGGCCGTGCCGTGATTGTCGCCTGCATTCTTTGGCCGCGCATCGGCGACGCGTTCGGTGAAATCGAACTCGGACACGATCTTGCCCGGCGTGGCAAATTCCGGATGCCCGGTATCGACCCCGTCATCGATCACGGCGATGGTCACGCCCTTGCCCCGGCTCGCGGTCCAGGCCCCGTCCACCTCGGCGCTTTGTTCGATGAGCCGCCCGTCGATCACCCGTTTGCCCAGATGCCATTGCTGCGGATAGACGCCCCGGAACCCGCGTTCGCGCAGGAATTCGGGATGACAGCGGTCCACTTCGCTGCGCCGGACGATCTCCATCGACAGATCAAAGATATCCTTGCCCACGGTCTTGCGCGGGGCCAGCAGATAGGCGTGCCGCGCCACGGTCAGCCGCCGCGCCACGTGCCAGTTGTCGCCCAGCGCGCTCAGCATTTCGCGGGCATGGGCATCGCTGGCGTCGGGCTGCAGGGCCACGAACATCTTCTCGGTATAGGCAATCGTCTCGTTCGTGCCTTCAAGCTTGAGCGCCGATCCCGCGAATTCGAACTGGTCCTCATCCTTGAGCTGCGCTTTCATCTCTTCGGCCCCGAACTCGTCGGATTGCAGAAAGGCGATATGCGCGCCGTCGAATTGCAGCGCCTGCGCGGCCTTGCCCATCATCGAACGGGCGTTCTTGCTCAACGCCGATTTCAGGATCGGCCCCCGGCTCACGGTGCGCACCGCAATGCGGCTCTCGCTGGTGCCGACACTGATTTCCCTGCCGCGTTCCCCGCCCAACATCATACGCATGACGATCTCCTCTCAATATGGTTCTCTGAAAATTCGATTTAATGTAGAGTAGTGGGATCGAGACCCCACCGGTGAAAATATGACAATGATTGTATCAGAAAAATTCGTTGTCGTTAAGGTTGCCAAATCGGACCGTAACGCAGCCGGTGACATGCCTGATGATGCGGTGCTGGAAATCACCGATGGCGGCGAGACCTATGCCATTGTACCGGCGGGCACCGGGCGCGAGGCGATGGGCGCGGCGCTGGAGGACCCCGACACCGGCGAGCTTGCCATTCCCACCGCGCGTCTTACCCTGCGCGCGCCCTTGGGCGATGCCGGGGTGCGCGCCGAACTGGAAAAGGCCGGGGCGAGGATCATCCGGGATTATGGCCGGGGCGGCATGGTCGAGGCCCCCGACGAGGCGGCGGCGCGCGCGCTCTCCGAGGCGTTGGAGAAACTCCCCGAGGTGCAAAGCGCCAGCCAGCAGATCCTGCGCCCGCGCGCCTTCAAGCGCTGAGGCCCGTTGCGCAAACCGGTCACCCCGGCTAAACCGCGCGCCATGACTGATAAACATCCCTCCGGTGCGCCCTGGCGCAATTTCTATGGTCGTTTCAAAGGCAAGGGCCTGCGCAAATCGCAGGAGCGCTATCTTGACGAGGACCTGGCGAAACTGTCGCCCGGCCCGGTGGATTGGGACGTGAACCCCGAGCGCGCGCCGCTTAATCTCGACGCGCTGTTCGGCGGGCGCGAGGTCTGGCTTGAGGTGGGGTTTGGCGGCGGCGAGCATCTGGTGCATCAGGCCGCCAACAACCCCGATATCGGCATCATCGGGGCTGAGCCTTATATCAACGGCGTCGCCATGCTTCTGGGCAAGGTGCGTGACGCGGGGGTCGATAACCTGCGCATCCATCCCGGCGATGCGCGCGATCTCTTTGACGTGCTGCCCGCCCGGTCCCTGTCCAAGGCGTTTCTGCTTTACCCTGATCCATGGCCCAAGACACGCCACCACCGGCGTCGTTTTGTGACGCCGGAGCATCTGGAGCCTTTGGCGGAAAAGCTGAAACCGGGGGCGGAGTTCCGCGTGGCCACGGATATTCCCGACTATGTGCGCCAGACGCTGGAACAGGTGCCGCGCCACGGGTTCGAATGGCTGGCGGAGCGGCCCGCGGATTGGCGGGAGCCCTGGGGCGACTGGATCTCCACGCGCTATGAGCAAAAGGCCCTGCGCGAGGGGCGGGTGCCGCATTACCTGACGTTTCGCAGGCTTTGAAAATCGCTCGTTGTTCCTGATTTCGTCGCGGCTGCGCCGCGCCGACCCGCTGGAGGGGTTTTACCCCTCCAGACCTCCCCAAGGTATTTGTAAACAGAAGAAGATCAGGATCGATCTCAGCGCCGAAGCGTCGGAGACCTGTGCGAAGGCCGAGGAGGCAGCGGCCCCTTGTTGCTGACCCGTATGGACCCCTGCCAAACCCCTTGCTACAAGCGCTGCGAACGCTAACGAAGGAAGCTCCATAATGTCCGGCCACGGCACTCCCATTCCGATGATTTCCACCGCCTGCGGCCCGCTCAAGGGCGTGGCCGATGTGCCGGGGGACAAGTCGATCTCGCATCGCTCGTTGATCCTTGGTGCGATGGCGGTGGGCGAGACTGTGGTGACCGGCTTGCTCGAAGGCGAGGACGTGCTGGACACCGCCAAGGCAATGCGCGCCTTCGGGGCCGAGGTGACGCGTGACGAAGATGGCACATGGCATGTGCATGGCGTCGGCGTGGGCGGCTTTTCCGAACCCGATCAGGTGGTCGATTGCGGCAATTCCGGCACCGGCGTGCGGCTGATCATGGGGGCGGCGGCGACGACGCCGATCGCGGTCACCTACACTGGCGACGCCAGCCTCAACAAACGCCCGATGGCGCGGGTCACCGATCCGCTGGCGCTGTTCGGATGTCAGGCTGTCGGCCGGTCGGGCGGGCGGCTGCCGATGACGCTGGTCGGCGCGGAAGACCCGGTGCCGGTGCGTTACACCGTGCCGGTGCCTTCGGCGCAGGTGAAATCCGCCGTGCTGCTGGCCGGGCTGAACGCGCCGGGTCAGACCGTGGTGATCGAGAAAGAGGCCACCCGCGATCATACCGAACGGATGCTGGCGGGGTTCGGGGCCGAGATCACGACCCAAGACACGGAGGAAGGCCGGGTGATCACCCTCACCGGGCGGCCCGAACTGAAGCCCCAGACGATTGCCGTGCCGCGCGATCCCAGTTCCGCCGCCTTTCCGGTCTGTGCGGCGCTGATCACGCCGGGCTCGGACGTGCTGATCCCCGGTATCGGGCTGAACCCGACGCGGGCCGGGCTGTTCTATACGCTGCAGGACATGGGTGCTGACCTGACCTTTGAGAATATGCGTGAAGAGGGCGGCGAGCCGGTGGCGGACCTGCGCGCGAAATACTCGCCCGACATGAAGGGCATCGACGTGCCGCCCGAGCGCGCGGCCAGCATGATCGACGAATACCCGGTGCTGTCGGTCGTGGCGGCCAATGCCACGGGCGTGACCAACATGACCGGTGTCAAGGAATTGCGGGTCAAGGAAAGCGACCGGATCGAGGCCATGGCCAGCGGGCTGCGCGCCTGTGGCGTGACGGTCGAGGACGGGCCGGACTGGTGGCGCGTAAGTGGCATGGGGCCGGGGAACGTGCCGGGCGGCGCAACCTGTGCCAGCCATCTCGACCACCGCATCGCCATGTCCTTCATGGTGCTGGGCATGTCCACGAAAGACCCTGTGCGCGTCGATGACGGCCAGCCCATCGCCACCTCTTTCCCGATTTTCGAGCCGCTGATGGCAGAACTGGGCGCGGATATCCGGCGCGAGGGTTGAGCCATGCGGCGCGCGGGCCTGATGCGCGTCTTTCAGGTCAGCCTGCTGCTGACTGCGCTGATCTACGGGGTCATGGTGGCATGGTCGCTGCCACGGATCGCGGTTGATACGGGCGGTTTGCGCCCGTTCGACCTGCGCCCCATGGGCTATGATACCGCGGCGGCGCGGGCGTTTCTTGATGCTCTGAGCGTCGAGGGGCGGCGGTTTTACCTTGGCACGCAGCATATGCTGGACGCGGCCTATCCGCCGCTCTTGGCGGTGACGCTCTGTCTGGCGGCGGTGCTGTGGCTGCCGCGCCGGTTGATCCTTGCCGTTGCGGTGGCGGCACTGGTGGGCATGGCGGCGGATCTGCTGGAAAACCGTGCTGTTGCGGCGATGCTGAGCGCTGCTCCTGTTGAGGCGACGGCGGAGCAGATCGCGCGGGCCAGCCGTTTCACAATCGTCAAATCGGGTGCCACCACGCTGGCCATGATGCTATTGCTGATCGGCGGGGTATGGCGTTGGCGGCGGGGCTGAGGCTTGTGTCCTGCGGGCGCAGTTGAGATAACCCGGACAGGGCGACAGGGGCGGGCGGCATGACAGACCGGGCAGGCATGGACGATGGCAACGGCGCGCGCCGCGGGGTGGCGCTGTCATGATCCCGCCTTGGGTCATTGCGCTTCTGGCGCTGGGCACGGCGGCGCTTTTTGCGGCCATGGGCGCGATTTCGTGGGTGCACCTGATGCCGGACGGCGCGTTGATCCTTGACGCTCGGTGGACGGGGTACACGGCCAGCGACGTGGCCACATATTTCATGGCGCTTGGGCCGCTGGGCATCTCGAAATATGCCGGGCCGCTGCATGTGCTCGATACGGTGTTTCCGGCGATGCTGGCGATCACACTGGCCGCCTGTGTGCTGCGCGCCTCACGGCCATGGCGGCAATGGACGCGGCTGCTTTTGCTGGTTGCCCCTGCCGGTTACGCTGTGATCGATTACGGGGAAAACGCGCTGGTGGCGGAGTTGCTCAGAAATTGGCAGGGGCCGCTTGATCCGGCGACAGTGATGCTGGCCAGCCGTTTCACGGTGACGAAATACGTGCTGCTGGGGGCAACAGTGGCCATTTGGCTGGGGCTGATGCTCGGGCGAAGGAAAGGATAAGCATGGCATTCACAATCGCGGTGGACGGACCGGCGGCATCGGGCAAGGGCACGATTTCCAAGGCATTGGCGCGGGAGCTGGGCTTTGCCCATCTCGATACCGGGCTACTCTATCGCGCGGTGGGGCGCAAGGTGCTGGACGGGGTGGACCCGCTTGAGGCCGCACAGGCTCTGCTGGCCGAGGATCTGGAGAATGACGCGCTGCGCACGCCCGAGGTGGCGCAGGCCGCCTCCAAGGTGGCGGTGCTGGGCGATGTGCGCGCGGCGCTCGTGGATTTTCAACGCGCCTTTGCCCGCCGCGCGGGCGGGGCGGTGCTGGACGGGCGCGACATCGGCACGGTGATCTGCCCCGAGGCCGAGGTGAAGCTGTTCGTCACGGCCAGCGCCGAGGTGCGGGCCGAACGGCGGTTCCGGGAGTTGAGCGAAAAAGGCATCGAGACCAGCTTTGACGAAGTTCTGGCCGATGTGCGCGCCCGGGACGAACGCGACATGGGCCGGGCCGAGGCTCCGTTGAAGCCCGCGGAGGACGCGGTGCATATTGATACGTCACGGCTGGATGTCGACGCGGCATTTCAGGCGGCGCTTGCCGCGGTGCGCGAAAAACAGGAGGCGCAGTCATGAAAACCCGTCAGATCGCAGGGGTTGAGATGTCCGCCATGGGCGTGGGCGCCATGTCATTCGCCAATTTTTACGGCCCCACGAGTGATGAAAACTCATGGGCCATTCTCGATGCCGCGCTGGAGGCGGGGGTGACCCATATCGACACCGCCAATGTCTATGGCATGGGCCGCTCGGAGGACGCAATCGGGGCGTTTCTGCGTGACCGCCCCGAGGCGCGCGACATCTTTCACATCGCCACCAAGGCCGCGATCACCCGTAATGCCGATGGGGTGCGATATTTCGACAATTCGCTGGCGCATCTTGAGGCGGAGCTGGACAAGAGCCTGAGCCGCCTCGGGACTGACTGTGTCGATCTGTTCTATGTGCATCGCCGCGAAAGCACCCGTCCCATCGAGGAGGTGACCGAGAGCCTTGCTGCGCTGGTGGCCAAGGGCAAGACCCGGGCGTTCGGCTTTTCCGAGATCGCGCCCAGCTCCCTGCGTCGCGCGGCGGCTGTGCATCCGGTGGCGGCGGTGCAGTCGGAATATTCGCTGTCGACCCGCGCGCCGGAACTGGGGCTGGTGCAGGAATGCGCGCGGCTGGGCACGGCGCTGGTCGCCTTTTCGCCGGTCGGGCGCAGTCTGTTGACCGATCACCCGATTGAGGCATCCCGCGTGCCGGATCTGGAATGGCTCTGCGAAAACCCCCGGTTCCTCTCGCCCGATTACGAGGCGAATATCGCCGCCACGGACCGGTTCCGCGCGTTGGCGGCGGACATGGGCGAACCGGCGGCGGCGCTGGCGATTGCCTGGACGCTTGCGCAAGGCGATCACGTGATCCCGATCCCCGGGACCCGGTCGGTCAGCCATTTCCGTGAATGTGTGCGCGGAGCCGAGATCGACCTGTCGGCGGATGATCTCGCCCGGATCGAAGCGGTTCTGCCGCTGGGCTGGGCGCATGGGGATCGCTACAGCGTGGGGCAATGGGTGGGGCCGGAACGGTTCTGCTAGTGGCCTGACCCAAGCTCCGTCCACCCGGACCGCAATTGCCTTTTCCTTGATCATTCGCCAATCAGGCGGGCACGCCCCGGGCTGAATATCACTCATTGCCGGGCGCATTGAAAAAATTATGCAATGAAACGCAGGTTCGTGATATATATATAAATCCGTAGTTCTTTTTAATTCGTGATTTTTTCAAGTCTTTGAGTGCCAGATTTGAAAAGCGCGCATGGATCTGTATATATTTCACTTGCTGAACCAATTCGCCGGAGAATGGGCTTTTCTGGATCGGGTGCTGGTTCACCTTGCATCCAATGAATTGTTCAAATCGGCTCCTTTGGTCTGTTTGATCTGGGGGCTGTGGTTTGCCAGGCGGACGACCCGAGACATGCGTGCCAGGCTTTTCGCGGGCATGCTGGGTGCTCTGGCGGCGCTGATCATCGTCCGGCTGATGTCTGCATTTTTTCCGCACCGGGACAGGCCCGTGCATACGCGCGACTTCGAGATGAATATGCCGGTCGATCTTGATGTCGGCGGGCTGTCGGGGTGGAACGCCTTTCCGTCTGACCACGCGGCATTGCTGTTCAGTCTCGCCATTGTGGTTTTTTCGGTGCATCGCGGCTGGGGCTACCTGGCTATGTTGCATGCCTTTGTGTTTGGCGCGGTGTTGCGGGTCTATCTCGGGCTGCATTGGCCGCTGGATGTGGTGGGGGGAGCGGTTGTCGGGGCCGTTGCGGTGGCGGCGATGCAAATGTTCTATGCGCCGCGCATTGCCCATGCCGACCCGCCAATTTGGGACCGGCATCGGGCGGTGTTTTATACTGCCGCCTTTTTCGTTGCCTACCAGATCGCCAATCTGTTTACCGCGACGCGTTGGTTCCTCGAAGCCTTCGCCACGGCGATCGGCTACTGAAAGGACGCCAACCGCATGGTCCACATGGCTTGGGCCACCGGCGGCGCTGGGACCGGGTGGCGTTTGCAATCTGCTGTGTATTGTCAAGAAAACGGCGGCCGCCGAAGCTGGATCGGTTTCCGGGAGTGGTGATCCCGGCCCATTGGGGCGTCGCCCCGCTCTTCGCGCAAATCACAAGCCCCCGAACGGGGAGGGTGATCCGGTTTTCATGTGCTAGCGGGAGAAAGTGTGCCGTAAATTGCCTTCCGGGTCGTAAAGCCTGCGTGCGGTGGCGGGCAGGGCTGAAAGCAAGGGGGACAGGCCGGAAGGGCGCTGCGCCAACAGCGGGCGGGGATGTGCCCATCCCCCTTGCAAACCGCCTTCCATGGGCCTATACCGCCCCCGTCAATGACGGCGCATAACGCTGCGGGACAAAGAGATCGAGCAGGGTCGGAGCCTCCGGCCCTCTTTGTTTTGCGGATGCCGAATACGACCAAACCCTAAGACCGGTGGAGACAACCGCCCGGCCAGAATAGTGACTTGAAAAGGAACTGAACGCCACATGGCAAACGCAACGATGGAGGAATTCGAAGCCCTCCTGAACGAAAGCTTCGAAATGGACACGCCCGAAGAAGGGTCTGTTGTCAAAGGCAAGGTCATCGCAATCGAAGCGGGACAAGCCATCATCGATGTCGGCTACAAGATGGAAGGCCGTGTCGAGCTGAAAGAATTCGCAAATCCCGGCGAAGCGCCCGAAATCGAGGTTGGTGACGAGGTCGAAGTGTACCTCCGTTCTGCCGAGAACGCCCGTGGCGAAGCCGTCATCTCGCGCGAGATGGCGCGCCGTGAAGAAGCCTGGGACCGCCTGGAAAAAGCCTATGCCGACGACCAGCGCGTCGAAGGCGCGATCTTTGGCCGTGTCAAAGGTGGCTTCACCGTCGATCTCGGCGGTGCCGTGGCCTTCCTGCCCGGCTCTCAGGTCGATGTGCGCCCCGTGCGCGACGCAGGCCCGCTCATGGGTCTCAAGCAGCCGTTCCAGATCCTCAAGATGGACCGTCGCCGGGGCAACATCGTTGTGTCGCGCCGCGCGATCCTCGAAGAGAGCCGCGCCGAGCAGCGTGCCGAGGTCATCTCGAACCTGGCCGAAGGTCAGGCGGTGGACGGCGTCGTCAAGAACATCACCGAGTACGGCGCATTCGTCGACCTCGGCGGTGTGGACGGCCTCTTGCACGTGACCGACATGGCATGGCGCCGTGTGAACCACCCCTCCGAGATCCTGTCGATCGGCGAAACCGTCAAGGTTCAGGTCATCAAGATCAACAAGGAAACCCACCGTATCAGCCTCGGCATGAAGCAGCTGCAGGAAGATCCCTGGGATCTGGTGGCTGCCAAGTACCCGCTGGAAAGCACCCATCAGGGCCGCGTCACCAACATCACCGATTACGGTGCGTTCGTGGAACTGGAGCCCGGTGTCGAAGGTCTGGTCCACGTCTCCGAGATGTCCTGGACCAAGAAGAACGTGCACCCCGGCAAGATCGTGTCCACCTCGCAAGAGGTTGAGGTCATGGTGCTCGAGATCGACAGCGCCAAGCGTCGCGTATCTCTGGGTCTCAAGCAGACCATGCGCAACCCGTGGGAACTGTTTGCAGAAACACACCCCGAGGGCACGCAGGTCGAAGGCGAAGTCAAGAACATCACCGAGTTTGGTCTGTTCGTTGGCCTGCCCGGCGAGATCGACGGCATGGTGCACCTGTCCGACCTGTCCTGGGACGAGCGTGGCGAAGACGCGATCCAGAACTACCGCAAGGGCGACATGGTCGAGGCCGTGGTGTCCGAAGTGGACGTCGAGAAAGAGCGTATCTCGCTCTCGATCAAGGCCGTGGGCGGCGACAAGTTCGCCGAAGCGGTTGGCGGCGTGAAGCGCGGCTCCGTGATCACCGTCGAAGTGACCGCGATCGAAGATGGTGGCATCGAAGTGGAATATGAGGGCATGAAGTCCTTCATCCGCCGCTCCGATCTGTCGCGTGACCGTGCCGAACAGCGCCCCGAGCGTTTCAATGTCGGCGACAAGGTCGATGTGCGCGTCACCAACGTGGACAGCAAGACCCGTCGTCTCGGCCTGTCGATCAAGGCGCGCGAGATTGCCGAAGAGAAAGAGGCCGTGGAACAGTACGGTTCGTCTGACTCCGGTGCATCGCTCGGCGATATCCTTGGCGCGGCGCTGAAATCCGGCGACGACTAAGCCAGAGCGGTTTCGCTTGTAAGAATACAGACCCCGGCGTTCTGCGCCGGGGTCTTTTTCGTTTGACGGGACGCCCCCCCCCGGGCGGCGGCGCGTCGTCTCAGTGCTTTGGATCGTCGATCAGCGGGGTCGGACTTGCCAGATGGCGCAGATCCCGGTCGTCGGGAATGCTGACATGCTGACCGGTGACCGTCACGCCATAGGGTTGCAGCGCCTTGATCGCACGGCTGAGATTTTCCGGGGTCATGCCGAGATAAGAGGCCAGCCGCCGTTTCTCGATGGGCAGGTCAAACCCCGTGGGCTCTGCCGAGACCTCGGATTGCCGGATCAGGTAATTCGCCAGCCGCTCCAGCGATGTACGCAGTTTCAGGTTCTTGGTGTTCTTGACCACGTGGCGATAGCATTGCGCCAGTTCCGTCACCACGGCGCGGGCAAAGGCCTGATCCTCATCGAAGATGGCCCGCACATCCGAGGACGGCAGCAGGATGATGCGCGATTTCTCCACCGTGCGCGCCGACATCAGATAGGGCGCGTCTTTGATGCTGGCGGCAAGAATAAAGGTCGAAACCGGTCGCACCGTGGCCATGGTGGTTTCGCGCTCGTTCCAGCCCGCGAAAAGCTCGACACTGCCCTCCAGCACCACATGCAGGAAATCGCTGGGTTCGCCTTCGTGGATCAACTCGATCGCCGGCGGGAAATTCTGCACATAGGCCCCCCGCATCAGCGCCTCGAAATGCACGTCTTCCATGTCCGAAAACAGGTCGAGCTTCCGGAGCTCGTCCGATTCGTTCTGACTTGTCCTGAGTGGCATGTCATCTCCCCTGCCGCCCAAGCAAACAGCCCAATTGACATTTGTCAATTAACCTCTTGATGGTTGCCTGTCGTGCTCTTGACGGGAAAACCGGGCTGTCTTGCGCGATTTTGGCGGTCGATTTGTTTTGCCCGTGGATCACGCGAAACTTGATCTGCGTCAAGCCTTTCCGCCCCGGAAACCCCCATCCCTTTGCCCAGCCCGCGGTCGATCGCGGCCGCCGTGCAATCCGGAGGGACAGATGGAACTGCAAAACAAGGCCACTGCATTGTGGCGGAATTTCTTCAACGTGAAGATGGTTCAGATGCGGACGTTCCACATGACGTGGTTCGCCTTTTTCTCGTGCTTCTTCGCATGGTTCGGTATTGCGCCGCTGATGAGCGTGGTGCGCGATGAGCTGAACCTGACCAAGGACCAGATCGGCTGGGCGATCATCGGCTCGGTGGCAATCACCGTCTTTGCCCGCTTCTTTATCGGCTGGCTCTGTGACCGCATCGGGCCGCGCAAGGCCTATACCTGGCTCTTGATCCTCGGTGCCTTCCCGGTGATGGGGATCGGGCTGAGCTGGAACTTTGAAAGCTTTCTGCTGTTCCGGGTGATGATTGGCGGCATCGGTGCCGCATTCGTTATCACCCAATACCATACAACTGTCATGTTCGCGCCCAACGTGGTCGGACAGGCCAACGCGACTTCAGCGGGCTGGGGTAACCTTGGCGGCGGCGTCACGCAGTTTGTCATGCCGCTTCTGTTCTCGGTCTTTGTCGTGGGCTTCGGGTTCTCCGAAGCGCTGGGCTGGCGTCTGGCCATGGTTGTCGTGGGCGTGATCATCTTCCTCGTGGGGATTGCCTATTACTTCCTGACCCAGGATGCGCCGGACGGCAATTTCGACGACCTGCGCGCGCAGGGCCGTATGGAAGAGAAAAAGAACGTCACCGGCAATTACATGCATGCGCTGAAAGACCCCCGGGTCTGGGTTCTGTTCATGATCTACGGCGCATGCTTTGGGGTTGAGCTGACCGTCAACAACGTCGCGGCGCTCTATTTCTTCGACTATTTCGACCTGACCCTCGTGCAGGCCGGGTTTGTTGCCGCCTCCTTTGGCCTGATGAACATCTTTGCCCGGACGCTGGGCGGCTTGTTCGGCGACAACTTTGGCGCACTCTGGGGGCTCAAGGGGCGCGCGTTCTGGCTCTTCATGTGCCTGCTCTTTGAAGGCTTCGCGCTGATGATCTTCAGCCAGATGCAGGTGCTGTTCCTGGCGCTGCCGTCGCTCATCGTCTTCTCGCTCTTCACGCAGATGGCCGAAGGCGCGACCTATTCCGTCGTCCCCTTCATCAACAAAAAGGCGCTGGGTGCAGTGGCCGGTGTGGTCGGTGCGGGCGGCAATGCCGGGGCGGTTCTTGCGGGCTTCCTGTTCAAGAACATGATCGACTGGTCCGAAGCCTTCCTGATCCTCGGCATGGTGGTGACCTGCGCCTCCTTCCTCGCCTTCTTCGTGCGCTTCTCGACCCGTCAGGAAGACGAAGAGCGCGCCAATTTCGCCGCCGCCAATATCGAGACCCTGCGCCGCCGCGCCGAAAAGGCCAATGCGGAACTGGAAGAAGGGTTGCAGGCCATCGCCCGCAAAGAGGGCGGCGCACAACCGGCACAATAACACCAAAGGGCGCGGCGGCTCACATCCGCCCGCCAACCAAACTTCAAAGGACCTGACATGGGACAAGACCTGAGAAACTGGACACCCGATGACGAGGCCTTCTGGGCTTCCTCCGGCAAGTCCATCGCCAATCGCAACCTGTGGATTTCCATCCCGTCGCTGCTCTGTGGCTTCGCCGTCTGGCTCTACTGGGGCATCATCACGGTGCAGATGGTGAACCTTGATTTCGGCTTTGCCGCGTCTGACCTGTTCACGCTGGGCGCCATCGCGGGCCTCACGGGCGCCACGCTGCGCATCCCCTCCACCTTTTTCATCCGGATCGCGGGCGGTCGGAACACGATCGTCTTTACCACCGCGCTCTTGATGATCCCGGCGGTGGGCACGGGGTTTGCACTGCAGGATCCCGACACGCCGCTGTGGTACTTCCAGATGCTGGCCTTCCTGTCCGGTATCGGCGGCGGCAACTTCAGCTCGTCCATGTCGAATATCAGCTTTTTCTACCCGAAAAAGATCCAGGGCTATGCGCTGGGGATGAATGCGGGTCTGGGCAATTTCGGCGTGACCACGATGCAGATCCTCGTGCCGCTGGCCATGACCATGGGCCTCTTTGGCGGGGAAAGCCGCACGCTGGTGAACACCTCCGGCACGTTGATCGGCAAGATCCCTGCCGGGACCGAGACCTATATCCAGAATGCGGGCTTCATCTGGCTTGTCTTCCTGATCCCGCTGGCGGTGATCGGCTGGATGGGCATGAACAATATCCGCGACGAACATGTCAGCCCCGATATTCCGAACCCGCTGGGGGCCTTTGCCACCATCTCGGGCATGCTGGCCATCGGCTTTGTCACCGCTGCATTCGGCGCATGGCTGATGCTTCCGGGGGTCGAGGGCGGGTTGCCCACCTCGGGTCTGGGCGTGTCGAAATGGATCGTGCTGCCCATCGTGATCGCGCTGACCGTTCTGGGGCTTCGGATGATCCCGGGTGCCGTGGGGCAGAACCTGTCTCGCCAATACAAGATCTTCGGCAACAAGCACACCTGGGCGATGACCGTCATCTACACCATGACCTTCGGCAGCTTTATCGGCTACTCCGCCGCGCTGGCGCTGACCATCAAGGTGGTGTTCGGTTTCAGCCATATCGAGGTTGATGGGCTGATGACCCATGACACGGTGAACCCCAATGGCCCCTCGGCGCTGATGTTTGCCTGGATGGGCCCGTTCATCGGCGCGCTGATCCGCCCCATCGGCGGCATGTGGGCCGACCGCGCGGGCGGGGCCAAGGTGACCCAGATCATCTCGGTCATCATGGTCGCCTCTGCTCTGGGTGTCGCCTATTTCATTCAGGCGGCCTATGCCTCGGCCACACCGGAACAGTATTTCTACCCGTTCCTCGGCCTCTTCCTGATCCTGTTCGCCGCCACCGGTATCGGCAACGGTTCAACCTTCCGGACCATCGCGGTCGCCTTCAACAAGGAACAGGCAGGCCCGACGCTGGGCTGGACCGCAGCCGTGGCCGCCTATGGCGCGTTCATTATCCCCAAGGTGTTCGGTGAACAGCTCAAGGCCGGACATCCGGAATACGCGCTCTACGGCTTCGCGATCTTCTACGCCGTCTGCATCGCGATCAACTGGTGGTTCTACCTGCGGCCGAACGCCTACATCCAGAACCCCTGATCCGAACGCCACCCGCCCCGGTGACGTGCCGGGGCGGGCCAGCCAATCCAAGGAGACATCCAATGAGCCACCTGCTCGACAGATTGAACTTTCTCCAGTCTAATGAACTGGAACAGTTCTCCAACGGCCATGGCCAGGTCACGCGCGAAAGCCGCGACTGGGAGGACACCTACAGAAACCGCTGGCGCCACGACAAGATCGTGCGCTCGACCCATGGTGTGAACTGCACCGGGTCGTGCAGCTGGAAGATCTATGTGAAATCCGGGATCGTCACCTGGGAAACCCAGCAGACCGATTACCCGCGCACCCGCCCCGACCTGCCCAACCACGAGCCGCGCGGCTGTGCGCGCGGCGCGTCCTATAGCTGGTATCTCTATTCCGCGAACAGGGTGAAGAACCCGCTTGTACGCGGACGGCTGATGAAGATCTGGCGCAAGATGCGCGAGAGCCTGAGCCCGATCGAGGCCTGGACCAAGCTCCAGAGCGACCCGATCCTGCGCGCCTCTTATGTCGAGACGCGGGGCAAGGGCGGTTTCGTGCGCGCCACATGGGACGAGGCCACGGAAATCACCGCCGCCGCCAACGCCTATACCGCGAAAACCTATGGCCCCGACCGGATCTTTGGCTTTTCGCCGATCCCGGCCATGTCGATGATCTCTTACGCCGCCGGATCGCGGTACCTGTCGCTGATGGGCGGTGTCTGCATGTCCTTCTATGACTGGTATTGCGACCTGCCCCCCGCGTCCCCGATGACCTGGGGCGAACAGACCGACGTGCCGGAATCGGCGGACTGGTACAATGCCGGTTACCTGCTGCTCTGGGGCTCGAACGTGCCGCAGACCCGGACCCCGGACGCGCATTTCTATACCGAGGCGCGCTATCGCGGCACCAAATCCGCCGTCATCTGTCCCGACTATTCCGAGGCCGCCAAGTTCGGCGATGTCTGGCTCAACGTGAAACAGGGCACCGACGCGGCGCTGGCCATGGCCTTTGGCCACGTGATCCTGCGCGAATTCCACCTTGACCGTCAGGCCCCGTATTTCGAGGAATATTGCCGCAAATACTCCGACTTCCCGATGCTGGTGAAGCTGGAAGAGAAAGACGGCAAGATGATCCCGGGCCGCTTCCTGCGGGCCGATGACCTCGACGGCAAACTGGGCGAAGAGAACAACCCGGAATGGAAAACCGTCGCCTTTGATGAGGCTTCCGGCGGGCTGGTCGCGCCCAATGGCTCCATCGGCTATCGCTGGGGCGAGGACGGCGAATGGAACCTCGAAGAGAAAGCCGCCGGCACCGAGACACGTCTGCGCATGAGCCAGGTGCTGGACGAGGATCATGACGATGTGGTCGGCGTGGATTTCCCCTATTTCGGCGCGGATGCGACCGAGCAATTCTCAACCGGGGACAAGCGCCCCAATGTGCTGACCAAGAATGTGCCGGTCAAACGCATCAAGACCGCCGAGGGCGAGGTCGCTGTTGCGACGGTGTTCGACCTGTTCTGCGCCAATTACGGCCTTGATCGGGGTCTGGGCGGTGACTGGGTTGCCAAGGATTATGGTGAGGATATTCCCGGCACGCCCAAATGGGCCGAGAAGATCACCGGCGTCTCCGCCGACAGGATCACCCATGTGGCCCGTGAATTCGCCCAGAATGCCGAGAAGACGAACGGCAAGTCGATGATCATCATCGGCGCGGCGATGAACCACTGGTACCACATGGACATGAACTATCGCGGCGTCATCAACATGCTGGTGATGTGCGGCTGCGTGGGTCAGTCCGGCGGCGGCTGGGCGCATTACGTGGGGCAGGAAAAGCTGCGCCCGCAGACCGGCTGGCTGCCGCTGGCCTTTGCGCTGGATTGGAGCCGCCCGCCGCGTCACATGAACTCGACCAGCGCCTGGTACGCCCATACCGACCAGTGGCGTTACGAGACGCTGACCGCAGGCGAGATCCTGTCCCCCACCGCGCCCGAGGGCGATTGGGACATCTCGATGATCGACTACAACATTCGCGCTGAGCGGATGGGGTGGCTGCCCTCTGCGCCGCAGCTCAAGACCAACCCGCTTGAGGTCGCCAAACAGGCGAAAGCGGCGGGCAAGGAGGTGCCGCAATACGTGGCCGAGCAGCTCAAATCCGGCGATCTGGAAATGTCCTGCGAGGACCCGGATGCGCCCGAGAACTGGCCGCGTAACCTCTTTGTCTGGCGCTCCAACCTCTTGGGATCGTCCGGCAAGGGGCATGAGTATTTCCTCAAGCACCTTCTGGGCACCGATCACGGTGTCATGGGCCGCGATCTGGGCGAGGAAGGCGCGCAACTGCCCAAGGAAGCCAAGTGGCATGACGAGGGTCCGCGCGGCAAGCTTGACCTGCTGGTGACCATCGACTTCCGCATGAGCACGACGGCGGTCTATTCCGACATCGTGCTGCCCACGGCAAGCTGGTACGAGAAGAACGACCTGAACACCTCGGACATGCACCCGTTCATCCACCCGCTTCAGGCGGCGGTTGACCCGGCCTATGAGAGCAAATCTGACTGGGAGATCTTCAAATCCCTGGCCTACAAGGTGCAGGAGGTCGCGCCGGAAATCCTTGGGCAAGAGACCGACATTGTCGCCCTGCCCATCCTGCATGACACGCCCGGCGAGTTGGCGCAGGATCAGGTGCGTGACTGGAAGAAAGGCGAATGCGACCTGATCCCCGGCAAGACCGCGCCGAACTATATCGCGGTTGAGCGGGATTATACCGCCATCGGCGACCGCTTTACCGCGCTTGGCCCGCTTCTGGACAAGCTGGGCAATGGCGGCAAGGGCATCAGCTGGAACACCGAGCACGAGGTGCAGCATCTGCGTGATCTCAACGGTGTCTGGGAGGACGGCCCGACCAAGGGCTGCGCCAGGATCGTCAGCGATATCGACGCAACCGAGGTGGTGCTGATGCTGGCCCCGGAGACCAATGGCGAGGTCGCGGTCAAGGCATGGGAGGCTCTGTCCAAGGCCACCGGGCGCGATCACACCCATCTGGCCCTGCCCAAGGAGGACGAAAAGATCCGGTTCCGCGACATCGCCGCGCAACCGCGCAAGATCATCTCGTCGCCCACATGGTCCGGGCTGGAGAGCGAAAAGGTCTGCTACAACGCGGGCTACACCAACGTGCATGAACTGATCCCATGGCGCACACTCACGGGACGCCAGCAGCTCTATCAGGATCACCTGTGGATGCTGGCCTTTGGCGAGGGGTTCATGTCCTACCGGCCCCCGGTCGATCTCAAGACCATCACCGAGGCTGTGCAGGACGAGGGCGACACGCTCACGCTCAACTTCATCACGCCGCACCAGAAATGGGGCATTCACTCGACCTATTCCGACAACCTCTTGATGCTCACGCTCAACCGGGGTGGGCCGGTCATCTGGATTTCCGAGAACGACGCCAAGAAGGCAGGGATCGAGGATAATGACTGGGTCGAGCTGTACAACGTGAACGGGGCGCTGACCGCCCGGGCCGTTGTGTCCCAGCGGATGAAGGACGGCACGACCTTCATGTATCACGCGCAGGAAAAGATCGTGAACACGCCCGGCTCTGAAAAGACCGGCTTGCGCGGCGGCATCCACAACTCGGTGACCCGCGCCACGCTCAAACCCACGCATATGATCGGCGGCTATGCCCAGCAATCCTACGGCTTCAACTACTACGGAACCGTGGGGGCGAACCGCGATGAGTTCGTGATCGTGAAGAAGATGAAAAAGGTCGATTGGCTCGACCAAGAAGCTACCCCGAAGGAGGCAGCGGAATGAGAATTCGTGCGCAAATCGGCATGGTGCTGAACCTCGATAAATGCATCGGGTGCCACACCTGCTCTGTTACCTGCAAGAATGTCTGGACCAGCCGCGACGGTGTCGAATACGCGTGGTTCAACAATGTCGAAACCAAGCCCGGCACCGGCTATCCCACCGACTGGGAAAACCAGGAGCGTTGGAACGGCGGCTGGGAGCGGACCAAATCCGGAAAGCTCCAGCCCAAGCAAGGGTCGAAATGGCGGATCCTGGCGAACATGTTCGGCAACCCGGATCTGCCCGAGATCGACGATTACTATGAACCGTTCGATTTCGACTATGACCACCTGAAATCCGCCCCCGAGATGCAGGCGTTCCCGACGGCGCGCCCCCGCTCCAAGATCACCGGGGAACGGATCGAAAAGATCGAGAAAGGCCCGAACTGGGAGGAAATCCTGGGCGGCGAGTTTTCGAAACGCTCCGAGGATTACAATTTCGAGGGCATCCAGAAGCAGATCTACGGGGAATACGAGAACACCTTCATGATGTATCTCCCCCGGCTGTGTGAACACTGCCTGAACCCGGCCTGTGCAGCTTCCTGCCCCTCGGGCGCGATCTACAAGCGCGAAGAGGACGGGATTGTCCTGATCGACCAGGAGAAATGCCGGGGTTGGCGGATGTGTGTGTCGGGCTGTCCGTACAAGAAGGTCTATTACAACTGGTCGACCGGCAAATCGGAGAAATGCACGCTGTGTTACCCGCGCATCGAGAGCGGCAATCCGACCGTGTGTTCGGAAACCTGCGTGGGGCGCATCCGCTATATCGGCGTGATGCTCTATGATGCGGACAAGATCGAGGAAGCGGCCAACGCTCCGCAAAAGACCGATCTCTATGACGCGCAGCTTGACGTGTTCCTTGACCCCAACGACCCGGTGGTGATTGAAACCGCCCGCGCCGATGGCATCCCCGAGGACTGGATCAAGGCGGCTCAAGAAAGCCCGATCTGGAAAATGGCCATGGAGTGGAAGGTCGCCTTTCCGCTGCACCCGGAATACCGGACGCTGCCGATGGTGTGGTATATCCCGCCGCTCAGCCCGATCCAGAACGCCGCCGAGGCCGGGGCCATTGGCACGGACGGGGCGATGCCGGATGTGCGCAACCTGCGCATCCCGCTGAAATACCTCGCCAATATGCTGACCGCCGGGGACGAGGAACCGGTGGCCCATGCGCTGGAACGGATGCTGGCCATGCGCGCCTATATGCGCGCCAAGACCGTGGACGGCGTGCGCGACGAGGCCATTGCCGCGCGCGTCGGTCTCTCGGGCCGGGTGATCGAGGACATGTACAAGATCATGGCGCTGGCCGATTACGAGGACCGGTTTGTCATCCCGACCACGCACCGCGAACAGGTCGAGGAAGCCTATGACCTGCGCGGCGGCTGCGGCTTTACCGATGGCAACGGATGCTCCACCGGCATCTCCAAGGGCTCGCTCTTTGGCGGGTCGAAGAAACCCCTGAAAATGCCCACGGAGGTGCAGTGATGGACCGTTCTATGAAAGCCATTTCGCTTGTTCTGAGCTACCCGACCCGCGAATTGCAGGCGGCCATGCCGGAAATCGGCGCGGTGCTGGCCTCGGACACGCGGCTGACCGCGGCGGCGCGCCGGACGCTCCGCCCGCTTGTCGACGAGTTGGCCAGCCGCGATATCTACGATCTCGAAGAGCAATATGTCATGCTCTTTGACCGGTCGCGCACCCTGTCGCTCAACCTGTTCGAGCATGTCCATGGCGAAAGCCGGGACCGGGGCGGCGCGATGGTGTCGCTCTTGGAGACATACCGGGATGGCGGGTTCGAACCCGTCACCAGCGAGCTGCCGGATCATCTTCCGGTTCTGCTCGAATTCCTGTCCACA
This sequence comes from Primorskyibacter aestuariivivens, assembly GCF_028023675.1. Taxonomy (GTDB): domain Bacteria; phylum Pseudomonadota; class Alphaproteobacteria; order Rhodobacterales; family Rhodobacteraceae; genus Marinovum; species Marinovum aestuariivivens. The sequence continues at coordinate 40,436 of NZ_JAQIOZ010000017.1, read as the reverse complement.
CGTCCCTTCGTCGAGGCGCAGGAAACTCTGGCGGACGCGGCGCATATATTCGAGGCCCTGAACGCCCGGCTTGTCCGGCGGGAAAGCCCTTATGCTGCCGTGTTCGCCGCTCTTCTTCAGCTTTCCGGTGCGAAGGCCAACCGCGAGGCCGTGGCCGAGCTTCTGGACCAGCCCGAAACCGACCCCAACGATCTCGAGGCGCTGGACGCGGTCTGGGAGGAAAGCGAAGTGCGCTTTGGCCCCGATCCGAATGCCGGTTGCCCGGTGACGCGTGACATGCTGGCCCGGATGGATGAGCCCATCCGCCCCGCCGCAGAGTGATGGAGGCTCAGATGCATAATTTCTTCTTTGGAATCTTCCCCTATATCGCGCTTGGCGTGGCGATCATGGGGTCCATCGCGCGTTATGACCGCGATCCGTTCACCTGGAAATCCTCGTCCTCGCAACTGTTGCGGCGCAAGCAACTGATCGTCGGATCGATCCTGTTCCATGTCGGGTTGATCGTGATCACGCTGGGCCATGTCATCGGCCTTTTGACCCCGATCCAGATCTTTGACGCGGTGGGGATCAGCCACGGCGCCAAACAGTTGCTGGCCGTGGTCGCCGGTGGCATCGCCGGGGTCATGGCGCTGGTGGGCGGCGGTATGCTGTTCCATCGCCGTTGGACCGATCCGCGCATTCGCCAGACATCGAGCTTTGCCGATATCGCCATTCTCGCCATGCTTCTGGCGCAGCTTGTTCTGGGGCTGGGCACGGTGTTTGTGTCGCTCGGCCATCTGGACGGGCATGAAATGACCAAGTTCATGTCATGGGCGCAGGGGATCTTCACCTTTGACGGTGCGGCGGCCAGCTACATCGCGGATGTGGCGCTGGTCTTCAAACTGCACCTGATCCTTGGCATGACCATCATCCTGGTCTTTCCCTTTACCCGGCTTGTGCATCTGGTCTCCGGGTTTGCTTCCCCGTTCCGCTACCTTATTGGTCGGCGCGGTTACCAGATCGTGCGCTCGCGGCGCAGCGCCCCGTTGCCCGCGCGTGACGGCAAGGCCCAACGCAGCACACCGGCGGAGTGAGAGCGATGAACGCAGCACTCTTTCCCGACCTGATCGTGAATGGCGAAACCGTGCCCCATGCGGTGGTGGCCTCCGAGGCGCAGAACCATGACGCGCCCAAGGGCAAGCCCGGCATCGCATGGCGCAAGGCCGCGAATGCGGTCGCCGTGCGCACGCTCCTGTTGCAGGAAGCGCGGCGGCGCGGATTGACCCCGGAACCTGCCGAGGTTGGACCGGGGCGGTACGAGACAGACGAGGAGGCCCTGATCCGGGGCCTTCTCGACCGGGTGGTCGCGGTGAGCCCGCCCGATGAGGTCGCAGTGCGCGCCGAATGGGCGCGCGACCCGTCACGTTTCCGTGCGCCGCCGCTCTGGGAGGTGTCGCATATCCTCTGCGCTTGTGATCCGCGTGATGCGGCGGCACGCGATCAGGCACAGGTCCGGGCCATTGCGCTGGCGGAACAGGCGCAGGCCAATCCGCGCGGCTTTGGCAAACTGGCCAGCGAGCACAGCGATTGCGGCTCCAAGGCCTCGAACGGCACGCTGGGCCAATTGGGGCCGGGTGACACGGTGCCTGAGTTTGAGGCCGCGCTGCGCCGGATGGAAGAGGGCGTGATCAGCGCCGCACCGGTGCTCACCCGTCATGGCTGGCATGTGATCCGCATGGATGCTGTGGCCCCGGGCGCGGTCCTGCCGTTTGAGACGGTACAGGGCAAGATTGCCGAGGCGATGGAAAAAGCCCAATGGGCGCGGGCCGCGCGGGGCTTTGTCGATGAACTGGCGCAAGGTGCCGAGATCACCGGCGCGGATCTGAAACCGGTGTAAGGGGAGGGGCGCGGATATGATCAGCCGGACAGATCCCGCGCGCCGTGGTGACGGCCTGTCGCCCACCGATCCGCGCCTGATCGGCGATCCGCTGGAGTTCATCGCCGCCGATCACCTGCGCATCCGCGCCATGTGCGGCGAGCTTGACCGGCTGGCCGGGGCGGCGCATGTGACGGCCGACGAGGCGGCGGCGATGCTGAGTTTCCTGACCGAAGAGCTGCCGCTTCTGGTGGCGGATGAGGATGAGGACCTGTTGCCGCTCCTGATGCGGCGCAGCACGCCCGAGGACGACATGCCCCGGCTCAAGGTGCGGCTGGATCAGGAGCACGCGCGGATCAACGCCAACCTGCCCGAAGTGATCGACAGCTTCGAGACGCTGGCCGAAACCGGCGGGGCGATCAGCGACCTGATGGTGTACCGGCTGGGGGATTTCGCCGGGCAGATCCGCCGCCACCTGATCCTTGAGAACGCGGTCATGCTGCCCTTTGCGCGGCTGCGGCTGACCAGGAGTGACCTTGAAACGCTCACGCGGCGGATGCTGGCGCGCCGGGGGCTCGACCGAATGATGGAGAGAGACGATGCTCAATGACCTGCTGACCCGCAATGTCGCGTGGTCCGAGGCGCGCCATGCCGACGATCCCGGCTATTTCGCCCGGCTTGCCGGGCAGCAAGCGCCCGAGTTTTTCTGGATCGGCTGTTCCGACAGCCGCGTGCCCGCCAATGTGGTGGCCGGGCTCGATCCGGGCGAGGTGTTCGTGCATCGCAACGTGGCCAATGTGGTGCATTCAAGCGATATGAACCTGCTCTCGGCACTGGAGTTTGCCGTCGATGCGCTGGGCGTGCGCGAAATCATCGTCTGCGGCCATTACGGCTGTGGCGGGGTCAAGGCCGCGACCGAGGACATGCCGCACGGGCTGGCCGATCACTGGCTGGAGCCGATCCGGCGACTGGCGCGCGCCTATGCGGTCGATCTGGCGCAATGTGCGGATATCGAGGCGCGGCGTGACAAACTGGCCGAACTGAACGTGATCGAAGGGGTGCGGCGCGTGACCGAGACGCCGATCTTGCAGAAAGCCTGGGCGCGCGGGGCCGATATCCGCGTGCATGGGCTGATTTACGGGCTCAGGGACGGGCGCTTGCGCGATCTGGATTGTTCCATCGGGCCGGGGCATTTCCTGGCGGAGGCGGCACAATGACGATCGTCCAGAAGATCGAACCGCAGGGCTGCGGCTGTGACGCGCCCGAACAGCTGTCCAAACTGATCAGCATCGACGCGGCGCTGGCGCGGATCATCCACCATGCCGCGCCTGTGGTGGGGAACGAAACGATGCCGCTGATGCAGGCCGTGGGCCGGGTTCTGGCGGCACCGGTTCTGGCCTCTGCCATGACGCCGCCTTTCGACAACGCGGCGATGGATGGCTATGCGGTGGCCACGGGTGATTTCACCGGCGATGGCCCGTGGCGCTTTGCCGTTGCCGCGCGGGTGCCTGCGGGGTGGAGCGAGGCGACACCGGTCGGCTCCGACGGCGTGGCGCGGATCTTTACCGGCGCGCCGATCCCGCCGGGGGCTGATGCGGTGATCCGGCAGGAGGATGCGCAGCGCGATGGGGATATGGTCACCTTTGCCAAGCGTCCCGAGCCGGGGCTGAACATCCGCCGCGCTGGCACGGATATGCGGCCCGGTCAGGTCATTCTGGAGGCCGGGGCGCGGCTTGGCCCGCGCGAGATCGCCGCCTGTGCCGCCGCCGGGGCGGGCCATGTCGAGCTGCGCCGCAAGCTGCGCGTGGCGCTGCTGGTCACTGGCGATGAGGTGCGCCGCGCCGGAACCGGGCGGCAGGAGGCCGAGATCTGGGATGTGAACACGCCGATGCTCTGCGCGGCGATGGTTCAGGCCGATATGGAGTTGGTCAATATTGCTCAGGTCGCGGATACGCGCGCGGCGCTGGAACTCGCGCTGTCCGGGCTGGCAGGGCGGGTCGATCTTATCGTGACCACGGGTGGCGTGTCGGTGGGCGAAGAGGATCACGTGAAACCGGCGCTCGCCGCGCTTGGCGGAACCCTTCATTTCAGCGGCGTGGCGATCAAACCGGGCAAGCCGGTGTCCTTTGGTGCTCTGGGCTGTACCCACTGGCTGGGCCTGCCGGGCAATCCGCTGGCGGCGTTGCTCACATGGCAGGTTTTTGGCACGGCACTGGTCCGGCGCCTGACCGGGCAGTGCGCCTCCGGCCCGGCCCGTCGCCATGTGGTGACCGAAAACGCGATCCACCGCAAACCGGGCCGCTGCGAGCTGCGCCCCGCCACGCTGCTGGGCTTTGACGATCAGGGGCGCGAGATTGCGGGCTGCGACAGCGCTACCCATTCCGGGCGCGTGGGCACTCTGCCGCTGGCGGATGGTGTCCTTTTGTTGCCCGCCGAGTGCGATCATCTGCCCAAAGGCGCGCTGGTCGAATTCCTTCCTTTTCCTGATGCATGAGGTTCACGACATGAAACTTGCCTGTACCAAGGCCCCCGGGCGGGGCGACACCGACCTGATCCTTGCCGGTCTGGCCAGCGAGCTTGCGGCGCGCGGCATCCGCTGCTGCGGCACCGTGCAGATCAATACCGACCGCTGCGATGCGGGCCCTTGCGACATGGATGTCATGGTGCTGCCCGACGGGCCGGTCCTGCGCATCAGCCAGAATCTGGGGGCCGGGGCGCGGGGCTGTCGGCTTGACCCGGAATCGCTGGAGGTCGCGGTCGGGCAGGCGGCAACGCGGCTTGATGCCGATACACAGCTTCTGATCGTCAACAAATTCGGCAAACTCGAAGCCGAGGGACGCGGGTTCCGCGACGTTATTGCCGAAGCGCTGGCCATGGACATCCCCGTTCTGGTCGGGTTGAACACGCTCAACCAAGCGGCGTTTGATGCCTTTGCGGGCGGGCTGGCGACGGAGCTTCCCCCGGAAAAGGACGCCTTGGCGGGGTGGGTGAATGGCGCGCTGCGGACAGCGGCGGAAGCAGCCTGAGTGCTGATTCTGGCGCATTTCTGTGAACCAGACAGCAGGCCGTCCGGGGGCTGACGCCTCCGGAGAGTAGCCTGCCTGTCCTTTTGGTCGGTGCCCCCTGATCCGGACCGCGACGCGGCGTTATTTCTGGATCGACAGCAGGTAGTAGACCACGGACAGAATACGCCCCTGCGCGATATCGCTCGCGTCCTTGGCGTTGATGCCGCGGTCTTCGAGTGCATCAGCCATGAAATAATCGCCCCAGACCGGCATCTCGGAATCGCCATGGGCGCGTTCGTCGATATCCCCGGCGATGACGTGATAAACCCGTTCCAGCGGAAACACCCCGTCATTGCGCTGGGCGATAGTGGTCAGGTCCCTTGGCGGGGTCTTGAACAGCTCGGAAATATTGCCCTGGGCTTCCGCGTCGAAGCCGTGGCAGACCGCGCAGCTCCGGTCAAAGGTGGTCTTGCCGATGATGACCTCGGACTGCTGGGCCTGTGCCGCGCAGGCGGCGGCAGCGATGGCCACGCTGGCGAGAATGCGTTGAATATGCATGAAATCCTCCTCTCAATTGACAGCCAGGGACGTGGTCCCCCGCTCCGGGGTCAAGGCTAGCGGCTGGGCGCGCGGCAGGATTGTCCAATTCCACTTGCCGGTTTTGACATCAATCAAGGCGCGGGCCGTGCATTTCGGGTGGGCTGGGGCATCGCCGCCGGGTGTCACGCCCGGCCAGGTCACGGGGGAACGGGGGCACCGATGACAAAACTCATGCCGCTCTACACGATCGAACACGGTATCCGGCGCGCCTTTGCCCTGTTGGGGGACGCGGGTGTGGAGCAGGCGATCGAGGAGTATCTGGGCTTGAAGCGATCAGCTTCTTTGATCCGGAAATGTGGTGATGCGGATGATGACAGCCATCACCTGCAGCTGCGCTATGCCATTGCGCTGGACCGGGCGTGCCGCCGCGAGGTCGGGCAATCGCCCTTGCTGGAATGCATGGCAATGCAGGTGTCGGGGGCTGTGGATGCGGCGGCTTCGTCCGACCCGCCCTCGGAATTGACAATGCTCAAGGAGATGCTGGGGTTGCAGGTGGCGCTGGGACGGCTGGCTCGTGACGTGACAGAGGCGTTAAAGGACATCTCACCCGAGGGATGCGCGCTGTCCGAGCCGGAGCGGCACAAGGTTTTCGCCTCGATTGACGAGCTTGAGATCCATCTCGAGGCGTTCAAATCGGTGCTGGCGCAGCCGCTCGCCAGTTGAGCGGCCCGTCAAAGGAGAGCGGATCATGTCACCCCCAGACCCTGTCATTTGCCCCCGAATCGAAGCGTTGCCGAGGGCGCATGCGCCCGGGAGAAGACCGCGCGGGACGGTCGCGGAGCGCGCCAACTTGGGTTTTCAGCTCAGAAAATCGCACATTTTCAGGCAGTTTGCCGCCCATCCCTTGCGATGGGATGTTTCCGAAAGCCAGTAATCTGCCTATAGTCGGGTCAGAACGATAAACGGCGCGCGCCGTCTGCAGGGGGGACTGCACCGATGATCAGATCGGAACTTATTCAGAAGCTTGCGGATGAAAACCCGCATTTGTATCAGCGCGATGTGGAACGCATCGTCAACACCATCTTCGAAGAGATCACTGACGCTATGTCGCGGGGAGATCGGGTTGAACTTCGGGGCTTTGGCGCGTTTTCTGTCAAGAAACGCGATGCGCGCACCGGGCGGAACCCCCGCACCGGCGAAGCGGTCGAGGTCGAGGAAAAGCACGTGCCTTTCTTCAAGACCGGCAAGCTGCTGCGCGACCGCCTGAACGGAAAGTAAACAAACGCTCATGCGCTATATCAAGTATGCCTTTCTTGCCGTCATGGCCCTTGCTCTGGTGGCCGTTGCTGTTGCCAACCGCGAGATGACGACGCTCACGCTTTTGCCCTCGGGCATTGCCGATCTGGTCGGGCTGAACCGCTCGATCACGCTGCCGCTGTTCGGGATCATCTTGGCCGGGGTGGCGGCAGGGCTTTTGATCGGGTTCATCTGGGAATGGCTGCGCGAGTTCAAACAACGCGCCGAAAGCGCGCGCAAGGACAACGAGATCAAGTCCCTGCAACGCGAGCTGCGCCGCCTCAAGGCTGACAAGCACGAAGGCAAGGACGAGGTTCTGGCCATCCTCGACGAGGCCAGCTAAGACGCGGTCATGCGTGACATTCGCACCAAGATTTGCGGCCTGAGCCGCGCGCAGGACGTGTCTGCCGCGGCAGAGGCGGGCGCGGGTTATGTGGGGTTCGTGTTCTTTCCGAAATCCCCGCGCAATATCGACATTGAAACCGCCCGTGCGCTGGCGCTCGACGTGCCGCCGGGCGTGGCCAAGGTGGCGCTGGTGGTGAATGCCGATGATGCGCTGCTGGATGCGATCACGGGAGCGGTGCCGCTGGACATGCTGCAATTGCATGGTTCTGAGAGCCCCGAGCGCGTGACCGAAATTCGCGCGCGCTATGGTCTTCCGGTGATGAAGGCTGTGGGCGTGGCGGATGCAGAGGACCTGTCGGCGCTGGAAGCCTATGGCAAGGTGGCCGATCAGCTTCTGGTCGATGCCAAGCCGCCGAAAAACGCGGATCTTCCGGGCGGCAACGGGTTGTCCTTTGACTGGCGGTTGATCGCCGGGCGGCGCTGGCCAGTGCCATGGATGCTGGCCGGTGGGCTGACGCCCGACAATGTGGGTGAGGCCATCGCCATGACCGGCGCGCAGCAGGTGGACGTGTCTTCGGGCGTGGAAAGCGCGCCGGGGATCAAGGACGCGGGCAGGATCGCGGCCTTTGTAGCGGCGGCCCGGAACGCTCCGAAAAAGCCGCCGAAACTTGGTTGATCGTCGCGGTCCACGATTTCTTCGAAAGAAATCGGGCCGAAATCTTCAAAAGATTTCGGCACCGAGTCAGATCCCCGCGAAAATCCCCTCATAGACCGGTTCCAGCGTCTCAGTCTCAAACAGAGACGACACCGATGTGCCGTTCCAGATGTTCAGGATCGCCTGCGCGAACACCGGCGCGGTGGGTACGATGCGGATGTTCTTGGCGGCTTTCACGGCCTCGGTCGGCGCGATGGAATCGGTGATCACAAGCGATTTCATCACCGAATTGGTGATCCGCTCGACCGCCGGGCCGGACAGCACGCCATGGGTGATATAGGAATGCACCTCGGTCGCGCCCGCCTTGGTCAGCACTTCGGCCGCCTTGCAGAGCGTACCGGCGGTGTCGCAGATGTCATCGACGATGATGCATTTCTTGCCGGTTACATCGCCGATCACGGTCATTTCCGCCACTTCACCGGCCTTTTCGCGGCGCTTGTCCACGATCGACAGCGGCGCCCCGATGCGTTTTGCCAGTTCCCGCGCACGCGCGACGCCGCCCACATCCGGCGAGACGACCATGATGTCATCCATGTTGCCTTTGAACTGGTGCTTGATGTCCAGCGCAAAGACCGGGCTGGCATAGAGGTTGTCCACCGGAATATCGAAAAAGCCCTGAATCTGGGCCGCATGCAGGTCCATGGTCAGCACCCGTTCGATTCCTGCCTCGACGATCATGTTGGCCACCAGCTTGGCCGAAATCGGCGTGCGCGCCTTGGCGCGGCGATCCTGGCGGGCATAACCGAAATAGGGGATCACGGCGGTGATGCGGCTGGCCGAGGAGCGGCGCAGCGCATCGGACATGATGAGCAGTTCCATCAGGTGGTCATTGGCCGGGTTCGACGTGGACTGGATGATGAACATGTCCTCGCCGCGCACGTTCTCGAACACTTCGACAAAGACTTCCTGATCGTTGAACCGCTCGACCCGCGCATCGACCAGCCCGACATTCATGCCGCGATGCATGGACATCCGGCGTGCGATTGCGCTGGCAAGCGGCAGGTTGGCATTGCCGGAGATGAGCTTGGGTTCGATGATCTGGGGCATGGGGCTTTCCGAGTGGCGATGGGGACAGAATCGTGGCGTTGACACCGCTTAGCATGGGGTTACCGTGCACAAAAGCGACAGGGACCGGGAGCGCACACATTGGGACAAATTGACTACTTCTTCGCCACATATTCCCCGTACACCTATCTGGCGGGTCAACGGCTCGAAGAGATCGCGGCGCGCCACGGGGTAACGATCACCTACAAACCGTTCGACGTGGTCGGCATCTTTGCCCGGTCGGGCGGCACACCGCTGCCAGAACGGCCCGACTGCCGCAAGGAATACCGGCTGCAGGAATTGCAGCGCCAGTCGCGCAAGCACGGGCTGCCGATCAACCTGCAACCGGCCTATTTCCCGCCCAATGGCGCGCCGTCGGCCTATGCGTTCATCGCCGCGCAAAAGGCGGGTGGGGGTGATCTGGGCAAGCTGGCCCATTCCATCACCCGGGCCTGCTGGGCCGAGGAGCGTGACATTGCCGATGATGCGGTAATCCGCGACCTGCTGGAGCAGGCGGGGTTCGATCCGGGCCTGACTGACAGTGGCTTGCTGGTGGGGGCCGAAACCTATGCCGCCAATCTCGAAGAGGCGGTGACGCGCGGCGTGTTTGGCGCGCCCTTCTACATCACCGAAGATGACCAGCGGTTCTGGGGGCAGGACCGGCTTGAGGATCTTGACCTGTACCTCTCGGGCAAGATCTGAGCTGATGCCGGTCAGGACGGTTGCAGGTGTCGACACCTATTGGACCCGCACGGGCAACGGGCGGCGCAAGGCGGTGCTGCTGCATTGTTCGCTGGCGTCGTCGCGGGCCTGGGGGCCTTTGAGCGCGGTGCTGGATACGCATCTGGACATGACTTTGCTGGATTTTCCCGGCCATGGAAAAACGGCGGACTGGGATGAAACGCGGGACTATCAGGACCTGTGCACCGAGATTGCGCAGGATTTTCTGCCCGAGGGTGCCTGCGATCTGATCGGGCACAGTTTCGGGGCGACCGTGGCGCTGCGGCTGGCCCATGCCATGCCGGAACGGGTGCGCAGCCTGACCCTGATCGAGCCGGTGTTCTTTGCAGCGGCCTATGCCGACCGGCCGGACCTTCGGGTGGTACATGACCGGATGCTGGGCGATTTTTCCGATGCGCTGGACCGGGGCGACATGCACGCTGCAGCGGCGCATTTCACCGCTGTCTGGGGCGATGGCCGCCCGTGGGAGGCGCTGCCCGACGAGATGCGCCACAAGATGGCGGCGCGCATTCACATGGTGCCCGCGTCCCATGCGGCGCTGAACACGGACCGGCAGGGGATGTTGCTGCCCGGCGGGCTACAGCATGTGACCTGCCCGGTGCTGCTCGTCGAGGGGAGCGAAAGCCCCGATCTCATGTCGCTGATCAACGATGGTCTGGCCCGGCGCTTGACCGATGCGCGCCGCGTGGTGATTTCGGGTGCGGGGCATATGGTGCCGATCACCCATGCGGCACAGGTCGCGCGCGAGATCTGGGCTTTGCTGCAGGAGACCGCCGTCGCGACACCGACGCGCGCGATGGATTAAAGCGTTTCCAGTTTTCGTTGAAACAAGGCATCGCCAATGTCCCGAGAGCGCCAAAGGCGTGGCAGGGTATTGGCGATTCAAGTTAAACTGGAAACGCTCTAGGTCCGGACAGCGGCTACAGGGGCAAATCTTTTGCAAGAGATTTGCAAATGTCTTCGAAGACATTTGGCACCGCGGCGCCTGTCAGGATTTCTTGCCGATCTTCGGCTCGGTCCCTTGCAGGATGCGGCTGATATTCTGGTGATGGCGGATGAAGACGATCACAGCCAGCGCCGCCGCCAGCACCACCATCGAACCATAGCCCAGCAGCCAGGCCCAGAGCGGGGCCAGTGCCGCCGCCAGCAGCGCCGAGGCCGAGGAGATACGCGTGATCACCGCGCCCGCCAGCCAAGTCGCGCAGGCCGCAAGCCCCAGTGGAAATGCCAGCCCCAGCAGCAGGCCAAGGAAGGTCGCAACCCCCTTGCCGCCGCGAAAGCCCAGCCAGACCGGAAAGCAATGGCCCAGAAAGGCGCAAAGCCCCGCCAGTTGCGCCGCGTCCTCCGCCGCCAGTGCCCGCGCGATCAGCACCGCCGCCGCGCCCTTGCCGCTATCAAGGATCAGCGTCGCCAGCGCCGCCGGTTTGTTGCCGGTGCGCAGCACGTTGGTCGCGCCAATATTGCCTGACCCGATCTGGCGCAGATCGCCCAGTCCCATTACCCGTGCGATCACGATGCCAAAGGGGATCGACCCCAAAAGGTAACCCAGCGCGGCCCAGAGCAGCAGGCCCGCGAGGGCGGTTTCCATCACAGGCATCAGAGCTCTCCGTAAACGCAGGTGCCGCCGACATAGGTCGCCAGCACCTTGCCCTGCAGCCGCGCGCCGTCAAACGGTGTGTTCTTGGATTTGGATTGCAGCTTCGCGCGGTCCAGCACCAGCGGCGCATCCGGATCGAACAGCACAAGATCGGCAGGCGCTCCGGGGACCAGCCGCCCGGCCGTGAGCCCCAGGCGCTTCGCCGGGTTCAGGCTGAGCGCGGCGAACAGCCCGGGCAGGCTCAGATCGCCGGAATGCACCAGCCGCAGCGCGGCGGGCAAAAGCGTCTCCAGCGCCACCGCGCCGCTGGCCGCTTCTTCAAACGGCAGGCGTTTGCTTTCTTCGTCCTGCGGTGTGTGCATGGACGAAATCACGTCGATCAGCCCGTCCCGCAACGCCGCCACCACGGCGAGCCGGTCGTCCTCGGCGCGCAAGGGCGGCTTGACCTTGAAGAAGGTGCGATAGCCCGCCACGTCCATTTCGTTCAGCGTCAGGTGATGGATCGACACACCCGCCGTCACATCCAGCCCGTTGCGCTTGGCGCGTTCCAGCGCGGGCAGGGCGCGGGCGGTGGTGATCTGGTCGAAATGGGCGCGCACGCCGGTCATCTCGATCATCGTGATGTCGCGGTCCAGCCCCATGCGTTCCGCCATCGGCGACACCGCCGGCAGCCCGTAGAGCGAGGCGAACTTGCCCGATGTGGCCACCGCGCCGGTGGACAGGCCCGGCTCCTGCGGATGCAGGAGCACCAGCGCGCCCAGGCTCTTCGCATAGCTCAGCGCCCGGGTCAGCACCTTGGTATTGGCGGTGACATGATCGCAATCGGTAAAAGCCACCGCACCGGCATCCATCAGAAAGCCGATCTCGGCCATCTCGCGGCCTTCGCGCGCTTTGGTGAGCGCCGCCATGTGCAGCACATTGACCGGCGCGTCGGCCTGCGCCCGGCGGGCGACAAACTCCAGCGCCTCGGGCGTGTCGATGGCGGGCGTCGTGTCGGGCCGGGTGATCATGGTGGTCACGCCCCCCGCCGCCGCCGCGCGCCCCGCCGAGGCATAGCTTTCCTTGTGCCGCTCGCCCGGTTCGCAGACCTTGACGCCCAGATCGACGATCCCCGGCGCAAGGCATTTGCCGTGGCAGTCGATGGTCGTGCCCGTGTCTTGTGGCATGTCAGAGGCGCTGCCGCGTGCGGTGATGACACCGTTTTCGACGCGCAACCAGCCGAGGCTGTCGCTGCCTGTCTCCGGGTCGATCAGCCGGGCATTGGTGAAAAGCATCTGTGTCATCTCCTTACCCCGCTACCCATACCATCACCGCCACCAGCGCAAACAGCACCAAGAGCGCGACCATGGCAACGCGGCCCGACATTTTCGGGTCATTGGGTTCCTGCATCCTGCCCTCGCTGTATACCAGTCATGAGTTTGAGCACCTCGCGCGCCGCGTTGATCCGTTCAAAGCCGATATTCACCCTGTGGCTGCCATTCTTGGTGCGCTTGAATTCATGGGCGAACCAGATCGAGCCGGGATCGCCGTCTTCCAGCGATAGCGCCGTGTCCGAGGTGACTGGATAGCTCTTGAGCGATTTTCCCTTGATGGGCAGATCGGTTGCGATGAAAGCCCGGTCCGTTGTCAGCGTGTACCATGTGCGTCGCCGGAGGAATGTGGGCCAGTAAAAACCGTGAAAGGCCACCCCGACACCCACCGAGAAATGGATCAGTCCGAACATCCACATCGGGCCCGGCCCGTTGGCGGCCAGCATCATCCAGACCAGCGCGAACCCGGCAAAGAACAGCCCGAACACCCCTTCCGCGATCCGAGCGCCGGTCAGGTGAAACGCCCCATCGGGACGTCCCTGCCAGAGGATCGTCTCGCCCTCATGCAGGATGCCCTCCCATCCGGTCGCGGCACTCATGGCAGCGCCTCGGTGATGGTGCGCGCGATGGCGGCCGGGTCGGGCTGATACTTGATCAGGTGCTTGTCGCCGCTGCGGGTGATCACCTGCACGGCGCTCAGGATCGGGCGCGCGGTCTCGATCTGGCCCAGCGGCAGGGACATGTCGCCAAGGCGCAGATGCCCGTCCTCAAGCACCCAGACACGGGCCAGTTCCTCGGACGCCATGTACCAGCCGCGCACGGCAATCGCCCCCAGCCCGGCCACCGCGCCGGTCCAGACATGCGGGTTATCCATCACCCACAGCAACAGCATCGCCGCGCCCATGCCGATGGCCGCCATGACGGCGTGGTCGCGCATGTAGATCTCGCGGTCGGGGCGGAATTCGGTCCTGAGCTGCATCATGGGGTCCGCGCCCCGATGGAGATGGCGACGATCACACCCACCGCCACAAGCCCGGCGATGATCCAGGCGGCGCTGCGGTTCCGCGCGGGTGGTTGCACGGGGGCTGCGGGCGGCGGGGGCACCATACCCTGCGCTGCGGCGCTGGTCAGCGGCTCCAGTGTCTGGTCGCCGCGCGCCTCGCCAAAGGTGGCGATCCAGCGCAGCGGGCGTCTCACGCGCAGGGTCTGGCCGATGCGTTCAAAGGCCGAGGAACGCATTACCATCACAGACCCCTTGACCCGGTCCAGCTGGGGGCGCAACGGGGCGATTTCATCGGCGGGGATGCCGTGCCCTTCGGACAGGTAATCGGCCAGCGCCATGCCCGACAGGTCGTTCATGTCAAACAGGTCGATATGATCGGGGTCGAGCGCCTCTGCGCCGGTGAGCTGTTTCAGGCCCTGCGCCTCCTCCTCGACCAGCGGCTGCGCCGCGTCCAGCGGCAGGTCCACCGTGAAGACCCGCACCAGCCCGTATTCGCCGGGCGGTATGTCCAGCCGGTCGCTCACGCCATGACCTCGCGGGTCTCGCGCGCGGCGCGCAGGTTGCGCGCCAGAAGGTCCATCGCCGCCATGCGCACGGCGACACCCATTTCCACCTGTTCCTGAATGACCGAGCGGTTGATGTCGTCCGCGATCTCGCCGTCGATCTCAACGCCCCGGTTCATCGGGCCGGGATGCATGACGATGGCGTCGGGCTTGGCATGGCTGAGCTTTTCCGCGTCCAGCCCATAGCGGTGGTAATATTCCCGCTCGGACGGGATGAACCCGCCATCCATGCGCTCGCGCTGTAGCCGCAGCATCATCACCACGTCCACGTCTTTCAGCCCTTCGCGCATGTCGTCATAGACCTCGACGCCAAATTCACCGATGCCCGCCGGAAGCAGCGTGGGCGGCCCGACAAGACGCACGCGGTTCTCCATCTTGCCCAGCAGGATGATGTTCGAGCGCGCCACGCGGGAATGGGCGATGTCGCCACAGATCGCGATATTGAGCCGATGCAGCCGCCCCTTGGCGCGGCGGATGGTCAGCGCGTCCAGCAGCGCCTGTGTCGGGTGCTCGTGCTTGCCGTCACCGGCGTTGAGCACCGCGCAGTTGACTTTCTGCGCAAGCAGGTCCACCGCCCCGGAATGCGGGTGGCGCACCACCAGAAGGTCGGGATGCATGGCGTTGAGCGTCAGCGCCGTGTCGATCAGCGTCTCGCCCTTTTTGATCGAGCTGGCCTGCATCGCCATGTTCATCACATCCGCGCCCAGCCGCTGGCCTGCCAGTTCAAAGCTGGCTTGCGTCCGGGTGGAGTTTTCAAAGAACATGTTGATCTGGGTCAGCCCGGCCAGCGCGTCGCCATGTTTCTGGGGCTGGCGGTTCAGACGCACGTAATCGTCGGCCAGATCGAGAATCGTGGTGATTTCCGTCGGGTGCAGCGGCTCGATGCCTAACAGATGGCGCTGGGTAAAGGTCATGGCCTGCTCCTGTCCGGGTATTGACCCGCTTATAAGTGGGCATGCAGGGGCGTTCAATGGGCGCGGAATGGTGATTTTCATTGCCCGCGCAGGGCGCTACTGTTTGCGGCGATGGAGTATCACGAACATATTGCCCTGCGGGCCGCTCTGGAGTGGCAGATCGAGGCGGGCGTCATCGACGCGCTGGGCGAAGAGCCTGTGGACCGTTACGCCGTGCAGCTTGAGGCCAGGGCCGCGCCGAAGCCTGAAGCCAGGGTAAAGGCCCCCGCCGCCCCGGTCGAGATGCCCAAGGTGGACCCGGTGGTGGTGGCGCAGCAATCGGCGGCACAGGCCGGGGATCTGGCGGCGCTGGAACAGGCGCTTTCGGCGTTCGAGCATTGTGAGCTGAAGATGGGCGCGCGCAATCTGGTGTTTTCCGATGGCAGCCCGGACGCCCGGGTGATGATCATCGGCGAAGCGCCGGGCCGCGACGAGGACCGGCAGGGCAAGCCGTTTGTGGGCCGGGCCGGGCAGTTGCTGGACAAGATGCTGGCGGCCATCGGGCTGAACCGGGCCGAGAGCGTCTATATCACCAATGTGCTGCCCTGGCGGCCACCGCAGAACCGTGATCCGAAACCGGACGAGATTGCCATGATGCGCCCCTTTGTGCAGCGGCATGTCGAGTTGGTGGCGCCGGAGTTGGTGGTGCTGATGGGCAATATCTCTTGTGACGCCGGGCTGGGGCGGCGCGGAATAACCCGGCTGCGCGGGCACTGGACCGAGGCCTATGGCAAACCGGCCCTGCCGATGTTCCACCCCGCTTATCTGTTGCGACAGCCGCAGATGAAGCGCGAGGCCTGGGCGGATTTGCTGGAGATCAGGGCGCGTTTGGGCTGAGGCTACAAGCAGGGAGACACAGGTGAGCCGTATCGACGAAAGCAAGGAATTCATCCCGGTCCGCATCGCGGTGTTGACCGTGAGCGACAGCCGCTCATTGGCCGAGGATCGCTCGGGCGACACGCTGGTGGGCCGGATCGAGGGCGCGGGGCATATACTGGCCGATCGCAAGATCATCCCCGATGAGCGCGCCGAGATTGCCGAGCAACTGCGCGCGTGGTGCGCGGACCCCGATATTGACGTGGTCATCTCCACCGGCGGCACGGGGCTGACCGGCCGGGATGTGAGCGTCGAGGCGCATCGCGATGTCTATGAGAAAGAGATCGACGCCTTTGGCACCGTCTTTACCATCGTGTCGATGAACAAGATCGGCACCTCCGCCGTGCAATCCCGCGCCACCGGCGGCGTGGCGAACGGCACCTATCTCTTTGCGCTGCCCGGCAGTCCCGGTGCCTGCAAGGATGCCTGGGACGAGATTCTGAGCCTGCAGCTCGATTACCGGCACCGTCCCTGTAACTTTGTCGAGATTTTTCCGCGTCTGACCGAACATCAGCGACGGAAATAACGCCTCTGGCCGTAACATGGGTGCGAGTCGCGCTTGGCATTGACCGGGCGGCGGCTACATTACATGTGCTGAATATGTGAAAGGCCGCGCCCCATGCGCTTTCTTCGTCAAAGCCTGTCCGGGCTGTTTCTTCTTGCGCTGACGCTGGGGCTGTTGGCCTATGCGGGCCAGATGGTGCGCGAAGCCGTTCAGGCCCGCCTGTCCGAGGAACCGCGCGAACGCCCGGCCCGCGAACGCATCTTTGCGGTCAATGTGGTCACCGCCGCGCCGCAGACCGTGACGCCGATCCTGACCGCTTTTGGCGAGGTGCAGAGCCGCCGCGAGCTGGAAGTGCGCGCCGCGACGGCGGGGCAGATCGTGGAACTGGCTGAGGGGTTCGAAGAGGGCGGACATGTGAGCGCGGGGCAGTTGCTGGTCCAGATCGACCCCGGCGATGCGCAGCTTGTGCTGGACCGGGTGCAATCGGACCTGCGCGATGCGCGGGCCGAACAGACCGAAGCAGAGGCCGCGCTGGTTCTGGCGCGCGATGAGCTGGCCGCGGCAGAGGAACAGGTCGAGCTGCGTGAAAAGGCGTTCCGCCGTCAGGTGGACCTGCAGCAGCGTGGGGTTGGCACGGCGGCGGCGGTGGAAACAGCCGAGCTTGCGGCGTCCTCCGCGCGGCAGGCGGTGCTGACCCGTCGTCAGGCCGTGGCGCAGGCCGAGGCGCGGGTGGCACAGGCCGCGACGGCGCTGGAGCGCGTGGGAATCGCGCTGGCCGAGGCCGAGCGGCGGCTGGAAGACACCCGCATCACCGCGCGCTTTACCGGCACGCTGTCGGATGTGAACGCCACGCTTGGGCGGCTGGTGTCCAACAACGAACAACTGGCGCGGTTGGTCGATCCCGCGTCGCTGGAAGTGTCCTTCCGCGTCTCCACGGCGCAATATGCGCGGTTGCTGGACGATGCTGGCGATCTGCGCCGGGCACCGGTTGCGGTGACGCTGGATGTGTTCGGCACCGATCTGGTGACGACAGGCACGCTGGTGCGTGACAGCGCCGCAGTGGGCGAAGGCCAGACCGGGCGCTTGCTCTTTGCGCGGCTGGAGGCGCCCAAGGGGCTGAAGCCCGGCGATTTCGTCACGGTCGAAATCGAAGAGCCGCCGCTGGAGCGGGTGGTGCGCCTGCCGTCTTCGGCGCTGGATGCGGATAACGAGGTTCTGGTGCTGGGCGAAGAGGACCGGCTGGAAGAGTTGCAGGTCACGCTGTTGCGCCGTCAGGGCGATGACGTGCTGGTGCGCGGGCCGGGCCTGCGCGGGCGCGACGTGGTGGCCGAGCGCACGCCGCTCTTGGGGGCGGGGATCAAGGTGCGGCCTTTGCGTCCCGGTGACGCCGCCGCTGCGCCGGAAGAACCCGAGATGCTGGTACTGTCTGACGAACGCCGCGCCAGGCTGCGCGCCTTTGTCGAGGCGAACACGCGTATGCCCAAGGAGGCGCGCGACCGTATCCTTGCCCAGCTGGAACAGGCAAAAGTGCCGGCGCAGATGGTGCAGCGGATCGAAGAGCGGATGGGGGGGTAGGCAGATGGTGCGTCCCATGGCCCAGTGCTGGAAGCCACGCATTGCCAGACTGCGGGGTGGCGATCTGACATTGCTTCGGAGCACTTTATGCCAGCCAAGTTACTCCAAGTTTGGATCGGCGCGCAGGTGGCAGCAAAATCGCCATCCCGGGGGGCGGTCGCCATTGGAGCGCCATTGGTCCGAGAGCCAATGGCGACGCGATGCGCGGCGGCCTTGCGGCCATGATTCCGCGCAGCAATGGAGCGCCCGTTACGCTCAAGGCGACTTCCAATGATCCGCGACCTGCCCAAAGGCCCCGGTGGCATCCTGAGCTATTTCACCCGCCACCGGACATTGGCCAACCTGCTGCTGGTGGTTCTGCTGGCCGCGGGCATCATGACCGCGCCCAATATGCGGGCGCAATTCTTTCCGGATGTGATCATCGACGAGGTCACGGTTTCCGTCGTATGGGACGGGGCGGGGGCCGAAGACGTGGACGCCGCCATCGTGCAGGTGATGGAACCCACACTTCTGGCGGTGGAAGGGGTGGAAAGCGCCTCGTCCACATCGCGCGAGGGGCGGGCCAGTATCGAGCTGGAGTTCGAACCGGGATGGGACATGTCCCGCGCCGCCGATGACGTACAGACTGCCGTAGACACCATCACCACCCTGCCGGAAGAGGCCGAAGACCCCAGCGTGCGGCGCGGCGCGTGGCGTGACCGGGTCACCGATGTTGTGATCACCGGTCCCGTGGCGGTGGGCCAGCTGGGCCGCTTTGCCGATGAACTGGTGATCCGGCTCTTCGCTGCGGGGGTCACGCGCACCACCATTCGTGGGCTGGCCGCGCCGGAAACAGTTATCGAGGTGCCCTCGGTCGCGCTGATCCAACATGACGTGAGCATGCAGCAGATCGCAGATGCCATCGCGCAGGAGGTGGATGCAGATCCGGCGGGCGATGTGACGGGCGCCAATACCCGCGTGCGCACCGGTGTCGAGAAACGCAGCGCCGAGCAGATCGAAGCCATTGTGCTGCGTTCCAACCCCTATGGCTCCAAGCTGACCGTGGGCGATGTGGCGCGCGTGCGCGTCGAGGGGATCGACCGCGAGCGGCAATATTTCGTGGGTGAGAACCCGGCAATTTCGATCCGCGTGGACCGATCCGATCAGGGCGACGCCATCGGCATCCAGCGTCAGGTTGAAGAGGTGGCGGCGGCGTTGCAGGCCACGTTGCCGGAAGGCACGAGTGTCGAGCTGATCCGCACGCGGGCGGAATATATCACCGGGCGTCTGAATATCCTTCTCGACAATGGGCTGGTGGGCCTGGGTCTTGTGCTGGCGCTGTTGTTCCTGTTCCTCAATGCGCGCATCGCTTTCTGGGTAGCGGCGGGCATTCCGGTTGCCATGTCGGCGGCGATTGCGCTGATGTTCCTGTCGGGGCTGACGCTTAACATGATCTCGCTTTTCGCGCTGATCATCACGCTGGGCATCGTGGTGGATGACGCCATCGTGGTGGGCGAACATGCCGATCATCGCTACCGGCGGCTGGGCGAAAGCCCGGTTGTGGCCGCCGAAAACGCCGCAAGACGCATGGCGATGCCGGTGTTTTCCGCCACGCTCACCACGATCATCGCGTTTTTCGGGCTTGTGGCGATTGGCGGGCGGTTTGGCGACCTGATCGCCGATATTCCGTTCACCGTGATCGTGGTGCTGGCCGCGTCGCTGGTGGAGTGTTTCCTGATCCTGCCCAACCACATGGCGCATGCGCTGACCCATCAGGCCAAGGAACATTGGTACGACATGCCATCCCGCGTGGTGAACCGGGGGTTCCGCTGGGTGCGTGATACGCTGTTCCGGCCCTTCATGGCCGGGGTGATCTGGGCGCGTTATGCGGTGCTGGCGGGGGTGGTGGTCATCCTTGCCTCGCAGGTGGCGCTGTTCATCCGTGGTGACGTTCAATGGCGGTTCTTCAATGCGCCGGAACGCGCGTCGGTGACGGGCAATTTCGCCATGGCACCGGGGGCCACCCGCGCCGACACGCTGGAGATGATGCGCGAGATGCAGCGCGCGACCGAGGATCTGGCGGCGCAGTATGAGGAACGCTATGGCCGCAACCCGCTGGACTATGTGATCGCCGAGATCGGCGGCAATGCGGGCCAGGGGCTTTCGGGCACCGATACCAAGGAACCCGACCAGCTGGGCGGGATTTCCATTGAATTGATTGATGCAGACCTGCGGCCCTATTCGTCGTTCCAGTTCGTGGGTGAATTGCAGGACGCGGTGCGCCGTCATCCGCTGGTCGAGACGGTCAGTTTCCGGGGGTGGCGCTCTGGTCCGGGGGGCGATGCGCTCGATGTGCAGTTCTATGGGGCGACAGCTCAGACGCTGAAATCCGCGTCCGAAGATCTGAAAACCGCGCTGGCGCAATTCCCCGAGGTCTCGGCGGTTGAAGACAACCTGGCGTATGACAAGGAAGAGCTGATCCTTGAGTTGACCGCGCAGGGGCAGGCGCTGGGCTTTACCATTGACGGGCTGGGACGGGTGCTGCGCCACCGGCTGAACGGGATCGAGGCCGCGACCTATCCCGATGGGCCGCGCAGCGCCACGATCCGCGTGGAACTGCCCGAGGGCGAACTGACCGCTGATTTCCTTGAGCGCACGCAATTGCGGACCGCCACGGGTGCTTATGTGCCGCTGGCCGATATCGTCAGCGTGGACCGGCGCACCGGCTTCTCAACGGTGCGGCGGGAAAACGGCATTAGGCTGATTTCCGTCACCGGAGATATTTCCGACGATGATGCGGCGCGTGCCGAAGAGATCGAGACCTCGCTGGCCGAGCAGATCCTGCCGCGCATCGCCGAAGAGCGGCAGGTTGAGTACCGGCTCGCGGGACTGAGCGAGCAGGAAGACACGTTCCTGAGCGATGCGCGCACCGGGCTGACGCTGGTGCTGCTGGGGATCTACCTCGTGCTGGCCTGGGTGTTTGCCAGCTGGACGCGGCCCGTGGTGGTCATGGCGATCATTCCTTTCGGGCTGGTGGGGACGATTTATGGCCATCACCTTTGGGAGGTGCCGCTGTCCATGTTCACGGTGGTGGGGATGCTGGGCATGACCGGGATCATCATCAACGATTCCATCGTTCTGGTGACCACGATTGATGCCTATGCCAAGGACCGGGGCCTGATCCCGTCGATCATCGACGGGGCGGCGGACCGGCTGCGGCCCGTCATGCTGACCACGCTGACCACGGTGCTGGGGCTGACGCCGCTGCTCTATGAGCAAAGCTCGCAGGCGCAGTTCCTCAAACCCACGGTGATCACGCTGGTTTATGGGCTTGGTTTCGGGATGGTGCTGGTGCTTCTGGTGGTGCCGTCGCTGATTGCGGTTCAGCATGACGTGGGACGGCTCATTGCCACGCTGCGCCGGGGCTGGCGGTTCCGCGCGGGCCGTGTGCGCGCGATGCTGGTTGTGGCGACGCTGGCGGTGATCGGCTGGCTGGCCGCGACGGTGGGCGCGGTGGCGATCAGTGGCGATCTGCCCGACGCGCTGCGCGCTCTCCTTGCCGGGGTTCTGCCGGACGAGGTGGGTATGACGACGGCGCTGGCGCTCTATCTGGCGGGGGCGGCGCTGCTGGTGCTGCTGGCCTATGTCGTGGCTGCTTTGTCGCTGATCGTTGCACGGCGCAGGGCGCGGCGTTCAACCGCCTGATCCAACCGACCCAACCTTACTGACCAGAGCAGCCGCGAATATCGACCGCGTGATCGCGGCCCAGAACGGTGATGCGCAGGCCCGAGCGATCCAGCGCAAAGGGCGTGCCATCCACATGGCTGACCACGGTTTCGGCGATGACCTTGCGACCCTTGCGTGTGGTCTGGGCCTCGGCGACCCAAAGCTGGGGGTTGCCGGTTTCGATAATGGTGAATTCCCGACCACCGGCGGAGGGCATGGAAATTTCGGCGCGCACGCCCATGCCGCCCTGCGACGGGCGCACGGCACAACTCACGCGGGTGACACCGGCCTCATCGGCGCTGAGCGGCTGATCGACCAGCGCGGCCACGATGCGCGGATCGCGTTGGCCGGGGCCTTGCGGGAGCGTGCCGGTCACGGTGATTTCCGCCGGAATACAGATGTCGTGGCAGACGCCAAGCTCGACCCGTGCCTTGACCCGGATGTCGCCTGCCGATTTCGGGCGGATCACCACCGGCAGCACGACATCGCGGGTATAGCCGATAGAGACCATGCCGTTCTGGTCCATCACCTCGGGCGTCGGCCATTGCACCGATACAGCCGCCAGATTGCGGCTGCCGCGCCAGTCAAAACGCGGCGGAATGCCCGCGTCGCCCGGCGCGCGCCAATAGGTCTTCCACCCCGGCGCCAGATCCAGCGCCAGCCCGGCCACATGGCTGCCATCGCTTTGCTGCCAACCGGGCAGGAGCGTGGCGCGGATCATCTCGCTATTGGACTGGGCCAAGGCGGCGGAGGCGCTGAGCAAAGCGGCGCACAGGGTCAGGAAAGTACGTTTCATACCCTTCAGATGCGCGAATGCCGGGTGAAATCCAACTCACTTTGTGGCGAGCCTTGCGTGTGGCTGCACTTCGTCCCATCTTTGACACAGGCCCGATGAGCCCAGCACAAAGGAAGAAAACCCCGATGACCGAGCCGATGCCCTCGAACCTGACCGGGCAATTGCTGATCGCCATGCCGGGCATGGGCGACCCCCGCTTCATGCATTCGGTGGTCTATATGTGCGCCCATTCCGAAGATGGCGCGATGGGGCTGATCATCAACAAGGCGGTGGCCGAGGTGGGCCTGCGCGAATTGCTCTCCCAGCTTGAAATCGACATGGTGCCTGACCTGCCCGCCGCGCCGGTGTTCTTTGGCGGCCCGGTGGAGCAGGGGCGCGGCTTTGTGCTGCATTCCCCGGATTACGAATCCCCGGTGGCCACGCTGAAGGTCGACGATGCCATGTCGATGACCGCGACGATGGACATCCTTGAAGAGATCGGCGCGGGGCGGGGGCCGTCGCGGCGGCTCATGGCGCTGGGTTATGCGGGCTGGGGACCGGGGCAGTTGGAGGGCGAGCTTGCGCAGAACGGCTGGCTCACATGCGCGTCGGATCCGGAGCTGATCTTTGACAGGCCGAACCCGGAGAAATGGGAGGCCGCGCTGCATATCCTTGGGGTGGACGCTCTGGCGCTGTCGGCGACAGCGGGGCATGCCTGAGAGGGCCTACGGTGGCGCAGCGGCCAGAGATCCTTTTTGCGAAAATGCGCAGGCCCGGCGTTTGGCGCGCTGCCGCGATTGCCCGGAACCTGCCGATCAAACTGTGCGCAGCGGATTCCGGGTTTGAGCCCTTTCTGCACGATGCTGCGCCGCGTTCGAACGGAAGCATTGTGGGGCAATCGGGACGTTCGGTGAGTGCGCGCTACGCGAATTCCTAACCCTATCCGGACATTTGGAGAAAGGCCTGAAGGGAAGCCAGACAGATGAATTTTGTGCCCATCGGCGGCCAAAGCATATTATCTGACGCCAACGAGCTTGTCATCGATCAGGGCCCTAATGACGGGTCTGGCTCAGTCTCCCACATCTTCCACTTCAATGGTTGCCGCGGTCCTGCCGGAACAGACCCAGCTTCTCCTGCGCCACACGGTCGGAATAGCTGAACAGCACCGACTCGCCCTCCGCCTCATGGGTGACCCAGGCCCAGCTCGGCGCGACGAAGATATCCTTCGGCCCCCACTCGAACTTCTCGCCGCCGATGGTGGTCCGCCCCCCGCCCTCGACGCAGACATAGATCGTCGCGTCCGTGGACCGGTAGGCGGCCGATTTGAACCCCTTCGGCAGCAATTGCAGGAAGGCCGCGATGGTCGGCATCGCGTGTCCGCCGTCGACCGGGTTCACATAGCGCATCTTCAGCCCGTGGCAGGGGTCCCATTCGTCCTGCGCCTTCATCCGCTCCAGTGCCTCGCGCGACCGCGCATAGGGATAGTTGAAGATCGGCGAGGCCAGCTTCTCCTGTTTGTAATCCACCGGCAGCATGTTGGCACCATAGCGCGCCAGACTGTCCCCGGTTTCCCGGCTCACCGGCTGCTCGTCGTCGCCGTAGCCCTCGGCGAACGAGGCGTCGAAATGGCTGACGATGGGGATATCGAGGCCGTCGAGCCAGATCATCGGTGCCTCGCTCTGGTTGCCGTGATCATGCCAGGCGGTCGGCGGGGTGATGACGAAATCGCCATACTTCATCATCGTCCGCTCGCCGTTCACCGCGGTGTGGGCGCCCGATCCGTCCAGCACGAAGCGCAACGCCGACTGGCTGTGCCGATGGGCCGGCGCGACCTCGCCCGGCATTACCAGTTGCAACCCTGCATAGAGCGAGGTGGTGATCTTCGACAACCCGCGCAGCCCCGGATTTTCCAGGATCAGCACCCGCCGCTCCGCCTCTTTGGCGGTGATCAGCCCGCCCGCCTCCATCAGGTATTCCCTTGCGGCGTCGAACTTCCACATATGCGCGCGGCAGCCGCTCTTCGGCTCCGGCGTGATGATGTCGGACATCACCGCCCAAAGCGGCGTGAAGGCCTTCTTTTCGATCTTGGCGTAGAACGCCAGCCGCTCCGGCGTCTCCTCGGGCTTGCTTGTCAGGGACATGGGGCTTCCTCCTCAGTTGCTCAGGCCGTTGCCACCATAGATCCACGAAAGCTGGTTGTATCAGTCCTCGGGCGACATGCCGGACATCACATGGTTGCGGACCGCCGCCCTGGCGTCGTCCGGGTGATAGATCCGACCTTCCCCATTTGACGTTCCTTCCCCGAGGTTACAGCCGCCAAAGGTGACTTACCAAGCAATTTCTGTCTCCAGCCCTCTTGCGAAGGTGCGTACCGGCCGCGAAGAGCGGCCGAGTGTGCTGGCCCTGGCGGTGCTGCTGGACTATGTGGAAAGTCTGTCAAATTCCAATAAGAAGGCAAAATTTTAGCACTTGAGTTCTATGAAAGATGTCCGCGCCTGATGCTGTGGACGGCTTCTACTCCGGCATTGCGATGTACCAAGTTGAGGTGGTTGATCAAGAACGGCAAATGTCGCTTCTTGGCACTTTCATGACTTAGCCTCAAAGGCAGTAGTCGGGACCGAACCGGACATTTGAAATATTGCTCAAATGGCGGCTTAGTCCGCGGAGCACCAGTTCCCAACCCTCATCACGAAGGGCGGCTGTCGGTTCAATTAGGACGTGCAGGGGAGCAGGTCACTTACGACGCATCAGCGCGCGGCTCTCTCTCTTTCCCTTGGCCGGCGGCCCGGCGCGGTCGGTCGTCGATCGCCTGGCCGCCGTCGGCGGTCGGTCCTACTGACCGGCTTGCGTGGCGGCGGCCGGGTTTGTGCCGCTGTTGCCTGCGGTTGCACCCCCAAAATTATGGCGGTCGGCAGCCGTGTCGCCGGGCGTGTTGTTGCCCTGATGGTTGGCACCGTGGCCGTGCCATACCGTCGTGAAGCCAGCCGGCCCATTGGGGTCGGGAGAGGCTTGTGTGACCGTACCGACAAGCACGAGTGCAACGGTTGCGCAAAATTTCTTCATGTCTGAGATCCTCTATAGGTTGAGCGATCTAATCAAGCCTGAGGACTGGGGAAAAACATTGACCACAATATGGCCGTGCTGTGGGAAGAGGTTAAAATGCATCGCCGGAACGCTGTGAAGCTGCAAACCGCTGAGACGGTTCCAAAGCTGGTTCACCCCCTCGGTGCCGCTGCCCGGCGCAACCGGTCGTTGATGGCCCGGCCCAGCCCGGTTTCGGGGATCGGGGCGACGGCGATGACCCCAGCGCCCCGGTTTGCACTCTGCGCGTCCAGCGCATGGAGGTGGCCAAAGAGATTGGCGGCGGCCTCGTGCAGGTCCCCGGCGGCAGAGAGCGTCATGTCGCCCGCAACGGGGCCAAAGCCCAAAAGCAGCTCGCCCGCCCGCGCCTCGGTGGCGTTCAGGCGCATACCCGCAGCAGGCGCGTAATGCGACAAAAGCTGTCCCGGCGCGCTGGGCGCGTCCGCATCGCCGCCGGTGGCAAGGGGCCGGCCGAGCATCGCCTCCAGCGCTTCGGCAGGCAATCCGCCGGGGCGCAGCAGAACCGGGTCTCCGGCCAGGCCAAGGATGGTGCTTTCCACCCCCACTTCGCACGCGCCACCCATCAGCACCGCCTCGATCTCCCCGTCCAGACCGGCCAGAACGTGGGCGGGTGTCGTGGGGCTGATCCGGCCCGAGGGGTTGGCCGAGGGCGCGGCCAGCGGCACGCCGACCATGCGCAACAGATCCTGCGCCAGCGGATGTGCGGGCACCCGCACCGCCAGAGTGTCGAGCCCGGCGGTGACCAGTTCGGAGATGCCGCAATCCGGGCGCAGTGGCAGCACCAGCGTCAGCGGCCCGGGCCAGAACGCGCCCGCCACCCGGTCAGCCAGATCGGACCACACCACGTAGCGTTTCGCCATGTCCGCATCTGCCACATGGGCGATCAGCGGGTTGAAGCTGGGCCGTCCCTTGGCGGCGTAGATCCCGGCCACGGCGGTGCCGTTTGTGGCATCCGCACCCAGCCCATAGACCGTCTCGGTCGGGAAGGCGACGCGCCCGCCGTCGCGCAGGATTTCGGCGGCGCGGGCAAGGCCCGTTTCGGTCGGTTCAAGCCGTTCTGTGATGGGTTTCTCCATGATCCGTGACGCCGCGTTTGGGTTGCTGCAAAAGGTCGGGGCGGTATAGCTGGACCAATAGACAAAGCAAAGTCATTGCGACGCCCGAGGTCTGCCATGCCCTATCACGCCCCTCTTACCGATTTCGATCTGATCCTGCGCCACGTGGTGCCGCTGGCCCCTGTGCAGGCGACGGACCGCTTTGCCGAGGCGACCGAGGATATGCGGCAGGCGATCCTGACCGAGGCCGGGCGCATGTGCGAGGAGCGGCTTGCGCCGTTGCAGCGGCAGGGCGATCTGCACCCCGCGCATCTGGACAATGGCGTCGTGCGCACCAGCCCGGGCTTTGCGGATGGGTTTCGCGCGATTGCCGAAGGCGGCTGGATCGGCATGTCCGCCGATCCCGAATATGGCGGCATGGGTCTGCCGATGATGCTGGCCACCGCCGTCAATGACATGCTGTCGGGGTCCTGCCTTGCGATCCAGTTGGCGCCGCTCATGGGGCAGGGGCAGATCGAGGCGCTGGAAAACCATGCCAGCGACGAGATCAAGGCGCGCTTCCTGCCCAAGCTGATTTCCGGCGAATGGGCCGGGACGATGAACCTGACCGAGCCACAGGCGGGATCGGATGTGGGCGCGCTGCGCACCAAGGCCGAGCCGCTGGGCGACGGGTCTTATGCGATCACCGGGCAGAAGATTTATATCTCCTGGGCGGACAACGACTTTACCGAGAATGTCTGCCACCTCGTGCTGGCCCGTCTGCCCGATGCCCGGCCGGGGACCAAGGGGATCAGTCTTTTCATTGTGCCGCGCCACATCCCCGATGCGGATGGCAATCCGGGGGAGCGCAATGACCTGCGCGTGGTGTCGCTGGAGCACAAGATGGGACTGCATGGCTCGCCAACAGCGGTGATGGAGTATTCCGGCGCCAAAGGCTGGCTTGTGGGCGAACCGCATGACGGGATGCGCGCGATGTTCACCATGATGAACAATGCGCGGCTTGGCGTGGGCGTGCAGGGCATTGGCGTGGCCGAGGCCGCGACACAGGCGGCGCTGAGTTATGCGATGGAGCGCAAACAGGGGCGGTCGCCGATTCAAAACGGCACCGGTACGATCATCGATCATGCGGATGTGCGGCGCATGCTGGCCACCATGCGCGCCGATACCTTTGCCGCGCGGGCCATTGCTTTTGCCTGTGCGCAGGCGATTGATCTGGCCCATGCCACGGGCGATGCCGGATGGGAGGCGCGCGCCGCGCTGCTCACCCCGATTGCCAAAGCCTTTGGCACCGAGACCGGCATCCGCGTGGCGGAGCTGGGCGTGCAGGTCCATGGCGGCATGGGCTACATCGAGGAAACCGGCGCGGCGCAATATTCCCGCGATGTGCGGGTCACGGCGATTTACGAGGGCACCAACGGCATTCAGGCCATGGACCTTGTGGGCCGCAAGATGATGGATGGCGGCGAGGCGATGGCCGCGCTGCTCGATGAGGTGGAAAGTCATGCCGAGGGGCTGCGCGGCAGCCTGCCCGCGTTGGCCGAGCCGGTCTGGCAGGCGTCCGAGACGCTGCGCGAGACGGTCGAGAGCCTGGCCGAGCAGGGCGATCTGAACGCCCGCTTTGCGGGCGCGGTGCCGTTTCTCATGGGCTTTGCCCGGGTGCTGGGCGGGCATTACCATCTCAAAGCCGCCGAGTCCGAAGGCGCGGACAGCGCGCGCGGGCGTCTGGCGCGGTTCTATATCGAACGGCTCTTGCCCGAGCATGCCAGCCTCCTGGCGCAGGCCAGCGCCGGGGCCGAGGCGCTTTATGCGCTGTCGCCCGAGGATCTGGGCGCGTGATGGACGGAGGCACCGCAGGCATTCGTTACCCATGGGACACGCCGCCCGCAGAGGGAGAGGCGACCGAGGTCGCGCCGGGCATCCTGTGGATGCGGCTGCCGCTGCCGATGAAGCTGGACCATGTGAATGTCTACGCTTTGGATGACGGTGACAGCTGGACCATCGTGGACACCGGGTTTTCGTCGAAACGCACGCGCGCGATCTGGGAGAAATTGCTGGCCGGGCCTTTGGGCGGCAAGCCGGTGGGGCGGGTGATCGTGACCCATCACCATCCCGACCATGTGGGGCTGGCCGGGTGGTTTCAGGCGGAGAAGGGTGCGGAATTGTGGTCCACCCGCACCGCCTGGCTGTTTTCGCGTATGCTGACGCTGGATGAGCAGCACCGCCCGCCGCAGGAGACGCTGGGTTTCTGGCGCGCCTGCGGGATGGAGCCGCGCATTCTGGACGAGCGCGCCGGGGAGCGGCCGTTCAACTTTGCCGATATCGTCTGGCCGATGCCCTTGGGCTTCCGCAAGCTGCGCGAAGGCGACGAGGTTGCGATGGGCGGGCGGCGCTGGCATGTGCGGTTAGGCAATGGCCATGCGCCCGATCACCTGACCTTCTGGAGCCGCGACGAACATATCGTGATCGCGGGCGATCAGATCTTGCCGTCGATCTCGTCCAATATCGGCGTCTACGCCACCGAGCCCGAGGCCGATCCGGTGGCCGATTGGCTGGAAAGCTGTGAAAAGTTCCTGCCCTTTGCGCGCGAGGATCATCTGGTGCTGGGGGGGCACAAGCTGCCCTTTACCGGGTTGCCGCTGCGCCTGCGCCAGCTGATCGAGAACCATCACGGCGCGCTGAGACGACTTGAGGCGCATCTGGCGGAGCCGAGAACGGCGGGCGAGTGTTTCCCGCCGCTCTTCAAGCGCACAATCGGTGATGGGGAATATGGCCTCGCGCTGGTCGAGGCGATGGCCCATTGCCTGCATCTGTGGCACGAGGGTCGCGCCACGCGGGAGCGGCGCGCGGATGGCGCGTGGCAGTGGCAGGCGCGCAATCTGTAGGGCGCGCGCCCCGCGTATATCGGCCATTCCGTCGCAGCATTGATCGAAACTCTTGCCAGATTTTGCGAATCAGGAATAGACTGACCGGACGGTCGGTAAAACTTTTTGGGTGCCACGGGCCGGGGCTTGTGTCAGCGTCGGGGGAATGCACTGCTGGCGCATGACGGGAGACCAACGGGAGGACGCATATGGCCGAGGCTTTGATCTGCGACGCGCTGCGCACGCCCATCGGGCGCTATGGCGGGGCCTTGTCCTCGGTGCGCACCGATGATCTGGCGGCGATCCCGATCCGCGCATTGATGGAGCGCAACCCAGGTCTTGATCCGGCGCGGATTGACGAGGTGATCCTGGGTGATGCCAATCAGGCGGGCGAATCCAACCGCAACGTGGCGCGCATGGCGGCGCTTCTGGCGGGGTTGCCGGTGGAAGTGCCCGGCACGACGGTGAACCGGCTTTGCGCCAGCGGCATGGATGCGGTGGGCTTTGCCGCGCGCGGCATCAAGGCGGGGGATTACGCGCTGACGCTGGCGGGCGGGGTCGAAAGCATGAGCCGCGCGCCCTTTGTGATGCCCAAGGCGGGGGCGGCCTTTTCCCGGGCGGCGGAGATATTCGACACCACCATCGGCTGGCGCTTTGTGAATCCCAAGATGAAGGCGCAATACGGGATCGATTCCATGCCGCAGACGGCCGACAATGTGGCGGCGGAGTATGGCGTGAGCCGCGAAGATCAGGATGCTTTTGCCGCGCGCTCTCAGGCGCGCTGGGAGGCGGCGGACGCCGCAGGCGTCTTTGCTGAGGAAATCACACCGGTAAGTATTCCGCAGCGCAAGGGCGACCCGGTGGTTGTGGCGCGTGATGAGCATCCCCGGCCCGGCACCACGGCGGAGAAGCTGGCCGGGCTGCGCGGCATCAATGGCCCTGACCTGAGCGTCACGGCGGGCAATTCCAGCGGCGTGAATGACGGCGCGGCGGCGCTTTTGCTGGCCAGCGAAGAGGCCGCAGCCATGCACGGGCTGACGCCCATGGCGCGGGTGGTGGCCATGGCCTCGGCGGGCGTAGAGCCGCGCGTCATGGGCATCGGGCCGGTGAATGCCTGCCGCAAGGTGCTGGACCGCACCGGGCTGAGCATCGCGCAGATGGATGTGATAGAGTTGAACGAGGCCTTTGCCGCGCAGGGGTTGGCCACGTTGCGCGCCCTTGGCGTGGATGACGACGCGCCCCATGTGAATCCCAATGGCGGGGCGATCGCGCTGGGCCATCCGCTGGGCATGTCCGGCGCGCGGCTGGTGCTGACGGCGGCTTATCAGCTGCGCCGCACGGGCGGTCGCTATGCGCTTTGCACCATGTGCGTGGGCGTGGGGCAGGGCACTGCAATGATTTTGGAGAGGGTGTGAGACCATGTATGCACAGATGGTGAAATCCGAGGCGAGCCAGGACGATCCTGAAAAGCTTGCCGCCTTTCAGGCGCGCATTGATGCGGGCGAAAAGATCGAACCGAAAGAGTGGATGCCCGAGGGCTATCGCAAGACGCTGATCCGCCAGATCGGACAGCACGCCCATTCCGAGATTGTCGGCCAACTGCCCGAGGGCAACTGGATCACCCGCGCGCCGACGCTGGAGCGCAAGGCGATCCTTCTGGCCAAGGTGCAGGATGAGGCGGGGCATGGGCTGTACCTGTATTGCGCCGCCGAGACGCTGGGGGTGAGCCGCGATGAGCTGACCGAGATGCTCTTGGACGGGCGGATGAAATATAGCTCGATCTTCAATTATCCCACGCTGACCTGGGCCGATATGGGCGCGGTGGGCTGGCTGGTCGATGGGGCGGCGATTATGAACCAGGTGCCGCTGCAGCGCACGTCCTATGGGCCGTATTCCCGCGCGATGATCCGCATCTGCAAGGAGGAAAGTTTCCACCAGCGGCAGGGCTACGACATCATGATGAAGATGGCGCAGGGGACAGAGGCGCAGAAGAAAATGGCGCAGGATGCGCTCAACCGCTTCTGGTACCCGTCGCTGATGATGTTTGGCCCAAGCGACAAAGACAGTGTGCATTCGGCGCAGTCGATGGCCTGGAAGATCAAGATCAACACCAATGACGAGCTGCGTCAGAAATTCGTCGATCAGACCGTGCCGCAGGCGGAATATCTGGGGCTTACGGTGCCGGACCCGGACCTGACATGGAACGAAGAGACCGGGCATTACGATTTTACCCAGCCCGATTGGTCGGAGTTCTTCGAGGTGCTCAAGGGGAATGGCCCCTGCAACACCGAACGCATGGCCGCGCGCAACAAGGCGTGGGATGACGGAAAGTGGGTGCGTGACGGGCTTTTGGCCCATGCGAAGAAGAAGGTAGCAAGGCGCGTGGCGGCAGAGTGAGGAGCAAATTTCTTTGAAGAAATTTGCAAAAACCTTGGAAGGTTTTTGGTCCGCGAAATTGAGAGGGAGTGTACCATGTCCAGTGAATGGCCCCTGTGGGAGATTTTCATCCGCGGTCAGCACGGGCTGAACCACCGTCATGTGGGCAGCCTGCATGCGCCCGATGCGGAAATGGCGATCAAGAATGCCCGCGATGTCTATACCCGCCGCAATGAGGGTGTGAGCATCTGGGCGGTGGAGGCGCGCCATATCGCGGCCTCGTCGCCGTCGGACAAGGGGCCGCTTTATGAGCCGTCCGAGTCCAAGGTCTATCGCCACCCCACATTCTTCGACATTCCAGACGAGGCGGGGCATATGTGATGAGCCCGGAACAGCTTTTCGAATATCTCCTGCGGCTGGGCGACAACACGCTGGTGCTGGGACACAGGGTCAGCGAATGGTGTGGCCATGCGCCGGTGCTGGAAGAGGATATCGCGCTGGCCAATACCGCGCTGGACCTGATCGGCCAGACGCAGATGTGGCTGGGCTATGCCGGTGAGGTCGAGGGGCAGGGCCGCTCGGCGGACGATCTGGCCTTCCTGCGTGACGTCTGGGATTTTCGCAACGTGCTCTTGACCGAGCAGCCCAATGGCGATTTCGGCCAGACCATGATGCGGCAGATGCTGTTTGATCTCTGGCATGACCTGACGCTGGAGAGCTTGAGCGAAAGTTCCGATCCGCGGGTGGCCGAGATTGCCGTGAAAGCCGCCAAGGAGGTGCGCTATCATCTGGAACGGTCCTCGGACACGGTGATCGGGCTGGGTGATGGCACGGCGGAAAGCCATGGCCGGATGCAGGCGGCGCTGGACCTGCTCTGGCCTTACATTGGCGAGATGTTCACGCCGGATGCGGTGGACGACGCCGCTTTGCAGGCGGGGATCGGGCCGGATATGGTGCAGATCGAGACACGCTATCGCGCGCGGCTGGCCGAGCTTCTGGGCGCTGCCACGCTATCCGCACCGGACGCGCCGTTTTCGCAAAAGGGCGGCAAGAGCGGCATGCGTCACAGTGAGCATCTGGGCCATATGCTGACCCAGATGCAGTGGCTGCAACGCGCTTATCCGGGGGCCACATGGTGACAACCGCCCCCGATCTCAACCAGATATGGGCCTGGCTGGCCGAGGTGCCGGATCCGGAGATCCCGGTGGTGTCTGTGGTCGATCTGGGCATCGTGCGGGATGTGGCGCAGGAAGGTGACACCACGATCGTGACCATCACGCCCACCTATTCGGGATGCCCGGCCACATCCGTGATCGCGATGGATATCGTGAGGGCGCTGGAGGCGAAGGGATTGGCCAAGGTCGAGACCCGCCAGCAATTGTCCCCCGCATGGACCACCGACTGGATCACCGAGGACGCCCGCGCGCGGCTGGAGGAATACGGCATTGCCCCGCCGCAGCCCGCAGGCGGCCCGGCGCGCTGCCCGCGCTGCGCGTCAACAGATCTGGAGCGGATCAGCCAGTTCGGCTCGACCCCGTGCAAGGCGCAATGGCGGTGCAAATCCTGCCTGGAGCCGTTCGACTATTTCAAATGTATCTGAACAAGGGAAAGCCATGGCGCGTTTCCATTCTCTGAAAGTGACCGACCTGCAAAACACCATCCGCGATGCGGTGGTGGTCACGCTGGAGCCCGACGATCCGGGCGCTTTTGCCTTTCGTCCCGGTCAATACCTGACCTTCCGCCGCGAATTTGACGGCACGGAACTGCGCCGGTCCTATTCGATCTGTGCGGGGCTGGATGAGGGCAGGCTGCAGGTGGGGATCAAACGGGTCGAGGGCGGGGCCTTTTCCACATTTGCCAATGAGGTGCTGAAGGTCGGCGACGTGGTCGAGGCGATGCCGCCGATGGGCAGTTTTACCGTCGATCCCGATGCGTCTGCGGCGCGCAATTATCTTGGCTTTGCCGGTGGCTCCGGGATCACGCCGGTGCTGTCGATCCTGCGCTCTGTGCTGGCGCGCGAGCCGAAATCGACCTTTACGCTGGTCTATGCCAATCGCGGCGTGAACTCGATCATGTTCCGCGAAGAGATCGAGGATTTGAAAAACCAGCATATGGGGCGGTTGACGGTCATCCATGTGCTGGAAACGGATGCACAGGATATCGACCTCTTCACCGGGCGGGTGACGGAAGAGAAATGCGCTCAGTTGTTCCAGCACTGGATTGATCTGCCGTCGATGGACATGGCCTATATCTGCGGGCCGGAACCGATGATGCTGGGCATTGCGCGGGCGCTGGAAGCGGGTGGCATGGACAAGGCGCAGATCAAGTTCGAGCTGTTTGCCAGCGGCCAGCCCGGGCGTGCCAAACGGCCCGCGGCGTCCAGGGTTGAGACCGGCGCTGCACAGACAAAGGTGAGCGTTACGCTCGACGGGGCAACCCGGGTGCTGGAGGTGGACAAGGGGACCTCGATCCTTGACGCGGCGCTGGAGAATTCGATTGACGCGCCCTATGCCTGCAAGGCCGGGGTCTGTTCGACCTGCCGCTGCAAGGTGATCGAGGGCGAGGCCGAGATGGCCGCCAATCACGCGCTTGAGGATTACGAGGTGGCGCAGGGCTATATCCTGTCCTGCCAGTCCTTTGCCCTGACCGATAGGATTACGGTGGATTACGACCAATGAGCGAGACACAGGAAACGATGGCGCTTGAGGAGTACCTGGCACAGGGGGGCGTGGTGACCAGCCCGGCCAATGCCAATGCGCGTTACCGGGCCGAGGTGATGAAGATCATGGCGATTTTCATTGATAGCGAATTGGCGGGCGCGGCCGGGTTTGCGGGCAGCATCAACACCGCGCCGGGGCTGCGCGAACGCATTGCGGCGGCCAAGATCACGCTGGAAAAGACCCGCCACGCGGAAATGGTGCTCGACCTGATGGGCGAGTTCGGGGCGAATACCGCGCGCTATGCAAACTCCCACCCGTGGGAGGCGCGGCTGGAGCGCGATGCGCCGCCCGGAGCCACCCGGTC
Source organism: Primorskyibacter aestuariivivens (assembly GCF_028023675.1). Classification (GTDB taxonomy): domain Bacteria; phylum Pseudomonadota; class Alphaproteobacteria; order Rhodobacterales; family Rhodobacteraceae; genus Marinovum; species Marinovum aestuariivivens. The sequence continues at coordinate 5,615 of NZ_JAQIOZ010000017.1, read as the reverse complement.
CGAGCATGACATGCGTCTGTCGGTGTTCAACTATCCGCTGGACGGCTGGGTGGATGCGGTGACCATGAACCTGGTCATGGGGCTGGCCGTGGGGGTGCAACTCGACGATCTGACGCGCGTCTCCTATCAGCCGCTGGCCGAGGCGTTCCGGAAGATTGCCCCGGTCGAGGCCAACCATGTGAAGCTGGCGCGTGAAGGGCTGGCGCATCTGGTCGAGCAGGGGCACGCGGAGGAAATCCGCGCCGCGCTGGATTATTGGCGACCGCGCGTGGTGCCTGTCTTTGGCGGCGGGGACAGCGCGCGGCACGAAATGCTGCGGCGGTTGGGTCTGCGCCATCGGGACAGCGCGGCGCAACGGCAGGCCTGGGAGGATGCGCTGGGCGCGGCATTGGCGGAGCCGGGGCTGACGGCATGAGTGCCGCGCCCGTGACTGTCGCCCGTGACGGCGATCTGGCCTTAGTCACCATCGACAACCCGCCGGTCAACGCGACCTCGACCGCCGTGCGCGCAGGGTTGTTGCGGGCTGTGGACGAGGTGGCCGGGGCGCGATTGGCGATCCTGCGCTGCGCGGGCAAGACCTTTGTCGCGGGGGGCGACATGTCGGAGTTTGATGCGCTGCCGGTTGAGCCGCATTTGCCCGATGTGATCCAAGCGATCGAGGACAGCACCGTACCGTTTCTGGCGCTCATGCACGGCTCTGTGCTGGGCGGCGGGTTCGAGATTGCCATGGGCTGTGCCTGGCGCATTGCCGAGCGCGGCACGCGGTTTGGCCTTCCGGAAGTGAATGTGGGGCTGGTCCCCGGTGCGGGCGGTACACAGCGCGCGCCACGTCTGGTTGGCATGGCGTTGGCCATAGATATGGCCGCGTCGGGGCGGATGGTTTCCGCGCCCGAGATGCTGGAGGCCGGGGGGCTGGACGCGGTGTTTGACGGAGACGCCGAGGCGGCAGCGCGCGACTTCGCCGCCGATCTGCCCGCGCGGCCCATGAAGGTCAGCGCGCGGGAGACGGTGCCGATGGGAGCGGCGGCACTGGAGGCCAAGCGTGCCGAGATCGCGAAACGCGCCAAGGGGCAGCAATCGCCGCTGTTGAATTTAGAGGCGCTGCAATGGGCGCTTTTGCCGTTTGAAAAGGGCCAGCCAAGGGAACGCGCCCTGCATCTGGACTTGCGCCAGAGCGATGAGAGCCGCGCGCTGCGCCATGCGTTTTTCGCCGAGCGCGAGGTGTCGCGCCCGGCGGCGCTGAAAGGCGCGGAGCCACGTAACATCAGCCGCGTGGCGGTGATCGGCGGCGGGTTGATGGGCGCGGGGATCGCCGCCGCCGGCCTGTCGGGCGGCTATGCGGTGACGCTGATCGAGCGGGATGCAGAGGCGGCGGCAGCCGCGCAGGCCCGTGTCTCGGGCTTGATCGAGGGGACCGTGAAACGTGGCAAGCTGAGCGCTGAAAAAGCCGCCGCGCAACAGGCGCGGTTCACCGCCAGCGCGGGGTATGACGCGGCGCGTGATGCGGATCTGGCGATTGAGGCGGTGTTCGAGGATCTCGATACCAAACGCGCGGTTTTTGACGCTCTGGCGGATGTGATGCGCCCCGATGCAATTCTTGCCACCAATACCTCTTACCTTGACCCGTGCGATATTTTTGCGGGGATCGCATCGCCCGAGCGGTGCCTTGGCCTGCATTTCTTTTCGCCCGCCCATGTGATGAAACTGCTGGAAGTCGTGCCCCTGCCCGAGACCGCGCCAGAGGTGCTGGCGACCGGGTTCAGCCTTGGCAAAGCCTTGCGCAAGGTCTCGGTGCTGGCCGGGATCTGCGACGGGTTCATCGGCAACCGGATGCTGGCGGAGTACCGGCGGCTGGCGGAGTATCTCTTGGCCGATGGCTGTCTGCCCGGCGACGTGGACGCGGCGGCGCGGGCGTTGGGGCTGCCCATGGGGCCGTTTGAATTGCAGGATCTGACGGGATTGCAGATCGCCTGGGCCAACCGGCTGCGGCAGGCGGCGACGCGCGACCCGGCGCAGCGCTACGTGACCATTGCCGATCGGCTTTGCGAGATGGGCCGTCTGGGCCAGCGCAGCGGCAAGGGCTGGTATGATTATGAAGAGGGCAGCCGCGCGCCGGTCCCGTCGCCGGAGGTGCAGGCGGTGATCCAAGGCTATTCTCGCGATCAGGGCCTGACCCGGACGCCTTTGGATAAGGACGAAATATCCACCCGCATTCTGGCCGTGCTGGCCAATGAAGGCGCGCGGATTGTCGAGGACGGGATCGCGGAAAGTGACGCGGCGGTCGATATGGTGCAGATCCACGGCTACGGCTTTCCGCGCCGGCGCGGCGGGCCGATGCATGCCGCGGGTGCCGTGGGCTGGGACAGGATTGCGGCCACCATGGCGTGGATCGCGGAGGAGAGCCCGGGCAGTTGGGTGCTGTCAGAACAGGTGAAAGGAGCACTGTGATGAGCCAACTGGATGTGTCCAGCTTTGCCTGTGGCCGCTGGATCGCCCCCGGCGCAGGCGCGCGCAACATTGCCGATGCGGTGACGGGCGAGGTCTTTGCCCGTGCGGGCAATGATGCATTGGATGTGCTGGCGATGCGTGATCATGCCCGCGCTGTGGGTGGCCCGGCGCTGCGCGCCATGACGTTCCATGACCGCGCGCGGATGCTCAAGGCGCTGGCCACGCATCTCAACGCCCATCGCGATGCGCTTTATGAGCTGTCCTATCGCACCGGCGCGACGCTAAGCGATAGCAAGATCGACATCGACGGCGGCATCGGCACGGTTTTTGTCATCGCCTCCAAGGGGCGGCGCGAGATGCCGGACGGGCATGTCTATCTGGACGGCGATGTGGAGCAGCTGTCGCGCGAGGGGACATTCCTGGGCCAGCATGTCTGCACGCCGTTGCAGGGTGTGGCGGTGCATATCAACGCCTTCAACTTCCCGGTCTGGGGGATGCTGGAGAAACTTGCGCCGACATTGCTGGCGGGCATGCCTGCCATCGTGAAACCGGCGACGGCGACATGCTATGTGACCGAGGCCTGTGTGCGGATCATGATCGACAGCGGGATTTTGCCCGAGGGCGCGGTGCAGTTGGTGTCCGGCGGGACAGGCGCGTTGCTGGATCATCTGGATTGTCAGGATGTGGTGAGTTTCACCGGCTCGGCAGACACCGCGCTGAAGCTGAGGTCCAATGCCAATCTGATGCGCAATTCGGTGCGGTTTGTGGCAGAGCAGGACAGTCTGAACGCCACCGTGCTTGGCCCCGATGTGGTGCCGGGATCGGCGGAGTTCGACCTTTTCATCAAGGAAGCGGCGCGGGAAATGACCGCCAAGGCGGGGCAGAAATGCACGGCCATTCGACGGATCATCGCGCCCGAGGCGCATGTCGGGGACGTGATCGAGGCGTTGTCTGCGCGTCTGGGCAAGGTCGTGATCGGCGATCCACGGGACGCGGCCACGCGCATGGGGGCGCTGGTATCGAGCGCTCAAAAGGCGGATGTGCTGGAGAAGGTGGCGCAGATCGGGGCCGAGGCGGCATGTGTTTTTGGCGATCCGGAGGTGTTCGAGGTGCAGGGCGCGGATGCCGCCAAAGGCGCGTTCCTGCCGCCGATGCTGTTTCATTGTGCAGACCCGGATGGCGCTGCGCGCGTGCATGAGGTCGAGGCCTTTGGGCCGGTCTCCACGGTGATGGGCTACCGCGATCTGGACCATGCGCTGGCGCTGGCCAATCGCGGCGGCGGCTCGCTTGTCGCCTCGGTGGTGACGCGCGACCCCGCCGTCGCTCGGGCGGCGGTGCTCGGATCGGGCGCGTTCCATGGGCGGCTCTATTTCAACAACGCGACGTCCATGAAGGAATCCACCGGCCACGGTTCCCCCTTGCCGCATATGGTGCATGGCGGGCCGGGGCGCGCGGGCGGCGGCGAGGAACTGGGCGGTGTGCGTGGCGTGATGCATTACATGCAGCGCACGGCGGTGCAGGGCAGCCCCGATCTTCTGACCGGGATTGGCGATGTCTGGGTGCCGGGATCGCAGGAGATCAAAGGCCCGGATCATCCCTTTACCCGCAGCTTTGAGGCGCTGGAGATTGGCGAGACGTTTCACACCGCCGAGCGTGAAATCACGCTGGAGGATATCGAGCATTTCGCCAAGTTTACCGGTGACACGTTCTATGCCCATATGGACGACGCGGCCGCCGCGCGGAACCCGTTTTTCCCGGGGCGTGTGGCGCATGGCTATCTGCTGTTGTCCTTTGCCGCGGGGCTCTTCGTGCAGCCCGATGAAGGCCCGGTGCTGGCCAATACAGGGCTGAATTCCTTGCGGTTTCTGAAGCCTGCCCCTGCGGGAACGCGGCTGCGGGTGCAACTGACCGTCAAGCGCAAGACGCGGCGGACGAGCGATTATGGCGAGGTGCGGTGGTTTGTGCGGCTGCGCGATCAGGAGGGCGATGCGCTGGCGGAATACGAGCTTTTGACGATGAATGCCTATGAGGTCTTGTCATGAGCGACACGATCCTTGTGAGCGATCACAGCACGTGGGCCGAGATCACATTGAACAGGCCGGACAGGCTCAACAGTTTCAACGAAGAGATGCACCTTGCCCTGCGCGCGGCGATTGAAGCGGCGCGGGACGGGGGCACGCGTGCGATCCTGCTCACCGGGGCGGGGCGGGGGTTTTGCGCCGGGCAGGATCTGGGCGATCGCGACCCCAGCAAGATGCAAGGCAAGCCCGATCTGGGCCATACGGTCAGGACGTTTTATGCGCCATTGGTGCGGCTGATCCGGTCACTGGAATTTCCGGTGGTTTGCGCGGTCAATGGCGTGGCGGCAGGGGCTGGGGCCAATCTGGCGCTGGCCTGTGACATTGTTCTGGCGGGGACCGGCGCGCGGTTTATCCAGTCCTTTGCCAAGGTCGGGCTGATCCCCGACACCGGCGGAAGCTGGCATTTGCCGCGGCTTCTGGGCGAGGCGCGGGCCAAGGGGTTGGCGCTGACCGGTGAGCCGCTCGGCGCGGCGCAGGCTGCGGAGTGGGGGCTGATCTGGAAGGCACTGCCCGATGAGACGCTGATGGAAGAGGCCCGGGCGCTGACCGCGCGGCTGTCTGCCGGGCCGACGCTGGGGCTGGGGCTCACCAAGCAGACGATACAGGCGGCGGCGGTCAACACGCTGGAGGCGCAGTTGGAGATCGAGGCCGATGCCATGAAGACATGCGGCGAGAGCGAGGATTATGCCGAGGGCGTCTCGGCCTTTCTGCAAAAGCGCGCGCCAGAGTTTCGGGGGCGGTAGGGACCCGGAACTGTCAAAATTCCGGGCAAGACCAGTCAAATTGCCCGGTGCTCTGGACCAATGCCGCTGCTCATCGCCGGTTGTGAATGCGCCCATAGAGCCGGGTGACGATGCGGCTTGCGGTTTTCTCGAAAAAGGCTGGGAGGAACGCGTGAATCAGCGCTGCTCCCGCCGCGGCAAACAGGGACAGGGCAAAGCCCAAAGCAAAGCGCATGTGCTGCCAGTAGGTTGAGCTACCCCCTGAAATTCGGACACTGACGTAAGCTACGATTTGTTGTCTGCTGGTCTTCGACGATAAGGAGATTAGAGATGTCGAAACGGAAGAACCATTCGCCGGAGTTCA